>JAWLGJ010000062.1:0-13899 GCA_041685145.1 Magnetospirillaceae bacterium | reverse complement strand
CGGCCTCCTCGGCCAGCCGCTCGGCGCGCCGCTGTTCCTCGCTGGCCCGCGTCAGCAGGGTGGCGTGCAGCTTCGCCTGCCGCTCGGCCACCGCCGCCAGCCGCTGCCGCTTCGCCGCCAGTTCCCGCTCCTCGGCAAGGACGCCGGCGCGGGTGCGGCCGACATCCTCGCGCAGGCGCGCCAGCGCGCCGATTTCGTCGCGCAGCCGCCGCGCCGCCGCCTCCACCCGCGGCAGGGCGGCCTGCAACAGCATTCCGCCGCGCACCGCCTCGGCGGGCTCGCCCGGCCGCGCCAGCAGCGCCACGCGCGGTGTCAGCGCCAAGCGCTGCAAGGCGGCGGCCAGGGCGGTGCTCTGCGCGCGCCGGCGTTCCAGGGCGGCGGCGCGGGCCACCTCCTCGGCCTCCAGTTCGGCCAGGCGCGCCTCCAGCGTATCCAGCCGCGCCTCCTGGCGCTGCGCCGCGGCGGCGAGGTCGACCGCCTCGGCACGCAGCCCGGCCAGTTCCGCGGCCACGGCCTCGGCCTCCGCCGCCAGCCGCCGGCCCTCGCGGCGGCGCTCCTCGATGGTGCCCTCCACGGCGCGCAGCCGCTCCTCGGCCTCGCCGTCCGCGGCCGGCTGCGCCGCCGCCGGCGTCGCCAGCAGCACGGCCACGACCAGGGGCGCCAGGCGGCGCCGGCGGAAGGCGTCAGCCGGTGGCACGGGTGGGGGTAGCCTCCTCCTCGCGGCGGCGCAGCAGCGAGCGGCCGGTCATCTCGGCCGGCTGCGGCAGCCCCAGAATCGCCAACAGCGTCGGCGCCACGTCGGCGAGGCGCCCGTCGGCCAGCCCGGCGACGCCGGGCGGCGGATTGACAAGCACCGCCGGGACCGGGGTCGCGGTGTGGGCGGTGTGGGGCTGGCCGGTGGCGGGATCGCGCATCATTTCGGCGTTGCCGTGGTCGGCGGTGACCAGAAGACAGCCGCCGGCCTCGACCACCGCCTCCGTCAGCCGACCCAGGCAGGCATCGACGGTCTCCACCGCCTTGATCGCCGCCGCCATGATGCCGGTGTGGCCGACCATGTCGCCGTTGGCGTAGTTGACGATGATGACGTCGAACGCCCCCGAGCGCACCGCCGCGACCAGGCGGTCGGTGACCTCGGGCGCCGCCATTTCCGGCTGCAAGTCGTAGGTCGCCACCTTGGGGCTGGGCACCAGGATGCGCTCCTCGCCGGCGAAACAGCGTTCCTCGCCGCCGTTGAAGAAAAAGGTCACATGGGCGTATTTCTCGGTCTCGGCGATCCGCAACTGCGTCAGCCCCGCCTCGCTGATCACCTGTCCGAAGATGTTCGTCAGTTCCTGCGCCGGGAACAGGATGTCGAGGAAGGCGTTGAGGTCGCGTGAATATTCCGTCATCCCCACCCGCGCCGCGAAATCGACCACCCGCGGGCGCGCGAAGCCGTCGAAGGCGGGGTCGCACAGGGCGGCGAGGGTCTGGCGCACGCGGTCGGCGCGGAAATTCGCCATCAGCAGGCCGTCGCCGTCCTTCATGCCCTCATAGCCGTCGATGACCATCGGCAGCACGAATTCGTCGTTGGCGCCGGCGGCGTAGGAGGCGCTCACCGCCGCCACGGCGTCGGCGGCGCGCTCGCCCTCGGCCTCCACCAGCGCCGCATAGGCGCGCTGGGTGCGCTCCCAGCGCTTGTCGCGGTCCATGGTGTAGTAGCGGCCGCTGACGGTGGCGATGCGCGCGTCACAGCCCTTAACGGCGCCGATGAAGGTGGCAAGGTAGTCCTTGGCGCTTTGCGGCGGCGTGTCGCGGCCGTCCAGAAAGGCGTGCACGGCCACCGGCACCCCGGCACCCGCCACCGTCCGCGCCAGGGCGGCGATGTGGTCCTGGTGCGAATGCACGCCGCCCGGCGACATCAGCCCCATCAGGTGCAGCGTGCCGCCGGTGCCCTTCAGCGCCGCGATCAGACGCTGCAACGCCGGCAGGGCGGCGAGCGAACCGTCGGCGACGGCGGCGTCGATGCGCGGCAGGTCCTGCAGCACCACGCGCCCGGCGCCCAGATTCGTGTGGCCGACCTCGGAATTGCCCATCTGCCCCGCCGGCAGACCCACGGCGGCGCCGTGGGTCTCGATCATGGCGCGGGGATAGGTGCGCACCAGACGGTCCCAGATCGGCGTCTCGGCCTGGGCGATGGCGTTGTCCTCGCGCTGTTCACGCCAGCCCCAGCCGTCGAGGACGCACAGCACGACGGGGCGCGGTCGGTTGGTCGCTGTCACGGCAGCCTCGCTCATCAGTGATACATCTAGGCCCATAAAAAAGGGATTGCTACCGCTTCGGACGCGGTCGCCCCGCCCCTGCGGCCGATGCCGTCGGTGCTACCACGAAAGGCGCGCCCGCACCACCGCACCCGCATCGGCCACGGGGATGGGGCGCCTATGCCACCCTCTGCCGTTTTTTCGCCCCCCGCATGTAGGCGGTCGACCCGCCTCTGACCAGCGATGCCGCCCCCCTGGCGGTGCGGCCGGCGGCCGTTCGTCCGGATGACGAGGCGCCCCATCCGGAGGCGAGAAGCGGCGGATTTTTGGGGGTAGGAACCCGCGCACACGTCACTGGCTGCGCATATCTGCCCAGGGAGACGAGCAGCGGCAACGGGGCCTATGACGGGAACGGTTCTCATCACCGGCGGCGCGGGGTTCATCGGCTCGCATGTCGCCGACGCCCTGGTGGCGGCGGGCTGGCGCGTGCGGGTTCTGGACAGCCTGGAGGCCCAGGTGCACGGGCCCGCGGCGGCGCGGCCGGCCTATCTGACGCCCGAGGCGGAGTTCCACGCCGCCGACCTGCGCGACGGCGCGGCGGTGCGCCGAGCCCTGGAGGGGGTCGATGCCGTGTGCCACCTCGCCGCCCGCGTCGGCGTCGGCCAAAGCATGTACGCGGTCGCGGACTATGTCGGCGGCAACGACCACGCCACCGCCGTCCTGCTGCAGGCGCTGACGGAGCGGCCGGTGGCGCGGCTGGTCGTCGCCTCGTCGATGAGCGTCTACGGCGAGGGGCTCTACCGCGACGCCTTCGGGCGCCTGTACGGCGCCGCCACCCGCAGCGCCGAGCAGTTGCGGCGCGGGCACTGGGATCCGGTCGACGCCTGGGGGCAGCCCCTGCGGCCGGTGCCGACCCCCGAGAGCAAGCCGACCTCGCTGGCCTCGGTGTACGCGCTGTCGAAATACGTCCAGGAGCGCCTGTGCCTGATGATCGGCGCCGCCTATGGCATCGACACCGTGGCGCTGCGGCTGTTCAACGTCTATGGCCCCCGCCAGGCGCTGTCCAACCCCTACACCGGGGTGCTGGCGATCTTCGCCGCGCGCCTTCTGAACGGCCGCCCGCCGCTGATTTTCGAGGACGGCCACCAGCGGCGCGACTTCGTGCATGTGCGCGACGTGGCGCGGGCGGTGCGCCTGGCCCTGGAGACGCCGGCGGCGGCGGGGCAGGTGTTCAACATCGGCAGCGGCGAGTCGGTCACCGTCGCCGAGGTGGCGCAGCGGCTGGCGCGGGCGCTGGGGCGCGACGGGGTGGCGCCCGAGATCACCGGCCGCGCCCGTGTCGGCGATATCCGCCACTGCTTCGCCGATGTCGGCCTGGCGCGCGAAGTCCTCGGCTACGAGGCGGGCGTCGGCTTCGACGAGGGGCTGCGCGAACTGATCGCCTGGCTGGCGGAATGCCGCCCCGCCGACCGGGTCGACGAGGCCACCGCCGAACTGGTGCGAAGGGGCTTGATCGCGTGACCGACGCGCCCGCACGGCCCCAGACCGCGTCCACGCCCGGCGGCTTCGGCCCCGGCAACTTCGGCGTCGTCGAATGGTTCCGCCCCGGCGAGCACGAGCGGGTGGAGGCGGTGCTGGCGGGGCTCCGGCGGCTGGGGGTGACGCGGCTGCGCACCAACCTGTCCTGGGCCGACTGGCATCGCCCCGACGGCCCCGCCTGGTACGACTGGCTGCTGCCGCGCCTGGCCCGCGAGGTCGAGGTGCTGCCCTGCGTCACCTACACGCCGCCGTCGCTGGCGGTGGCGCCGAAGCCCTCGGCGCCGCCGCGACGGCTGCGCGACTACGCCGACTTCGTCGACCTGCTGATCGACCGCCACGGCCGCCATTTCGACTGGCTGCAACTGTGGAACGAGCCCAACAACCTCAACGACTGGGACTGGCAGATGGACGCCGGCTGGCAAGGCTTCGCCGAAATGGTCGGCGCCGCCGCCCACTGGGCCCGCCGGCGCGGCAAGCGCACGGTGCTGGCGGGCATGTGCCCGACCGACCCCGCGTGGCTGGCGGCGATGGGCCGCCGGGGGGTGCTGGCGCATATCGACGCCGTGGCGCTGCACGCCTTTCCGGGCACCTGGGAAAGCGAGTGGAGCGGCTGGCCCGCCGTCACCGCCGGGGTGCGCGCGGCGCTGGACGCCCAGGGCCACGCGCCCGAGCTGTGGATCACCGAGGTCGGCTACAGCACCTGGCGCCACGATCAGATGGCGCAGATGCGGGTGTTCCTCGACGCCCTGGAGGCGCCGGTGGAACGGGTCTACTGGTACGGCTACCAGGACTTGCACCCGGCGCTTCCCAGCCAGGAAGGCTTCCACTTCGACGAACGGCACTATCATCTGGGGCTGGTGACCGCCGAGGGCGCGCCCAAGCTGTTGCACCGCCTGCTGGCCGAGGGCGGCGTGGGGCGGGTGCGGTCGCTGGCGCGCGCGGCGGCGGCGGCGCGGCCGGCGCCGGAGGGCGGCGGTTACACCCTCATCACCGGCGGCGCCGGTTTCGTCGGCGCCAACATCGCCGACGCGCTGGCCGCCGACGGCGAAAGGGTGGTGCTCTTCGACAATCTCAGCCGCCCCGGCGTCGAGGACAACCTGCGGTGGCTCGACCACCGCCACGGCCCCCGCGTGCGGGCGGAGGTCGCCGACATCCGCGACCGCTTCGCCGTCCAGGCGGCGGTGGCGGGGGCGCGGCGCGTCATCCATCTGGCCGCGCAGGTGGCGGTGACCACCAGCGTCGCTGACCCGCGCCACGATTTCGACGTCAACCTGGCCGGCACGCTCAACCTGCTGGAGGCGCTGCGCGCCCGCCCCGCGCCGCCGCCGCTGGTGTTCGCCTCCACCAACAAGGTCTATGGCGCCCTGGCCCATCTGCCGCTGACGGCGGAGGCGACCCGCTACGCCGCCGCCGATCCGCGCCTGGGCGCGCAGGGCGTTTCCGAGGACCAGCCCATCGAGCTGCACAGCCCCTATGGCTGCTCGAAGGGCGGCGCCGACCAGTATGTGCTGGACTACGCCCGCATCTACGGCCTGCCGGCCTGCGTCTTCCGCATGAGCTGCCTGTACGGCCCGCGCCAGTTCGGCACCGAGGACCAGGGCTGGGTGGCGCATTTCCTGATCTCGGCGCTGGCCGGGCGCGCCATCACCATCTTCGGCGACGGGCGGCAGGTGCGCGACATCCTGCACATCGACGATGCCGTCGCCGCCTATCGGCTGGCGCTGGACAACATGGCGGAGCTGCGGGGGCGGGTCTTCAACATCGGCGGCGGTCCCGCCAACGCCGTCAGCCTGCTGGAGGTGCTGGAGGTCATCGCCGGGCTGACCGGCCGCCGCCCCGAGGTGCGCTTCCGCGACTGGCGCCCCGGCGACCAGCTCTACTACGTCTCCGACACCGGCCGCTTCGCCGCCGCCACCGGCTGGCGGGCGCGGGTGGCGGCGCCGGAGGGCATCGGCCGCCTGCACGACTGGCTGACGGCCAGCGGCGAGGTGCCGCCGCTGACGGAGGCGTCGGCATGAGGGTGGCGCTGATAAATCCCCCCTGGCGGTTCGAGGGCAGCGTCTATTTCGGCTGCCGCCAGCCGCATCTGCCCCTGGAACTCGCCTATGCCGAGGCGCTGCTGCGGGCGGCGGGGCACGAGGCGCTGCTGATCGACGCGCATCTGTTCGGCCTGGACGCCGACGAGGTGCGCCGGCGCCTGGCCGATTTCCGCCCCGATATGACCGCGCTAGCCACCGCGCCCACCTACCTGTTCTGGCGCTGCGCGCAGCCGGAACTGCGGGTGCCGCAGGCGATGGCGGCGGCGGTGCGGCGGGTGGCGGGGCTGCTGGTCGCCGTCGGCCCGCATGGCTCCACCACGCCGGGCGCGGCGCTGGCCAAGCTGGGCGCCGACGCGGTTGTGATGGGCGAGTGCGAGCAGACCCTGCTGCGCCTTGCCGAGGCCGCCGACCCCGCCCGGGTGCCGGGCGTCGCGCGGGTCGAGGACGGCGCCGTCGTCGCGCTGGGCGGCGCCCAGGCGGTGGACCTGGCGGCGCTGCCGGCGCTGGCTTGGCCGGAGGCGTTCATCCGCCGCCACCACCACCATCACCACCGCTTCGACCGCGCGCCCGACGGCCCCGGCGCCGAGGTCGAGTTCTCGCGCGGCTGCCCCTATGCCTGCACCTTCTGCGCCAAGCTCGACTTCCGCGACGCCTATCGCCGCCGGCCGCTGGCGACGGTGCTGGACGAGATCGACCGTCTGCGCACCCAGGGGGTGACGTATTTCTACTTCATCGACGAGATTTTCCTGCCCCACCGGCCGCTGCTGGAGGCCCTGGCCGAGCGCGGCGTCGCCTTCGGCGTGCAGACGCGCATGGACCTGTGGAAGCCCGACATGATCGAACTGCTGGGCCGCGCCGGCTGCGTCTCCATCGAGGCGGGGCTGGAGAGCGTCAGCGCCGCCGGCCGCGCCGCGCTCGAAAAGGCCTGCCGCCTCGACACCGCCGCCCTGGTCGAGCGCCTGATCCTCGCCAAGCGGCATGTGCCCTTCGTGCAGGCGAATCTCATCCGCTCGCCCGAGGACGACGCCGACGACGTCGGCCGCTGGCGCCGGCGCCTCATGGACGGCGGCGTGTGGGCCAACGACCCGGTGCCGCTGTTTCCCTATCCGGGGGCGCCGGAGTACCGCCGGTTGTGGGGGGCGCCGGACGACACCGCCTGGGAGCGCGCCGTCGAGCACTATCTCGGCCTCTTCGACCGCTTCTGCGACCTTCAGGACGAACGGCCCCGCCCCCTGGCGGAGCTTGAGGCCCGGCGGGAGGCGCCATGACCGCCGGGCTGCCGCGCCATGTGCTGATGACCGCCGACGCCGTCGGCGGGGTGTGGAGCTATGCGCTGCAATTGGCGGCGGGGCTGCGGCGCCGGGGCGTCCGCACCACCCTCGCCGTCATGGGGCCGCCGCCCTCGCCGGCCCAGCGTCAGGCGGCGCTGTCGGTGCCCGATCTCGCCCTGGCGGAGGGGCATTTCCGGCTGGAATGGATGCGCGGCGCCGACGCCGACGTCGAGAGCGCCGGCGACTGGCTGCTGCGCCTGGAGCGCGAGCACCGCCCCGACATCGTGCACCTCAACGGCTACGCCCACGCCGCGCTGCCCTGGCGGGCCCCCTGCGTGGTGGTGGCGCATTCCTGCGTGCGCTCGTGGTTCGAGGCGGTGAAGGGCTGCGGGGCGCCGCGCGAATGGGCGGCCTATTCGCTGCGGGTGCGGAACGGCCTGGCGGCGGCGGCGCTGGTGGTCGCGCCCACCGCGGCCTTCCTTGACACGATGGAGCGCCTCTACGGCCCCCTGCCGCACGGGCGGGTGATCTGGAACGGGGCGCGGGGGCCGCAGTACCGCGACGGCCCCAAGAAGAACGTGGTGCTATCGGCCGGGCGGCTGTGGGATTCGGCCAAGAACGTCGCCGCCCTGGACGCCGTCGCCGGGGATGTCTCGTGGCCGGTGCTGGTCGCCGGCGGGCGCAAGGGCCCGGACGGCAACGCCATCAGCCCCGCCAATGTGCGGCTGCTGGGACTGCTGGCGGCGCCGGAGATGCGCGCCTGGATGGCGCGCGCGACCATCTTCGCGCTGCCGGCGCGCTACGAGCCCTTCGGGCTGTCGGTGCTGGAGGCGGGCATGTCCGGCTGCGCACTGGTGCTGGGCGACATTCCCACCCTGCGCGAGCTGTGGGGCGGCGCGGCGGTGTTCGTGCCCCCCGACGACACCGGCGCCCTGCGCACGACCCTGCGCCAGCTTACCCGCGACAAGGCGCAGGCGGTGATGCTGGGCCAGGCGGCGAAACGCCGCGCCGCCTGCTACACCCTGGAACGCATGACGGCCGGCTATATCGGCGCCTATGCGGAACTGATGGCGGGGCGGCGACGGCCGGCGGCGCCGGCAACGGAGGGGCGGGCGCCGACATGAACCTGGTGCTGTTCTGCCACTCGCTGCTGTCGGACTGGAACCACGGCAACGCCCACTTCCTGCGCGGCATCGTCCGCGAATTGCTGGCGCGCGGCCACACGGTACGGGCGTGGGAGCCGCGCAACGGCTGGAGCCGCAGCCACCTTGTCGCCGAGCAGGGCGCGGCGGCGCTGGAGGCGAACCGCCGCGCCTTTCCGTGGCTGCCGGTGCGGGACTATGACGACCCGCGGCGCCTGGACCTGGACGCCGCCCTCCACGGCGCCGACCTGGTGCTGGTGCACGAATGGACCGACCCGGTGCTGCTGCGGCGGCTGGCGCGGCATCGCGCCGGCGGGGGCGCCTACCGCCTGCTGTTCCACGACACCCACCACCGCGCCGTCAGCGCCGCCGCCGACGTCGCCGCCGCGCCCCTGGACGGCTTCGACGGCGTGCTGGCCTTCGGCGAGGCGGTGCGCGAGGTCTATGTCCGGCGCGGCTGGGCACGGCAGGCGTGGACCTGGCACGAGGCCGCCGACACCGCCCTGTTCCGGCCGCTGCCGGACCGGCCCCGGCAGGGCGACCTGGTGTGGATCGGCAACTGGGGCGACGGCGAGCGCAGCGCCGAACTGCGCCGCTTCCTGCTGCGGCCGGCGCAGGCGCTCGAACTGCGGGCGCGGGTGCATGGCGTGCGCTATCCGCGACCGGCGCGGGGGGCGCTGCGCCGCGCCGGCATCGGCTTCGCCGGCTGGCTGGCCAATCACCGCGTCCCCGAGGTCTTCGCCCGCTTCCGGGTGACGGTGCATATCCCCCGGCGGCCCTATGTGGCGGCGCTGCCCGGCATTCCCACCATCCGCGTTTTCGAGGCGCTGGCCTGCGGGATTCCGCTGGTCTGCGCGCCCTGGGAGGACCGCGAGGGCCTGTTCCGGCCGGGGCGCGACTACCTGCTGGCCCGCGACGGCCGCCAGATGCGCACCCATCTGCGGGCGGTGCTGGAGGAGCCGGACCTGGCGGCGGAATTGGCCGCCGCCGGCCTGGAAACCATCCGCGCCCGCCACACCTGCGCCCACCGCGTCGACGAATTGCTGGCCATCGCGCGGCGGCTGGGCGCGGCCGGCGGCGCCATCGCGGAGGCGGGCTGATGCGCATCGCCTTTTTCGGCTCCAGCCTGGTGTCGGCCTACTGGAACGGCGCCGCCACCTATTACCGCGGCATCCTCAAGGGGCTGGCGGCGCTGGGGCACGAGATCACCTTCTTCGAGCCCGACGCCTTCGACCGCCAGGCGCATCGCGACATACCCGACCCGCCCTGGGCGCGGGTGAGGGTGTACGCCCCCGACGAGGACGGCGCCGGCGCCGCCCTCGACGCAGCCGCCGACGCCGACGTGGTGGTGAAGGCCAGCGGCGTCGGGGTGCTGGACGCCTGGCTGGAGGCGGCCGTCGCGGCGCTGCGCGCCCCGCACCGCGCCGCCGTCTACTGGGACGTCGACGCCCCGGCCACCCTGGCCGCCGTCGGCGCCGATCCCGGCCATCCGCTGCGGGCGCTGATCCCCGCCTATGACATGGTGCTGACCTATGGCGGCGGCGCGCCGGTGGTGGCGGCCTATGCGGCGCTGGGGGCACGCGCCTGCGTGCCGGTCTACAACGCCCTCGACCCCGACACCCACCACCCGGTGCCGCCCCGCGCCGATCTCGCCTGCGACCTCGCCTTCCTGGGCAACCGGATGCCAGACCGCGAGCGCCGCGTCGAGGAGTTCCTCCTGCGCCCGGCGCTGCGCCTGCCCGAGCACCGCTTCCTGCTGGGGGGCAGCGGCTGGGACGACAAGCCCCTGCCCCCCAATGTGCGGCGGCTGGGGCATGTCTATACCCGCGACCACAACGCCCTCAACGCCTCGGCGCTGGCGGTGTTGAACGTCAACCGCGACAGCATGGCCCGGACCGGCCACTCGCCCGCCACCCGCATCTTCGAGGCCGCCGGCGCCGGGGCGTGCATCATCAGCGACGCCTGGCCGGGCATCGAGGCGTTCCTGGAGCCGGGAAAGGAAATCCTGCTGGCCCAGGATGGCGGGGTGGTGGCGGATCGGCTGGCGGGGCTGGACCGCGCCCGCGCCGCGGCCATCGGCGCCGCCGCCCGGCGACGGGTGCTGGCGCAGCATACCTACCGCCACCGCGCCGCCCTTCTCGACGCCCTGTTGACCGGCGCCGGCGCCCCCCATCCCAAGGCGAACGAGGCCCGCGCGCAATGAAGCCGCTGTCCATCGTCATCCTGGGGCTGTCGATCACCTCGTCCTGGGGCAACGGCCACGCCACCACCTGGCGGGCGCTGGTCCGCGCCCTGGCGGCGCGCGGCCACGCGGTGCTGTTCCTGGAGCGCGACATGCCGTGGTACGCCGCCAACCGCGACCTGCCGCAACCGCCCTGGGGGCGCACCGCCCTATATGACGGCCTCGACGACCTGAAGGCGCGATTCGCCGGCGCGGTGCGGGCGGCGGACGCGGTGATCGTCGGCTCCTTCGTGCCCGACGGCGTGGCGGTGGGACGCTGGGTGCAGGGCACGGCGCGGGGCGTGCGGGCCTTCTACGACATCGATACGCCGGTGACCCTGGCCCGCCTGCGGGAGCACAGGGAGGATTATCTCGCCGCCGACATGGTGGCCGATTACGACCTCTACCTCTCCTTCACCGGCGGGCCGGTGCTGCGGCGCCTGGAGGGCGAGTTCGGCGCGCCGATGGCGCGGGCGCTCTACTGCTCGGCCGACCCGGCCCTCTACCGGCCGCGGCCGGAGCCCCGGCGCTGGGATTTGGGCTATCTGGGCACCTATGGCGCCGACCGCCAGCCCGCCCTGGAGGCGCGCCTGCTGGCGCCGGCGCGGGCCTGGCCCGAGGGGCGCTTCGTGGTGGCGGGGCCGCAATACCCCGCCGGAATCGCCTGGCCGGCGAACGTGGCGCGCGGCGAGCACCTGCCGCCGGGGCGGCACACCGCCTTCTATGGCAGCCAGCGTTTCACCCTCAACGTCACCCGCGCCGACATGGTGGCGGCCGGCCACGCCCCCAGCGTGCGTCTGTTCGAGGCCGCCGCCTGCGGCACCCCCATCATCAGCGACTATTGGCCGGGGCTGGAGCGGCTGTTCACGCCCGGCGAGGAGATTCTGCTCGCCGACGGCCCCGCCGAGGTGCTGGCCATCCTGCGCCACATGCCCGAGACGCGCCGCCGCGCCATCGGCCGCCGCGCCCGGCGCCGGGTGCTGGCCGCGCACACCCCCGACCACCGCGCCGCCACCCTGGAGACCTGTCTGGCCGAGGCGGCGGCGCGGCGGCGGGCGCTGGCCTTGTGAGGGCGCCATGCCCGACCCCGCCGTCTGCCGCGCCGTCGCCGAACTGGCCCCCTGGTTCCACAACCTGCACCTGCCCGACGGCACCCGCACCGCCCCCGGTCATCCCCTGGGGGACTTCCCCGCCTTCAAATGGCGGGCGCTGGCACCGCACCTGCCCGCCGACCTGAGCGGCTGGCGGGCGCTGGACATCGGCTGCAACGCTGGCTTCTACAGCTTCGAGTTGGCGCGGCGGGGGGCGCGGGTGACGGGCATCGACGTCGACGATCATTACCTGCGCCAGGCACGCTGGGCGGGCGGGCAATACGGCCTCGACGTCACCTTCCGCCGCGCCGGTGTCTATGACCTGGCCGGCGGCGACGAAGGCTGGGATCTCATCCTGTTCATGGGCGTCTTCTACCATCTGCGCTATCCGCTGCTGGCGCTGGACATCCTGGCCGACCTGGCGCCGCGGCTGATGGTGTTCCAGACCCTGACGATGGGCGGCCGCGAGGTGGCGCCGGGGGTCCAGGAGGACGTCGACTACCGCAGCCGCGCCCGCTTCGATGATCCCGGCTGGCCGAAAATGGCCTTCATCGAGCACACCTTCTGCCATGATCCCACTAATTGGTGGGTTCCCAACCACGCCGCCGTGCTGGCGATGCTGCGCTCCTGCGGGTTCGCCGTCGACGACACGCCGGGGCAGGAGATCTATGTCTGCCGCCCCGACCCCGCCCTCGCCCGCCACCGTTGGGACCGCAGCGGCCTGACCCTGCCGCTGCACGCCCCGAAAGGCTGAACGCCTCAGTCGTCGTCGTCGGAGGCACCGCCGCCGGCGAGGGGGTGGTGGGCGCGGACCAGCGCCGTCAGCCGGTCGTCGAGGACGTGGGTGTAGATCTCGGTGGTGGCGATGTCGGCGTGGCCGAGCATCTGCTGCACGGCGCGCAGATCGGCGTCGTGGGCGAGCAGGTGGCTGGCGAAGGAATGCCGCAGCACATGCGGCGACACCCGCGACGGCGCCAGGCCGGCGTCGGCCGCCAGGCCCTTGAGCAACTGCGCGAAGGCGGCGCGCGTGAGGTGGCCGCGGCGGCTGGCGGAGGGGAACAGCCACCGGCTCGGCCGCCCGTGGGGCAGGAAGCACTGGCGCACGTCGCGATAGGCCGCCACCGCCGCCCGCGCCGGACGGCCGATGGGAACCATGCGCTCCTTGCCGCCCTTGCCGCGCACCACCAGCACCGCCGGGTCGCGGGCGACAGCGGCCAGCGGCAGCGCCACCAGTTCCGACACCCGCAGGCCGGCGGCGTACAGCAACTCCAGCATCGCCACCAGGCGCAGCCCCCGCGGCCCCGGCCGCGCCCGTGCCGCCGCCAGCAGCGCCTCGACCTCGGCCTCGCCGAGATATTTCGGCAAGGGCCGCCCCAGGCGCGGCGCGTCCAGGCCCGAGGCGGGGTCGTCGGCGCGCACGCCTTCGGCGAACAGGTGGCGGTGGAACTGGCGCAGGGTGGAACGGTGGCGGGCGGCGGTGCGGGGGCTCATGCCGGCGGCGGCCAGGGCCGACATATAGGCGCGCAAGTCCTCGGCCTCGGCGCGATGGACGCCGACGCCGCGCCGCGCCAGAAACGCCGACAGCGCCTCCAGGTCGCGGCGATAGGCGGCCAGGGTGTTGGCGGCGGCGCCGCGCTCGACCGCCATCATTTCCAGGAAGGACTCGACGTGTCGGCCGCCGTCAGACCCCATGCGCCAGCGCCGCCTCGACCGCCAACGCCCGCGCCTCGCGCTCCAGGCCCACCAGCCGCAGGCTCGACACCACCCGTTGCAGGGTCAGCGGCGGCATCGTCGCCGGCGCCACCTTGTCCAGCGCCAGCAGGGCCAGGGACACCGTCTCGCCCAGGCGCAGGTCGCCGGCCACCCGGCCCAGGCGCTGCCAGACCACCGGCGCCGGCATCATTGCCGGGGTCACCGCCGCATCCTCCAGGAAGGCCAGCCAGGTTTCCTCGGGCAGGGTGTAGTCCAGCGCGTCCGCCAGGGTCAGCAGCAGCACGCCGGCGGCGTCGCGGCGCTCGCCTAGCCAGGCGGCCAGGCGTGCCTCGTCGCCGGGCTCCAACAGCGGCGGACCATCGCCGGCGCCGTCGTCCCCGGCCAGCATCAGCACCGCTTGCAGGCCGGGGTCGCCGGCCTCCACCGCCAGTTCCGCCCAGTCCCGCGCCGCCTCGGCCTCGCCGGCCATCAGCAGCACCCGTGCCGCCAGCCCCGCGTGGGCGGCCAGGGCCGGCGCCGGGGCCACGTCGGACAGCAGCGGCGCGTAGACGCGGGCGGCCTGCACCGGGCGGCGCGCGGCGTGGCCGGCCTCCAGCCCGGGCGCCCCCGCCGCCCGCAGCGCCTCGGGGGTGCGCGCGGCGCGCGC
>JAWLGJ010000007.1:0-79011 GCA_041685145.1 Magnetospirillaceae bacterium | reverse complement strand
GCATGAGGATCCTATAGCACAGCCGACGGTTGACTCACACCGCCACGGCCACCGGCGCGAAGCGGCGCGGCGGCGCCACCAGGGCCTCCTGCGCCGCCACCAGCGCCAGCTCGCCGCCTTGCGCCAGCGTCGCCTCCAGAACCGCATACACCCCCGACACCGCCGCCGCCAGCGCGTCCGCCGTTTCGTGTCGCCCGAGCCAGTGGCCCAGGAACAGCGCCGCCAGGCAATCGCCGGCGCCGCAGGGCGGGCCGGCGAAGGGCAGCCACGGCGTCGTCACCAGCCAGGCGCCCTCGGCGGTGACGGCCAGCGTCTCGGCCGATTCCGCCGGGGCGTCGGCGCGGCGCAGGCTGGTCGCCACCGCCACCCGCGGCCCGCGCCCCAGCAGCGCCCGCGCCGCCGCGACGGCGTCCTCCAGGGTGGCGACGGGGCGTCCGGCCAGCATTTCCAGCTCGAAATGGTTGGGGGTGACGATGTCGGCGGCGGGCAGGGCGGCCTCGGCCATGAACGCGGGGATGCCGTCGGCGACGAAGAGGCCCTTGCCCTCGTCGCCCATCACCGGGTCGCAGCAATAGACGGCGGCGGGATTGGCGCGGCGCACCCGCGCCACCGCGTCGAGGATGGCGGCGCCGGTGCCGGCGGCGCCGACATAGCCCGACAGCACCGCCCGGCAGTCCGGCAGCACCCCCAGCGCCTCCAGGCCGGCGACGACCTCGGCGACGTGCTCGGGCGGCAGGGCGCGCCCGCGCCATACCGCGTGGCCGGTGTGGGCGGAAAGCTGCGCCGTGTTCACCGGCCACACCTGGAATCCCAGCCGCTGCAAGGGGAACACCGCCGCCGTGTTGCCCACATGCCCATAGGCCACGGCGGACTGTATCGACAGAATGCTCACCGCGCCTCGCCTTTCGTGCTGCACTGCACCTTGCCATGACCGTGGCGGCGTTGCTAGCCTTCGTCGCCTTGCGCCGCAGCGACAGCAACAGGAGACCCCCCGACATGGCGACCACCGCCCGCCCACGCCGCAGCGTGCTGTATATGCCCGGCTCCAACGCCCGTGCGCTGGACAAGGCGCGCAGCCTGGCCGCCGACGGCCTCATTTTCGATCTTGAGGACGCCGTGGCCCCCGACGCCAAGGACGAGGCCCGCGGCCAGGTGGTCGCGGCGCTGGACGCCGGCGGCTATGGCGGGCGCGAGATACTGGTGCGGGTGAACGGCCTCGCCACCCCCTGGGGGCACGACGACATCGCCGCCGCCGCCGCCACCGCCGCCGACGCCATCCTGGTGCCCAAGGTCGAAAGCGCCGACATGGTCCGCCAGGTCGCGGCGGTGATGAAGGCCGCCGGCGCCCGCGAGGACATGGCGATCTGGTGCATGATGGAAACGCCGCGCGGAATGCTGCGGGCCGAGGAGATCGCCGCCGCCAGCCCGCGCCTGGGCGGCTTCGTCATGGGCACCTCGGACCTCGCCAAGGATCTGCACGCCCACCACACCCGCGACCGCCTGCCGATGATCACCGGCCTGGGGCTGTGCCTGTTGGCGGCGCGGGCCGCGGGCCTCGCCGTCGTCGACGGCGTCCACCTGGACCTCAACGACGCCGAGGGCTTCGAGCACGCCTGCCGGCAGGGCCTGGAAATGGGCTTCGACGGCAAGACGCTGATCCACCCCAGGCAGATCGACGCCGCCAACCGGGTTTTCGCGCCCACCGAGGCCGAAATCGCCTTTTCGCGCCGCATCATCGACGCCCACGCCGAGGCCGCCGCCGCCGGCAAGGGCGTGGTGGTGGTCGACGGCCGCCTGGTCGAAAACCTGCACGTCGACAACGCGCGGCGCCTGGTGGCCCTGGCGGAGCAGATCACGGCGATGCAAGCGGCCCTGCAGGCGTAAGGAAACCCGACGATGAGCAAGACCAATCCAGGCAATTTCTTCGAGGATTTCCGGCTGGGGCAGGAGATCGTCCACGCCACGCCGCGCACGGTGACCGAGGGCGACATCGCCCTTTACACGGCGCTGTACGGGAGCCGCTTCGCCCTTAATTCCTCCGACGAGTTCGCCCGCGCGCTGGGGCTGCCGCGCGCGCCCGTCGATGACCTGCTGGCCTTCCACGTCGTCTTCGGCAAGACGGTGCCCGACATCTCGCTCAACGCCGTCGCCAATCTCGGCTATGCCGACGGCCGCTTCGGGGCGCCGCTGTATGCCGGCGACACGGTGCGGGCGGTGTCGTCGGTCATCGGCCTGAAGGAGAACTCCAACCGCAAGACCGGCATCGTCTATGTGCGCTCGCGCGGCCTGAACCAGCGCGACGAGACCGTGGTCGATTATGTGCGCTGGGTGATGGTCCGCAAGCGCGACCCCGAGGCGCCGGCCCCGGAGCCCGTCGTCCCGGACCTGCCCGAGGCCGTGGCGCCCGAGAACCTGGCGGTGCCGGTGGGGCTGCGGCTGGCGCATCTCGACCCGGCGCTGTCGGGCTCGCCGCATTTCTGGGACGACTACGCCATCGGCGAGCGCATCGACCATGTCGACGGCACCACCGTCGAGGAGGCCGAGCACATGATGGCCACGCGGCTGTACCAGAACACCGCCAAGGTGCATTTCAACCAGCACAGCGAGGGCCAGGGCCGCTTCGGGCGCCGGCTGGTCTATGGCGGCCACATCATCAGCATCGCCCGCGCCCTTTCCTTCAACGGCCTGGGCAACGCGGTCAAGGTGCTGGCGCTGAACGGCGGGCGCCACGCCAACCCTACCTTCGCCGGGGACACCATCTATGCCTGGTCGCAGGTGCTGGACAAGAGCGCCATTCCCGGCCACGCCGAGGCGGGCGCCCTGCGGCTGCGCACCGTCGCCGCCAAGGACCGGCCCTGCGCCGACTTTCCCGACAAGGGCGCCGACGGCAAGGTGGACCCGGCGGTGGTCCTGGACCTCGACTACACCGTGCTGCTGCCGCGCCGGCAATAGCCCGCGGCGCGGCGGCCGCGCCGGGGCCGTCCCATCGGGTAGGTTTTCGGACTGGGCAGAAGTCGCGGTTATTTCAGACTTTCTGCATAAGCGTCCCCGCCAGATCGGGTAGTCTGCGGCGTTGACTTGACCAAACTGGCGGTCTAGAACCTTTGCTGCATCGCCACAATAAACGAGTCCTTCGCGAGGGGCCGCAAATGAGCACCCGCAACCGACCGCTGTCACCGCACCTGCAGATCTATCGGCTGCCGATGCTGGCGCTGATGTCGATCACCCACCGCGCCACCGGCGTCTTCCTGGCGCTGGGCACGCTGCTGCTGGCCTATTGGCTGGGGGCCGCCGCCTACGGCCCCGAGGAGTTCGCCCGCGCGCAGGCGCTGGTCGGCTCCTGGCTGGGGGTGCTGCTGCTGATGGGCTGGTCGGCGGCGCTGTTCTATCACCTGTGCAACGGCATCCGGCATCTGCTGTGGGACATCGGCTGGGGCTTCGAACTGCCGCAGGCCTACCGTTCCGGCCGGGTGGTGCTGGCGGTGGCGGCGGTGCTGACCCTGGCGTCGTGGATCGTCGGCTTTTCGCAGTGGTAGGGGGGTGACGATGGCTCTGCAATCCCCGTTGGGCCGCGCGCGCGGCCTCGGCTCGGCCAAGGAGGGCGTCGGCCATTGGTGGCTGCAGCGGCTGACCGCCGTCGCCCTGGTGCCGCTGAGCCTGTGGTTCGTGATCTCGATGCTGGGCCTTGTCGGCGCCGACTACGAGACCTTCCGGGCCTTCTTCGCCAATCCCGGCAATCTGGCGATGATGGTGCTGGTCGTCATCGTCACCTTCTGGCACGCGGTGCTGGGGGTGCAGGTGGTGATCGAGGATTATGTGCATGACGAGGCGGTGAAGCTCGCCTCGCTGATCGCGCTGCGGCTGCTGGGCGTGGGGTTGGGCGCCTTCGCCGCGCTGGCGGTGATCATGTTCGGCATCGGAGGCTAGGCGAATGGCGGCCTACCAGGTCCACACCCACTATTACGACGTCGTCGTCGTCGGCGCCGGCGGCGCCGGCCTGCGCGCCACCCTGGGCATGGGCGCCGCGGGCCTGAAGACGGCCTGCGTCACCAAGGTCTTCCCCACCCGCAGCCACACCGTCGCCGCCCAGGGCGGCATCGGCGCCGCGCTCGGCAACATGGCCGAGGACAACTGGCGCTGGCACATGTACGACACCGTCAAGGGGTCGGACTGGCTGGGCGATCAGGACGCCATCGAATACATGTGCCGCGAGGCCATCCCGGCGGTCTACGAGCTGGAGCATTTCGGGGTGCCGTTCAGCCGCACCGAGGACGGGCGCATCTACCAGCGCCCCTTCGGCGGCCACATGCGCAACTACGGCGAGGCGCCGGTGCAGCGCGCCTGCGCCGCCGCCGACCGCACCGGCCACGCCATCCTGCACAGCCTCTACCAGCAGAGCCTCAAGCACGGCTGCGAGTTCTTCGTCGAGTTCATCGCCATCGACCTGATCATGGACGCCGAGGGGGCGTGCCGCGGCGTCGTGGCCTGGAACCTCGACGACGGCTCCATCCACGTCTTCCGCGCCCACATGACGGTGCTGGCCACCGGCGGCTACGGCCGGGCCTATTTCTCCTGCACCTCGGCGCACACCTGCACCGGCGACGGCAACGGCATGGTGGCCCGCGCCGGCCTGCCGTTGCAGGACATGGAGTTCGTGCAGTTCCACCCCACCGGCATCTACGGCTCGGGGTGTCTGATCACCGAGGGCGCGCGCGGCGAGGGCGGTTATCTGACCAATTCCGCCGGCGAGCGCTTCATGGAGCGCTACGCCCCCACCGCCAAGGATCTCGCCAGCCGCGACGTCGTCAGCCGCGCCATGACCATCGAGATTCGCGAGGGGCGCGGCGTCGGGGCCGAGAACGACCACATTCACCTGCACCTGGAGCATCTGGGCGCCGACATCCTGCACCAGCGCCTGCCCGGCATCACCGAGACCGCCAAGATTTTCGCCGGCGTCGACGCCACGCGGGAGCCGATTCCGGTGCTGCCGACGGTGCACTACAACATGGGCGGCATCCCCACCAATTACCGCGGCGAGGTGCTGCGCCCCACCAAGGACGACGCCGACGCGGTGTGCCCCGGCCTGATGGCCATCGGCGAGTGCGCCAGCGTCTCGGTGCATGGCGCCAACCGCCTGGGCACCAATTCGCTGCTGGACATCGTCGTCTTCGGCCGCGCCGCCGCCCTGCGGGCCGCCGAGGTCGTCAAGCCCGGCGCCGCCCACGCGGCGCTGCCCGACGACGCCGCCGACGCCGCGCTGGGGCGTTTCGACCGCCTGCGCCACGCCGACGGCGGCTCGCCCACCGCCGACATTCGCGGCCGGATGCAGCGCGCCATGCAGCGCGACGCCGCCGTCTTCCGCACCCAGGAGACCCTGGCCGAGGGCGTCAAGGCCATCGACGAAATCTGGGAGGGGCTCGCCGATCTGCGCGTCTCCGACCGCTCGATGATCTGGAACTCCGACCTGGTCGAGACGCTGGAGCTGGAAAACCTCCTCGCCTGCGCCAAGGCCACCATCCATTCCGCCGAGGCGCGCAAGGAAAGCCGCGGCGCCCATGCCCGCGAGGACTTCCCCGACCGGGACGACGACACCTGGATGAAACACAGCCTCGCCTGGGTGGACGAAAAGGGGCAGGTGCGCCTCGACTACCGCCCGGTGCACACCTATACGCTTACCGACGAAGTCGACTACATCCCGCCCAAGGCGCGGGTCTACTGAAGCTGCGAGGAATCGAATGGTCGAGTTCGCGCTCCCCGCCCACTCCCGGGTCAAGCAGGGCCGCACCTTCAAGGCGCCCGCCGGCGCCAAGAAGGTCCGCACCTTCCACATCTACCGCTGGGATCCCGACAGCGGCGAGAACCCGCGCGTCGACAGCTACGAGCTTGATCTGGAGGCGTGCGGGCCGATGGTCCTGGACGCGCTGATCAAGATCAAGAACGAGGTCGACGCCACCCTGACCTTCCGGCGTTCCTGCCGCGAGGGCATCTGCGGAAGCTGCGCGCTGAACATCGACGGCACCAACACCCTGGCCTGCCTGAAACCGATCGAGGACATCGAGGGCGACGTCAAGATCTATCCGCTGCCGCACATGCCGGTGGTCAAGGATCTGGTGCCCGACCTCACCGTGCCCTACGCTCAGTACGAGTCGATCAAGCCCTGGTTGCAGGCCGACACCCCGCCGCCGCCGAACGCCGAGCGCCGCCAGAGCCCCGAGGAGCGCGCCAAGCTCGACGGCCTGTGGGAGTGCATCCTGTGCTTCTGCTGCCAGACCTCCTGCCCCAGCTATTGGTGGAACGGCGAGCGCTACCTGGGCCCGGCGATCCTGTTGCAGGCGGCGCGCTGGGTGCACGATTCCCGCGACGAGGCCACCGGCGAGCGCCTCGACGAACTGAACGATCCCTTCCGGCTCTATCGGTGCCACACGATCATGAACTGCACGACCGTGTGCCCCAAGGGCCTCAATCCCGCCCAGGCCATCGGCTCCTTGAAACAGAAGCTGGTGGAGCGGCGGTAGCCGCTTCCCGTACACGGAAGCGGTCGTTTCCCTCGACTTGACCCTCCCGGCCCCGCTGGCCGGGAGGGTTTCTTTTTTCGCCGCCGCTTGACCACGGCCGGTGGCGCGCCTAGCTTCCTCCACGCCATGCCGCTGTCCCCGCCCGCCGAACGCGACGAAATCCACCAGCGCGACATCGTCTGCCGCGGCTATCGCCGCGCCGACGGGCTGTGGGACGTCGAGGCGCGATTGACCGACCGCAAGACCTATGGCTTCGACAACCACGACCGCGGCCGCATCGAGGCGGGCGAGCCGGTGCATGACATGGCGGTGCGCCTGACCGTCGACGGCGCCATGACCGTGCGCGCCGTCGAGGTGGCCATCGACGCCGGCCCCTACGGCATCTGCAACGCCATCGCGCCGGCCTTCCAGGACATCGTCGGGCTGACCATCGGCCCCGGCTTCCTGCGCGAGGTGCGCCGCCGCCACGGCGGCACCAAGGGCTGCACCCACGTCGTCGAGTTGTTCGCGCCGCTGGCGACCACCGCCTGGCAGACGCTGGTGCGGGCGCGCGCCGAAGGCGCCGAGGCGGGCAAGCGCCCGCCGCTCCTCGATTCCTGCCACGCCCAGGCGGCGGACGGGCCGGTGGCGAAGCGGCGCTGGCCGGACTTCTATACCGGCGACTGAAGGTTGGGGCGCGTGCCGTCGCCGCGGCCGCCGGCGGGGCCGTCGCCCTCGGCCCCGGAGTCGGGGGCGGCGTCGGGGGCGGCGTCGGAATCGGCGTCGGCGGCGCGGCGGCGGAAATAGCGCATGACATAGACGCGCGTCGCCGAGGTCAGCGAGCCGCCGCGGCGCATCTCGTCGATGCGCGAGCACAACTGGTTCATGGTCATGCCCTCGCGCCGGCAGATTTCCGCCAGGGCGTCCCACATGTCGGGTTCCAGGCGCATGCTGGTGCGGCGTCCCGAAACGGTGACGTTGCGGCTTTCCAGCACGCTCTCCAGGAGCTCCCGCTCCATGCTCCTCCCCAACCAAGCCTGCGCCTCGCCGGGCAGTATGACGCCTCCCCCCGCCCCGTGCAAGCGAGGGTTGCATCACGCCGGCGAACCGGCCCGTGGCCTAACCGGCGATGTTGTTAAAAATTACGATTGTTCTCGCCCGGGGCGAAAAGGCGCAGGTTCAGGGCGTGCACGCGGTCCTGCAATTCTTGCGAGAGAACCGCGTAGACCATCCGCTGCCGCTCCACGCGGGACTTCCCTTCGAAGGCCGCGGACACCATTTCCAGCCGGAAGTGGGACTCCCCTTCGGGGTGGGCTCCGGCGTGGCCTGCGTGGCGCTGCGAGTCGTCGATAATCTCCAGGCGCTCCGGGGCGAATGCGTCACGGAGCTTCCGTTCCATGGTGTCGCGAACGCTCATGTCGTCTCCTGTGCGGGCCTCGGCAAACCTGCCCGTCCCGGCGGCGTGCGTCAAGCCGACGCAAGGGGAGGCTCGGCCGCACGGGGGATGGCTTGTCAGGAGCCGGGCGAGTGCTCATAGTGAGGTGTCATGGAACGGATGTGCGACAGCGAAACGGCGAAGGGAAGGGCCCGCGAGGCGCCGGCGCGTCACTGCGACCATCCCGGCTGCGACCGTTCCGGCGAATACCGCGCGCCGCGCTCGCGCGAGCGGCTGAACAGCTATTACTGGTTCTGCCTCGACCATGTCCGCGCCTACAACGCCGCCTGGGACTACTACGCCGGCATGTCCACCGAGGAGATCGAGGGGATGCTGCGCCAGGACGTCACCTGGCGACGGCCCACCTGGCGGCTGGGCACGCTGGGCGGCGGGCGCCGGTTCCGCTTCGACTCCGCCCGTATGCACGACCCCTTCGGCTTCTTCGCCGGCGAGTGCGAGGGCGGCGCCCCGGTGCGCCGGGCGCCGTCGGCCGAGGAGCAGGCGGTGCGCGTGCTGGGCCTGGACGGTCCGTTCGACCTGGCGGCGCTGAAGGCCCGCTACAAGCAACTCGTCAAGCGCCACCATCCCGACGCCAACAACGGCTCCAAGGCCGCCGAGGAGCGGTTCAAGGAAATCAACCGCGCCTACAACACCCTGCGCGCCAGCCTGGGCGGCTAGCGCTGGCCGCGCGCCCCACACCACACCAAAGCCCCCCAACCGGAAGGTAAAATGCGTTCCAGCGAAACCAACACGCCCCTCGCCTCCGACGACCCCCAGGCGATGCCGGACATCGAGATTTCGGTGCGCCAGACCTTCGGCATCGATTCCGAGATGACGGTTCCGGCCTTCTCGCAGGGCAGCGAGCATGTGCCGCTGGTCGACGCCACCTACCGCTTCGACCGCGATACCACCCTGGCCATCCTCGCCGGCTTCGCGCACAACCGGCGCGTCATGATCCAGGGCTACCACGGCACCGGCAAGTCCACCCATATCGAGCAGGTGGCGGCGCGGCTGAACTGGCCCTGCGTGCGCGTCAATCTCGACAGCCACGTCAGCCGCATCGACCTCATCGGCAAGGACGCCATCGTCATCCGCGACGGCAAGCAGGTGACCGAATTCCGCGAGGGCATCCTGCCCTGGGCGCTGCAGCATCCCTGCGCCTTGGTGTTCGACGAATACGACGCCGGCCGCCCCGACGTGATGTTCGTCATCCAGCGGGTGCTGGAGGTCGAGGGCCGGTTGACGCTGCTGGACCAGTCGCGGGTGATTCGGCCCCACCCCGCCTTCCGGCTGTTCGCCACCGCCAACACCGTCGGCCTGGGCGACACCACCGGCATGTATCACGGCACCCAGCAGATCAACCAGGGGCAGATGGACCGCTGGAACATTGTCGCTACCCTGAACTACCTGCCCCACGACGCCGAGGTCGAGATCGTGCTGTCCAGGCTGCCGGACTACGACGGCAAGGAGGGCCGCGAGACCGTCTCGGCGATGGTGGCGATGGCGGATCTGACCCGCGCCGGGTTCATCAATGGCGACATCTCGACGGTCATGAGCCCGCGCACCGTCATCACCTGGGCCGAGAATGCCACCATCTTCGGCGATGTCGACTTCGCCTTCCGGGTCACCTTCCTCAACAAGTGCGACGAGGTCGAGCGCCCGCTGGTCGCCGAGTATTACCAGCGCTGCTTCGGGCGCGACCTCGGCAATCTGGGTGTGCGCGCCACGGTGATGTAGCGGAGGGGCGATGCCGGTCAGCAACAACCGTCAGCCGATCGCCCGGCGCGAAGGCCCGGTGGAGGAGGTCAAGCGCCGCCTGGCCGCCGCGGTGCGGGCGGTGTCGGGGCGCACCGGCGTCGAGGTCGGCTTCGCCGCCGGCACCGGCGCGCTGGCCGGACGCAACGTCAAGCTGCCGATTCCGCCACGGCGCATCGACCCCGAGGACATGGCCCGCCTGCGCGGCGCCGGCGATGCGGCGGCGCTGCGCCTGCGCCACCACGACGCCCGCCTGCACGCGCGGCGCCTGCCGCACAGCGCCGAGGGGCGCGCGATGTTCGAGGCGCTGGAGCAGTCGCGGGTCGAGGCCCTGGGCGCGCGGCGGCTGCCGGGCGCGGCGGGAAACCTGACCGTCTGGCTGGACAAGCAGCTTCGCCGCGAGAACCTGGACAAGGTGGTGCGCGCGGACCAGGTGCCGCTGGCGGAGACGGTGCGCCTGCTGGCGCGCGAGCATTTCGGCGGCCTGCCGACGCCGCCGGCGGCGCGCCGGATGCTCGATCTGACCCGCGGCGAGGTCGAGGCGCGGGTGGGGGCGTGGCTGAGCGCGATGGCCGAGGACATCGACGACCAGGACCGCTTCGCCCAGGACGTGCACGCGCTTCTGGTCGATCTGGGCATCGAGGAGGAGGACGCCAGCCCCGCCGAGGAGGATCCGCAGTCCGCCGAGCCCGAGGACGAGCAGGAGGGCGGCGAGGCGCCGCAGGCCCAGGGCGGCCAGCAGGGCCAGGCCCAGGGCGGCGAGGGCGAGACCCAGGCCGAGGGCAGCGACACCGCCGAGGCCGAGGGCGCCGGCGACGCCGACATGAGCGACGGTGCCATGCTGCCCGGCCACGGCAGCGAGGAGCCGGCCGGCGCCAGCGCCCGGCGCCTACACCACAATGCCGGCCCCGACGCCCAGGATCGCCCCTACCGCGCCTATACGCGCGACTACGACCAGATTATCGAGGCCGAGGAGCTGTGCGACACCGAGGAATTGCAGCGGCTGCGCTTCCAGCTCGACCAGCAACTGGCGCATCTGCAGGGCGTCGTCAGCCGCCTGGCCAACCGCCTGCAGCGGCGGCTGATGGCCAAGCAGGTGCGGGCCTGGGCCTTCGATCTGGAGGAGGGGCTGCTGGATTCGGGGCGCCTGGCGCGCATCGTCGCCAATCCGGTGCACAGCCTGTCGTTCAAGCAGGAGCAGGACACCGACTTCCGCGATACGGTGGTGACGCTGCTGTTGGACAATTCCGGCTCCATGCGCGGGCGGCCGATCACCGTGGCGGCGATGAGCGCCGACATCCTGGCCCGCACCCTGGAACGCTGCGGGGTGAAGGTGGAGATTCTCGGCTTCACCACCCGCGCCTGGAAGGGCGGCCGCGCCCGCGAGGCGTGGCTGGAGGCCGCGCGCCCGGCCCATCCCGGGCGGCTCAACGACCTGCGGCACATCGTCTACAAGGCCGCCGACACCCCCTGGCGGCGGGCGCGCCGCAATCTGGGCCTGATGCTGCGCGAGGGTATCCTCAAGGAGAACATCGACGGCGAGGCGCTGCTGTGGGCGCACCAGCGCCTGATCGCCCGCCCCGAGCAGCGGCGCGTGCTGATGGTGATCTCCGACGGCGCGCCGGTGGACGATTCGACGCTGTCGGTCAATCCGGGCAACTATCTGGAAAAGCACCTGCGCGACGTCATCGACTGGATCGAGGCGCGCTCGCCGGTGGAGCTGATCGCCATCGGCATCGGCCACGACGTCACCCGCTATTACCGCCGGGCGGTGACCATCATGGACGCCGAGGAACTGGGGGGAACGATGCTGCGCCAACTGGCGGCGCTGTTCGAGGAAGAGGACAACCGCGCCCGCAACGTACCCGCCGCCCGCCGCCGGGCGGTGTAGGGCGGCCCGTCGCCGCCGTCCCTTCGCGCGTTACCGCAGCCGCACCGGGTAGCGCGCCGTCGGTCGCCGTGGCGCCGCGCCGGTGACCCGACGCCAGAAGCCCATCAGCAACCGATCCCACATCCGCACCGTACCTCTCCCACATATGACAGTGCTTCTTAATATGGGAAGGTCGCGGCGTTTTTGCAACACCTGTGGCGGTGGCGCCACTTACCACCGCAGCGCCGGAATCGCCGCCAGCGGCCTCTGGCCGTGCCGCGCCACCGCCGCCCGCAGCCGTTCCGGCGCCGGCGGCTCGCCCCAGGCACCGACGCCCATTTCCTCGGCGTGGATGCCGCTGGTGACGAGGACGGCGTCGATGCCGGCGTTGGCGGCGCCGGCGATGTCGGTGTGGAAGGCGTCGCCCACCGCCAGCACCCGGCGCCGGTCGACGCCCTCCAGCAGCGCCATGCAGTCGTCGTAGATGGCCGGGTCGGGCTTGCCGCGATAGGCGACGCGGCCGCCCAGTTCCTCGTAGCGCCGCGCCAGCGCCCCGGCGCAGATGACGGCGCGGCCCTCGCGGATGACGACGAGGTCGGGGTTGGCGCAGACCATCGGCAGCCCGGCGGCGGCGCAGGCGCGCAACTGCACCTCGTAGTCGGCGACGGTTTCCTCCAGCGACCAGGGGCCGGTGTTGAGCACGAAATCGGCCGCCGCCGGGTCGGCGGCGAGGCTCAGGTCCAGCCCCTCGAAGATGTTGCGGTCGCGCTCGGGCCCGATGTGCAGGCAGCGCCGGCCCAGGGCGGCGAAAAAGGGATCGTCGCGGGCGAGCAACGCCCGGTGGACGGCTTCGCCCGAGGACATCACCGCGCCGTAGAGCCCACGGTCCAGGCCCATGCCGGTCATGGCCTCGACCAGGGCGTAGGCGCGGCGCGGCGCGTTGGACAGCAGCAGCGTGTGGCGGCCGGCGTCGCGCAGGCGGGCCAGGGTCTCCGGCACCTGCGGGTACAGGCGCACGCCGTCATGGACCACCCCCCACAGGTCGAGGATGAGGGCGTCATAGGCGTCGATGACCTCGGAGAGGCCGGCGATCAGCGGAACGTCGGTCATGGCGCGGATGGTTCCCTCAGCGGTGGTCGGCGCCGACGGCCTCGGCGACGGAGGTGAAGCCGTCCGCCGCCAGCCGCCGCGCCAGGTCGGTCTTGATCCGCCCCACCAGCGCCGGCCCCTGATAGACGAGGGCGGTGTAAAGCTGCACCAGCGAGGCGCCGGCGCGAATCTTGGCATAGGCGTCGGCGCCGGAGGCGATGCCGCCGACGCCGATGATGGGCAGGCGGGCCTCGGTGCGGCGGTAGAGGTCGGACAATACCTCGGTGGACAGGGCGAACAGCGGCCGGCCGCTGAGGCCGCCAACCTCGTCGCGGTGGCGCGAGCGCAGCGACGGCGGCCGCCCGACGGTGGTGTTGGTGACGATCAGGCCATCCAGCCCCCCCGCCAGCGCCACGGCGGCGATGTCGCCGCGGTCGTCGTCGGTCAGGTCGGGGGCGACCTTCAGCAGCAAGGGCGGCGTCGCCTCGGGCACCCGCGCGTCGAGGGCGGCGCGCACCCGCGCCACCAGCGCCTCCAGCGGCGCCCGCCCCTGCAGGGCCCGCAGCCCCGGCGTGTTCGGTGACGAGACGTTGATGACCACATAATCGGCCAGCGGCGCCAAGGCCTCGACGCCGCTTTCGTAATCGGCGGCGGCGTCGGCGGTGTCCTTGTTCTTGCCCAGATTGACGCCGACGACGCCGCGCCGTTGCCGTCGCGCCAGGCGCGCCGCCGCCGCCGCCGCGCCGCCGCTGTTGAAGCCCATGCGGTTGATGACCGCCCCGTCCTCGCGCAGGCGGAACATGCGCGGGCGCGGGTTGCCGGGCTGCGGCTTTGGGGTCACGGTGCCTATTTCGACGAAGCCGAAGCCCATGTCCAGCAGGGCGTCGGCGGCGCGGGCGTCCTTGTCGAAGCCCGCCGCCAGGCCGATGGGGTTCGGGAAGCGGCGCCCCCACAATCGACAGGCCAGCAGCGGCGGGTCGGGCGCGCGCTGGCGCGGCGTCAGGCCGCGCGCGGCCGCCCACACCGCCAGCGCGTGCGCCCGTTCGGGGTCCAACAGCCGCAGCAATGGTCCCGTCAGGGGATAGGTGTCGATCACTTCGGGCCTCCCACCGTGGGCCGGACCCTAGCCGAAAGCACCCGTCCTGAACAGATGGCGCATTCCCTTACAATTCGGGAAAAATTCCGATAGGGTACTTTGGTACGAAGAGGGAGCATTGCATGGCCGAGGGCGCCCGCGGCGTAGGCGAGCGTGGCGGGGGGGTGGACGCGCTGGAGGCGCGGGTCTCCGTCCTGTTCGGAGACACCGTCAAGGCCTTCCACGCCTTTACCGACCTTCAGGAACTTGCCGAGAACCTGCGCATTCTGTCGCTGAACGCCGAATTGGTGGCGGGGCGCGCGGGCGACGCCGGCCGCGCCGTGCGGGCGTTGACCCAGTACACCCGCGAACTGGTCAACCGCCTGGCGCAGGCGCAGACCGATTGCGCGGCGGTGATGCATGACAGCTACCGCTTCGCCGCCGCCGGGCTGCGCTTCATCCACGAGCTGCGGCTGATGGAGCGCACCGTCGCCGCCCTGGAGCGGCAGGGGCGCTCGCTGGAGGCGGTGAGCGCGGCGCAGGCGGGGCTGATGGCCAGCATGGAGGAAACGGTGCTGGGCATGGTCGATTCCGTCGAGGCCCTCGCCGCCCAGGCTCGGGCTGTGGAAAGCGTGGTGTCGGCCTCGGACAGCATCGCCACCAACATCGCCATCGAGGCCTCGGGCGCCGGCCGCCACGAGCCCGAATTCCGCACCGTCGCCCAGACCATGCGCGACTATGTCGGGCAACTTCGCGACATGACGGCCACGGCGGGCACGGCCGTGCGCCGCGCCCAGGACGAAGGCCGCGCCGTGGCGGCGGCCTGCCGGCGCGCGCATGGCTGAGGCAACGGGCCAGCAATCGGGGACAGGGAGCAGGGCATGAAAGGCAGCACCATCTACCGCGACGGCGACCACCGCTGGCTGGTCTTCGCGCGCGACCCCGACCGCCCCGACAACATCATCGATACCAACCAGTGCGTCGTCTGCGTCGGCGGGCAGACGATGCTGCTGGATCCGGGCGGTATGGAACTGTTCCCGGCCATGCTGGCGGCGCTGACGCAGGAGGTGCCGGCGGACAGCATCAGCCATCTGTTCCTGTCGCACCAGGATCCCGACGTGTCGTCGTCGCTGCCGCTGTGGCGGCGGATGTGCGGCGCGAATCTCGAGGTGCTGGTGCCGTGGATGTGGACCGGCTTCATCAGCCATTTCGACCGCGACGCCCGCATGGTGAAGATTCCCGACGAGGGAACCACCGTGCGCCTGGGCGGTGTCGCCCTGCAGATCCTGCCGGCCCACTATCTGCACTCGCCGGGCTGCTATGTCGTCTATGACCCCAAGGCGCGGGTGCTGTTCAGCGGCGACATCGGCGCCGCCCTGGTGCCGCCGGAGGAGGCCGACAGCCTGTTCGTCGACGACTTCAACCGCCACGTCGCCTATATGGAAGGCTTCCACCGCCGCTGGATGGGCTCGCCGCAGGCGCGCGACGCCTGGATCGGCATGGTCTCGCGCCTCGACATCGACATCATGGCGCCGCAGCACGGCAAGCTGTTCCGGGGCGAGGACGTGCGCCGTTTCCTCGACTGGTTCGGCGGCCTGGAGGTGGGCGCCGGCATCGGGGCGATGCGCCAGGGCTGAGGCCCTCAGCCCGACAAATCCTCCCCCGCCGCCGCCTTTTCCAGCAGCGCGATGGATTCCGCCGCGCCATAGAGGGCGATGAACGAGCCCATGCGCGGCCCCTGCTCCTGCCCCAGCAGAATCTGGTACAGCGCCTTGAACCAGGCCTTGAGGTCGGGGAAGGTCTCGGCGTGGCGCTTGCCGACCTCGTAGACGGCGTTCTGGAAGGCCTCGGCTTCCGCCCCCGGCCCCAGCGCCCGCAGTTCCGCTGCCAGTTCCGCCAGCGCCGCCGCCTCGGCGGGGGTGGCCGCGCGGTAGGTCTTCGCCGGCTTGACGAAGTCCTGGTAATAGGCGACGGCGTGGCCGACCAGCCGGTCCAGCAGCGGGTGGGTGGCGGGGCCGGCCTCGGGTGCGTAGCGGCGGATGAACTGCCACAGCACCTGCGGTTCCTCGGCGTGGCAGACGCTGGCCAGGTTGAGCAGCAGCCCGAAGCCGAGCGGCGATTCGGCCTCGGCCGGCGGCGCGCCGTCGTGGATGTGCCAGGCGGGGTTCTGCAATCGCGCCGCCGCGTCCTGTTCGCGGAACTTGGCGACATGGGTTAGGTAGTCGTCGACGTTCTTGGGGATGACGTCGAAATACAGCCGCTTGGCGCGCTTGGGCGCCTGGTACATGAACAGCGCCAGGCTCTCCGGCGGGGCGTAGCGCAGCCAGTCCTCGACGGCGATGCCGTTGCCCTTGGACTTGGAAATCTTCTGGCCGTTCTCGTCCAGGAACAGCTCGTAGGTCAGATTCTGCGGCGGCCGCCCGCCCAGGATGCGGCAGATGCGCGAGCTGAGTTCCACCGACGGGATCAGATCCTTGCCCGACATCTCGTAGTCGACACCCAGCGCGTACCAGCGCATGGCCCAGTCGCACTTCCATTGCAGCTTGCAGCGCCCGCCGGTGACCGGCGTCTCGACCAGCCGCCCGTCCGCGTCGCGATAGACGATGGTGCCGGCCTCGGCGTCGCGCTCGACCACCGGCACCTGCAACACTTGGCCGGTGCGCGGGCAGACGGGCAGGAAGGGGCTGTAGGTCTGGCGCCGCTCCTCGCCCAGGGTGGGCAGGATGACGTCGATCACCGCGTCGTAATGGCGCAGCACCGCCAGCAGCGCGTCGTCGAAGCGGCCGCTCTGGTAGCAGTCGGTGGCGCTTTGGAACTCGTATTCGAAGCCGAAGGAATCGAGGAAGGCGCGCAGGCGGGCGTTGTTGTGGTGGCCGAAGCTCTCATGCGTGCCGAAGGGGTCGGGAATGGCGGTCAGCGGCTTGCCCAGGTGCTGGGCGACCATCTCGCGGTTGGGGATGTTGTCGGGCACCTTGCGCAGCCCGTCCATGTCGTCCGAGAAGGCGTACAGCTTGGTGGGAATGTCGGGGGCGAGGCGATGGAAGGCGTTGCGCACCCATTCCGTGCGCGCCACCTCGCCGAAGGTGCCGATATGGGGCAGGCCCGAGGGGCCGTAGCCGGTCTCGAACAGCACGAAGCCTTTCTCGGGCGCCCCGCCCTTCAGGCGCTTGTCCAGCAGGGCGCGCGCCTCCTGGAACGGCCAGGCGTTGGATTCACGGGCAAGGTCGCGAAGCGGCTCGGACATCGCTGGCGGTTCCCCAGGGACTGCGAGAGGTGCGGAAACCTATTCGCGCCGCGCCGAGGCGTCAACCGAAAGGGCGCCAGCGGGGCGCGCGAGCGCCGCCAGGCGCGAACGGGTCCGCACCCTCAGGCTTTCAGGGCCGCCACGCCAGGCAGATCCTTGCCCTCCAGCCACTCCAGGAAGGCGCCGCCGGCGGTGGAGACGTAGGAGAACTTCTCCAGCACCCCGGCATGAGCCAGCGCCGCCACCGTGTCGCCGCCGCCCGCCACCGTCAGCAGCCGCCCCTGGCCGGTCAGGCGCGCCGCCTCCTGGGCGACGGTGTTGGTGGCGTCGTCGAAGGGGATGACCTCGAAGGCGCCCAGGGGGCCATTCCAGACCAGCGTCTTGCAGCCGGCCAGCTTGCGCTTGATGGCCTGCACGCTGTCGGGGCCGGTGTCCAGGATCATGGTGTCGGCCGGCACCTTGTCGACGGTGACGATGTCGGCCCAGGCGTTCTCGCGGAACTCGCGCGCCACCACGGCGTCGGTGGGCAGCACGATCTCGCAGCCCGCCGCCGCGGCCTTGTCGAGGATGGCGCGGGCGGTGTCGGCCATTTCCTTCTCGCACAGCGACTTGCCGACGTCGAGGCCTTGCGCGAACAGGAAGGTGTTGGCCATGCCGCCGCCGATGATGATCATGTCGACGCGGCCGACGAGATTGCCCAGGAGGTCCAGCTTGGTGGACACCTTGGCGCCGCCGACCACGGCCGCCAGCGGCCGTTCCGGCGCCTCCAGGGCCTTGGTCAGCGCCTCCAGCTCGGCCTGCATCAGCCGCCCGGCCGCCGACGGCAGCAGCCGCGCGATGGCCTCGGTCGAGGCGTGGGCGCGGTGGGCGGTCGAGAAGGCGTCGTTGACGTAAACGTCGCCCAGCGCCGCCAGCCTGCCGGCGAATGCGGCGTCGTTCTTCTCCTCCTCGGCGTGGTAGCGCAGGTTCTCCAGCAGCGCCACGCCGCCGTCGCCCAGGCCGTTCACCACCGCCTCGGCGGCGGGGCCGACGCAGTCCTCGGCGAAGGCGACGGGGCGCCCCAGCGCCTCGCCCAGCGCCGCCGCCACCGGCTTCAGGCTCATCTCGGGTACGCGCCGGCCCTTGGGGCGGCCGAAATGCGACACCACCACCACCCGCGCGCCGGCGTCGGCCAGTTCGCGGATGGTCTGGGCGGAGCGGTCGATGCGGGTGGCGTCGGTGACCTTGCCGTCCTTCATGGGGACGTTGAGGTCGCTGCGCACCACCACCCGCTTGCCCGCCACGTCCAGGTCGTCGAGGGTTTTGAACGCGGCCATGAGGATCAGCCCAGCTTGCCCATCGCCGCGGCGGTGTCGCTCATGCGCGACGAGAAGCCCCACTCGTTGTCGTACCAGGACAGCACGCGCACGAGGTTGCCGCCGACCACCTTGGTCTGGGTGGCGTCGAAGGTGGACGAGGCCGGGTTGTGGTTGAAGTCGACCGAGACCAGCGGCGCGTCGTTGTAGTCCAGCACCCCCTTCAGCGGCCCGGCGGCGGCCTTGGCCATCGCGGCGTTGATCTCCTCGGCGTTCACCTCGCGCCCGGCGACGAATTTCAGGTCGATCATCGAGACATTGGGGGTGGGCACGCGCACGGCGGTGCCGTCCAGCTTGCCGGCCAGTTCGGGGATGACCAGGCCGATGGCCTTGGCGGCGCCGGTCGAGGTGGGGATCATGCTGACCGCGGCGGCGCGGGCGCGGTGCGGATCCTTGTGCAGGGTATCGACGGTGTTCTGGTCGCCGGTATAGGCGTGCACCGTGGTCATGAAGCCCTTTTCGATGCCGCACAGATCCTTGAGCACATGCGCCACCGGCGCCAGGCAGTTGGTGGTGCAGGAGCCGTTGGAGACGATGGTGTGCTCGGGCTTGAGCTGGTCGTGGTTGACGCCGTAGACCACCGTCAGGTCGGCGCCGTCGGCGGGGGCGGAGACGAGCACGCGCTTGGCGCCGGCCTCAAGGTGCAGGGCGGCCTTGTCGCGCTTGGTGAAGATGCCGGTGCACTCGGCGACGATGTCGACGCCCAATTCGCCCCAGGGCAGCTTGGTGGGGTCGCGCTCGGCGGTGACCTTCATCGGCCCGAAGCCGACATCCATGCTGTTGCCCTCGACCGTCACCTCGCCCGGAAAGCGACCGTGCACGGAATCATAGCGGAACAGATGCGCGTTGGCTTCGGGCGAGCCCAGATCGTTGATGGCCACCACCTGCACGTCGGTGCGCTTCTGCTCGGCGAGGGCGCGCAGCACCAGGCGGCCGATGCGGCCGAAACCGTTGATGGCAACGCGTACGGTCATGCTCTCCTCCACTCAGTCGTCTTGTTGCGGCAGTCGCGGGCGGGCGGGCGCGGATCGCCGGGGCTGGACCCGGACTGCGGTCGGGCAACTTTTGGCATAACGGCCCCCGCGAATCCAGCACGACTCGCGTACTCATTAGAAATTCCTTGTATTTCCTACCCGCAAGGATGGCCGCGACTTACCCGAAACGATGGAAGACCGGCCGAATCCTGTCCCCTTACCTGAGACCCCCGCCCCCATGCCAACAAGACGCCGATCGCACAGTCTGCGCAAGGGGGTGCCGATACTCCCTACGACGGCTAATCCGCCCGCCGCGATTTCGGGCTTGCCCGAGGCCCGCTTTTGCGCTTTAACTGCAATCGCCTCGCATTTGCATATGGGAAGAGAGGAGCAATGATGAGACGGTTGATCAATGCCCTGGGCCTGGGGGCGGCGCTTTTTGCCGCCGGCATCGCCCATGCCGACGAACGGCCCGAGCATTTCAAGGGTAAGCCCGCCGAAACCCTGGAGGTGGCGGTGGCGAACTTCGCCGAATACAACGAACGCCTCGCCGCCGTCCTCGCCGCCGAGACCCTGAGCGACGAGGATTTCGTCACCATCCATGAGCTGACCTACACCATCGAAAACGCGCTGGGGCGCATCAACCAGGAGGTTCAGGGGCTCGCCGAAATGCTGGAGGAGATTCACGTCGCCTCCGAGAGCTTCGACGGCGAGACCATCGGCCAAACCGGGCCGGTCTATCTGCGAACGGCCGGCCAATTGATCGAGTAGCCGCCATTGGCGCCTTGGGAGGGGGCGTCCCGCCCCCACCTTCGCCCACCGTCGCTCGCCCGGCTCCGCGCCGGCGGTTGACACTGGCGCGGGGCGCGGCTAATAACCACGTTCGCTTGGTTCTCTGAGGTTGCGAAGCGTCTCAGCCTCCGAGGAGGTCCGCCAGTCCGCGAGGGTTCGCGCACTGGCGCCATACCCGTTGCGTCGGAAGGGTTTGCATGTTCGAGAGCCTGAGCGCCCGGCTGGGCGGCGTCTTCGATAAGCTGCGCCGCCGGGGCGCGCTGACCGAGGATGACGTCAACGCGGCCATGCGCGAGGTGCGCGTGGCGCTGCTGGAGGCCGACGTCGCCCTGCCGGTGGTCAAGGACTTCGTTGCCACGGTCAAGGAGCGCGCCGTCGGCCAGGAGGTGATCCGCTCGGTCACCCCCGGCCAGATGGTGGTCAAGATCGTCCACGACGTCCTCGTCGAGACCCTGGGCACCGAGGGCACCGAGCTTGATCTGCGCGCCCAGCCGCCGGTGCCGATCCTGATGGTCGGCTTGCAGGGCTCGGGCAAGACCACCACCAGCGCCAAGATCGCCGCCCGCCTGAAGAAGCGCGAGCGCAAGAAGGTGCTGCTGGCCTCGCTGGACGTCTACCGCCCGGCGGCGCAGGAGCAGCTTGCCGTGCTGGCGCGGCAGGCCGAGGTGGGCAGCCTGCCGGTGGTCGACGGGCAGATGCCGGTGGACATCGCCCGCCGCGCGATGGAAACGGCGCGGCTTGAGGGCTATGACGTCGTCATCCTCGACACCGCCGGCCGCCTGCACATCGACCAGGAGTTGATGGCCGAGGTCGCCGACGTGCGTGACGTCGCCCGGCCGCAGGAAACCCTGCTGGTCGTCGACGCCATGACCGGCCAGGACGCCGTCACCCTGGCGCGCGAGTTCGACGAGAAGGTGGGCGTCAGCGGCATCGTCCTGACCCGCGTCGACGGCGACGCCCGCGGCGGCGCTGCCCTGTCGATGCGGGCCGTCACCGGCAAGCCCATCAAGCTCTTGGGTACCGGCGAGAAGCTGGACGGGCTGGAAGGCTTCCACCCCGACCGCCTCGCCGGGCGCATCCTGGGCATGGGCGACGTCGTCAGCCTGGTCGAGCGCGCCGCCGAGACCATCGAGCAGGAAGAGGCCGAGCGGCTGGCGAAGCGGGTCCAGAAGGGGCAGTTCGACCTGGAGGACATGCTCAGCCAGTTGCGCCAGATCAAGAAAATGGGCGACGTCAAGGGCCTGCTGGGGATGCTGCCGGGCATCGGCAAGCTCAAGGGGCAGATCGAGAAGGCCAATATCGACGACTCGATGATCAAGCGCCAGGAGGCGATCATCCTGTCGATGACGCCCAAGGAACGGCGCCGGCCCGAGGTCATCAAGGCTTCGCGCAAGAAGCGCATCGCCGCCGGGTCCGGCGTCAGCGTCCAGGACGTCAACCGCCTGCTCAAGCAGCACCAGCAGATGCAGGGGATGATGAAGAAGGTCGGCAAGATGGGGAAGAAGGGCCTGCTCAAGGGCGGCGGCCTGCCGCCGGGCATGATGCCGCCGGGCGGCGGCGGCGGCGGCTTCCCCTTCGGCTGAGGATTGATTTCGATTTAGCAGGAAAAGGATTGGAGAAGGAATGTCTCTGAAGATTCGTCTGGCCCGCGGCGGCGCCAAGAAGCGCCCGTTCTATCGCATCGTGGTCGCCGATTCGCGCAGCCCGCGCGACGGCCGCTTCATCGAGAAGGTGGGCACCTACAACCCGATGGTGCCGCGCGAGCACGACCAGCGCCTCACCCTGGTGACCGAGCGCCTGAAATACTGGCTCGGCGTCGGCGCGCAGCCCACCGACCGCGTCGCCAAGTTCCTGGCCGATGCGGAACTGATGGCGCCGCGCCCCCGCCGCGAGCAGACCAAGAAGCCGCAGCCCAAGGCCAAGGCGCAGGAGCGCCTGAAGGAGCAGCAGGAAGCCGCCGCGGCGGCCGCCGCCGAGGCCGAGGCGCCGGCGCCGGCGGAAGCGCCGGCCGAGGGCGGCGACGGGGCCGAGGCCGAGGCGTAGCCGCGGGGGACGGCCGTGCCGGAGGATCGCGTCTGCCTGGGCGTGGTCGTCGGCGCGCACGGCGTCCAAGGGCGGCTGCGGGTCAAGCCCTTCACCGCCGATGCCGAGGCGGTGGCGGCGTATGGCCCGGTGGAGGACGAGGCCGGCACCTGGCGGCGGCGCCTGCGCGTCACCGGCCAGGCCAAGGGCGTCGTCGTCGCCGCGATGGAGGGCGTCGACAGCCGCGAGGCGGCCGAGGCGCTGCGGGGATGCCGGCTGATGGTGCCGCGCGCCGCCCTGCCGGCGCTCGCGGACCCGGAGGAGTATTACTACGCCGACCTCGTCGGCCTCGGTGTCGACTCCGGGGACGGCGAGCGCCTGGGGACGGTTCGGGCGGTGCATGACTTCGGCGCCGGCGACGTGCTGGAGGTGGCCCTGGAGGGCGGCGGCACCGCCCTCTACCCCTTCACCCGCCGGGTGGTGCCGACGGTGGACCTGGCGGCGGGACGGCTGGTGATCGAGCCGCCGGCGGAGACCGGCGAGGAGAAGTGAGTGGCGGACGAGGCGCAGGCGAGGGCGGCGGGCGGCCCGGCGTGGACGGCGGCGGTGCTGACCATCTTCCCGGAGATGTTTCCGGGGCCGCTGGGGCATTCGCTGGCCGGGCGGGCGCTTTCCGAGGGCGTGTGGGCGCTGGAAACGGTGGACATTCGCGCTTTCGCGAGCGATAAACACCGCTCCGTCGACGACACGCCCGTCGGCGGCGGCCCCGGCATGGTCATGCGGCCCGACGTCGTCGACGCGGCGATCCGTGCCGGTCACCGCGGCGGACCGCTGGTGTATCTGACGCCACGGGGGCGTTTGCTGGACCAGGCGCGGGTGCGGGCGCTGGCCGCCGAGGAACGGGTGACGCTGTTGTGCGGGCGCTTCGAGGGCGTCGACCAACGGGTTCTGGACGCCCACGGCGCCGAGGAGGTCAGCGTCGGCGATTATGTGCTGTCGGGCGGCGAGCCGGCGGCGCTGGTGTTGATGGATGCGGTGGTGCGCTTGCTTCCGGGCGTCGTCGGCCGGGAGGAATCGCTGACCGAAGAGAGTTTCGAGCGGGGATTGCTGGAATATCCCCACTACACCCGGCCCCAGCTTTGGCAGGGCCGGGCGGTGCCGGACATTCTGCTGTCCGGCCACCACGAAAGGATCCGCGCCTGGCGGCAGGCGCAGGCGGAAGAGGTGACGCGGCAGCGGCGGCCCGACTTGTGGGAGCGGTACGTCGCGGCGAAGAAGGTTGAGGGCTGAAAAATGAACATCATTCAAGAGCTCGAAAACGAGCAGATGGCGAAGCTGACCGCCGAGCGCGGCGTGCCGGACTTCTCGCCGGGCGACACGGTGCGCGTCCACGTCAAGGTGGTCGAGGGCAACCGCGAGCGCACCCAGGCCTATGAGGGCGTGGTCATCGCCCGCAAGAACGACGCCCTGAACTCGTCGTTCACGGTGCGCAAGATCAGCTATGGCGAGGGCGTGGAGCGAATCTTCCCGCTGTACTCGCCCAGCATCGCCCAGATCGAGGTGGTGCGGCGCGGCGCCGTCCGGCGCGCCAAGCTGTATTACCTGCGCGAGCGCCGGGGCAAGTCGGCCCGCATCGCCGAACAGACCACCGGCTATGGCGCCAAGGTGGCCGCCGCCGAGCGCGAGGCCGCCGCCGTGGCCAAGGGCAGCAGTAAGAAGAAGAAAAAGGGCGCCTGAGCCCCTTTTCCATCGGTTGACGTTTCGGGCCGGGGGCACGCGCCAGTGTCCCCGGCCCGTGGTGTGCCCGTTGGGCGGCGCCCGCTGTGGCGCGCCCGTCCAAGCGTCTGGTGCAGCGAGGGAGGTGCGAGATGCGGATTGCGATTGTCGGCGCCGGCGGGGTCGGCGGCTATTTCGGGGCGCGGCTGGCGGCGGCGGGGCATGACGTGCGCTTCCTGGCGCGCGGGGCGCATCTGGCGGCCATGCGCGAGAACGGCCTGAGGGTGGAAAGCGCCCTCGGCGACTTGCACCTGCACCCGGTCACCGCCAGCGACCGCGCCGAGGATCTGGGCCCGGCCGATGTGGTGCTGTTCTCGGTCAAGCTGTGGGACACCGAAAGCGCCGCCGAGGTCGTCCGCCCGCTGCTGGGGCCGGACACGCCCGTCATCACCTTCCAGAACGGCGTCGACTCGGTGCCGCGCCTCGACTCGGTGCTGGGGCCGGGCCATGCCGTCGGCGGCGTCTGCCACATCGCCGCCGTCATCGGCGCCCCCGGCGTCATCCGCCACACCGGCACCCTGGCGCGGCTGTGGGTGGGGCGCGCCGAGGGCGGCGCCGGCCGCAATATCGAGGCGTTCGCCCAGGCCGGCCAAGCGGCCGGGGTGGAGATCGAGGTCGCCCCCGACATCCGCCGCAACATCTGGGAGAAGTTCGTCTTCCTGGCCCCGTTCAGCGGTGTCACCAGTCTGACGCGGCTGCCCATCGGCCCCATCCGCGATGACGCCGACACCCGCGCCCTGCTGCGCGCCGCCGTTGACGAGGCGGTGGCGGTGGCTCGCGCCGAGGGCGTCGAGTTGCCCGTCGACCAGGGCGAGCGGGTGATGGCCTTCGTCGACGGCCTGCCGCACGAGATGAAGTCCTCGATGCTGGGCGACCTGGAACGCGGCGCGCGGCTGGAACTGCCCTGGCTGTCGGGGGCGGTGGTGCGCCTGGGGGCCCAGCACGGCCTGCCCACGCCCACCCACACCTTCATCGCCACGGCGCTGAAGCTGCACGCCGCCGGCGGCGGCTGAGGCGGCCCGCCCCCGTTGGCCGCGACGCCCCTTTCCCTCACGCGGGGCAATCGCTATTCTGCGCCCCTTCACGAATGAGTCGAGAGCGAGACATGGCTTCACCGCGCACCCTGTTCGACAAGATCTGGGACAGCCATCTGGTCGATGTTCAGGATGACGGCACCTGCCTCATCTATATCGACCGCCATCTCGTCCACGAGGTGACCAGCCCCCAGGCCTTCGAGGGGCTGCGCGCCGCCGGGCGCCAGGTGCGGCGGCCGGGGCAGACCCTGGCGGTGGCCGATCACAACGTCCCCACCACCGACCGCTCGCACGGCATCGCCGATCCCGAATCGCGCCTGCAGGTCGAGACCCTGGAGGCCAACGCCCGCGACTTCGCCGTGCCCTACTATCCGATGGACGACATCCGCCAGGGCATCGTGCACATCGTCGGGCCCGAACAGGGCTTCACCCTGCCCGGCACCACCATCGTCTGCGGCGATTCGCACACCGCCACCCACGGCGCCTTCGGGGCGCTGGCCTTCGGCATCGGCACCTCCGAGGTCGAGCATGTGCTCGCCACCCAGACGCTGGTGCAGGCCCGCGCCAAGAACATGCGCATCACCGTCGACGGCAGCCTGCCCGCCGGGGTGACCGCCAAGGATCTGGTGCTGGCGATCATCGGCCGCATCGGCACCGCCGGCGGCACCGGCCATGTCATCGAATACGCCGGCGAGGCCATCCGGGCGCTGTCGATGGAAGGGCGCATGACGGTGTGCAACATGACCATCGAGGCCGGCGCCCGCGCCGGGCTCATCGCCCCCGACGAGACAACGTTCGAATACCTGAAGGGCCGCCCGCAGGCGCCGAAGGGCGCCGCGTGGGAGGCGGCGGTCAACTATTGGAAGACGCTGAAGACCGACGACGGCGCCGCTTTCGACACCGAGATCACCCTGGCGGCGGCCGACGTGGCGCCGCAGGTGACCTGGGGCACCAGCCCCCAGGACGTGCTGCCCATCACCGCCCGCGTCCCCGACCCCGCCGACGAGCCCGACGAGCACCGCCGCCGGGCCATGCGGCGGGCGCTGGAATACATGGGCCTTGCCCCCGGCACGCCGCTGGCCGATATCGCCGTCGACCGCGTGTTCATCGGTTCGTGCACCAACGGCCGCATCGAGGATCTGCGGGCGGCGGCGGCGATCGCCAAGGGCCGCCGGGTGGCGGCGGGCGTCGGCGCGATGGTGGTGCCGGGCTCGGGCCTGGTCAAGGAGCAGGCCGAGGCGGAAGGCCTGGACCGCATCTTCACCGAGGCCGGTTTCGAATGGCGCGAGCCGGGGTGCTCGATGTGCCTGGCGATGAACGCCGACCGCCTGGAGCCGGGCGAGCGCTGCGCCTCGACCTCCAACCGCAATTTCGAGGGCCGGCAGGGCCGGGGCGGGCGCACGCATCTGCTCAGCCCCGAAATGGCGGCGGCGGCGGCCATCACCGGGCGCCTGACCGACGTGCGCGCGTTGGCCTGAGGGGGAGAGGGACGATGGACAAATTCACCGTGCTCACCGGCGTCGCCGCGCCGCTGCCGATGATCAATGTCGACACCGACATGATCATCCCCAAGCAGTTCCTGAAGACGATCAAGCGCACCGGGCTGGGCAAGAACCTGTTTCACGAGATGCGCTATGACGACAACGGCGCCGAGAATCCCGACTTCGTGCTGAACAAGCCCGCCTACCGCGCGGCCAAGATCCTGGTCGCCGGCGACAATTTCGGCTGCGGCTCCTCGCGCGAGCACGCCCCCTGGGCGCTCCTCGATTTCGGCATCCGCTGCATCGTCGCGCCCAGCTTCGCCGACATCTTCTACAACAACTGCTTTAAGAACGGCATCCTGCCCATCACCCTGCCGCAGGCGGAGGTCGACAAGCTGATGGACGACGCCGGGCGCGGCGCCAACGCCACCGTCACCGTCGATCTGGAGAAGCAGGAAATCCGCGGCCCCGACGGCGGCGTCATCGCCTTCGACGTCGATCCCTTCCGCAAGCACTGCCTGCTGAACGGCCTCGACGACATCGGCCTGACGCTCCAGAAGGCCGCGAAGATCGATGACTTCGAAGCGCGCCGGCGCCAGCAGGCGCCCTGGCTGGCGGCCTAGGCCCTCAAGCCACGCACATCCAGGAGCGCCGCGAGGCGCGAAGCGACAAGAACAAGCCCGGAGAGGGGAATGCGCGACAGGACGATTTTGATGCTGCCGGGCGACGGCATCGGCCCGGAGGTGACGGCGCAGGTGCGCCGGGTGATGGAGTGGCTGCAACGCCGGCGCGGCGTCGGCTTCGACGTGCGCGAGGGCCTCATCGGCGGCGCCTCCATCGACAGGCACGGCGTGCCGCTGACCGACGAGACCCTGGCCGAGGCGATGGCCGCCGACGCCGTGCTGCTGGGCGCCGTCGGCGGGCCGAAGTGGGACGATCTGCCCTTCGACAAGAAGCCGGAGCGGGGGCTTTTGCGCATCCGCAAGGAGATGGGCCTGTTCGCCAATCTGCGCCCGGCCATCGTCTTCGACGCCCTCGCCGAGGCCAGCACGCTGAAGCACGAGGTGGTCGCCGGCCTCGACATCATGATCGTGCGCGAGCTGACGGGCGGCATCTATTTCGGCGATCCCCGCGGCATCGACACCCTGCCCGACGGCACCCGCAAGGGCTACAACACCCTGGTCTACACCACCCCCGAGGTGCGCCGCATCGCCCGCGTCGCCTTCGACCTGGCGATGAAGCGGGGCAAGCGCGTCTGTTCGGTGGACAAGGCCAATGTACTGGAATCCACCGTGCTGTGGCGCGAGGAAGTGGTCTCGGTGGGCAAGGAATACCCCGAGGTCGAGCTGTCGCACATGTATGTCGACAACGCCTCGATGCAGCTTGTTCGGGCGCCGAAGCAGTTCGACGTCATCGTCACCACCAACATGTTCGGCGACATCCTGTCCGATTGCGCCGCCATGCTGACCGGTTCGCTGGGGATGCTGCCCTCGGCCTCGCTGGGCGGGGCCGACGCCCAGGGCCGCCGCCGGGCGCTGTACGAGCCGGTGCACGGCTCCGCCCCCGACATCGCCGGCAACGACATCGCCAATCCCCTGGCCACCCTGCTCAGCTTCGCAATGATGCTGCGCTATTCCTTCGATCTCGGCGCCGAGGCCGACCTGATCGAGGCGGCGGTGACCAACGTCCTCGACGGCGGGCTGCGCACCGCCGACATCATGCAGCCCGGCAAGGCCAAGGTCTCGACCACGGTCATGGGCGAGGCCGTGGTCGGCGAGCTGGACCGGCTGGTGGCCTGAAGGGGCGGGGGCAAAGCCCCCCTTGACCGCCGGCCGATATTCTGGACTAATGCGCGGCCGCGAGACGGAAGGAGCCCGCATGTCGCGCATTCGCCTGGACCGCCCCGACGGTTCGGCCGGCCCCCGGCCGGCGGCGATGGCGTGCGCCGTCACGACGACCACCTCCGCGACCACTACGAAAACCGGCGGATAGGCGCGGGCCGGTCGATTTGACCGAATTTGGATTGGCCCGCGTGCACCACGCGGGCTGTTTCATATCGGGCGCGCGGGCGACAGAAAAGCGAGGAGCAAAAGATGGGTTACAGAATCGCAGTCATCGGCGCGACCGGCAATGTCGGGCGCGAGATGCTCAACATCCTGGCCGAGCGCCAGTTCCCCGTCGACGAGGTGATTCCGCTCGCCTCCCAGCGGTCGGTGGGCAAGGAGATTTCCTTCGGCGAGGACGAGGTGCTGAAGTGCCGCGACCTGGCCACGTTCGACTTCACCGGCGTCGACATCGCCCTGTCGTCGCCGGGCGCCAGCGTCTCGGCCAAGCACAGCCCGCGCGCCGCCGCCGCCGGCTGCGTGGTGGTCGACAACACCTCGCATTTCCGCATGGAGCCCGACGTGCCGCTGGTGGTGCCGGAGGTGAACCCCGAGGCCATCGCCGGCTACACCAAGCGCGGCATCATCGCCAACCCCAACTGCTCGACCATCCAGATGGTGGTGGCGCTGAAGCCGCTGCATGACCTGGGCAAGATTCGGCGCGTGGTGGTGTCGACCTACCAGTCGGTGTCGGGCTCGGGCAAGGACGCCATGGACGAGTTGTTCAACCAGACCCGCGCCATCTATGTGAACGACCCGATCGTGAATGAGAAGTTCACCAAGCAGATCGCCTTCAACGTTATTCCCCACATCGACAAGTTCCTGGAGAACGGCGAGACCAAGGAAGAGTGGAAGATGGCGGTGGAGACGCGCAAGATCCTCGACCCCGACATCAAGCTGCACGCCAACTGCGCCCGCGTGCCGGTGTTCATCGGCCACGCCGAATACATCAATGTCGAGTTCGAGAACGCCGTCTCCGAGGACGACGCCCGCGAGGCGCTGCGCAACGCCCCCGGCATCTCGGTGGTCGACTACCGCGCCGACGAGGGCTATGTCACCCAGGTCGAATGCGCCGGCGAGGACAACGTCTTCGTCAGCCGCCTGCGCCGCGACGAGACGGTGAAGAACGGCCTCAGCTTCTGGTGCGTCGGCGACAACCTGCGCAAGGGCGCGGCGCTCAACACCGTGCAGATCGCCGAGGTGCTGGCGCAGGACTACCTGAAGAAATAGCCGCCCGCCACGCACGGCAGGCGAACCAGGTAAGGGGGCGGGGCAAGTCTCGCCCCCTTTTCCTTTTCCACACCCGTCGGGAGACCCGCGTCATGGACATCGACGACTACGACATCATCGTCGCCGGCAACCAGGAACACGTCGTCATCCCGCTGCCCGAGCCGCCCTTCGCCCTGGAGACGGCCGCCGCCCGCCTGGACGGCGACGTCCTGGAGGTCACCGACGCCGAGGGCGCCACCGCCCGCTTCCTCGACCTGCCCGAGGACCAATGCGCCCTGGTCGAGCGGCTGGGGCAGGTGGTGTTCCTGGACATGCGCGACCCGGAGGCGCCGGTGGGGGTCATCGTGCCGGTGGCGGCCGACTGAGCGTCAGTCCTCATCCTCCGCCTTCAACGCCAGCGCCGCCGAGTTGATGCAGTAGCGCTGGCCGGTGGGATCGGGGCCGTCATCGAAGACGTGGCCCAGGTGGGAGTCGCAGCGGCTGCACAGGGCCTCGGTGCGGGTCATGCCGTGGCTGGAGTCGAGGCGCGTCGCCACGCGGTCCTGGGCCACCGGGGCCCAGAAGCTGGGCCAGCCGGTGCCGGAGTCGTATTTGGCGCCGGAATGGAACAAATCCTGGCCGCAGGCGGCGCAGTGATAGGTGCCGGGGCGCTTTTCGTTCCAGTAGCGGCCGGTGAAGGGCGGCTCGGTGGCGCTGCACCGGCAGACGGCGTACTGCTCGGGCGAGAGTTCGCGCCGCCAGTCCTCGTCGGGCTTGTGGACCTTGTTTGCCACGGCGGGCAGCCTTTCAAGCTGACACGGATGAACAGGGATGCGCGTGGATGGAAGGCGCGCCCGGCGCGAATAAACCGCGCGCCGCGCCCCTTCCGTCACCCCCGCGCAGGCGGGGGTCCAGTTGGTGATGCCAGCGCTTAGCGTCGCCTACCTCGTTTCATGGCTCCGGCCTTGCTGGATTCCCGCCTTCGCGGGAATGACGACGCTCTCGCGTCGTCGGGTCACATCATCACGTCGAGCGCCATGCGGGCGTCGGGGCTCATCTTGTCGAAGGTCCACGGCGGATCCCAGACAAGCTCCACCGTCACGACACCGACCTCGGGCAGGCTGGCCACCGTCTGGGCCACCTGGTCGGGCATCTGCTGCGCCACCGGGCAGGCCGGGGTGGTCAGGGTCATGGTGATGGCGACGTCGCCGTTGTCCCTGAGATCGAGATGGTAGATCAGCCCCAGGTCGTAAAGGTTGATCGGAATCTCGGGGTCATAAACGGTTTTCAGCGCATCGATCACGGCGTCCTCCGACGCCGCCGCCTGCTTGTCGGCCGGCAGGGGGTCGCCGGCGCGCGAGGTGATCTCCTCGCCGGGGGTCGTCATGCCCGCATCGGGCGCGAAGGGACGTTCCGGTATCATTCCGTCGTCGCCTCCTCTTCATCGTTGAGCGCCGCGGTCATCGTGTGCCAGGCCAGGGTGGCGCATTTGACCCTGGCCGGATATTCACGCACGCCCGAAAGCACCATCAGGCGGTCGAAATCGTCTTCCAGGCCCTCGGGCGGGGTGGGAACCTCGTCCTCGCCGGTGGCCATGCGGTGCACGGCCTCGAACAGGGCGCGGGCCTGCGCCTCGCTCTTGCCCATGACCACCTCGGTCATCAGCGAGGCCGAGGCGGTGGAGATGGCGCAGCCACGGCCCTGAAAGGCGGCGTCGACCACGGTGCCGGCATCGTCCGTCTTCAGATAGACCACCAACTGGTCGCCGCACAGCGGGTTGTGGCCGCGCGCCTGGTGGTTGGCGTCCTCCGGGTGGCGGAAGTTGCGCGGCCGCTTGCCGTGGTCGAGGATGACCTCCTGATAGAGGTCGCGCAGGTCGTCGTCCATCAGGCTCATCGGCGGAACATCTCCTCGACTTTCTCCAGGGCGCCGGCCAGGGCCTCGACCTCCTCGCGGGTGTTGTAGAGCCCGAAGGACGCCCGCGCCGTCGCCGGCACGCCCAGGCGGTCCATCAACGGCTGCGCGCAGTGATGGCCGGCGCGCACCGCCACGCCGTGCCGGTCCAGCACGGTGGCGATGTCGTGGGGGTGGGCGTCGTCGAGGGTGAAGGAGATCACCGCCCCCTTGCCCGGCGCCGTGCCGTGGATGCGCAGGCCCGGAATCGCCGACAGCCGCTGGGTGGCATGGGTCAGCAGGTCGTGCTCGTGCGCGGCGATGGCCGCCAGGCCCAGCCCCTCGACATAGTCGATGGCCGCCCCCAGGGCGATGGCCTGGGCAATGGCCGGGGTGCCGGCCTCGAACTTGGCCGGCGGCGGCGCCCAGGTGGTGCCCGCGAAGCTGACCTGCCGGATCATGTCGCCGCCGCCCTGATAGGGGGGCATGGCCTCCAGCAACTCGCGGCGGCCGTACAGCGCCCCGATGCCGGTGGGGCCATAGAGCTTGTGGCCGGAAAAGACGTAGAAGTCGCAGCCGATGGCCTGCACGTCGACGGCGGCGTGGCACACCGCCTGGGCGCCGTCGATGAGCACCGCCGCCCCGGCGTCGCGGGCGCGCTTGGCGATCTCGGCCACCGGCAGCACCGTGCCCAGCACATTGGACATGTGCGCCACCGCCACCAGCCGGGTGCGCGGGCCCAGGGCATCCTCGAAGGCGTCCATCAGGAAGCGGCCGTCGTCGCCCACCGGCACCGGGCGCAGCACCGCGCCGGTTTCCTGGGCCAGCATCTGCCAGGGAACGATGTTGGCGTGGTGCTCCAGTTCGGTGACCAGGATCTCGTCGCCCTCGCCCAGATTGGCGCGACCCCAGGTGGCGGCGACGAGGTTGATGGCCTCGGTGGCGTTGCGGGTGAAGACGACCTCGCGCTTGTCGGCGGCGTTGAGGAAGCGCCGCACCGTCTCGCGGGCCGCCTCGTAGCGCGCCGTGGTGCGCTCCGAGAACATATAGGCGCCGCGATGGATGTTGGCGTATTCGTCGCGGTAGACGGCGGCCTCGGCCTCGATGACACAGGCCGGCTTCTGCGCCGAGGCGGCGGAGTCGAGATAGACCAGCGGCCGCCCGCGCACCTGCCGCGCCAGGATGGGGAATTCGGCCCGAATCGTGGCGACGTCGTAGCTCATCGCGCCGCCTCCGCGTGGCCGTCGAGCCAGGCGCCGACGCGGCCGGCAAAGGCCTCGCGCACCGTGGCGTCGGGAAAGGCGTCGATGATATCGGCAATGAAGGCCTCGACCAGCATCCGCCGCGCCGTCGGCAGGTCGACGCCGCGGCCGCGCAGATAGAACAGATGCGCCGTGTCCAGCTCGCCGGTGGTGGCGCCGTGGCCGCATTTGACGTCGTCGGCGTAGATTTCCAGTTCCGGCTTGGCGTCCATCTCCGCGCCGCGCGACAGCAGCAGGGCACGCGAAAGCTGGTGGGCGTCGGTCTTCTGGGCCGGGCGTTCGACCAGCACCTTGCCCTGATAGACGCCGCGCGCCGCGTCGTCGAGCACGCCGCGGAACACCTGGCGCGAGCTGCCGTTGGGGGCGGCGTGGTCGATGAACAGGGTGTTGTCGACGTGGCGGTTGCCGTCGGCGAGGAAGGCGCCGTTCATGGTGCAGGCGGCGCCGGGGCCGGCGATCTCGGCGCGCAGCTCGTGGCGCGCCAGCCGGGCGCCGGTGTGCAGCACCAGCCCGTCATAGGCGGCGTTCTCCGCCAGCCGCACCGCGCAGGCGGCGACGTGCACGGCCTCGGGCCCCTCGTCCTGCATCTTGGCATGGGCGAGGCGGGCGCCGTGGCCGAGGGCCACCTCGGTGACGGTGTTCGCGAAATAGCGGCCGCCGCCGACATGGGTCTCGACGACGGTGGCGGCGGCCCCGTCCTCCAGCACCAGCAGATGGCGGGGATGGAACATCACCGGCGCCTCGCCCGCGGCGCCCAGGCTGACGATCTGCACGGGCCGGTCCAGCACCACCCCGCGCGGAACATGCACGAAGGCGCCGTCGCCCAGATAGGCGGTGTTCAGCGCCGCCAGCGGCATGGCCTCCAGGCCCAGCACGCCGCCCAGATGCGGGCGCAGGCGCTCGGGGGCGTGGGCAAGCGTGTCGGCAAGGCCGGCGACGGTGACGCCCTCGGGAAGGCCCTCCAGCGCCGACATCTCCGGCCGCACGCGGCCGTTGACCAGCACCAGCCGCCAGGATTCGAGGCCGAAATCGGCCCCGCGCGCGCCGTCGATGGCGGCCGGCGGCGCCAGTTCGGCATGGGTGAAGGCGCCGGCCTTGGCGACGGCGGTGTATTTCCAGGCCTCGGTCTTGCGCGTCGGCAGGCCCTCGGCCGCATAGGCGGCGCGCCCGCGCCCGCGCAGGTCGTCGAGCCAGTCGGGGCCGTGGGGCAGGCGCCCGCCCAGGTCCGCCAGGGCGTCCAGGTAGGGCGGCGCGCCGGTGTCGGCTTTCGCCAGGGCTTCGCTCGTGCTCATGCCGCCTCGCCCACGAATTCGGCGTAGCCCTTGGCCTCCAGCTCCTCGGCCAGCTCCTTGCCGCCCGAGCGCATGATCTGCCCGCGCGCCAGCACATGCACCTTGTCGGGGACCAGATAGTGCAGGATGCGCTGGTAATGGGTGATGACCAGCATCGAGCGCTGCGCGTCGCGCATGGCGTCGAAGCTTTCCGCCACCAGCCGCAGGGCATCGATGTCGAGGCCGGAATCGGTCTCGTCGAGGATCATCATCGCCGGGTCCAGCAGCGCCGCCTGCAACGCCTCGGCGCGCTTCTTCTCGCCGCCGGAGAAGCCGGTGTTGACGGCGCGCTTGAGCATCTCGTCGGGGATGTTCAGGGCCTTGGCCTTCTCGCGCACCACCTTCAGGAACTGCATGGCGTCGTATTCGGGCAGGCCGCGATGCTTGCGCACGGCGTTCACGGCGGTGCGCAGGAAGGTCATGGTGCCGACGCCGGGAATCTCGACCGGGTACTGGAAGGCCAGGAAGACGCCTTCGCGGGCGCGCTCCTCCGGCGCCATCTCCAGCAGGTTCGTGCCCTTGTAGAGCACCTCGCCGGCGGTGACCTCATAGCCCTCGCGCCCGGCCAGCACATAGGACAGGGTGCTCTTGCCCGAGCCGTTGGGCCCCATGACGGCGTGCACCTCGCCGGGCTCGACCACCAGATTGATGCCCTTCAGGATCTCGGTGCCATCGACGTTGGCGTGCAGGTTCTTGATCTCAAGCAAAGCCATTGGTGGAAAATCCCTCTCTTGTCAGCCGACGCTGCCTTCAAGGCTGATGGCGACCAGCTTCTGGGCCTCGACCGCGAACTCCATCGGCAGGTGCTGGAGAACCTCGCGGCAGAAGCCGTTGACGATCAGCGCCACCGCCTCCTCGTCGGACAGGCCGCGGGCGCGGGCGTAGAACAGCTGATCCTCGCTGATCTTGCTGGTGGTGGCCTCGTGCTCCAGCCGCGCCGAGGGGTTGCGCGATTCGATGTAGGGCACGGTGTGGGCCCCGCACTGGTCGCCGATCAGCAGCGAGTCGCACTGGGTGTGATTCCGCGCCCCCTCGGCCTTGGGCAGGATGCGCACCAGGCCGCGATAGGTCTGGTCCGAGCGCCCGGCGGCGATGCCCTTGGAGACGATCCGCGACCGGGTGTTCTTGCCGATGTGGATCATCTTGGTGCCGGTGTCGGCCTGCTGCATGTTGTTGGTGATGGCCACCGAATAGAACTCGCCCTGGCTGTTGTCGCCCTGCAGGATGCAGGACGGGTACTTCCAGGTGATCGCCGAACCGGTTTCGACCTGGGTCCAGGAAATCTTCGAATTGCGGCCCCGGCAGGCGCCGCGCTTGGTGACGAAATTATAGATGCCGCCGCGGCCTTCCTCGTCGCCGGGGTACCAGTTCTGCACCGTGGAATATTTCACCTCGGCGTCGTCCAGGGCGACGATCTCGACCACGGCGGCGTGAAGCTGGTTCTCGTCGCGCTGCGGCGCCGTGCAGCCTTCCAGGTAACTGACATAGGAGCCCTTGTCGGCGACGATCAGCGTACGCTCGAACTGGCCCGTCTTCTCGGCGTTGATGCGGAAATAGGTCGACAGCTCCATCGGGCAGCGCACGCCCTCGGGCACATAGACGAAGGTGCCGTCGGTGAACACCGCCGAGTTCAGCGTGGCATAGGTGTTGTCGGAGTACGGCACCACCGATCCCAGGTACTTCTTGACCAGCTCGGGATGCTCCCGAACCGCCTCCGAGATGGCGCAGAAGATGATGCCGTGCTCTTCCAGCTTCTTCTTGTAGGTGGTCGCCACCGAGACGGAGTCGAACACCGCGTCCACCGCCACCCCGGCCAGCACCTTCTGCTCCGACAGCGGGATGCCCAGCTTGTCGTAGGTTTCCAGCAGCTTGGGATCGACCTCGTCCAGGCTCTGCGGCCGATCCTTCACCTTCGGCGCGGCGTAGTAGTAGGAGTCCTGGTAGTCGATGGGCGGGAACTTCACCTTCGCCCAGGTCGGCTCCTCCATCTCCAGCCACAGACGGTAGGCGCGCAACCGCCACTCCAGCAGCCACTCCGGCTCCTCCTTCTTGGCGGAGATGAAGCGGATGATGTCCTCGTTCAGCCCCTTGGGCGCCGTATCCGATTCGATGTCGGTGACGAAGCCGTATTTATAGGCCTCGCGTTCGGCGACGGCGTGTTCGGGCTTCAGATTGGTCATTGCAACTGTCCCTCGAAGGCCATGAAGCGGTTACGGCCGAAGGCGGCCATCCGCGCAAGCGTCACCCCGTCCAGCGCCGCCGCCACCGCCTCGTTGACGGGATCCCAGCGCCCGCGGATGGGGCAGCAGTCCTCGACGCCGCAGTCGTCCTCGGCGCCCTCGACGCAGGCGGTTAGGGCCAGGCGCCCCTCCAGCGCGGCGACGATCTCGCGCACGGTGATGCGCTCGGCCGGCCGCGCCAGGGTATAGCCGCCCTGGGCGCCGCGGTGCGCGTCCAGCAGCCCCGCCCGCGCCAACTGCTTCAGCAGCTTGATGACGGTGGGTCGGGGCAGGCCGGTTTCGTCGGCCAGCGCCGGGGCGGTCATCATGCGCTGGGGCTCCCGCGCCATGTGCGAGAGGATGACAACGCCATAGTCGGTCATGCGGCTCAGTTTAAACATGCGTTCCTGCTAATAAGGACCGGATTTGTCCTGATTGCGAAGTAGGGATAACACCCCCGGGACGCAACGGACAAGCAAAAAATTGCGGCGATACAGCGGTTTAAATGCGAGTCAGTCGCAATATCGGGCTCTCGAAAGGCCGACCGGGGCTGTCGGGTATAGGCGGGCGCGACGGCGGGCGCAAGGCGGCCGGCGATCAAAGTGTCACGCGCTGCGCCGCGTGGCGAGCATGGCGATGGTCGTCAGGATGATCACCATGCCGCCGATCTGGACCCGGGACAGCGTTTCGTCCAGAAGCAGCGTCCCGAGAAGCGCCGCCGTGACCGGCTCCACCACGCCCAGCACCGCCGCCACCGTCGGCGGCGTGCGCCGGAGGCCGGCGATATAGGCCGCAAAGGACAGCCCCGCGCCCACCACGCCAAGCGCGACGAACCACGGCAATGCCGAGGCGCCCAGACTGGCCGCCAGCCGCGCGTGGTCGACCAGAGGCAGCAGCACGACCAAAACAGCGGCCAGCGCGATCGCCAGGATTCGGGGCGCCGCGCCGTATGCCGCCGCGGCCTTGAACGCCAAAATGAACAGCGCATACGACAGGCCGGCGAGAAGCCCGGTGGCGAGCCCGAAGGGCGTGACGGCACTCAGGCCGACCCGGTGGCTCTCCGTCAGCAGGACAATGCCGACGACGACGCCGAGCACGGCGGCGGCCTTCAAGGGCGTGGCGCGCTCCAGGCGCAGCACGAACGACACCAGAAAAACGAAGACCGGAGCGCTGTACATGAGGCTAGCCGCGACGGCGACGCCCGCGCTGCCGATGCTGAGGAAATAGAAGGAAAAATTGCCGGCGACCCCCAGCCCCGCCACCACCGACCAGCCCAGCAGGGCCACCCCGGAACGGCGCCGACCTGGCTTCGGTGGCATCGGCCGCATCGCGGGCGCCAGTGCCAGCCAGGCGAGTATGCAGGCCAGCCCGAAGGCGGCGCGATGGAAGGACAGCAGCAGGGGAGGCCAGCCGGCCTCGATCAACAGTCCACCCAAGCCGCCAGACACGCCCCAGAGGACGGCCGCCAGCGTTACGAGAGCCACTCCCAAGGGACAGCCTCCACGCCAAGGTCGCGTTGTCGGCGCCGCCCGGTCGTCACTCAGCCGCCACGGCCGGGCGCCCACCCGTCCGGGGCCAACTCGAAGCCCGCGAAGTCGAAGGCGGGGGCGACGGTGCAGCCGACGAGCGTCCAGGCCCCCAGGGGCTCGGCGCTCTGCCAGGCGTGCGCCGGCACCACCGCCTGCGGACGCTGCCCGGCGGCAAGGTCGGTGCCCAGGGTGTGGGTGGTGACGGCGTCGCCGTCCGCGCTGATGTGCAGCGCCAGCGGCGCGCCCGCATAGTGGTGCCAGATCTCCACCGCATCGACCCGGTGCCAGGCCGAGTGTTCGCCGGCACGGAGCAGATAATAGATGCTGGTCATCACGCCCCGGCCGCCGCCCTCGGGGGCGTGGCGATAGACCTCGCGGAAACGGCCGCCCTCGGGGTGCGGCTGGAGGTCGAGGGCGCGGATGACCGCCTCGGCGTCCATCACTCGCTGGGCACGGTCTCGGCGAGGGCGGGGCGGGCGGCGAAGGCGGCGTACCAGTCCGCCAGGCGCGGCCGCCCCTGGCGCCAGCCGTCCGCGGCATAGCGGAAATCGAGATAACCCAGCGCGCAGCCGACGGCGAGGTGGCCGATGCTCACCGGCGCCGCCGCCAGGGCCTCGACCTCGCCCTCCAGCGCGTCCAGGGCGCGGGCGGTGGCGGCGCGCTTGCGCTCGACCCACGCCTCGGAACGCTGGCCCTCGGGGTGGAACAGCGCCTCGACGCGCCGCGCCACGCCGGCATCCATGATGCCGTCGCCCAGCGTCTGCCAGCGCAGCGCCCGCCATCGTTCGGGGCCTTCGGCCGGAATCAGGCTCGGACCGCCGTGCAGGGTGTCCAGGTATTCGCAGATCAGCGGCGACTCCGCCAGCGCGGTGCCGTCATCCAGCACCAGCGCCGGAATCTTGCCCAGCGGGTTCACGCCCGGCACCGGGCTGTCGGCGGCGAAGGGGTGCGCCGCCACCATCGCGACGCGACCCGCCAGGCCGGTTTCGATCACCACCGCCTGCGCCTTGCGGGCAAAGGGCGAGGTGGTGCTGACATAGAGCTTCACGGCGGCTTCTCCCGTTGCGTCAAAAGGCGTCCTTGCGCCGGCGCAGTTCGGCGAACACCGCCACCGGGTCGCCGCCCGGCAAGCCCACCGCCTGCTGCACCGCCGCCTCGTCGGCGCGGAGGAATGGATTGGCGGCGCGTTCGGCGGCGATGGTGGTGGGCACCGTCGGCTTGTCGGCGGCGCGCAGGCGCTCGACCTCGCCGACGCGCTCCTTCAGGGCGTCGTTGTCGCGCTCGACGGTGCGGGCGAAGCGGGCGTTGGCCTGGGTGTATTCATGGCCGCAATAGACGCGGGTCTCCGCCGGCAGGTCGCGCAGGGTCAGCAGCGAGCGCCACATTTCCTCGGCCGTGCCCTCGAACAGGCGCCCGCAGCCCAGGCTGAACAGGGTGTCGCCGCAGAACAGCGCCCGGCTGTCGGGGAACCAATAGGCGATGTGGCCCGATGTGTGCCCCGGCACCTCGAAGATCATGGCGGCGGCGTCGCCCAGCATGATGGTGTCGCGGTTGCCCACCTCGACGTCGATGCCGGGAATGCGCGCCGCGTCCCGGCGGGCGCCCACGACGCTGCAATCCCAGGCCTTCTTCAGCGCCAGATTGGCGCCGGTGTGGTCCTGGTGGTGGTGGGTGTTGAGGATGTGGCTCAGCCGCCAGCCGCGCGCCGCCAACGCCGCCTGCACCGGCTCGGCCGCGGCCGGGTCGACCACCGCCGTCGCGCCGGTGTTGGGCTCGTGCAGCAGATAGACATAGTTGTCGCTGAGCGCGGGGATCTGCTCGATGAGAAGTTCGGACATGGCCCCTCCCAATGTCGGGTCGCGAAGCCTATCATCTAACCGGCAGGGCGCATAGCAAAGGGAGTCACCCCACTTGAAACCGCTGGGCCGCCAGGACGTGATGTGGACGGACGTGGTGGAACTGCGCGAATTCTACGCCAGCCGCCCCGGACAGATGGCACGGCGGATGCTGCGCCGGCGCATCCGGGCCCTGTGGCCGGACGTCCGCGGCCAGCGCCTGCTGGGGCTGGGCTTCGCCACGCCCTTCCTGTCCCCCTTCCGCGAGGAGGCCGAGCGCGTGCTGGCGGTGATGCCCGCCAGCCAGGGGGTGCTGCACTGGCCGCCCGAGGGCGCGGGGCTGGTGGCGCTGGCCGAGGAAACGGACTTGCCGCTGCCGGATCGCGCCGTCGACCGGGTGCTGCTGGTGCACGCGCTGGAAAGCACCGAGCACGTCCGCGCCCTGATGCGCGAGGCATGGCGGGTGCTGGACGACGGCGGCCGGCTGCTGGTGGTGGCGCCCAATCGTCGCGGCATCTGGGCGCGGCTGGAGCGCACCCCCTTCGGCAACGGCCGTCCCTACACGCCCGGCCAGCTTGCCCGGATGCTGCGCGACAACATGTTCGTGCCGGTGCAGTCGGCGGGGGCGCTGTTCATGCCGCCGGTGCGTTCGCGGATGATGCTGCGCGCGGCGCCGGCGTGGGAGGCGGTGGGCGCGCGCTGGTTCCAGCCCGTCGCCGGGGTGCTGCTGATGGAGGCGGCGAAGCGGATCTATGCCGGCACGCCGCTGGGGCAGGTGCGCGCGCGCCGCCGCTACGCGGTGGTGCCGCAGGGGCTGGTGCCGCTGCGCCGCCAGCAGGACACCCTTCCGCCGCCGCCCGGCGCCCTCAGCCGCCGCACCCGGGACGGGGCTTGAGGCCGAAGGCCTGCATGTCGTCGTTGGTCATGTGCGGGATCAGCCGCGTTTCCAGCCATTTCAGCAGTTCATGCTCGAAGCGGGAAAAGCCGAGGTCGCGGTCCTCGGCCAGCGCCGACAACTCGGCCGCCAGGTGGCGGTGCTCGCGGCAATGGGCCTGGAACAGGTCGCACGCGATGGAGCGCATGTAGCGCTCCTCGTCGCGGAAGTGGTAGTCGACATAGTCCAGCAGCGCCTGCACGGCCTCGTCGACGACCTCCTCTCCCAGCCCGCATTCCACCGCCTCGGACAGCAGCCCGCCCAGCACCAGCAGTTCCTGGTGCTGGCGATCGACGCGCTCGTCCCCGGTCTCATAGGCAGGCTTCCACGCGAATCGCGCGTCCATGCCGCTCCCCCCTTTGTCCTCGCCCTCCTCGGGCGGTCGCCCCGCTCCCTAGCGCCAGGGATCGAAGTCCATCACCCCCGCCGGCTCGACGGCCGGTTCCAGAATGCCCGGCCCCGCCAGGTAGTCAAACCCTATCGTCACCATCTCGGCGGCGGCGTCGGCGTCGGGCACTCCCAGCAGATAGGACTTGCAGCCGCGCTCGGCGGCGCGGCGGACAAAGCCGCGCAGCGCCTCGTGGCCCGGCGCCCCGCCACCCGGCTCCGCCGGCAGCGCCGTGCCGAGCGCGTAGAGGGCGGGGTCGCTGGCGTCGGGAAGCGCCATGTCGATCGGCAGGCGCAGCAGCACTGAGCGCCCCAGCGAGCGCAAAAGCCCCATGATCTCCAGCAACCGCCCCGCCACCACTCCGCTCGGCAGGCCGACGACCTCGAAGACGATGCGCCGGCGCACCGCCTGCGGCAGGCCGCGGGCAAGCTGCACCACCTGGAAACGCCCCTTGCTGGCCACCAGCGTCTCGTAGTGCAGCGGCACGGTGAGAAGATGACGGAAGGGTTCGCCCCCTTCGGCCGCCCGCGCCAGCCGGTCGCCGAAGACGCGCAGACTGTAGAGGTCGAGCTCGCGGATCTCCTTGGGGCGGTCGCGGTGCGGCAACACGTCATAGCCGCTCTTGCCGCCGTCGTCCTCCAGGCCGAACTGCCAGAAATAGTTGCTGACCCGCCGCTCCCGCGCGCTCCACACCGGCAGATGCGCGAAGCGCAGGCGAAACAGCACCCGGTCCCAGAAGTCCCGGTCGGGGGCGTCATAGCTCCAGGCCGGCTCGCGCCGCCGGGGCGCGGCGTCGGTGTCGTCCGCCGCCGCGTCCGCGTCCGTCGGCGCCGCCCCGGCGCCCATGCGCGCCGACAGCAGGTCGCCCAGCCCTTCCAGCGACGGAATCTCCTGGAAGCTCAGCGACGGCGGCGCCTCGGCGCCGTCGCCCACGTCGATGCTGACCAGCCGCGTGATCGCCAGTTCGGGGGCGGCGTCGGCGCCCACCAGATGCTCGGCGATCAGGCGCGAGAGCATCGCGGATTTGAGCTGGGCGGCCTCGCGCGAGAGATTGGCATAGGCGACCAGGAAGCCGAGATCGCGGTACTTGGCGAAGAAATCGCCGCGCACCAGTTCGGCGCGCAGCACCGATTCGGCGACCTGGAACGCCTTGTCCAGCATGTAGGGCTTGCGGCTGCGCACATAGGCCAGCACCCGTTCCATGCTGACCAGGTACACCAGCCCGCTGACCATCGATTCCCGCCGCCGCAGCACCTCGACCAGCTTGGCCTCCAGGCGCCCCTCGACGGTGCGCTCGGCGACCTGCGCGGTGAGGACGGAGAGCAGTTCAGGCGCCGTCGCGGCCGACGTGTCCACGGGCGGCTCGGCCGCCGACGGCGGCGCGGGGGCGGTGGGCGGCGGCGGGGGCGCCCCGGCGGCCGCGCTGTCCTCGCCCAGCAGGCGTTGCAGCCGGTGGATCAGGGATTGCAGGGAAGGGGGGAGGGCCATCGCCGTGCTCGTCTCATGCCATGCCCCACCATCACCGACGGCGGCGGGCGGATCAGGCCGTCAGCCGCGCTTGAGCAGGAACATCGCCTGCTCGGAAAACAGGTTGGCCAGGCGGCCGTCGCCGCGCCAGGGCTGCACCTGCCCCTCGCGGTCCAGGGCGATGCCGCGCACGATGTCGATGTTCATCTCGCGGCACAATTCGGTGAAGTCGCGGATGGTGCAGAAGTGGATGTTGGGGGTGTCGTACCACTGGTATTCCAGCATGTCGGTCACCGGCATCCGCCCGCGCGCCAGGATTTGCAGGCGCACCCGCCAGTGGCCGAAATTGGGGAAGGAGACGATGGCGTGGCGGCCGATGCGCAGCATGTGGTCGACCACCCCCCGGGGCTCGCGGGTGGCCTGCAACGTCTGGCTGAGGATGACGTAGTCAAAGGCGTTGGAGGGATAGTCCTTGAGGTCGGTGTCGGCGTTGCCCTGGATCACCGACAGACCGTGGCTGACCGCCGCGCGCACCCCGGCCATCGACAGTTCCAGCCCGCGTCCGTCCACGCCCTTGCGGTGCACCAGATAGTCGAGAAGCTGGCCGTCGCCGCAGCCCACGTCCAGCACCCGCGCCCCCGGCGCCACCATGTCGGCGATCATTTTCAGGTCGACGCGGATCGCCGCGCCGTTGTTGAGCACCGTCATCGCAGCCCCCGGTGCTCGGCCGCCCCTTCCAGGAAGCCGGTCAGGGTGGCGTGGAACTCCGGCTCGTCGAGCAGGAAGGCGTCGTGGCCCTTGTCGGATTCGACCTCCACGAAGCTGACATTGGCGGCGGCGGCGTTCAGCGCGTGGACGATCATGCGGCTTTCCGGCGTCGGGAACAGCCAGTCGCTGGTGAAGGAAATGACGCAAAAGCGCGTGCGCGTGCCCTGGAAGGCGTTGGCCAGTTGTCCGCCGTTCTCCGCCGCCAGGTCGAAGTAATCCATCGCCCGGGTTATGTAGAGATACGAGTTGGCGTCAAAGCGTTCGACGAAGGTCGACCCCTGATGGCGCAGATAACTCTCCACCTGGAAGTCGGCCTCGAAACCATAGGTGAAGGCGTTGCGGTCCTGAAGGTTGCGGCCGAACTTGCGGTGCAGCGCCGCCTCGGACAGATAGGTGATGTGCGCCGCCATGCGCGCCACCGCCAGGCCGCGGCGCGGGCGCTTGCCCTGGCGCAGGTAATCGCCGCCGCACCAGTCGGGATCGGCGAGGATGGCCTGGCGGCCGACCTCGTGAAAGGCGATGTTCTGGGCCGAATGGCGGGCCGAGGTGGCGATGGGCACCGCCGAGAACACCTTGTCCGGAAAGGCCGCCGCCCATTCCAGCGCCTGCATCCCGCCCATCGAGCCGCCGATGACGCAGAACAGGTCGGGAATCTCCAGATGCTCCAGCAGCCGCGCCTGCGCCTGCACCATGTCGCCGACGGTGATGACCGGAAAGCCCAGGCCCCAGGGCTCGCCGGTGGCGGGGTTAACCTCGCAGGGCCCGGTGGAGCCCATGCAGCCGCCCAGCACATTGGCGCAGATCAGGAAATAGCGGTCGGTGTCCAGCACCCGGCCGGGCCCCACCAGTTCGTCCCACCAGCCGCGCTTGCCGGTCACCGGATGCACCCCGGCGACGTAATGGTCGCCGGTCAGCGCGTGGCAGATGAGGATGGCGTTGGAGCGGTCGGCGTTGAGGGTGCCGTAGGTGTTGTAGGCCACGGTGACCGGGCCCAGTTCGACCCCGCAGTCCAGGCGCAAGGGGCGGTCCTCCGCCAGGACCACTCGCTGGTCCGGCGCCGGCGCCAGTGAGGTGTGACGATCCCGTGTCGCGGCCATCGCCGGGTCTAAGGTTCCGTGCCGAAAGGAAAAGCGATAGCTAGGCGCCGGGGGCGCCGCTGTCAATGTTTTCTTTGATTTCAGCCGGTCATGCGACTACTACTATCCCCCGCCATCGACAGCCCCTCGGTCAATGACGGACGACAAGGATTCCCTCGACAAGCTGCGCCAGGACATCGACCGCATCGACCGCCGCATCCACGAGCTTCTGGTCGAGCGTTCGGGGGTCGTGGCGGCCATCGGCCGCGCCAAGCGCCCGGACGGCGTCTTCATTCGCCCCGGCCGCCACGCCAATGTGCTGCGCCGGCTGGCGGCGCGGCATTCGGGGCCGTTTCCGCTGCTGGCGCTGCTGCGGGTGTGGAACGAGATCATCGGCCCGATGACCGGGCTGCAGGGGCCGCTGTCGATGGCGGTGGCCGAGGGCCTGGACGACACGGCGCGGGAGTTCTACGGCTCCTATACCCCCACGGCGCTGCTGGCCGACCCGGCGGCGGTGCTCGACCGCGTGGCCGCCGGTGCCGCCACCGTCGGCGTGCTGCCGCTGCCGGGACCGGGGCCGCGCTGGTGGCCATTGCTGGCGGAGCGGCCGGCGCTGCGCGTGGTGGCGCGGCTGCCCTTCCTGGGCGACGCGCAACCGGCGCTGGTGGTGGCGCGCATGGCGCCCGAAGCCAGCGGCCATGACCACTCGGTGGTGGCCGACCCGCGGCCGGCGCCGGAGGTGCCGGCGGCGGCGGCGCTGCGCCGCGCCGGGCTGGTCGCGGTGGGGCCGCTGGACGCCGCCGAGCCGGCGGTGCTGGCGGTCGAGGGCTTCCTGGCCCCGGACGACCCGCGCCGCTATGAACTGGAGGCGGCGGGGCTGGCGGTGCTGGGCGGTTATCCGGTGCCGCTGGCGATGGATTCAACGCAACCCGATGAACAGGATCTGACGAAGCGATGATGATGAAGGCTCCCACCCCCCGTCCCGGCGTCATGGACATCACCCCCTATGTGGGCGGGGAATCGGCGCTGGAGGGCGCCAGCCGCGTGATCAAGCTGGCCTCCAACGAGGGGGCGCTGGGCGCCAGCCCCAGGGCCGTCGAGGCGTACCGCGCCGCGGCCGCCGACCTGCATCGCTACCCCGACGGCGGCTGCACGGCGCTGCGCCAGGCCATCGGCGCGCGCTATGGCCTCGACCCGGCGCGCATCGTCTGCGGCGCCGGCTCCGACGAGCTTCTGGGCCTGCTGTGCCGCGCCTATGCCGGCCCCGGCGACGAGGTGCTGTATTCCGCCCACGGCTTTCTGATGTACGCCATCGCCGCCAAGACCGCCGGCGCGACCCCGGTGACGGCGCCGGAGAGCGAGCTGACCGCCAGCGTCGATAACCTGCTGGCGGCGGTGACCGAGCGCACGCGCATCGTCTTTCTTGCCAACCCCAACAACCCCACCGGCACCTATCTTCCGGTGGAGGAACTGCGGCGCCTGCGCGAGGGGCTGCGCGACGACATCCTGCTGGTCATCGACGCCGCCTATGCCGAGTTCGTCGCCCGCAACGACTACAGCGCCGGCGCCGAGCTGTGCGATGCCGGCGACAACACCATCATGACCCGCACCTTCTCGAAGATTCACGGCCTGTCGGCGTTGCGGGTGGGGTGGGGCTACGGGCCGGCCAACGTCATCGACGTGCTCAACCGCGTGCGCAACCCCTTCAACGTCAACACCGCCGCGCAGGCGGCGGCGCTGGCGGCGATCCAGGATCTGGAGTTCGAGCGCCTGTCGCGCGAGCACAACGACTATTGGCTGGCCTGGGTGACCGAGAAGCTGCGCGGCCTGGGGCTGGACGTGCCGCCCAGCGTCGCCAATTTCGTCCTGGTGCGTTTCAAGGATCCGGCCGAGGCCGAAAAGGCCGACGCCTTTTTGCGCTCGCGGGGCATCATCGTGCGGCGCATGGGCGGCTATGGCCTGCCGGAGTCGCTGCGCATGACCGTCGGGCGCGAGGACGAAAACCGCGCCTTCGTCGAGGTCTTCGCCGACTATGTCGCGGAGTAGTTCATGGCCCAACCCCTGTTCGACACAATCGCCTTTATCGGCATCGGGCTGATCGGCTCGTCGCTGGCGCGGGTGGTGCGCCGCGACGGCCTGGCCCGGCGCGCGGTCGCGGTGGCCCGGCGCGCGGAGACCCGCGCCAAGGCGCTGGAACTCGGCCTTGTCGACGCCGCCACCGCCGACGCCGCCGAGGCGGTTCGTGACGCCGACCTGGTGATGATCTGCACGCCGCTGGGGGCCTATGCCGACGTCGCCGCCGCCATCGGGCCGCATCTAAAGCCGGGTGCCGTCGTCAGCGATGTCGGCTCGGTCAAGCAGGCGGTGATCCGCGACGTCGGGCCGCTGGTGCCCGAGGGCGTCCACCTGGTGCCGGGCCATCCCGTCGCCGGCACCGAGCATTCCGGCCCCGAGGCCGGCTTTGCCGAGTTGTTCCGGGACCGCTGGTGCATCCTGACGCCGCCGCCGGGCACCGACGCCGCCGCCGTGGCGCGGGTGCGGGCGCTGTGGGAGGCGGCGGGGATGAGCGTCGCCGAGATGGACCCGCACCACCACGACCAGGTGCTGGCCATGACCTCGCACCTGCCGCATCTGATCGCCTACACCATCGTCGGCACCGCCACCGACCTGGAGGAAAGCCTCCGCCACGAGGTGGTGAAGTATTCCGCCGGCGGCTTTCGCGACTTCACCCGCATCGCCGCCTCCGATCCGGTGATGTGGCGCGACATCTTCCTCAACAACCGCGAGGCGGTGCTGGAGATGCTGCAACGCTTCACCGAGGATCTCACCGCGCTGCAAAGGGCGATCCGCTGGGGCGAGGGCGAAAAGCTGGAGGAACTGTTCACCCGCACCCGCGCCGTCCGCCGCGGCGTCATCGAGGCCAAGCAGGCCTGAGGCGGTGGCCGACACCGGCGACAATGCTCCCGCCGACGTCGCCATCGTCGGCGGCGGCATCGCCGGGCTGTCGCTGGCCTGGCGGCTGGCGGCGGCTCATGACGTGGTGGTGCTGGAGAGCGAGGCCCTGCCCGCCTCCCACGCCACCGGGCGCTCGGCGGCCATCCTCTCCGAACAGCACGGCCCGCCGCTGCTGCGCCGCCTGACGCGGGCCAGCCGGGCGTTCTACGAATCGCCGCCGGAGGGGTTTTCCCCCACGCCGCTGGTGGGGCCGCGCGGGCTGCTGCTGTTGCGGGAAGCCGCGCCCGAGGCGGCGGAGGAGGGCGTCGAGGTGGTGGCCGGCGCCGCGCTGCGAGCCCTATGCCCGGTGCTGCGGCCGGCGGCGACGGCGCTTCACGAGCCCGCCGCCCGCGACCTGCATGTCCACGAAATCGTCGAGGGCTTCCGGCGCGGTGCCCGCGCGCGCGGGGCGCGGGTGCGCCTGAACGCGCCGGTGACGGGTCTGTTGCGGCTGGACGGCCACTGGCACCTGAAGACGCCGCAGGGGGCGGTGACGGCGGCGACGGTGGTCAACGCCGCCGGGGCCTGGGCGGACGCGGTGGCGGCGCTGGCGGGACTGTCGCCGCTGGGCTTGCAGCCGCGCCGGCGTACCATGATCGTCGCCACCGTGGCGGGCGCCCCCCTTCCCGAAGCCATGCCCTTCGTCGTCGGTCCGGGCGAAAGCTTCTACATGAAGCCCGAGCGCGGCCGCCTGTTGGCCAGCCCCGCCGACGCCGCGCCCTCGCCGCCCTGCGACGCGCGGCCCGAGGAACTCGACATCGCCCTCGCCGCCCATCGTGTCGAGGCCGCGACGACGCTGCGGGTGACGGCGATTCCCCGCGCCTGGGCGGGGCTGCGCACCTTCGCCGCCGACGAGCTGCCGGTGGTGGGCCACGACCCGCGCGCCGAGGGTTTTTTCTGGTTCGCGGGCCAGGGGGGGCACGGCATCGAGGCGGCCCCGGAACTGGCCGCGCTGGCCGCGGACCTGATCGCGGGCCGGACGCCGGCGCACCGGCGGGACGATGCGGCGGCGCTGTCGCCGGCGCGGCTGATCTGACGCCTCAGTTGGGGAGCGGCCGTTCGCCGCGCCGCCAGGCCACCCAGGCAAGGGTGGGGGTGGCGGCGCCGAAAATCCGCCGGGCCAGCGCCACCGTTGCCTCGTCGAACAGCGCCCAATACTCCGCGTCGTCGAGGAAATGCCGCCAGCGGTCGAAGACCCGCATCCGGCCGGCGTCGCCGTCATAGGCCAGACCGTCGAAGGAACTGCCGCCGGCGCAGGCGGTGACGGCGTCGATGCCGCTGTCGCTGAAGCCCAGCCCCAGCCGCGCCGCCAGTCCGGCGCGATAGGCGCGGTCACAAACCCAGCGGTTGTAGCTGATCGTCAGGCGGTCGTGGCGCAGGTAGCCGCGCTCGCCCAGGAACTCGCGGGCGTGCTGCTTCCACACCCGCAGCGCCGCCCGCGGCGTCACCGGGCTGGCGGCAAGCGCGCGGCGGCTGGCGAACAAATTGAAAGGATCGCGCAGAACCAGGACGTCGACGCGCCGCCGCGTCGGCCCCACCAGGGCGTCGTGCTGGGACTCGAAGGCGCCGTTGTAGACGCGCGCGAGGAAGGTGTCCTCGTAGCTGTGCACCAGCAGATCCTTGGCCGAGAAGCGGCCCCGCCGCTCGGCGGCGATGTCGAAGTCGCCGTAATTGACCCGCCAGGGGCGGCCGTCATCGAGGGGACGGCAGCTTGCGAACGGGTTGGTTCCGCCCTCGGCGCAGTTCAACAGGCATTTGCGCCCCTCCGCCTGGCGCCAAATCCAGTTGATGATGGCGTGATTGCCGCTGCGCGACATTCCGGTGAGCCTGATCTCGCAGCCATTGACCACCGTCGACCTCCGCTGCCGGCCTTGTCGGCGAGCTTATGGCACAGTGGAGTTGCCGGTCAATAACGCGAAGATATAAACCCCTGATGGGCGGCATCTTCTGGAGTGGAAGCAGCATGAATAAAAGCAGAACCAGATGATGCTGACAATAATGCGGATGCTGTTACTTCTGCCAATCGAGGTGGGGTACGCGCGCCACCGCCACGGGGCCCAGGAACAGCCGCCCGTCGCGCAGCGCCACCGGCGCCTGCAGCACCGGCCGCCCGTCCTCGCGCGGCCGTGCCAGCAGGGTCAGGACCGTCTGCGCGGTCCGGGCCTGGCCGTCGTCGAGGCGCCCGGCCTCGCTCAGCCGGCGCACGACCTCGTCCAACCCCGTAATGGCCGCGTCGAGGATCATGGCCGGCTGCAGGCGCTCGTCCAGGCTCAGGCGTCCCTCGGCGTGGACCGTCAGCGGCTGCCACACCAGCGACAGTTCCTGCACCTCCACGACGCCGCCGCCGTCGCGCCAGGCCGTCGCCGCCCGCGCCGGCGCCGCCTCCAGGGTGGGCACGGGATCGACGCGCAGCCGCAGCCGCAGCGATTCCACCCGCGCCGGCAGCGCCGCCGCCGCGTGGAGCGGCGCCTGCCATTCCAGGTCATGCACCCACAGGGTCAGGAAGGCGGGGCTGTCGATGTCGGCCTCCTCAAGGGTGGCGATCACCGTCGCCGCCCGCCCGGCGACGCCGGGCGCCGCCGCCTCCACCCCGGTCAGGCGCAGTTCGGCCGCGCGCGGGCGGCCGCCGGCGTCCAGGCGCAAGCGGCCGGTGGCGGCGTCGGGCGACAGCGCCAGGGGGCCCGGCAGGTCGGGCGAGGCCAGCCGGTGGGCGCCGGTGAAGACCAGGGTGACGTTGCCGGGATCATGCGGCGGCACATGGGCGACGATGCGGCCGGTTTCCCAGCGCAGGCCGTCGGGCGCCGCCACCAGCGGCTCGTCCACGCTCACCTCGATGGCGCCGGGAAAACCGCCGGTGCGGGGGGTGCCGTAGGCCACCGCCCAGCCCTCGGCCCGCCGCTCGTCGGCCCAGCGGGCGATGCCCTCCTCGATGCCACTCGCCAGCCGGTGCCAATAGACCGCGTAGCCGGCGGTCGTGGCGGTGATGGCGACCAGAAGGGCCAGCAGCAGGCTGCGTGGGCGCCGCACGACTTCCTCCCAATGCTTGCGCCGTCAGCGATAGCAGAAGGCCCCGGCGCCCGCAACGCGCCCTTCCGCCGGTGGCGTCCCCGCGTTAGGGTGAGGGGCATGGAGCGACCATTGTGGGTGTTCGCCTACGGCTCGCTGATGTGGCGGCCGGATTTCGCGTTCGTCGAGCGCGTGCCCGCCCTGCTGCACGGTTACCACCGCGCGCCCTGTGTGCTGGCGATCCGGTATCGCGGCACGCCGGAACGCCCCGGCCTGGTGGTGGGGCTGGATCGCGGCGGGTCGTGCCGCGGCATCGCCTACCGCGTGGCCGAGGAGCATCGCCATCATGTCTGGGAATATCTGGTGGAGCGCGAGATGATCACCCGCGTCTACCGCCCGGCGGTGCCGCCGCTGCGCCTCGGCGACGGGCGGCGGGCGCGGGCGGTGGCCTTCGTGGTGCGGCGCGACCACCCGCAATACGCCGGCGGCCTGAGCGACGCCGAGGCGGCGCGCATCATCGCCGGCGGCGTCGGCGACAAGGGCACCAGCCGCGAGTATTTCGCCAACACCATCACCCATCTGGACGCGCTGGGCATCCGCGAGGGGCGCCTGCACCGCATCCTGCGGCTAGCCGACGCCCTGGAGGCGGAGCGACTCAACGGCGGCCGGAGCGAGCCGATAACGCCTCAGTCCCCGGCGTCCCAGCCGTAGAGCCGCACCAGGGCCGCGTGGTCGAGGCCGCCGTCGCCGGCGTCGACGAGGCGGTCGTAAAGCTGCATGTTGAGGCGCGTCGCCGGCAGGTCCAGGCCCAGTTCGGCGGCCAGATCCAGGGCCTGGGCCAGATCCTTGCGCTGGGTGGTGACCTTGCCGCCGGGCTGGAAGTCATTGCGGATCATGCGCTCGCCATGCACCTCCAGCACCCGCGAGGCGGCGAAGCCGCCCATCAGGGCGGTGCGCAGCTTGGCCGGATCGACCCCCGCCCGCGCCGCCAGCGCCATCGCCTCGGCGACGGCGCCGATGTTCAGGCCGACGATGACCTGGTTGGCGGCCTTCGCCACCTGCCCGGCGCCGACGCCGCCGACATGGGTGATGGTGGTCCCCAGCACCTGGAACAGCGGCAGCGCCCGCGCGAAGGCGTCGTCGCCGCCGCCGGCCATGATGGTCAGGCGGGCGGCCTCGGCCCCCGGCTGGCCGCCGGACACCGGCGCGTCCACATAGGCGCCGCCGGCCTCGGCCACCCGTGCGGCGAAACGGCGGGTGGGGGTGACGGCGGTGGTGCCCATGTCGATGACCAGGCCGCCCGGCCGCAGTCCCGCGACGACGCCGTCCGGCCCCAGCAGCACCGCCTCGACCGCCGGCGTGTCGGCGACCATCAGCACCACCGCGTCGGCCTGCTCGGCCACCGCGCGGGGGCTCGCCGCCGCCGTCATGCCCAGGCGCTCCGCCTCGTCAAGGGGGGCGCGGCTGCGGTTGTGCACCACCATGTGGGCGCCGGCGGCCTGGAGGTGGCGGCTCATCGGCCGGCCCATGATCCCCAGGCCGACGAAGCCGAGGGTGCGGCCGCCGAGGTCGGGGCGGGCCGTCATAGGGTGGCGTACCGCGCCCGCGAGCCACGCTCGATGGCGGCGGCAATCAGCCGGTCCAGGTCCAGGCGGTGGCGGAGAATCTCCAGCAGCCGCAAGGTTTCCTGCGTTGCCGAGCCTTCCGCCGCCACCAGGTCGCAGGCCAGCGTGTAGGCGGTCTCGCGCAGCGGCTCCGGCAGCGTGGCCTTGATCAGGGCAAGGGCCTGCTCCAGGCCGTCCTCGGCGTCGAGAATCTCGGCGCAGGCCTCCAGGGTGCGCGGCAGCAGGTCGGTGTCGTAGTCCCGGAAGGCCGGCAGGTGCCCCACCATGTCGCCGATGGTGCGCATCTCCATGTCGGTCATACGGCCGTCGGCGGCCGATACCAGCACCATCGTATAGACCAGGGCCGCTTGTTCGCTGACCATGTATCCCTCGTGGCCGGAGGACGGGGTTCCTTTGTAAGGCGAAAGCGCCACCGCCCGTCAATCCCCCTTGCGGTCGTCACGGCTGCCCAGAAAGCGCGCCACCGCTGTCACGGCCTCCGCCAGACCCAGCCGTTGCGCGGCGACGCCCTCGGGAAAGGCGCCCAGCAGGCGGCTGGGCATCATCGGGTCCAGCAGCACGAAAACCCCCTTGTCATCGGCGCGGCGCACCAGCCGCCCGAAGGCCTGCTTCAGCCGCAGGCGGGTGATCATGTCGTCATAGGCCCGCCCGCCGAAGGCGGCGCGGCGCGCCTTGTGCACGATGTCGGGGCGCGGCCAGGGCACGCGGTCGAAGACGATCAGGCGCAGCGAGCGGCCGGGAACGTCGACGCCGTCGCGCACCGCGTCGGTGCCCAGCAGGCAGGCGTCCTCCTCGGCGCGGAAGATGTCGACCAGGGCGCTGGTGTCGAGGCCGTCGACATGCTGCGCCAGCAGCGCCACGCCCGCCTCCTCCAGCGGGGCGGCGATGTGGCGGTGCACCGCCTTCAGCCGCGAGATGGCGGTGAACAGGCCCAGCGCCCCGCCGCCGGCGGCGCGGAACAGGTCGCGATAGGCGGCCGCCACCTGGGCCATGTCGTCCTTGCGCACGTCGGTGACGACCAGCACCCGCGTCTGCGCCGCATAGTCGAAGGGCGAGGGCACCGCCGCCCGCACCGCCAGCGCCGGCAGATGGGCGGCGCCGGTGCGCCGCTCCGCCGCCCGCCAGTCGGCCTCCAGGTCGCCGGAGCCGTCGCGCAGCGTTGCCGAGGTGACCAGAACCCCGTGCGCGGGCATCGCCACCGCCTGCGCGAATGGGCGCGTGGGGTCGACCCAGTGGCGATGGAGCCCGACGTCGATGTCGCGGCCGTCGATGCGCTCGACCGCGAACCAGTCGACGAAGTCCGCCTCCGGCGGCGCCGTCAGCGCCGCCAGCATCGCCTGCCAGGCGGCCAGGGGGCGCAGGGCGCGGCGGTCGATGCCGCGGCAGGCGGCCTCGATGCGCTGGCGGGTGGCGGTGTCGAGGTCGGCGGCCTCGTCGCCCAGGCGGCGCGCCAGCGCCTGCGTCAGGCGGCGCAGCGGCTCCTCCAGCCGCGCCAGCGCCGCCGCCAGGGCGGTGGCGGCCGCGGGCAGGCCGTCCACCGGCGGCGCGGTTTCCGCCTCCAGGCTGTAGGGTGAATCGGGCCAGCGCGCCCGCGCCATGACCTGCCGCCGCCCCAGGGCGAGGAAGGCCTCGGCGGCGCCGAGCGGGCGCGGATGCGCGTCGAACAGGCGCTGGTGCCAGCCCGGCCCCGGCAGGGCGCGGGCGGCGGCGAGGGCGGCGTCGAGGGCCTCGGCCGCCGCCGCGCCCTCCGGCGGCAACAGATCCTCCAGGCGCGCCTTCATGCCGCGGGCGCGCGAGCGGGCGCCCTCCTCGGCCCCCAGCAGCCAGCGGCGCAGCTCCGCCGTCTCGATGGCGCACAGATGCGCCGAGAAGGCGCCGTCGGCGGCGTCGAAGACGTGGTGGCCCTCGTCGAAGACATAGCGCAGCGGCAGATGCCCGTCGTCCAGGCCCCCCAGCGCCGCCTGCACCATCACCAGCGCGTGGTTGGCGACGACGATGTCGGCGCGCCGCGCCCGGCGCACGGTGCGTTCGATGAAGCAGCGGCGGTAGTGGGGGCAACCGGCGTGGATGCACTCACCGCGCCGGTCGGTCAGCCCCAGGGTGCGCGGCCGCCCCACCAGGTCGGGCAGCCAGCCGGGGAAGTCGCCGCCGACCATGTCGCCGTCGCGGGTGGCCGCCAGCCAGCGGGCCATCAGGCCCAGGGCGAGGGTGTCCTCGGGCAGCAGGCCGGCGCCGCGCACCGCCTCCTCGTAATTCAACAGGCACAGATAGTTCTCGCGCCCCTTGCGCACGACGATGTGCCGCGCCTTGGCGGCGGCGTCGGGAAACAGGCGGTCAAGCTCGGCGTCGAGCTGGCGTTGCAGGTTGCGGGTGTAGGTGCTGATCCAGACGGCGCCGCCGTTCCTGGCCGCCCACAGGCTGGCGGGGGCGACATAGCCCAGCGTCTTGCCGGTGCCGGTGCCGGCCTCGGCCAGCACCATATGCGGCACCCCGGGCTCGTCGCGGGGGGCGAAGGCGGCGCACACGGCCGAGGCGTAGTCGGCCTGTTGCGGACGGGGCTCGGCGCCCTCGCCCAGCAGCCCGGCGAGGCGGCGCCGCGCCTCGGCGGGGTCGACGGGCTCGCTGCCCGACGGCGGCTCGGGGGCGTGCTCGGACCATTCCGGCAGGCGCTCCCAGACCCTGAAGCTCGCCTGCGCGGCCCGCACCTCGCCCCGCACGCCCAGGGCGGCCAGCACCGCCGGCCCCCACGACCAGCCGGCCCGCGCCATCGTCCAGGCCACCGCCTGCGCGCCGCGCGCCGGGTGCGCCGCCAGTTCCTCCAGCAGCCTCCGCGCCGCCGACAGCAGCGCCGCCGCCTCGTCCTCCAGGTCGGCGGGGGGCGGCAGCCCCACGGCCGCGGCGACGCCGCGCGGCGTCGGCAGACAGAAGGCCGCCGGCCGGACGAAGGCGAACAGCTCCAGCACGTCCAGGGCCGCGAAGCGCCGCCCCCCCAGGCGGGCGGCCACGGCGCGGGCGTGGCACAGCAGCGGCGGCTGGCGGCGGGCGTGGCGCGCCGCTTCGTCCAGGGGCAGGTTCAACACCTCGCCGTCGGCAAGCACCAGCGCCGCCGCGCGCGCGCCCACGGCCAGCGCCGGGGCGTCGGGCAGCGCAACACGCGGGGGCGGGGCAGCGTCCATCATGGCGGCAGTATAGGCGCGCCGGGCGCCGCGTGGCAGGGGGCGAGGGGTGTTTTAATCGGCCTCGACCGACGGCGACGGCTCGTATTCGCCGCACCAGTCGTCCCACAGGGTGGTCGGCCAAAGGCGATGCCGTTCCCCCGCCAGCACCACCGGCGGATTGCGGCGGCACAGTCCCTGCTGATGCGCGGTTTCGAAGCTGGGCGGCTCGGCGGCAAGCTCGGTCCAGTAGCGGCAGGTGCGGCAGGCCATGATCGTTTCCTCCTTTGGCGCGCCGCCAAGGCGCCCGCCCTCAGGTCTTGGGCTTTTTCTTGCTCTTCTTGACCTTGATGTCCTGGACGATGTGCAGGCCGAGGCGTTCGGCGGCGGCGGCCTGGACGGCGGGGTCCAGCGGCGGCGGCACCACCTCGACCCCCGCCGCCAGCGTCTCGGCGATAAGCTCCAGCGCCGCCAGGCGCACATACCATTTCTGGTTGGCGGCGATGGGGTGCCAGGGGGCGTTCGGCGTCGAGGTGCGCGCGAACATCTCGCGCACCGCCTTTTCGTATTGCGGCCATTTGCCGCGGTTGCGGATGTCTTCCTCGGTCAGCTTCCAGCGCTTGTAGGGATTGCGCAGGCGCTCGGCAAAGCGTTCAAGCTGCTCGTCGGGGGTGATGTGCAGGAACAGCTTGAGGATGCGGACGCCGTCGTCGGCCAGCATCCGCTCGAAGGCGTTGATCTCGTCATAGGCGCGCTTCCATTCCTCGCGCCCGGCCAGGCCCTCGACGCGCTCGACCAGCACGCGGCCGTACCACGAGCGGTCGAAGACGGCCAGGGTGCCGGGCTCCGGCAGGCGGCGCCAGAAGCGGTACAGGTAGTGCCGGCCCTGCTCCTCCTCGCGGGGGGCGGCGATCGGCCAGACCTTGTAGCCGCGCGGGTCCAGGCGCTCGGTGAGGCGGCGGATGGTGCCGCCCTTGCCCGAGGCGTCCCAGCCCTCGAAGACGATGATGGCGCGGCGCTTCTGGTGGAAATACGCCTGCTGGATGCGCAGCATCCGATGCTGAAGCTGCGACAGCCGGTAGTCGTAGTCCTTGCGTTCGGCGATGTGCGCCGACATGTCCAGCGCGTCGAGGTCCGGTGCCGTCGCGGCCTTGGCCTTCTGCTTCCCGCCCACCCGCTTGCCCCCCCGGTGTGGTCCGTCCGCGTCAGCCTATCGCCGATGCGGGGCAACGGCAATGGCGGCGGCGGCCGGCGCGCGGGCGTGCGCGCGGGGGGGCGGTCACGCCACGCTGCTCAGACGGTCTTGCAGCCGACGTTCGGTGTCGGTGATGTAGTCGCGGGTCAGCGGCACGGCGTCGATGCGGGGGGACATCTGCATCTGGAATACCACAAGCCCCATGTGGCGGAAGGCCACCTCCGAGCCCGTCAGGTAATACTCCCACATGCGGCAGAAGCGCTCGTCGTAGAGCGCCCGCACGCGCTCGCGGTTGCGCTCCAGCCGCGCCCGCCAGCGCCGCAGCGTCTCGGCGTAGTGCAGGCGCAGGATCTCGATGTCGGTGACGTAAAGGCCGGTGCGCTCGACCGCGGGCAGAACCTCCGACAATGCCGGGGAATAGCCGCCGGGAAAGATGTATTTGCGGATCCAGGGATCGGTGTAGCCGGGCCCGCCGGCGCGGCCGATGGAATGCAGCAGCGCCACGCCGTCCGGCGTCAGCAGGTGCTTCAGCCGGCGGAAAAAGGTCCGATAGTGGTTGACTCCCACATGCTCGAACATGCCCACCGAGACGATGCGCTCGAAGCGGCCCTCCTGGTGGCGGTAGTCGCGCAGGTGGAATTCGACCCGGTGGCCGAGGCCGGCGCGTTGCGCCCGCTCGCGCGCCACCCGCAATTGCTCGCGCGAGAGGGTGATGCCGGTGACATGGACGTCGGCCAGCCCCGCCAGGCTCAGCGCCATGCCGCCCCAGCCGCAGCCGATGTCCAGAACCCGCATCCCCGGCTCCAGCAGCAGCTTGGCGGCGATGTGGCGCTTCTTGGCCTCCTGCGCCTCCTCCAGGTCGGCGTCGGGGTGGGGGAAATAGGCGCAGGAATACTGCCGGTCGCGGTCGAGGAACAAATCGTAAAGGGCGTCGGAAAGATCGTAGTGGTGGGCGACGTTGCGGCGGGCGAGGCCGGCGGGATTGAACTGCTGCACGCGCCGCAACGCCCGCGCCGCCGCGTCGGTCCACCCCACCATGTTCCGGCCGCGGCGCGCCACATTGGCGCCGCACAGGGCGAGGAAATCATAGAGGGTGCCGTCCTCGACGGTGAGGGTGCCGTCCATATAGGCTTCGCCCAGCGTCAGCTTAGGGTTCAGCCACAACCGGCGGTGCAGGGACGGATGATGCAGGCGGATGGAGACCGGACGCAGCCCGGGTGCGTCCTCGCCGACCAGACGGTGTCGGCGCCCCCGCGCGTCGATGACGGTGAGGGCGCCGCACCGGACAATGCGTTCGAGCAGCCGCGTCAACAGCATCACAACCCCGCTGGGGATTATGATGGGATCACGGCGCCGTTCCGCAAATCATACCAACGGTTTAGGACCGAGCGCAGAGGCGCAGGGGCCGAGCCTATACCTCCTGGGAGGATTCGTCCCCGGCGGACTCCTCGGCGTCGGCGGCCGGGGCCTCCTCCGCGGCGGCGTCGGCGGCCGGTGCTTCCTCGGGGCTCTCCGGCGGCTCTGCCTGCGCGGCGGCGGCTTCCGCCTGCTCCTCGGCCTCGGCCTGCGAGCGCGCCACCACCACGGTCACCGTGACGGCAACCTCGGGATGCAGCGCCACGCGCACCGGGATGCGGCCCAGGGTCTTGATGGGCGCATCGAGGTGGACCTGTTGGCGCTGGACGGTAAAACCGCCCTCCTTGATGGCCTCGACGAGGTCGCGGCCGGTGACCGACCCGTAAAGCTGGCCGGTTTCGGCCGCCTGGCGCACCATGCGCAGCGTCAGGCCCTGCATCCGCTCGGCGACCGACTCGGCCTCCTGGCGGCGCTGGAGGTTGATGGCCTCCAACTGGGTGCGCTGCTTATCGAAATAGGCGCGGTTTTCCTTGGTGGCGCGCAGGGCCTTCTTCTGCGGCAGCAGGAAGTTGCGGGCATAGCCGGGCTTTACCCGGACCTCTTCGCCCATCTGGCCCAGTTTCTCGATTCGCTCAAGCAGAATGACGTGCATCGCTTTTCTCCCGCGCGCCTATTTCACCACATAGGGCAGAAGGCCCATGAAGCGCGCCCGCTTGATGGCCTTGGCCAGTTCGCGCTGCTTCTTGGACGACACCGCGGTGATGCGGCTGGGGACGATCTTGCCGCGCTCGGACACGAACCGTTGCAGCAGCTTGATGTCCTTGTAGTCGATCTTCGGCGCGTTGGCGCCGGAGAACGGGCAGGTCTTGCGGCGGCGGAAAAAGGGGCGCCGCACGCCGGCGATCACCGTCCGCGGGCCCATCGGGGTGTTCTGGTTCATCGCGCTCCTCCTTTAGCTGGGGCGGCGACGCGGGCGGTCGTCGCGCCGGTCCCGGCTCTGCATCATGATCGACGGGCCTTCCTCCGGCTCCTCCATCCGCAGCACGAGATGGCGGAGGACGTCCTCGTTGAGGGTCATCTGGCGCTCCATTTCCTTCACGGCCGGAACGGGCGCGTCGATGTGGAAGAGGACGTAGTGCCCCTTGCGATTCTTCTTGATGCGATAGGCGAAATTGCGCAGGCCCCAGTATTCGCGCTTGGCGATGGCGCCGCCGTTCTCGCTGATGATGTTGGCCAGCGAGTCGGCGATGGTATCGACCTGCTGGGTGTTGATGTCCTGGCGCGCGATGAACACGCACTCGTAAAGCGGCATGGTCCGACTGCTCCTTTCGGCTTGTCTCGTCCCGCACCCGAGGGGGAGCGGGGCATAGCCGGCCCGCCTGCGGACCGGCAAGGAGTCGCAAGAAGCCGCGCACTATACACAAATCCCCTCGCCGTGCAAGGCCATCGCCGGCGGCCGGCGGCCGGCGGACGGTTCCGGCGGCGGCGCGGACGCGGGACGCTTGACAGGGGCGGCTGCGTGGCTATTCCTTTGGCGCCGATTTGTTCAGCAGGGGGATTCGATGTCGACGCGCGCCTTCGTCTTTCCGGGCCAGGGCTCCCAGGCGGTGGGAATGGGCCGCGAGCTGGCGGGGGCCTTCCCGGCGGCGCGCGAGGTCTTCGAGGAGGTCGACGACGCCCTTGGCCAGGCGCTGTCGCGCCTGATGTTCGAGGGCCCCGAGGACGAGCTTACCCTCACCGAAAACGCCCAGCCGGCCCTGATGGCGGTCAGCATGGCGGTGATGCGCGTCCTGGAGAGGGAGGGCGGCGTCGACTTGGCGGCGACGGCGCGCTTCGTCGCCGGCCATTCCCTGGGCGAGTATTCGGCCCTGGCCGCCGCCGGCACCTTCTCGCTGGCCGACGCGGCGCGGCTGCTGAAGACGCGCGGGCGCGCCATGCAGCGCGCCGTGCCGGTGGGCCAGGGGGCGATGGCGGCGCTGATGGGGCTGGACCTGGAGACGGCCCGCGCCGTCGCCGCCGACGCCGCCCAGGGCCAGGTCTGCGCGGCCGCCAACGACAACGCCCCCGGCCAGGTGGTGGTCAGCGGCGATAAGGCGGCGGTGGAGCGCGCCGTCGCCCTGGCGGCGGAGCGCGGGGCGCGGCGCAGCGTGCTGCTGCCGGTCAGCGCCCCGTTCCACTGCGCGCTGATGGCCCCGGCCGCCGAGGTGATGGCCGAGGCCCTGGCGGCGGTGCCGATGGCGGCGCCGAAGGTGCCGCTGGTGGCCAATGTCACCGCCCGGGCGGTCACCGACGCCGACGAAATCCGCCGCCTGCTGGTCGAGCAGGTGACGGGAACCGTGCGCTGGCGCGAGAGTATGCTGTATATGAAAGAGCAGGGCGTCGAGACCCTGGTGGAAGTGGGCGCCGGCAAGGTGCTGGCCGGGCTGGCGCGGCGCATCGACCGCGCCCTGTCGTCGGCCTCGCTCCAGACGCCTGCCGACATCGAGGCCTTCCTGGCCGTGCCCTGAGGGAGAGGAATTGATGTTCGATCTTTCCGGCAAGGCCGCGCTCGTCACCGGCGCCTCGGGCGGCATCGGCGGCGCCATCGCCCGCGCCCTGCACGGCCGCGGCGCCGCCGTCACCCTGTCGGGCACGCGCCGCGAGGCCCTGGACGCGCTGGCGGCCGAGCTGGGCGAGCGGGCGCATGTCGTCACCGCCGACCTCGCCGACGCCGCCTCGCTCGACGCCCTGGTGCGCGACGCCGAACAGGCGATGGGGGGGCTGGACATCCTGGTCAACAACGCCGGGCTCACCCGCGACGGCCTGGCGCTGCGCATGAAGGACGAGGACTGGCAGGCGGTGCTGGACGTCAACCTCACCGCCGCCTTCCGGCTGTCGCGCGCCGCGCTGCGCGGCATGATGAAGCGGCGCGCCGGGCGGATCGTCAACATCACCTCGATCGTCGGCGTCACCGGCAATCCGGGGCAGGTGAACTATGCCGCCTCCAAGGCGGGCATGATCGGCATGAGCAAGTCGATGGCCGCCGAGGTGGCGGCGCGGGGGGTGACGGTGAACTGCATCGCCCCCGGCTTCATCGTGACCGCGATGACCGACGCGCTGAATGACGAGCAGCGGCAAAGGCTGCTGGCGAATATTCCGGCCGGCCGCATGGGAACGCCCGAGGAGGTGGCGGCGGCGGCGGTGTATCTGGCCAGCGACGAGGCCGCCTATGTGACCGGCCAGACCGTGCATATAAATGGCGGGATGGTCATGGTGTGACCCGCTGGCCAAGCCCCGGAAAGTGTGCTACGCAAGGGCACTTTTTTCCAGGGGCGTTGCCAGGGATCAGCGGAAACTTCAGCAGATTGGTGGGGTTGGAGAAAATGAGCGACGTTGCCGAGCGCGTTAAGAAGATCGTCGTCGAGCATCTGGGTGTCGAGGAGTCGAAGGTCAGCGAGAACGCCAGCTTTATCGACGATCTGGGTGCCGACAGTCTGGACACGGTTGAACTGGTGATGGCCTTCGAGGAGGAGTTCGGGGTCGAGATTCCCGACGACGCGGCCGAGAAGATTCTTACCGTCAAGGACGCCATCGAGTTCATCGAATCCCGGACGTCCTAGGACAGGCGCGGCGGCGGCCGCTCCCCCGACTGCAGCCAGGGCCTTTTTGATGAGACGTGTCGTCGTAACCGGCATGGGCATGGTCACTCCCCTCGGGACGGGGGTGGCCACCAACTGGGACCGCCTTACCGCCGGCCGGTCGGGCATCGGCCCCATCGCCGCGTTCGATGTCGCGGACTTGCCGGCGCGCATCGCCGGCATGGTGCCGCGCGGCGACGGCGCCGGGGACTTCGACCCCGACAGCGTCGCCACGCCCAAGGAGCGGCGGCGCATGGACGAGTTCATCGTCTATGGCCTCGCCGCCGCGCAGGAGGCCATCGCCGACTCCGGCTGGCAGCCCGAGGACGACGAGGGCCGCGAGCGCACCGGCGTCATGATCGGCTCCGGCATCGGCGGCCTTCCCGGCATCGCCGCCGGCTCGGTGACCCTTGAGAAGCAGGGGCCCCGCCGCATCAGCCCCTTCTTCATCCCCGCCAGCCTCATCAACCTGGTCTCGGGTCACGTCTCGATCCGTTACGGCTTCCGGGGTCCGAACCACGCCGTCGTCACCGCCTGTTCGACCGGCGCCCACGCCATCGGCGACGCCGCGCGCATGATCGCGCTCGACGACGCCGACGTCATGGTGGCGGGCGGCGCCGAGGCGGCGATCTGCCGCCTGGGCATCGCCGGCTTCGCGGCGGCGAAGGCGCTGTCGACCTCGTTCAACGACAGCCCCGAGAAGGCCTCGCGGCCCTGGGACCGCGAGCGTGACGGCTTCGTCATGGGCGAGGGCGCCGGCGTCGTGGTGCTGGAGGAGTTGGAGCACGCCAAGCGGCGCGGCGCCACCATCTATGCCGAGGTGGTCGGCTACGGCATGTCCGGCGACGCCTATCACATCACCGCCCCGGCCGAGGACGGCAACGGCGCCTTCCGCGCCATGCGCAACGCCCTCAGGCGCGCCGGGCTGCGCCCCGAGGACGTCGATTACATCAACGCCCACGGCACCTCGACGCCGCTGGGCGACGAGATCGAACTGGGGGCGGTCAAGCGCCTGTTCGGCGATCACGCCTATCGTTTGTCGATGTCCTCGACCAAATCGGCCATCGGCCATTTGCTGGGCGCGGCCGGCGCCGTCGAGGCGATCTATTCCATTCAGGCGGTGGTCGAGGGCGTGGTGCCGCCGACTCTCAATCTCGACAACCCCTCCGAGGGCTGCGACATTGACCTCGTGCCGCACGAGGCCAAGGAGCGGCGGGTGCGGGTCGCGGCCTCCAATTCCTTCGGTTTCGGCGGGACGAACGCGTCGCTGATCTTCACCGCCGCGCCGTGATCGCGCCGCCGGTGCGCGGCGGGGATGGGAGCACCGGGATCGGGGATGGGGCGCTGGATTCTGCGAGGCATTGCCGCGATTCTGACTGTCGCCGTCGTCGCCGGCGTGGCGGCGGGCGTCGTCTGGAGCCGTTTCACCCAGCCCGGCCCGCTTGAGGCCGAAACCACCGTCATCGTCGAGCCTGGCGGCCTGCGCGCCGTGGCCGCCACCCTCGCCGCCGAGGGCGTCATCGGCGACGACGCCCTTTTCGTCGTGGTGGCCCGTGCCCTGGGGCGGGGGGCGGCGTTGAAGGCGGGGGAGTACCGTTTCGCCGCCGGCGTCAGCATGAGGGCGGTGCTGGAGACCCTGGTGCGCGGCAAGACGGTCGTGCACCGCCTCACCGTGCCCGAGGGGCTGACCTCGGCGCAGGTGGTGGACCTGCTGCGGGCGCGGCCGGAACTCAGCGGAACCATCGACGCCGTGCCGCCGGAGGGCAGCCTGCTGCCCGAAACCTATCATTTCAGCCGCGGCGAGGACCGGGCGGCGCTGCTGTCGCGGATGCAGCGGGCGATGAGCGACGCGCTGGCGGGGCTGTGGCCGCAGCGGGCGGCGGACCTGCCCCTGTCGGGCCCCGAGGAGGCGGTGATCCTGGCCTCGATCGTCGAGCGCGAAACCGCCGTGCCCGCCGAACGCCCGCGGGTGGCGGCGGTGTTCATCAACCGCCTGCGGCGCGGAATGCGGTTGCAGTCGGACCCGACGGTGATCTACGGCCTCAGCGGCGGCGACGGGCTCATCGACCGGCGCCTCACCCGCGCCGACCTCCGCGCCGATCATCCCTTCAACACCTATGTCCACGGCGGCCTGCCGCCGGCGCCGATCAGCAATCCCGGCCGCGCCGCCATCGCGGCCGTGCTGGCGCCCGTGGATACCGACGAACTCTATTTCGTCGCCGACGGCAATGGCGGCCACGCCTTCGCGCGCACCCTTGACGAGCACAACCGCAACGTCCGCCGCTGGCGGCGGCTGCGGGACGCCCGCTGAGCCGCCTTGTTGCCCGCACGGGCGGCGGGTATAACGGCGCTGACACAACACAGGGGGTTTGGTGTGGCCATTGCCAGCATGACGGGCTATGCCCGCGCCGAGGGACAATGCGGCGCCCTGGCGTGGGCCTGGGAGGTCAAGAGCGTCAACGGCCGCGGCCTCGACGTGCGCGTGCGCACGCCGCCGGGCTGGGACATGGTGGAGTTGCCGGCCCGCGAACGGGTGGCGGCGCTCCTGCGCCGCGGCAATGTCTCCGCCACCCTGTCCCTGAAGCGCGCCGCCGCCGAGCCCGTGCTGCAGGTCAACGCGGCGCTGGCGGCGCGGGCGGCGGAGATCCTGCGCGCCTGGCACCAACAGAACCCCGACTTCGCGCCGCCGCGCGTCGACGCCATCCTGTCGGTGCGCGGCGTGCTGGAGGAGGTCGAGCCCGCCGATGACCCGGACCTGCGCGAGGCGGTGCGCCAGGCGGTGCTGGACGGCCTTGACGAGGCGGTGCGCGCCCTCGACGCCGCGCGGCGCGGCGAGGGCGAGCGCCTGCGCGCCGTGCTCGACCAGCGGCTTGAGGAAATCGCGGATCTCGCCGCCCGCGCCGAGGCCGCCGCCGCCCTGCGCCCCGACGCCGTGCGCGCCCGCCTGCGCGCCCAGGTGCAGGCGCTGCTGGAGGCCGGCGCCCTGCCCGAGGAGCGCCTGGCTCAGGAGGCGGCGCTGCTGGTCACCAAGCTGGACGTGCGCGAGGAGATCGACCGCCTGAAGGCGCATGTGCGGGCGGCGCGCGAGATTTTGGCCGCCGAGGGGCCGGCCGGGCGGCGCCTCGATTTCCTGTGCCAGGAGTTCAACCGCGAGGCCAACACCCTCTGCGCCAAGGCCAACGACGCCGACCTGACCCGCATCGGCCTGGACCTCAAGGTGGTGGTCGATCAGCTTCGCGAGCAGGTGCAGAACATTGAATAAGGCAGCGCCCATGTCCGACACCGCCCCGCCCCTGGTGCGCCGCCGGGGGCTGATGCTGGTTTTGTCCTCGCCGTCCGGGGCCGGCAAGACCACCATCGCCCGCGCCCTGCTGGAACGCGATGCCGACATCGCCATGTCGGTGTCGGTGACGACGCGGCCGCCGCGCCCCGGCGAGGTGGACGGGCGCGACTATGTCTTCATCGACGAGGCCGAGTTCCGCCGCCGGGTCGAGGCCGGGGCGCTGCTGGAGCACGCGCGGGTGTTCGACAATTTCTACGGCACCCCCCGCGGCCCGGTCGAGGCGGCGCTGGCCGGCGGGCGCGACGTGCTGTTCGACATCGACTGGCAGGGCACCCAGCAACTGGCCCAGAACGCCCGCGAGGATCTGGTCAGCATCTTCATCCTGCCGCCGTCGGTGGCGGAACTGGAGCGCCGCCTGCACGCCCGCGCCCAGGATTCGGCCGAGGTGGTCGCCAAGCGCATGGCCAAGGCCGCCGACGAAATGAGCCACTGGCCGGAATACGACTACATCGTCGTCAATGTCGATGCCGAACGCAGCGTGCGGCAGGTGTCGGCCATCCTGCAGGCCGAGCGCCTGCGGCGCCAGCGGCAGGTGGGGCTGCCGGACTTCGTCCGTAAGCTGCGAAACGACTGAGCCCCGCCACGCCGGCGGGTGTGACGAATGCCGCTTGACGCCCCGCTACCGCTTCCGGGATAGTGACACCCCTCGAAAGTCGACTGTCAGGCAGAAGAGGGGGGATTCCTTGCGGAAGGCCGACCCGCGTGACGGATGGTTCCGAAACAACGTGCTGCCGCTGTTTCCCGAGCGACAGGTCATTCTGCGCAGCCGTGGCCGCATCCGTTATGTCGCCCTCTCCACCGGCAAGCAGCTTGCCTTCGTGGCCGTGGTGCTGGCGGGGGTGCTGACGCTCGCCGCCTCGTTGTTGGTGGACTATCGCGCCCAGGCCGTCGCCCGCTATGAAAACATGGCGGCCGAGGAGCGCGGCCTGCTGGAACGCGCCGCCCTCGAAGAAGAGAAGAGCCGCCTGCAGGCCCGTCTGCGGGACGAGCAGGCGCGGCGCGAGGCGGAGCTTGCCGAAATGCGCCGCACCTATCTCGGCGCCTTCGAGCGCCTGGAGGAATTCGACCGCACCTTCGCCGACGTCGCCGCCGAAATCGACCGCATCGACGCCAGCCTGCGGGTGCTGTCCGCCGGCGCCGATGCCGCCGCCCAGCCGGCGCCGGCCGTGCTGGCGTCGGTGGCGGCGGCCTGCCCGCGCACCTCGCGCGACAAGGTGCGGCAGCTTCAGGCCGAGATCATTCTGCCGCCGCCGCCGCGCAAGCTGCCGCCGACGACGCAGGTGCAGGCGCGCCTCGACCGCCTGCGCCGGAGCCACCGCGCCTTCATCGAATACTATGTCGAAATCGCCAGCGAGCGCATCGGCGAGATCGAAAAGGCGCTGGCCGCCGTGGGCCTGAGCACTGACGACTTCCTGGGCGAGCGCAACGGCGGCGCCTATGCCGTCGGCGGCCCCTTCGTGCCGATGGCCGGGCTGGGCACGGCGCCGGGATTCGACGGCGGCTATCTCGATACGCTGGGAATGCTGGACCTGGCGGTGGTGCGCTGGAACGGCCTGGCCACGGCGCTGGGCACGCTGCCCTTCGGCAAGCCCATCGACGACGGCTGGGTCAGCAGCCGTTTCGGGCGGCGCAAGGATCCCATCAACGGGCTGTCGAGCTATCACAAGGGCCTCGACTTCGGCGGCCCCTGGCGCGCGCCCATCCGCGCCACCGGCGACGGCGTGGTGGCGCACGCGGGGCCGGACGGCGGCTATGGCAACGTCGTCGAGATCGATCATGGCATGGGCATCACCACCCGTTACGCCCATCTTGCCTGCGTGCTGGTGGAAGACGGGCAGAAGGTCCGCCGCAGCACCGTGGTCGGCCTCATGGGGGCCTCGGGCCGCACCAAGGGCGCGCATCTGCACTACGAGGTCCGGGTGGCCGGGGAGCCGCGCGATCCGCAACTCTTTTTGTCGGCAGGGAATCATGTTCTCAAAAGGTAGCAGCAAACCGCCGCCGGCGCCGCCGCGCAGCGTCGCGCCCTCGATCATCAGCGAAGGCTCCAAGGTGCACGGGGATTTCGCCAGCCCCGGCGATATCCAGGTGGACGGCACCATCGAGGGCAACATCCGCTGCCAGTCGGTGGTGGTCGGTGAGCACGGCGCGGTGACCGGCGAGGTCCAGGTCGAGCGCGCCGACATCCACGGCACCGTCGTCGGCCAGATCACCGCCGAGGAGGTGACGCTGACGCGCAGCGCCCGTATCGAGGGCGACGTGCGCCACAAGGTCATCTCCATCGAGGCCGGCGCCCGCATTCACGGGCGCTGCATCCCCATCGACGCCACCCCGGCGCAGGAGACCTTGTCGCTGCCCCGCAACGGCGCGGCGCCCGCCGAAGACGCCGAGGCCAGGAAAGAGGAACTGGCCGTCTGATCAACCGCCGTCGGCGGTGGCGACGGCGCGGGCCAGGGCGCAGAAGGCACTGACGTCCAGGCTCTCGGGGCGGCTGTCGGGCGCGATCCCCGCCGCCGCCAGCAGCGACTCGGCGTCGCCCAGCCGCTTCAGGCTGGTGCGCAGCATCTTGCGGCGCTGCCCGAAGGCGGCGGCGGTCACCCGCTCCAGAACCTCGAATTCCGCCGCACACAGCGGGTGCGGGCGCGGCGTCAGCCGCACCACCGTCGACACCACGCGGGGCGGCGGCGTGAAGGCGCGCTGGTCGATGTTGAACAGCGGCTCCACCCGGCACAGCCACTGCGTTATCACCGACAGGCGCCCATAGGCGCCGCTTCCCGGCGCCGCGGCCAGGCGGTCGACGACCTCCTTCTGGAACATCAGCGTCAGGCTTTCGAAGGCATCGATGCGGCGCAGCCAGCGCAACAGCAGCGGCGTGGCGATGTTGTAGGGCAGGTTGGCGACGATACGCCGGGGCGGCGGCCCCAAGGCATCGGCATCGACGGCCAGGGCGTCGGCGTGGAGGACTTGCAGCCGCCCGGGCCAGGCCGCCTCCAGTTCCGCCAGCGCCGCCACCGCGCGCTCGTCGCGTTCCACCGCGACCACCGCGCCGGCGCCCTCCTGCAGCAGCGCCCGGGTCAGCCCGCCGGGACCGGGGCCGATCTCGATGGTGGTGCCGGTGTCCAGCGGCCCGGCGGCGCGGGCGATGCGCCCGGTCAAATTCATGTCCAGCAGGAAATGCTGGCCCAGGCTCTTGCGCGCCGCCAGGCCGTGGCGGGCGATGACGTCGCGCAGCGGCGGCAGATCAGGCGCGGCCTCAGCCATGCGCCGCCCGGCTCGCCGCCATGTCGGCCGCCATCGTCAGCGCCGCCACCAGGCTGCGCTCGTCGGCGGCGCCGGTGCCGGCGATGTCGAGGGCGGTGCCGTGGTCGGGCGAGGTGCGCACGAAGGGCAGCCCCAGGGTGATGTTGACGCCGTTGGCGAAGTCGATGGTCTTCAGCGGGATCAACGCCTGATCGTGATACATGCACAAGGCGGCGTCGTAGTGGCGGCGGGCGGCCTCGTGGAACAGGGTGTCGGCCGGCGCCGGGCCGACGGCGTCGATGCCCTCCGCCTGCAGGGCGGCCACCGCCGGGGCGATGATCGCCTGTTCCTCGCCTCCCATGACGCCGCCCTCGCCGGCGTGCGGGTTCAGCGCCGCCACCGCCAGCCGCGGCGCCCGGATGCCGAAGTCGCACGCCAGCGCCGCCGCCGTGATGCGTCCGCAGGCGATGATGGCCTCGGCGGACAGCGCCCGGATCGCCTCGCCCAGCGCCAGGTGAACCGTCACCGGCACCACCCGCAGGCCGGGACAGGCCAACATCATCACCGGCCGCGCCTTGCCGCCGGCAAGGTGGCCCAGAAACTCGGTGTGGCCCGGAAACGCGAAGCCCGCCGCCGCCATCGCCTGCTTGTGGATGGGGTTGGTCACCACCGCCGCCGCCCGCCCGTCCAGCGTCAGGGCCACGGCCCGCTCGATGGCGCGGCGGACGGCGGCTTCGTTGGCGGCCTCGCACCGCCCCGGTTCCACCGGCGCGGGCAGCGGTTCGGCCAGCACCGGCAAGGCGGCGGCGAAGGCGCCGGGGGCGTCCTCGGGGGCCGTGATTTCGGCCACCGGCACCTGCCAGCCCAGGCGTCGGGCCAGGGCGCACAGGCGGACGGGGTCGTCGATGAGCACGAAGGGCGGCAGCATGTGGCGATGGTGGAGCCACGCCTTCAAGGCGATCTCGGCGCCGATGCCGGCCGGCTCGCCCATCGTCAGGGCAAGGGGCGGCCGGCCGGGGCCGGCCGGGCTCACCGCCGGATGTCCACCGCGGCGGAGCGGCGCAGGTTGCGCAGATGCTTGCGCGCCACCAGTTCCAGCCGCTCCTGCTCAAGCTGACGGCGCAGCTCCCCGGCGCCCGGCAGGCCGTCCTCGCCGACCACGCGCCGGTCGCGCAGCACCAGCAGGCGAAGGGCGCCTTCCTCGCGCACCAGCGTCATCTCGCCTGGGCGCATCTTCTGCACCGCCTCGACGAGGTGGTCGTCCAGGGCGGCCTCCGCCACCCAGCCCATGTCGCCGCCGGCGGCAGCGGTGGGGCTGGCGGAGAACTGCTCGGCCAGGGCGGGGAAGGACAGGCCGTCGCGCAGGCGGGCGATCATGTGCTGGGCGAGCTGCCGCGCCTCGGCCTCGGCGGCGGCATCCTCGACCGGCAGCAGGATCTCGGCCAGCAGGTATTGCGGTCGCCCCTGGCTGTTCTTGAGCATGGCCAGGCGCTCCTGCACCTCCTCGGCGGTTACGATGACGCGGGACATCAGCCGGGCCTGCACCGCGCGGCTCCAGGCGATTTCCGCCCGCACCTGCTGGCGCAGGGCGGCGATGTCGACGCCCTGGCTGGCCAGCACCTGCTCCAGCCGCCCGGCGGGCAGGCGGTTGTTCTTCTCGATCTGGGCGACGCCGCGGTCGATGTCGGATTCGGGCACCTCGATGTCGAGCCGGCGGGCCTCCTGGAGTTGCAGCCGCTCGTCGATGAGTTCCCGCAGCAGCCGGGGGCCGAGGCTGCGGCGCACCTCGGGGGTGTCCTCAAGGCCCGAGGACATCAGCATGATGCGCAGCCGCATCTCCAGATCGTGGAAGGTGATGATGTCGTCGTTGACCACGGCGGCGATGCGGGCGAGTTCGCGCCCCGGCTCGCCGTCCTCGGCCGCCGCCGGCGTCGTCGCCGCGACCATGCCTAGGCACAGCAGCGCCGCCAGCAGGCCAAGCAGGGGCCGATTGGTGTCCGAGCGTGATGCCGTCATGGCGATGCCGTCCCTGTGTCTGTCGGCGCGGCGCTAAAGGCCCACCGCGCCCAGTGTCTTGAACACGAAGCGCACGCCGAAGCTCTGGCCGGCGCTGAAATCGCGGTCCTGCGTGCGGTTGTTCTCCCACGTCGCGAGGATGGCGAAGCACTCGTCCTCGTACCCCAACGCCGCCCCGGTGACAAGCGGACTGCCGTTGTCCAGGTCATAGCGCGAGAAGGCGGTGACGGTCCAGCGCGGGCTAACCGCGACGCTGGCCTCGGCGTAAAGTTCCTGCCGCTCCTCCAGGCCGCCCTGCCGCATCTCGTCGACATAGATGTAGTCGAGGTTGAAGCGCACCGGGTCCACGCTGATGCCGGCGCCCAGGTCGCTGAAGCGCATGGACATGTCGTCATTGTCCAGCCGGACGCGATAATTGAGGTCGAGGTGGCGGCCGATGCCGGCGGTGAACTGGCCGACGACATCGGAAAAACGGTCTTCCAGTCCGCTGCCCTGCGGGTACAAGGTTGATTCCTCGAAGCGGTACACCTGCCCCACCAGGGCGCTGGCGTGGAAGTCCTTGCCGCCGAGGCTGTAGGACAGCCCGTAATTGATGCGCGTTCCCTCCTCGACCCGGTCGAGGCCGGTAAAGCGGTCGACGCTGAACAGGTTGGAGGCGTCCAGCGCCAGGTCGAGGCTGTCCTCGTTGGGAATGGCGCCGGGGTTGACGTCGCTCAGGGTGGCGGCGGCCAGCACGATCGGCTCGACGACATGCTGCAATCCGCCGGCCGACGAGACGAAGGGGTAGCGCCATTCCAGCGCCGCCTCGGGAACGATGCGGCCGGTCACGTCGGAATCCTGGGGGCCGGTCAGGTCGTTCAGCCGATAGCCGTCGCCGCGCAGCGACAGGGTGGGGGTGAGAAGCTGCCCCGAGGCCAGGGCCATCGGCCGTTCCCACCCCACCCGCGCCGACAGGCGCTGGGTGTCGGTGCCTTCGATGCGCGTCAGCGCCAGGGCGCTGGCGTCGATCAGCCAGCGCCCGCCCAGCCGGTCGCGCTCGGTGACGTGGCTGTACTGCGCCCAGGGCAGGACCAGCGGCAGGGTGTCGTTGTCGATCTCCTGGCGCAGGCTTTGCAGCGCGAAGCCCTCGACCGAGACGTAGCTGCGCCGCGTCAGCCCCACCAGATAGGGGTGCGTGGTCAGCCACGACCGGTCACCGTGGAAACCCACCGGCCCCTGGCCGACGGCGCCCGCCCCCTGGCCGCCCACCCAGGAACGGTCGGAATGGAAGCCGTAGCGGCGCAGATAGGTGTCGTCGCTGGCGCGTTCGGCCTCGTAGCCGGCGAACCAGACATCGTCGAGATGGAATTCGCCCTCGGCGTCGATGTGCCAGCGCACGTCGTCGTCGGAATCGCGCGTGATGCTGCCCTGGCTGACCGTCAGGCCGTTGCCGAAGCGACGCCGGTGTTCGCCGATCATCACCAGCCCCTCGCGGCTGGTGGCCATCGGCGTCAGGGTGACGTCTTCCTGCGGCGACAGCACATGGTAATAGGGAACCTGCACGCTGCTGCCGAGGTCGGTGCCGCGGCCGAAGGCCGGCGCCAGCACGCCGCTGCGGCGCTCGATTGTGGGGTCGGGGTGGCTGAACCAGGGGGTATAGGCCACCGGGATCCCCAGCACCTCCAGCCAGGCGTTGTGGTAATAGATGTTGTGGCGCTCGCGGTCGTGCACCACCTCCAGCGCCTTGATTCGCCACAGCGGCCGCTCGTCGTCGGCGCACACGTCGCAGGGCGAATAGACGGCGCGGTCGAGGCGGGTGACGTCGCCCAGACGCTCGCCGCGGGCGGCGGCGATGCGGGCGTTGTCCTCCAGCAGCACGCCGATGCGGCTGGCGACGCCGCGGCGCATGTCGTCGCTGAGGGTGATCTCGTCGGCGAAGAACACCTCGCCCGTCGGCTCCACCAGGGCCACATGGCCGCTGGCAACGATCTCGCCCTCGCGCAGCCGGTAGGTCAGGCGGTCGGCCAGCAGCACGCGGCCGTCCTGGCTGACCTCGACGCGGCCACGGGCCGTCACCACGTCGGCGACGCGGTCGTGGACGATTTCCTCCGCCTGCAACAGCGCCGGACGGTCGGTGCTGGGCGCGGTGACGGCAGTGCCCTCCTCCTCCTGGGCCTGCGCCGGCATTGCCGCCGCCAGTGCCAGCAGGCCCGCCGCCACGGCCGCCGCCGCCTTGCGCGCCGCCGCCATCAGCCTGCCCCCGGCACGGCGTGCCGGCCCCACCAGGGCCGCCGCGCCTCCGCCGCCAGCACCATCAGCGAGGCGATGATGAAACCGAGGGGGGCGAGGTACATCACCGGCCAGCGCGCCAGCGAATCCAGCGTCAGGCTGTTGGTTCCCAGCGCCGCGCCCAGGGCGGCCACTCCCAGCACCACGGCCAGCAGCATTCGCCCGGTCTGGCCCCGGCGGCTGAACTCGCCCGAGAACAGGCAGGCCAGCGCGATCAGCGCCATCGCCAGGTTGTAGAGCGGCAGGCTCAGGCGCTGGTGCAGTTCGGTCTTGGCGTCGACGAAACGCTCGTGATCGAGCGTGGCGCGGTCGGCCCGCATCAGGTCGCGCATCGTCCATTCGCGCGGCTTGCCGCGGCCGAGGCCGCTGGCGGTGCGCGGCGACACCAGATCAAGCGTGTAGCGGTCGAATTCCAGGATGGACAGGTCGCCGGTGCCGCGCGTCACCTCCTGGCGGGTGCCGTTCTCCATGACCACCCGCGGCCCCGCCGGCCCTTCGACGATACGGCCGCTTTGCGCCCACATGGTGACCGGCTGCTGGCGATCGCGCTTGTCGTGCACCAGGATGCTGTGCACGGTGCCGTGGCTTTCGCGTTCGCCGACATAGACCGTCAGCCCCTGCGCCACCTCGTTGAAAACCCCCTCGCGCACGATCAGCCCCGAGAACTCGTTGTAGCTTTCCCAGCGCATCTCGCGAAAGCTCCGGGCCGATTCGGGCGTCACCCAGGTCGTGAGCAGATAGCCGACGGCGGTGAAGATCAGCGCCAGCACCAGCGTCGGCCGCGCCAGTTGCAGATCGCTCAGCCCCGCCGCCCGCATCACCACCAGTTCGCGGTCCGTCGCCAGCTTGTTGTAGGTGAACAGCACCACCGCGAACAGCGAGATGGGCAGGATGAAGACGAAGACATTGGGCAACAGCAGCGCCGTCAGGCGCAGGAAGGCCAGCAGCGACAGCCCCTTGTCGACGATCAGGTCGAGATAGCGCAGTGACTGCGACAGCCACAGCGCACAGGCCAGGCCCGCCGCGACAAAGACCATCCCGATCGCAAGCTGGCGGAAGATGTAGCGCGAGAGGGCGAGCATGGCGCCGGATTATAGTCGCCGGTTCCGCCGCCGAACAGCCGAAATCAAAGAAAAGACAGAAGGTTGCGCTAAGGCGCGCCCGGCGCGGCGGTGGCGAGGTGGCTGGCGCCCGCCGTCACCGTTTCCGCCAGCGCCGCCGCCCGCGGCAGTAGGTGCCGGACGTAGAAGCCCGCCGTCTCGGCCTTGCCCGCCGGGGCGTCGTCGGCCAGGGCCTCGCGCAGCAGGCACCACGCCCCCGCCGTCAGGCCCATCAGCCGCAGATAGGACATGGCGGCGGCGCCCGCGTCCTCGCCGGCGCCGGTGGCCAGCAGCCAGGCGGTGGCATCCTCCAGGGCGGCGACGGCGCGGGCGAAGGGCGCCGCCAGCGCCGTCAGCGGCGGCGACGCCTCGACGGCGGCGGCGGTGTCGCGCAGGCGCGCCGCCAGCGCCGCCGCTCCGGCGCCGTCGTCCGCCAGCACCTTGCGGGCCACCAGGTCGTGGGCCTGGATGCCGTTGGTGCCCTCGTAGATGGCGGTGATGCGGGCGTCGCGCAGATGCTGGGCGGCGCCGGTCTCCTCGATAAAGCCCATGCCGCCATGCACCTGCACCCCCAAATCGGCGACGGCGATGCCCGCCTCGCTGGCCCAGGCCTTGGCCACCGGCGTCAGCAGGGCGAGATCGCGGGCCGCCTCGGCGCGCGCCGTCGCGTCGGGGTGGCGGTCGGCGCGGTCCAGCAGCGCGGCGGTGTGGTAGACGAGGCCCCGCGCCGCCTCGGTCAGCGCCGTCTGGGTCGCCAGCATCCGCCGCACGTCGGCGTGCTCGACGATGGGCACCGGCCCGTGGCCCTCCGCCCCGCGCCCCTGGCGGCGCTCCCGCGCATAGGCCAGCGCCCGCTGGCGCGCGCGTTCGGCCACCGCCACGCCTTGCAGGCCGACGCTGAGGCGGGCGTGGTTCATCATCGTGAACATGTGGGCAAGGCCGCGATGGCGCTCGCCCACCATCTCGGCGACGCAGCCGTCCCCGTCGCCATAGGCCATGACGCAGGTGGGGCTGGCGTGGATGCCCAGCTTCTCCTCCAGTCGCACGGCGTGCAGGTCGTTGCGGCGGCCGTCGGGCAGGATCTTGGGCGCCAGGAACAGCGACAGCCCGCGCGTGCCCTCCGGCGCGTCCGGCGTGCGCGCCAGGACGACATGCAGGATGTTCTCGGTCAGGTCGTGGTCGCCGTTGGTGATGAAGATCTTCTGGCCCTTCAGCCGCCAGGTGCCGTCGGCGGCCGGTTCGGCGCGGGCGCGGATGAGGCCGAGATCGGAGCCCGCCTGCGGCTCGGTCATCTCCATCGTCGCCGTCCAGGTGCCGGCGATCAGTTGCGGCAGATAGCGCGCCTGCTGCTCGGCGCTGCCGTAGCGGGCGATCAGCTCGATGGCCGGCTGGGTGAGCATGGGCACCAGCGCGAAGGACATGTTGGCGGCGTGCCACAGTTCGGAGACGGCGGTGGACACCAGCCAGGGCAGGCCTTGGCCGCCGTGGCCGGGATCGAAGGGCAGCGACATCCAGCCGCCCTCGGCGAAGCGGCGATAGGCGGCGGCGAAGCCGTCGGGCATGGCCACGCCGTCCGCCGCCATGCGCGCGCCCTGACGGTCGCCGCTGGGGTTGAGCGGCGCCAGCACCTCGCGCGCCAGGCGCCCCGCCTCCTCCAGCACCGCCGCCACCAGTTCCTCGCCGTGCTCCTCGTGGCCGGGCAGCGCCGCCACCTCGTCGAGGCCGCCGATGCGGCGCAGGGTGAACAGCATGTCGCGGGTCGGGGGCTCGAAGACGGGCATGGGGCCTCCTGGCGGGTCAGACGATCTTGCCGGGGTTCATGATGCCCTGGGGGTCCAGGGCGGCTTTCAGGCGCCGCATCAGGTCCAGCGCCACCGGGTCGCCGTAGTGGGCCAGTTCGGCGCGCTTCAGGCGGCCGATGCCGTGCTCGGCGCTGATGCTGCCGTCCATCGCCGCGACGATGTCGTGAACGATGCGGTTCATGCGCTCCCACTCGGCCAGGAAAGCGGCGCGGTCCATCGCCGGCGGCTGGCTGAGATTGAAGTGGATGTTGCCGTCGCCGACATGCCCGAAGGGCACCGGCCGTATGCCGGGCATCGCCGCCGTGACCGCCGCGGTGGCTGCGCGGATGAAGTCGGGGACGGCGGCCACCGGCACCGAGACGTCGTGCTTGATGCTGCCGCCCTCGTGCTTCTGGGCTTCGGGCAGCGCCTCGCGGATGCGCCACAGGCCGGCGCGCTGCTCCAGGCTGGCGGCGATGACGGCGTCGGAGACCGCGCCCTCGGCAATGGCGGCGGAAAGCGCATCCTCCAGCACGTCGCGAAGGCCGCCGTCGGGCCGCGCCGAGGCCAGCTCGATCAGGCAATACTGCGCGTGCGGCGCAGCGAAGGGGTCGGCGACGCCGGATACGTGCCGGGCGCCCATCTCCAGACCCAGGCGCGGGATCAGCTCGAAGGCGGTGACGGTGTCGCCGCTGGCGGCGCGCAGCCGCGCCAGCAGCGGCAGCACGGCGTCGAGGTCTTCCACCGCCGCCAGGGCGGTGGCGGTCTCGGCCGGGGCCGGGAACAGCCGCAGCACCGCCGCCGTGATGACGCCCAGCGTGCCCTCGGCGCCGATGAAAAGCTGCTTGAGGTCATAGCCGGTGTTGTCCTTGCGCAAACGCTTCAGACCGTTCCAGACGCGGCCGTCCGGCAGCACCACCTCCAGCCCCAGCACCAGGTCGCGGGCGTTGCCGTAGCGCAGCACATTGACGCCGCCGGCATTGGTGGCGAGGTTGCCGCCGATCTGGCAGCTCCCCTCGGCGCCCAGGCTGAGGGGGAACAGGCAGCCCGCGTCGGCGGCGGCGCGCTGCACCTCGGCCAGGACGCAGCCCGCCTCGACGGTGGCGGTCATCTCCACCGGGTCGAGGGCGCGAATGCGCCTCATGCGGCCGAGATTGAGCAGCACCGCCGCGCCGTTCTCGGGCGGCACCGCGCCGCCGACCAGGCCGGTGTTGCCGCCCTGGGGCACCACGGCCACCCCCGCCTCGGCGCAGGCCCGCACCACCGCCGCCACCGCCTCGGTGTCGGCCGGCCGCGCGACCAGGGCGGTGGCGCCCCGGAACAGCCCCCGTTCCTCGGCCAGATAGGGCGCGATGTCGGCGGGATCGGTGAGGGCGCCGCCGGGGCCGGCGGCGGCGGCGATGCGTTGCAGCGTGGCGGGGGCGATGCTCATGGTGTCGATGTATCCCCGTCGCCGCCGCCGGGCAAGCCGCGCGGCGCGGCGGCACGGCGCAGGCGGTCGTTGATCGCGACGCCCAGGCCGTCCTCGGGTATGGGCGCCACGGCGATGGCGGTGAACCCCGGCCGGTCGAGGGCGCGCAGCATGGCGAACAGATTGGCCGCCGCCTCGGTGAGATCGCCGCCGTCGCTGAGATTGAGGACCGGCGCCTCGGCGCGGTCGGCGAAGCCCAGCAGCGCCTCGCCGGGGCGGGCGGCGCGGGCGTTCAGGCGCACCGGCAGGCTGGGGGCGTAGTGGCTGGCAAGCTGGCCGGGCGCCTTCGGTGCCGCCCCGGCCGCCGCCGTCTCGATCGGGCCCAGCCGTTCCTCCAACGCCTCGCGCGTTACCGCCCCGGGGCGCAGCAGGACGGGGCGCGGGCCGGTCAGGTCCAGCACCGTCGATTCGATTCCGACGGCGCAGGGGCCGCCATCGAGCACCAGCGCCAGCCCCTCCAGGTCGCCGACATGCTCGGCGCGGGTGGGGCTGACGCGCCCCGATGGGTTGGCGCTGGGCGCCGCCACCGGCCGGCCGACGGCGCGCAGCAGCGCCTGCGCCACCGGATGCGCCGGGGCGCGCACCGCCAGGCTGTCGAGGCCGGCGCTGGCCAGCAGCGACACCGGGCAGGTGGCGCGGCGCGGCAGCACCAGCGTCAGCGGCCCCGGCCAATAGGCGTGGGCGAGGGCGCCGGCGAGGTGGTCCATCCGCACCAGGGGGGCGGCGGCGGCGGCGTCGGGAACATGGGCGATCAGCGGGTTGAAGCGCGGCCGGCGCTTGGCGGCGAAGACGGCGGCGACGGCGCGGTCGCTGGTGGCGTCCGCCCCCAGGCCATAGACGGTTTCGGTGGGAAAGGCGACCAGTCGGCCGTCGCGCAGCAGGGCGGCGGCCTCGGCGATGGCGGCGGCGTCGGCGGGCCGTCGGCGCGGCGGACTCACCCCGCCGTCTCCGCGGCCGCGCGCCGCATCGCCTGCCACACCCGCTGCGGCGTCGCCGGCATGTCGATGTGGCGCACGCCCAGATCGGCCAGGGCGTCGACGACGGCGTTGATGACCGCCGGCGGCGCCCCGATGGAGCCGGCTTCGCCGGCGCCCTTCACCCCCAGCGGGTTGGTGGTGCAGGGGATGTTGTTGGTATCGAAGGCGAAGCTGGGCAGGTCGGCGGCCCGCGGCACCGCGTAGTCCATCAGCGTGCCGGAGAGAAGCTGGGCACTCCCCGGCTCGTAGACCACGCGCTCCATCAGCGCCTGGCTGATGCCCTGGGCGGTGCCGCCATGCACCTGACCCTCCAGCAGCAGCGGATTCAGCACCACGCCGAAATCGTCGACGATGGTATAGCGCGCGACGGTGACGGCGCCGGTGTCGGAGTCGACCTCGACCTCGCAGACGTGGCAGCCGTTGGGGAAGGTGCCCGCCGGCGGCTTGAAGCGCCCCGAGGCGGCGATGCCGGCGCCGCCGACATGGCGGGCGAGGTCCGCCAGGGTGACGAAGCGGTTGCTGCCGGCGACGCCGATGCCGCCGTCGCGCAATTGCATCCGCTCCGGCGCGGCATCGAGCAGGCCGCGCGCGGCCTCCTTGGCGGCGGCGACGAAGGCGTCGGTGGCCTCGGCCAGGGCGGCGCCGCCCACCGGCAGCGAACGCGAGCCGCCGGTGCCGCGCCCGGTGGCGATGGCGTCGGTGTCGCCTTGCAGCACCCGCACCTCGGCGACCGGCACCCCCAGTTCCGCCGCCACCATCTGGGCATAGGCGGTCTCGTGCCCCTGGCCGCTGGACTGGGTGCCGATCTTGACCGAAACGGCGCCGTCGGCGGCCAGGGTGACCTCGGCGCCCTCGTCATTGCCGCCGCCGCAGACCTCGATATAGGTGGCCAGCCCGATGCCGCGCCGCCGTCCCCGGCGCCCGGCCTCGTCGCGGCGGGCGGCGAAGCCGGCCCAGTCGGCGGCCCGCATGGCGGCGTCCATGTTGCGGGCGAAATCGCCGCAGTCGTAGGTCTTGCCGCCGGCGGTGGTGAAGGGCATCGCCTCGGGCGGGATGAAGTTGCGCCGCCGAAACTCGTCCGGCCCCAGGCCCATCTCGCGGGCGGCGGCGTCCACCAGGCGTTCGATCACATAGGCCGCCTCGGGGCGGCCGGCGCCGCGATAGGCGTCGACGGGGGCGGTGTTGGTCAGCACGCCGCGCACGCGCACCGACAGGGCGGGCACCCTGTAGACGCCGGGCAGCATCCCGCTGCCGGACAGGGTGGTGATGAAGCCGGCCATCTGCGACATGTAGGCGCCCAGATTGGCCAGCGTCTCGACCCGCAGGGCCAGCATCCGGCCCTCGGCGTCGAGCGCCAGTTCGGCGCGGCTGAGATGGTCGCGGCCGTGGGTGTCGGTCTGGAAGGTCTCGCCGCGTTCGGCGACCCACTTTACCGGCCGCCCCAGGCGCCGCGCCGCGTGCAGCACGAGAACATGCTCGGGAAACAGGAACAGGCGCATCCCGAAGCCGCCGCCGACATCGGGGGCGATGACCCGCAGGCGCGCCCGGTCGACGCCCAGCACCTCGCACAGCCAGTCGCGCAGGCTGTGCGACCCTTGGCTGCCGGTGGTCAGGGTGTAGCGGCCCCCGGCGGCGTCGAAGGCGCCGATGGCGCTGCGTGGTTCCAGCGCCATCGGCGCG
>JAWLGJ010000061.1:0-14297 GCA_041685145.1 Magnetospirillaceae bacterium | reverse complement strand
AGCGCCAACCGCGCCCCCAGCGCCCAGAATCCCACCGCCCGCAGCGCAACCCCCGCCGGCGACAGGTAGCGGGCGCGGGCGCCCGGATCCGGCGCCCCCGGCTCCGCCCACGGATACAGGTCGGGCAGCACCAGCAGCAGCGGCAGGAACAGCAGCGCCACCACCGGCAGGCTGCGCAGCCCCGCCGTCAGCGGCGGCGCCAGGGCCGCCGCCCAGCGGCCCTCGGCCAGGCGGCTGGCGGCGACCAGCGGCAGTGCCCCCAGCGGGATCGCCGCCCAGGCCAGCAGCCCGCTAAGATAGCCGGCCCAGGCCGAGGCGCCGCCAAACACCACCGCGGCGCCCATCAGCGCCGCCCCGCCCGCACCCAGAAGGGCGGCGGCGCGGCGCATCAGTCGCCGCCCCGGCGGCGCTGCCGGTCCTTGATCCAGGCGGCGATCGCCCAGCGGTCGGGCAGCGGCACCTGCCCCGCCTGCGGATACATGGCGCCGACGCCGTCGGTGATGACCGCCACCAGATCCTCGGCGTCCTGGCCGCTCAGATCGGGGGCGAAAAGGCTGGGCGGCGTTGGAATGGTGGGGACGATGCCGCGGGCGTCGCCTTCGCTGCCGTGGCAGGGCGCGCAGAAGATGGCGAATCGCTCGCCCCCACGCGCGATGACCGCCGGATCGCCGAGATCGACCGACGCCGGCGCCAGGGTGCCGCGCGCGATGCTGCCCTCCGGCGGCGGCCGCGCCCCCGACACCCCCGCACGCCCCGGCGCCAGCGGCAGGATCTTGTCCTGCTCGGCCATGCGGCGGTCCTCGCAGGCCGCCACGGCCAGCGCCGCCAGGGCCAGTGCCGCCGCCCGTCTCATGGCGGCACCTCCAGCACCTGCCGCGCGCCCAGATCCCGCAGGAACGCCTCCGTCCGCCGGGGGCGATAGCGCGGGTCGACGGTGGCGATGCTGAGGAAGAAGCGGTCCTGCGAGGCGCGGCGGAAGGGCTCGACGTCCAGCAGCGGATGGCCGGGCCGCGGCAGGTGATTCAGCAGCAGCATGGCGGCGATGCCCACCACCGCCCCCGCCAGGCAGGCAAGCTCGAAGGCGGGATAGGCAAAGGCAACCCAGGCCGCCAACGGGCGGCCGCCGACATTGAGCGGATAGTCGACCGCGTTCATCCACCACTGCGCCAGCAAGGCCAGGGAGAACCCGCCAACGAACCCCGCCCCGGCCAGCAGCACCACCCGCCGCTCGTCGAAGCCCAGCGCCTCGGCCAGGCCGTCGACCGGAAAGGGGCTGTGGCCGTCGATGCATTCATAGCCCTCCTGCCGCGCCCGCCGCGCCGCCGCCAACAGGCTGTCGGCGTCGGGAAAGCTCGCCAGCAGCGCGGCGGGCGGGGCGGTGTTCATGCCGTCGCCTCCCTGATCTCGAACATCGCCACCAGCGGCAGAAAGCGCACGAACAGCAGGAAAAGGAAGGCAAAGGCCCCCAGGGTACCGCCGAACAGCGCCCATTCCGCCGCCGTCGGCGCATACTCGCCCCAGCGCGACGGCAGGTAGTCGCGCTGCAAGCCGCCCAGCACCAGCACATACCGGTCCAGCCACACGCCCGGCACCACCGCCAGCGCCACCGCCGCCAGCACGGCCGGCGCCCGCCGCGCCCGCCGCCACCACAAGGCTTGCAGCGGCACGAACATCAGCGCCATCGCCGCCCAGGTGGTGACGGCGTGGGCGCCGACGGCGCGCTCGACGAGAAACTGCGCCTGACGCGGGTCGCCGGAGTACCACGCGCCGAAGGCCAGCGTCGCGGCGCCGTAGAGGAACGCCAGCCCCGCCACCAGCAACAGGCGCCCCATGATGTCGAGATGCCGCCCGGTGATCACCGCGCCCAGGCCGAAGGCGGCGCGCAGCGACAGGGTCAACAGCAGCACCACCGCCAGGCCCGAGAAGACGCCGCTGGCGAGGAGATAGGGCGGCAGGCCGGTGGTGTGCCAGGCGGCGGACGGCCCGGCGGCGAACAGCATGGCGCCGCCGCTGTGCAATGTGGCCGCCAGCACCGCCATCAGCGCCGCCGCGCGATAGGCCTGCCGCCAGCGCGCCCAGTGCAGCGCCGAGCCGCGCCACCCGAGGGCGAGGCGGTTGTACGCCCGCCGCCGCCGCGCCCCCCCGGCCCGGTCACGCAGCGTCGCCAGATCGGGAATCATCCCCACATACCAGAACGCCAGCGACACCAGCAGATAGGCCAGCAGCGAGGCCACGTCCCAGGTCAGCGGGCTGCGGAACTGCGGCCACACCCCCAGCGTCGAGGGCAGCGGCAGCATCCAATGCACCGCCTCCGGCCGCCCCAGATGCAGGATGGGGAACACCCCCGCCATCGCCACCGCCAACACCGTCATCGCCTCGGCGAAACGGTTGAGGGCGCTGCGCCACTGCTGGCCGGGCACCAGCAGCAGCAGCGCCGATATCAGCGTCCCCGCGGTGGCCAGGCCAGCCCACCAGATGGAGTTGACGATGGCCAGGCCCCAGTTGACGGGGATATTGATGCCCCAGATGCCCACGCCGGTGGCCAACAGCCAGACGACCGTCGCCACGAAGGCCACCGTCGCCGCGCCGCTAAGGGCCAGCGCCAGCCACCAGCGCCGCCGCACCCGCCGGGCCAGGGCGATATCCGCCACCTGCACGGTGATCGGCTGAAAGATCTCGGCGCCGGTGCTCATCGCGCCTCCGTCCGGGCGAGATAGGTGGTGCGCGGCCGTGTCCCCAGATGCGCCAGCAGCCCGTAGTGTCGCCGATCATCGCGCGCCCGCGCCACGGCGCTGCCGGGATCGGCAAGGTCGCCGAAGACGATAGCCCGCGCCGGGCAGGCCTGCTGGCAGGCCGTCCGCACCTCGCCGTCGCGGATGGGGCGGTTGTCCTTGCGGGCCTCGATACGGGCGGCGGCGATGCGCTGCGTGCAGTAGGTGCACTTCTCCATGACGCCCTGCGCCCGCACGGTGACGTCGGGGTTGCGCAGCGGCGCATAGGCCGCCGGCATGGCGCCGGCGTAGTCGCGGAAATTGAACCGCCGCACCTTATAGGGGCAATAGCTGGAACAGGTGCGGGTGCCGATGCAGCGGTTGTAGACCATCTGGTTCAGGCCCTCGGGCCCGTGCACCGTGGCGTTGACCGGACAGCCGAACTCGCACGGTGCCTTCTCGCAGTGCATACAGGGAACGGGCTGGAAATAGGTCCGCAGGCCCTCCGGCCGCTCCTGGTAGTAGAGGTCCACCCGCAGCCAGTGCAGCGCCCGCCCCTTCGCCACCTCGGACGGACCGACGGTCGGCACGGCGTTTTCCATCTGGCAGGCGACGACGCAGGCGTTGCAGCCGGTGCAGCGGTCGAGATCGATGACCATGCCCCAGGCGGGGCCGGGATACTCCCACTCCGGATACAGCGACGCCGCGGCCGCCGGCGGCGGCACGGCCGCGCCGGGCGCGACGGTGCGCACGATGTCGTCCAAGCCCGCCAGCGTCTGATGCGGCTGGATCACCGGCAGCGGCGCGGCGGCGCCGTCAAGCCGTCGCAGCCTCACCCCCGCCACCCGCCAGCCCTGTGGCCCCGGCCGCAGCGGATAGGCGTCATAGCCCCGCCCCCGCCCGACCCCGGCGCCGTTGCGGCGGCCATAGCCCAGGAACAGGGTCACCGACGCCTCGGCCTGGCCGGGCATGATCCAGGCCGGGGCGGCGACGGCGGCGCCCGCCGCCGAGACCTCGACCGTATCGCCGGTGGCGACGCCCAGGCGCCCCGCCAGCCCGGCGCCGAGGGCGACGACATTGGTCCAGGTCAGCGTCGTCAACGGTTTCGGCAGTTCCTGCAGCCACGGCACGGCGGCGAAGCGGCCGTCCCAGACACAAGGGTCGGGGCGGAACACCGCCTCCAGCCCCCCAACCTCGTCCGGCTCCGGCGGCGGCAGCGGCGGCGGGGCAAGTGTCAGCGGGGCCGCGCCGGTGTCGGCGACGAAGCCGTCGTGAAGCGCGCGGCGCCAGCGTGCCTCGAAGTCATCCTCGTCCCAGCGCCGGCGCCAGGTGTCGCGCACCACCTCCCGGGGGTCGGCGCCGGGCTCGCCAAGCAGCGCGGCCAGCACGGCATGGGCGGAGACGGACTCGTGCAGCGGCCGCGTCACCGGCTGGATGATGCCGGCGGTGCCGTCGACGGCACGGGCGTCGCTCCAATCCTCCAGGGGATGATGCAGCGGCAGATGCCAGTGGCAGAGGGCGGCGGTCTCGTCGCGGCACAGCCCGGCGTGAATCCGCCACGGCACGCGCCGGGCGGCGGCGGCGAAGTCCAGCCCCGCCGGCTGCGTGTAGGCGGGATTGGCTTCGAGCACAAGCAGCGCCCGCACCCGGCCGCCGCGCATGTCCTCGACCAGCGCGGCGAGCGAGAATTCGTCCCCGCCCGGCGGCATCGCCAGGACAGGCTCGGTGGCCAGCAGGGTGCGGCCCAGATTGCCCAGCCGCGCGTTGACCGCCAGGGCGAGATCGCGGATGGCGCCGGGCTGCGTCGGCCCCGCCAGCAGCAGCGACTCGCCGGGTTGCGCCGCCAATGCCGCCACCGCCTCGGCAACCCAGGCGGCCTCGTCGTCCGCCAGGGGCGGCGCCTGGCCCAGGCCCAGTTCCGCCGCCAGCGCCCGCGCCAGCACCGGCACGCGGCCCGCCGGCGCCGCCAAGCGCCGCCGCGCCACCGCGCCCGTGGGGCTGAGGGTCGGTTCGGCGACGAAAAGCGGGCGGCGCGGCGCGGCGCTCCAGGCGCGCACATGCGCCACCTGCGCGGGGCCCGGCCCCAGCGGGTCGGCGTCGAGGCAGACGACGGCGCCGGCGGCGTCCAACCGCGGGTGCAAGGACGGACGTCCGGCCTGGGGCGGGGGCAGGCCGGGCTCGTGCACATGCCAGCGCGCGCCCGCCTCCTCGACCAGCGCCGTCAACTGCCGGACCAGGGTGGGCGAGCCCACCGCGCCCGTCAGCACGCGCAGCCCCGGCCCGGCCAACTCGGGGGCGAGCGCGGCGAAGTCCGCCCACGCCGCCGCCACGCCGCCGCGCAGCGGTCGCCGCGAGCGTTCGGGCCCGTACAGCGCCGCCACCGCCGCCTGCGTGAAGGCATCGGTGGCGCCGCCGCCGACCGGGTGGTCGGGATTGCCCTCCAGCTTTGTCGGCCGCCCCATATGCGTCTCGGCCAGAACCGGCTGCGCGAAGCCGGCAAACGGTATCGCGGTGGCATAGAACAGCGGCCGGCCGGGGACGACCTCCTCGGGACGCTCCACGTAGGGCACCGCGCCGACGGGCGAGCGGCCGCAGCCCGCCAGCGCGGCGGTCGCCGCCGAGGCCGCCATGCCGCGCAGGAATTCGCGGCGCCGCAGCGCACCAGCCTCAGCGATGGCAGGCATAGCAATGTTCCAGGCGCGCCCGCTCCACCGCCCGCTGGCGGTGGCAGTCGAGGCACCACAGCATGGTGAAGGGCCGCGGCGGCACCGGCTGCGCCATCTCGGCCACGGCGCCGTGGCAGGCGGCGCAGTCCACGGCGGCGGCCACATGGACGGAATGGTCGAAATAGGTGAAATCGGGCAGCCGTGCCGTGCGCACCCATCGCAGCGCCGGCACCTCGGGACGAACCTCCACCGGGTAATGGCAGGACATGCAGACCTCGGTGGCGGGAAGCCCGGCCCTCGGCCCCCGTTCGGCATCGGAATGGCAGAAGCGGCAGTCGAGGCCCAGCGCGCCGGCATGGTGGGCATGGCTGAACGGCACCGGCTGTACCGGCGGCGGGCGCGGGATGCCGCCCGCCGACCAGGCCGCCGCCAGCGCCACGGCCACCACCGCCAACGCGGCCGTCACCGCCTTTGCCGCCGTCACCAGCCCCGCGCGCATGGGGGCTAGATGGTCACGGCCGGGGGCGAAGGAAACCATGCCGAAAGCGCGCCCCCTTCCGGTCGGTTCGCGCCCCCTGCGTGGATGCCGGCGCCGAAATCGTCTAGGGTCGGCGGCCTCCGCCGCCGAGAGCCGTCGCCATGCCACGCCCCCACGCCACCGCCGCTCATCCGACCTCGCCGCGCGCACCCTCGGCGGCCCGCCGGCTGATCGGCCTGCTGTCCGGCGCCGTGGCGGCGGGCGCCATGCTGGTGGCGCCGGCGCCCGAGGCGATGCCGGCCGAGGCCTGGCGGGTGGCGGCGCTGGTCATCCTGATGGCGACATGGTGGGTGTGGGAGGCGGTGCCCATCGCCGCCACCGCGCTGGCACCGATCGCCCTGCTGCCGATGCTGGGAGTGATGGAGGTGGCCGACGCCGCCGCCCCTTACGCCAATCCGCTGATCTTTCTGTTCCTGGGCGGTTTCTGCATCGCCGTGGCGATGGAACGTTGGAACCTTCATCGCCGCGCGGCGCTGCATGTGCTGGCGCTGGTCGGCAGCCGCCAGGACCGCATCGTCGGCGGCTTCATGCTGGCGACGGCGGCACTGTCGATGTGGGTGTCCAACACCGCCACCGCGACGATGATGCTGCCCATCGCGGCGACGGTATCGGCGGCGGTGGCGGCGCCGGGCGAGCGCCGCTTCCCCGTCGCGCTGCTGCTGGGGGTGGCCTATGGGGCAAATATCGGCGGCATGGCGACGCTGATCGGCACCCCGCCCAACGCGCTGTTCGCGGGCTATATGCGCGAGGCCTATGGCATCGACGTCGGCTTCGGGCAATGGATGCTGGTGGGGCTGCCCTTCGCGGCGCTGCTGCTGGTGCTGGGCTGGCTGCTGCTGACGCGGGCGGTGTTCCGCCTGCCGCGCCGCGGCGAGCCCGCCGCCGAAGCCGAGATGCGGCGGGAACTGGCGGCCCTGGGGCCGATGACCCGTGGCGAAAGGATCGTCCTGGCGGTCTTCGTGGCCACGGCGGCGCTGTGGGTGCTGCGCCCGTTCGTCGCGGCGCTGCTGCCCGTCGATCTATCGGACGCCGGCATCGCCGTGCTGGCGGCGCTGACCCTGTTCTCGGTGCCGGTGCACCCACGCCGCAGCGTCTTTGCGCTGGATTGGTCGGACACCGCCCGGCTGCCCTGGGGGGTTCTGCTGCTGGTCGGCGGTGGCCTCAGCCTGGGCGCGGCGGTGGAAAGCTCCGGGCTGTCGGCCTGGGTGGCGGGCGCGCTGCAGCCGCTGTCGGCCCTGCCGCCCTGGGTGGCCGCCACCGCCATCGGTGCGGCGGTGATGGTCATCAGCCACGTCACCTCCAACACCGCCACCGCCGCCACCTTCCTGCCGCTGGCCGGCAGCTTCGCCATCCTGGCCGGAGTCGACGCGGCGATGGTGACGGCGCCGGTGGCGCTGGCGGCGGGTTGCGCCTTCATGATGCCGGTGGCGACTCCGCCCAACGCCATCGTCTTCGCCACGGGGCAGATGACGGTCATGGACATGGTGAGGGCCGGGGCGTTGCTGAACCTGCTCGCCCTGGCCCTGCTGGCGGCAATGACCGCCACCCTGATCCCGCTGGTGCTGTAGCCTTCCGTCAATCCTGGGCCGGCGGCGACTCGGGAGTTTCCGCAAGCTGGATCTGCTGCGCGGCGTCGAGCTGGTCTTGCAACTCGGGCTGCAGGTCACCGGCAACGGCGGCGACGGCGTCGCCGTTTTGCTCGCCCTCGGCCTGCCGCAGCAGGTCGAGCGAATCGTTGTAGGTCTCGGTGATGAACGCAACATAGGCGCGGCTGAACTCCGGCCCGTTGAGGGCCCGCATCTCGTTGATGGCGGCCTGATCCTCCTCGCGCATCTCGGTGGGCAGGTCGGCGTCGAGGGCCGTCAGGCGGTCGGCGATCTCGGCCTGGGCGGCGGCGATGCGTTCGGACAATTGCCGCACCTCCAGCTCGATGTCCTTGCCCGAGGCCAGATTCGACGCCTGCATCCCCGCCACCGCGTTGTGGGACAGTTCCGCCAGCGGTTCGCGGTCGGCCTCGGTCACCGTCACCTCGTCGGCAATGTCGGCGGCGCGGTTTTCAATGCCTTCCACCGCCGACCGCTCGGGCGCATCGGTGGTTTGCGCGGCGGCCGGAACCGCCATCAGCGCCGCCAGGGCGCCGGAAAGGATAAGGTGGCGCATGGTACCTCCCATCACGGTGGGTCGAATGGCAGGCAAACAGACCTCCGGGCCCAAGGTTCAGTCGCCGTTCTCGCCCATCAGCGATCGCACCAGCGCCAGACGCTCGACGGCGCCGTTGGCGAGTTCCTGCGCCTCGCGCATTAGCGCCTCGTCGCCGGCACGCTCGGCAACGCGCATGAAGATGTCGAAGACCGCCTCGGCGTTGCGCAGCGCCAGGGTCAGGGCGCCGAGCGGCGTCAGCAGGTCGCCGCGCAGCAGGCCGGCGGCCTGGGCGCCCTCCACCGCCTCGGAGGCGACATCGGCGGCGGTACCTTCCGGACCGCGCGCCAGCGCCTTCGCCGCGGCGCTTTCCTGCGCGGCGGCCTGGCGCATGACACCGGCGGCGGCGGCATCGCCCGCCCGCGCCAGACTGTCGGCGGCGAGGTCGTAAACCCGCGCCGAGGTGCGCCCCAAGCCCGCCGCCAGGGCGTGCAGTTCCGTCGCCGAGTTCACCACCGGCCGGGGCCGGCGCGGCCCTTCCTCGGCGTGGTAGGCGCGCCGGCGCATCGTCCGCAGCGTCGCCACATGCTCCAGTTCCTCGCGGGCCATCGCCTCGGCGTATTGGCGCACCGCCTCGTTCTCCGCCTGGGCCGCGACATAGGCGTAGAAGGCGAAGGCGCGCTCCTCGTTGCGCACCGCGATCCCAAGGGCCCGATACGGCGTCAGCAGACGCGCCTCGGCGCCGTCGGCCTCGGGCCCGAAGGTTTCGGGAAAGTGCCAGGTGAAATGCTTGCCCACCGGCCGGCGGCCGCTTTCGCGCTCGCTCCAGGCCGCAATGCCGGCGGCGTGGCGGCGCTCCAAGTCGGCAAGGTCGCGGAACACCTGCACCAATTCGGCGTCGCCGGTGCGGCCGACAGCCTCGGCAAGTTGTTCGTATCGCCGGGCCGCCTCCTCCTCCATGCCCAGCGCAATGTCCATCAGTTCGGCGACCGAGCGCACCTCCCCCATCGGAAAGGCGGGGTTGATTGGTTGCATGGTCCGTCTCCCACAGGGGCGGAAGCCTATTGCCTTCGGGGGGTCTGATACCAATTCAGCACCCACCCCCTGCGACCATCGGCGCCCTAAAAAACGGCAGGGGCGCGACGAACATGTAGTGCCGTGACCGGAGCGGAATAAGCTGCCCAATCGGAGGGAGAATGGCCGAGGCTGAGAGGCCGCCTCCACGCGGACGTTTCCTTGCGCCTGCCCTTACAGTCCTGTTCCTCGTCATGACGGTGTTTGCGGGCTCGGCCCCGGCACAAACGGCGGGGCGCCTGTCGCAATACCTGGAGACGATCACCGTTGAGGAGATGTTCCCCGGCGCCGACCGCTTCGGCCCCGTCGAGGGCGAGCCGCCGGCGGCGGCCGTCTACCGGGGGGACGAGGTCGTCGGCTACCTGTTCCTCAATTCCGATGTCGTCAACGCCACCGGCTATTCCGGCAAGCCCATCCATGTGGCGGTCGCGATGGACCTGGAAGGGACCATCGTCGCCGCCCGCCTGATCGAACACAGCGAGCCCATCGTGCTCATCGGCATTCCCGAGGCACGGATGCGCAAGTTCATCGACGGCTATGAGGGGTTCAACGCCGTCCAGGCCCTGGCGGAGGGACGGCGGCAGCCGGATGTCGACATCATCAGCGGCGCCACCGTCACCGTGCTGGTGATCGGCGACACCATCGTGCGGGCGGCGTTGCGGGTGGCGCGCTCGCGCGGGATCGGTGCTGCCGCCGAGGTGGCCGAGGACGCGCCGCCGCGCGCCATCGACGCGACCATCACCGGCACCCGCAGTTGGGAGGAACTGCTGGGCGACGGCTCGATTCGGCGGCTGCAACTGACCGCCGGCGAGGTCGCCGAGGCCTTTGCCGCCCGGCGCGGCGAGCCGGCCCCGGAGATGAGCGAGGCCGAGGCCGGCGAGACTTTCATCGACCTCTATGTCGCCCAGGTCAGCGTGCCGGTGATCGGCGAATCGCTGCTGGGGCCGGGCGAGTACCGCAACCTGACACAGCGCCTGGAGGAAGGCCAGCAGGCCATCCTGATCATGGGCAGCGGCCCGTATTCCTGGCGCGGGTCGGGCTATGTGCGCGGCGGCATATTCGACCGCATCGAGTTGCTTCAGGGCGTTGAGACCATCCGCTTCTCGGACCGGCAATACAAACGCATCGGCCGCATCGCCGCCGACGACGCCCCCAGCTTTCGCGGCATCGGCCTGTTCACCATCCCGCCCGACGCCGAGTTCGAGCCCTCGCGCCCCTGGCAACTGCAACTGCTGGTGCAGCAGGCGGTGGGCGCGCTGGAGCGGGAATTCGTCGCTTTCGAGCTGCCGTACCAGGTGCCGGAAAAATACCTGGAGCCCGCCCCGGCGCCGGAGCCGTCGGATGTGGCCACCGCGCCCCCGGAGGCGGCGGCGCCCGCCGAGGGCCTTGGCGACGCCGGGGAGGGCCCGCCCCTGTGGCAGCGCATCTGGAGCGCCAACATGGTTTCCATCGGCATCCTTGCCGTGATGCTGATGGTGCTGACGCTGATCTTCTTCTTTCAGGACTGGCTGGCCAAGCACCCCAAACTGACCGACCGCGTGCGCCTGGGATTCCTGACCTTCAGCCTGGTGTGGCTGGGCTGGTACGCCAATGCCCAGCTTTCGGTAGTGAACATCCTGACGCTGTCCAACTCGCTGGTCACCGAGTTTTCCTGGGACTATTTCCTGATGGATCCGCTGATCTTCATCCAATGGTCGGCGGTGGCGGCGGCGCTGATCTTCTGGGCGCGGGGCGCCTATTGCGGCTGGCTGTGCCCCTTCGGCGCGTTGCAGGAACTCACCCACCGCATAGGTCAGTTTTTCAAGCTGCCGCAGGTCGAGGTGCCCTGGTGGCTGCACGAGCGGTTGTGGCCGCTGAAATACATCATCTTCCTGGGACTGTTCGGTTTTTCCATCTATTCGCTGACCACGGCCGAGATGCTGGCCGAGGTCGAGCCCTTCAAGACCGCCATCATCCTCAACTTCGTGCGCGACTGGCCGTTCGTGGCCTATGCGGTGCTGCTGCTAGTGGCAGGGCTTTTTATCAACCGCTTCTTCTGCCGCTATCTGTGCCCGCTGGGGGCGGCGCTGGCGATTCCGGCGCGCATCCGCATGTTCGAGTGGCTGAAGCGCTGGCCGGAATGCGGCAGCCCCTGCCAGCGCTGCGCCAACGAATGCCCGGTCCAGTCCATCCATCCCGAGGGGCACATCAACCCCAACGAGTGCATCTACTGTATGCACTGCCAGACCCTGTATTGGGACGACCACCGCTGTCCGCACATGATCCAGAAACGGCTGCGCCGCGAACGCACCGCGGCCACCGCGTCGCGGCCGCCGATCGCCCCCGCCGGCGGCGGCACGGCCGCCCGATCCACCGCCAACCAACCAACGGGAGACTCATCATGACAGGCAAGGACAAACCAACGCGCGCCGGCACCGGCATCACGCGCCGCAGTCTGCTGGGAGGCACCGCCAAGACCGCGACTCTCGCCGGGCTGGGCGGCATGGGGCTGGCTGGCGGTTGGGGGGCGCTGGCGGGGGGCGCGCTGCGCGGCAACCCGGCGCGGGCGCAGCAAGGCAATGGCGAGCACAGCTTTGAGGTGCGCCCCGGCGAACTGGATGAGTATTACATCTTCAACTCCAGCGGGCAGACCGGCGAGGTACGCATCATGGGCCTGCCGTCGATGCGCGAACTGATGCGCATTCCGGTCTTCAACCGCTGCAGCGCCACCGGCTGGGGGCGTACCAACGAAAGCCTCAAGGTGCTGACCGAGGGCCTGCTGCCCGAAACGCGGGAGTTCCTGCAAAGCCGGGGAGGCACCTATCACAACGGCGACGCCCACCACCCGCACATGTCGTTCACCGACGGCACCTATGACGGCCGCTATCTCTGGATTCAGGACAAGGCCAACACCCGCGTCGCCCGCATCCGTATGGACGTGATGCGCACCGACAAGATTATCGAGGTGCCCAACGCCGCCGACATGCACGGAATGCGCCCGCAGCGGGTGCCGCGTACCGGCTATGTGTTCGTCAATGGCGAACACCGCGTGCCGGTGCCCAATGACGGCCGCAACCTCAACGACCCCACCAAATACCACTCGATCTTCACCGCCATCGACGGCGACACGATGGAGGTGGCCTGGCAGGTGCTGGTCGACGGCAATCTCGACAACCTCGACGCCGACTACGAGGGCACCTACGCCATCTCCACCTGCTACAATTCGGAGGAAGGCGTCGTCCTGGCCGACATGATGGCCAACGAGCAGGACTGGGCGGTCGTCTTCAACATACCGCGCATTGAACAGGCGGTGCAGAACGGCGAGGCGCAGGAGGTCAATGGCGTGCCGGTGGTCGACGGCCGCCACGGCTCGCCGCTCACCGCCTACATTCCCATCGGTTCCAGCCCGCACGGCTGCAACATGGCGCCCGACGGCATCCACATGGTCGTCAACGGCAAGCTGTCGCCCACCGTCAGCGTCATCGACGTGCGCAAGCTGGAAGCGGTGTTCAACGGCGAGGCGGAGCCGCGCTCGGCCATCGTCGCCGAGCCGGAACTGGGCCTGGGCCCCCTACACACCGCCTTCGACGGCAAGGGCAACGCCTACACGACCCTGTTCATCGACAGCCAGGTGGCGATGTGGAACATCGAGCGTGCCCGCCAGGCCTATGAGGGACAGGACGTCGACCCGATCATCGGCAAGATCGACGTCCACTACCAGCCTGGCCACAACCACACCTCGATGGGCGAGACCAAGGAAGCCGACGGCCAGTGGCTGATCTCGCTCAACAAGTTCTCGAAGGACCGCTTCCTCAACACCGGGCCGCTCAAGCCCGAGAACGACCAGCTCATCTTTATCGGCGACGGCGACATGACCCTCGTCCACGACGGCCCCAGCTTCGCCGAGCCCCACGACTGCATCATCGTGCGATCCGACCTGGTCAATCCCGTCGACCGCTGGGAGCGTGACGACCCCTTCTTCGAGGACGCGCGCCGCCAGGCCGAGGAGGACGGCGTCACGCTGGAGTCCGACAACACCGTCATTCGCGACGGCACGACGGTGCGGGTCTACATGACCAGCATCGCGCCGCAGTTCGGCCTCAACGAGTTCGAGGTCAACCAGGGCGACGAGGTGACCCTGTTCGTCACCAACATGGACGACGTCAACGACCTCACCCACGGGCTTACCCTGGCCAATTACGGCATCGCGATGGAAATCGCGCCGCAGGCCACCGCCTCGGTCACCTTCACCGCCGACCGCCCCGGCGTGCACTGGTACTACTGCCAGTGGTTCTGCCACGCCCTGCACATGGAGATGCGCGGGCGAATGCTGGTCAACCCGGCCAACCAGGAGGTGACGCAGGCGCCCGACATCTTCGAGCAGCCGTTCGGGAGCGGCATGGACTGAGATGGGTCTTCGTCATCTGGTCCTGGTGTGGGGGGCGGTCGTCGTCGCCGCCCCCTTCGCCGCCCTGGCCGACCCGGTGACGGTGCCGGCGCGGCCGGGGGCGTTGGCGGCGGCGGTGGAGAACGCCGCCCCCGGCGACGTTCTGCGGCTGGCGGCGGGCGAGCACCAAGGCGGCATCGTCATCACGACCCCCTTGACCCTGACCGGCGCCGAGGGCGCCATCGTCGACGGCGGCGGCGAGGGCAGCGTGATCACCGTCGCCGCCCCCGACGTCACGGTACGCGGCCTGCTGGTCCGCAACTCCGGCTATGTTCTGCAAAGCATGGACGCGGGCGTCTTTGTCGACGCCGAGGGCGCGCGGGCGCTGATCGAGGGCAACCGCTTCGAGGGCAATCTGTTCGGCGTCTATTTCCGCGGCCCCGCGGCGGCGGTAATGCGCGGCAACACCGTCATCGGCAGCCAGCGCCCGCAGATGTCCGAGCGCGGCAACGGCGTTTCGGTATGGAACAGCCCCGGTTCGGTGGTGGAGGGCAACGACTTTCGCCATGGCCGCGACGGCATCTTTACCAACACCAGCCGCGACAACATCTTTCGCGACAACACCTTCCGCGACCTGCGCTTCGGGGTTCACTACATGTACACCAACAACAGCGAGGTCAGCGGCAATGCATCGCTGGGTAAACTCGCGGGCTTCGCGCTGATGTATTCCACCGGCATCGAGGCGCGGGGAAACCTTTCGCGCGGCGACCGCGACAATGGGCTGCTGCTGAACTTCGCCAACG
>JAWLGJ010000060.1:0-14327 GCA_041685145.1 Magnetospirillaceae bacterium | reverse complement strand
CCGCCCATTCCGGCATCGCCGGCGCCGGCGGATTCCTTCTGGGGCTTTTCGGCGACCATCGCCTCGGTGGTGACCAGCAGGCCGGCGACCGAGGCCGCGTCCTGCAGCGCGGTGCGCACCACCTTGGTGGGGTCGATGATGCCCTTCTTGATCAGGTCGCCGTACTCGCCGGCCTGGGCGTCGAAGCCCCAGTTCTGGTCCTTCTGCTCCAGCAGCTTGCCGGCGACGACGGCGCCGTCGAAGCCGGCGTTCTCGGCGATCTGGCGCACCGGCGCCTGCAGGGCGCGGCGCACGATGTCGAGGCCGACCTTCTGGTCGTTGTTCTCGGTGCTCAGGCCGTCCAGCGCCAGGCCGGCGTAGAGCAGCGCCACGCCGCCGCCGGCGACGATGCCCTCCTCGACCGCCGCGCGGGTGGCGTGCAGGGCGTCGTCGACGCGGTCCTTGCGCTCCTTCACCTCGACCTCCGAGGCGCCGCCGACGCGGATCACCGCCACGCCGCCGGCCAGCTTCGCCAGCCGCTCCTGCAGCTTCTCCTTGTCGTAGTCCGAGGTGGTCTCCTCGATCTGCGCCTTGATCTGCTTGACGCGCGCCTCGATGTCCTCCTTCGAGCCGGCGCCGTCGACGATGGTGGTGTCCTCCTTGGTGATGGTCACCTTCTTCGCCGTGCCCAGCATGTCGATGGTGACGTTCTCCAGCTTGATGCCCAGGTCCTCGGTGATCACCTGGCCGCCGGTCAGCACCGCGATGTCCTGCAGCATCGCCTTGCGGCGGTCACCGAAGCCCGGCGCCTTCACCGCCGCCACCTTCAGCCCGCCGCGCAGCTTGTTGACCACCAGGGTCGCCAGGGCCTCGCCCTCGACGTCCTCGGCGATGATCAGCAGCGGACGGCCCGACTGCACCACCGATTCCAGCACCGGCAGCAGCGGCTGCAGGGCCGAGAGCTTCTTTTCGTAGAGAAGGATGTAGGGGTTCTCCATCTCCACGTTCATCTTCTCGGCGTTGGTGACGAAATAGGGGCTGGTGTAGCCGCGGTCGAACTGCATCCCCTCGACGACGTCCAGCTCGGTCTCCAGGCCCTTGGCCTCCTCGACCGTGATGACGCCCTCGTTGCCGACCTTCTCCATCGCCTGGGCGATCATGTCGCCCACCGTCTTGTCGCCATTGGCCGAGATGGTGCCCACCTGGCGCACCTCGTCGGAGGTCGAAACCTTCTTCGACTTCGACTTCACCGCCTCGACGACCTTCTCGACCGCCTGGTCGATGCCGCGCTTCAGGTCCATCGGGTTCATGCCCGCGGCCACCGCCTTGGCGCCCTCGCGCACGATCGACTGCGCCAGCACCGTCGCCGTGGTGGTGCCGTCGCCGGCCAGGTCGTTGGTCTTGCTGGCCACCTCGCGCAGCATCTGCGCGCCCATGTTCTCGAACTTGTCGGAAAGCTCGATCTCCTTGGCGACCGTCACGCCGTCCTTGGTGATCCGCGGCGCCCCGAAGGACTTCTCCAGCACCACGTTGCGCCCCTTCGGGCCCAGCGTCACCTTCACCGAATCGGCGAGAATATCAACGCCGCGCAGCATACGGTTGCGCGCGTCGACCGAAAATTTAACTTCCTTCGCAGCCATTTCTGGACCTCCGGCCTATTCGAGTACGCCCATGACGTCGGATTCCTTCATGATCAACAGCTCCTCGCCGTCGATCGTGACCTCGGTGCCGGACCACTTGCCGAACAACACGCGGTCGCCGGCCTTGAGGTCGGGGGCGACCAGCTTGCCGTCGTCGCCGCGGGCGCCCGGCCCCACGGCCAGAACCTCGCCCTGCTGGGGCTTTTCCTTGGCGGTGTCGGGAATGATGATGCCGCCGGCGGTCTTCTCTTCCTGCTCGATGCGCTTGACGAGCACGCGATCATGCAGCGGTCTGAACTTCATCGTCGCAACCTCCGTTGCCGATTGGCTGAATTCCGTGCCCCCCGGTCCGCGGACCGCGGGGCGCGCATTGTTAGCACTCCCCCGAGGTGAGTGCCAAGCATGTATTGGTGTGGTGGCGCCGCTGTCAAGGCGGGCGGCGGGGGCGGCGCTGTCAGCAGCCGCCGCTGATGGCTGCTAACATATTGATTTCGTGTATTTTTCGCTTGCGCGCCGACGGGCGGCATCGCTTATCATCGTCATCGAGGCAGCAACAGCGAGGGAGCGTGCCGCATATGACCACCCTGGCCAAGCAACTCAACGACTACCGGCTGACCACGGCGGAGATCCTCTACCACATGCCGGACCACCCCGGCCTGCTGCAAACCTATGTCTGGCAGGATTTCGACCTCGCGCCGGACTTTCCGGAGTTGCGGCGCTTCCTCGACTTCTGGGAGCGCAGCCTGGACGGCAAGCTGCATTCGGTGACCGTGGCCAGCGCGCCGCTCATCCAGCCGGCCCAGATGCGCTGGGTCCGCGATCTCGCCCACCTGCACTGACGCCGCCGCCGAGGTAGACGCGCCGCACCTCGGCGTCCTGGCGCACCGCCTCGGGCGCGCCCTGCGCGATGAGGCGCCCGCGGTCCATCACCAGGACGCGGTGGGCGTGGCCGAAGACCACGTCCATGTCGTGCTCGGTGAACAGCACCCCCATGCCGCGCTCGGCGACGATGCCGTCCACCAGCCGCATCAGGCCCTCGCGCTCGGCCGGGGCCATGCCGGCGGTGGGCTCGTCCATCAGCAGCAGCCGCGGCTCGCCGGCCAGCGCCAGGGCCAGTTCCACCCGTTTCAGGTCACCGTAGGACAAGGCCGAGCACGGCGCCTCGGCCAACGCCGCCACCCCCAGGCGGGCGAGCAGCGCCTCGGCCTCGGCGCGGGCGTAGGCGCCGGCGCGGCGAGTCAGCGACAACAGCGCCCCGTCGCGGGCCATCAGTGCCACCTGCACATTCTCGCGCACCCGCATCGAGGCGAAGGTGGCGCTGATCTGGAAGGTGCGGCCCACCCCCAGCCGGCCGATGGCGCGCGGCGGCAGCCCCACCAGGTCGCGCCCTTGCAGGCGCACCCGGCCGGCGTCGGGGCGGATCTGCCCGCCCAGGCAGTTGAAGCAGGTGCTCTTGCCGGCGCCGTTGGGACCGATCAGCGCCACCATCTCCCCGGCGGCGACCTCGAAGGAGACGCCGTCGACGGCGGTCACGCCGCCGAACCGCTTGCTCAGGCCCTCGACTGCCAGCAGGCTCATGCCGCCTTCCCGCCCCGGTGCCGCAGCGCCGCCAGGCGCCCGGCGGCGCCGGCCAGGCCCTGCGGGAACGCCAGCACCAGCACCAGGATCAGCATCCCCACCCCCAGGCGCCAGAAATCGGTCGCCGAGATCAGCGTCACCTGCGCCAGCTTATAGGCCACCGCCCCGGCAATGGCGCCGCCGAAGCTGTGGATGCCGCCCAGCAGCATCATCACCAGCGCGTCCACCGACACCGGAATGCCCAGCGCGTCGGGAAAGACGCTGCCCTTGAGATAGGCGTACAGCCCCCCCGCCAGCCCGGCCGCCGCCGCCGCCAGCGAGAAACCCAGCCACCGCTGCCGGCGCACGGGGACGCCCGCCGCCTCGGCGCGCAGGGGGGAATCGCGCCCGGCGCGCAGGCCGAAGCCGAAGGGGGTGCGCGTCGCCCACCACAGGGCGGCCAGCGCCGGCGCGCACAGCCCCAGGCTCAAATACAGGAACCCCGTCGCCCCCGCCGCCCAGCCCGACGGCCAGACGCCGAGGATGCCGTTGTCGCCGCCGGTGACCTCGTACCACTGGAAGGTGGCGGCGTAGAGGATTTGCGCCACCGCCAGCGTCAGCATGGCCAGATAGACCCCCGACAGCCGCACCAGGAACCATGCCACCGCCAGCGCCGCCGCCGCCGCCGCCAGCGGCGCCGCCAGCAGCGATACGGCCATGCCGGCGTCAAGCCGGGTGTGCAGCATGGCGGCGGCATAGGCGCCGACGCCGAACCAGGCGGCGTGGCCGAAGCTGACCATGCCGCCCTGGCCGGTGACGAATTGCAGGCTCGCCGCCAGCAGCGCGAACAGCAGGATTTCGGCAAGGATGCCCTGGCCGTAGCCGCCCAGCAGCAGCGGCGCCGCCGCGACCCCGCCGACGGCGAGGATCGCCAGCACCAGACCGGCGCGGCCCGACGGCGCCGGCGCCGGTTCCGCCGCCGCTGGCCGCGGCTCCGGCGTCTCCGGCCGCCCCAGCAGGCCCTGCGGCCGCAGCACCAGCACCGCCGCCATCACCAGGAACATCAGCACCAGCGTCCCTTGCGGGAACAGCACGATACCGAAGGCGTTGAGCTCGGCGATCAGCACCGCCGCCAGATAGGCTCCCGGCACGCTGCCCAGGCCGCCCACCACCACCACCACGAAGGCCTCGACGATGACTTCCAGGTCGAGGCCGTGGTGGATGGCCTGGCGCGGCACCTGCAAGGCGCCACCCAGCCCCGCCAGCAGCGCGCCGAGGGCGAAGACGGCGGTGAACAGGCGCTTCTGGTCGACGCCCAGCGCCGCCACCATCTCGCGGTCCAGGGTGGCGGCGCGCACCAGGATGCCGAAGCGGGTGCGCGTCAGCAGCAGCCAGACCACCGCCAGTACCGCCGGCCCCACCGCCACCAGGAACAGCTCATAGGCCGGAATCGGCTGGCCCAGCACCCGCACCGCCCCCGCCAGCCCCGGCGCCCGCGGCCCCAGCACGTCCGCCGGCCCCCAGGCCATGAGGATGAGGTCATCGAGCACCAGCACCACCGCGAAGGTGGCCAGAAGCTGCAACAGTTCGGGAGCGCGGTAGAGCCGGCGCAGCAGCCCCACCTCCATCAACGCCCCCACCGCCGCCACCGCCAGCGCCGCCACGGGCACCGCCGCCCAGAAGCCCAGCCGCTGGCTGAGGCTGTAGGCGACGAAGGCCCCCAGCATGAACAGGGTGCCGTGGGCGAAGTTGACGATGCGGGTGACGCCGAAGATCAGCGACAGCCCCGCCGCCACCAGGAACAGGGCCGAGGCGCTGGCCAGCCCGTTCAGCAACTGGATAAGGACGAAGTCCACGGGTGGCGCGGCGCCCCTATTCGGGGCGCATGGCGCGTGCTTCCTCCGGCGGCGGCAGCACCTCCGAGCCGTCGACATAGCGCCAGTCGACCATCACGCCACGGCCGTCGCGCACGGCGGTGCGGCCCACCCAGGCGCCCATCGTCGACTGGTGGTCGGCGGCGCGGAAGGTGATCGGGCCGATGGGGGTGTCGAAGCGCAGATCCTTCATCGCCTCGACCAGCGCCTCGGTGTCGGTGCCGCCGGCGGCCTCGACGGCGGCGGCGATGGCGAGGATGGTGTTGTAGCCGACCACCGTCCCCATCGCCGGCGGCTCGCCGAAGCGCGCCTGATAGCGTTCGACGAAGGCGCGGTGCTCGGGGGTGTCGATGGCGTACCAGGGATAGCCGGTGACGATCCAGCCCTCGGGCGTCTCGGCGCCCAGCGGGTCGAGGTATTCCGGCTCGCCGGTCAGCAGGCTGACCACCGGCCGGCCCTCGAACAGGCCGCGGGTCTCGCCCTCGCGCACGAATTTCGACAGGTCGCTGGCGAAGGTGACGTTGAAGATGGCGTCGGGCTCGGCGCGGGCGAGGGCCTGCACCGTCGGCCCGGCGTCGAGCTTGAACAGCGCCGGCCACTGCTCGCCGACGAATTCGACGTCGGGGCGCTTCTCGCTCAGCAGCGCCTTGAAGATTTCCACCGCCGACTGGCCGTATTCATAGTTGGGGGCCACCGTCACCCAGCGCGTCGCCGGCAGCTTCGCCGCCTCCTCGGCCAGCATGGCGGCCTGCATATAGGTGCTGGGGCGCAGGCGGAAGGTGTAGCGGTTGCCCTGCGACCAGGTCAGCGCGTCGGTCAGCGGCTCCGAGGCCACGAACAGCACCTGCCGCTGCTTGGCGTAGTCGGCCACCGCCAGCCCCACATGCGACAGGAAGGTGCCGGCCAGCAGGTCCACGCCCTCGCGCTGCACCAGCTCGTTGGCCAGACGCACCGCCTCGCCGGGCTTGCCGCCGTCGTCGCGGGAGATGACCTCCAGCGGCCGGCCGTCGAGAACCCCGCCGGCGGCGTTGATCTCCTCCACCGCCAGGCGCCAGCCGTTGCGGTAGGGCAAGGTGAAGGCGGGGATCGATGAATAGCTGTTGATCTCGCCGATGCGGACGGGCTCCGACGCCTGGGCGACGCCCACCAATCCCACGGCGGCGGCAACCGCCCCCAACAGCCAGCGCAAGAACATGACGGACCTCCCATAAGCAAACAGGACTAGGTTTCTTGCCTATTCGGGCCCGACAATCAAGAAGGGATTGGCGCCTCGTCCAACCTTCCCACGCAGGAATCCACCCACATGCGGGTCAACTTCTCCTGGGTGCCGTTCTGGCGCAGGCGGTCGTTGAGCACCGGAAAGTCGACGGCGTCGAGGGGCTGGTCCTGGTTGAAGCAGGAGAACACCACCCGCTCCTCGCCGGTGACCGGGTCGCGCTGGCGTTGCAGGCACTGGGCGCAGATCTCCTTCATCATGCACTGCATGGGCGAGTTGATGGAGCCGATGGCGACGTGCCCCGGCTTCAGATGCGGCGCCAGCACCCCGTGCCGCGCCGCCGCCACCGCCGCCATCATGCGGTCGGAGCCGATGGCGATGACGCGGTCGACCGCCGCCAGCGGCAGCGGTGCCGCCCCCAGCCGTCCCTCGGCATAGGCGGCCATCGCCTCGATGATGTTGCCCTGAAAGCCGGCGTCCTGCGGCCGGCTGGGCGCCAGGGGCGCGGTCTCGCAGCACCACACCACGGCGTCGGCCGCCGCCTCGATGTCGTCGACGTGGAAGCGGCCCTCGGGGGTGCGGTAGGCGGCGAAATACAGCACCCGCGAACCGGCGGCGCGCATCGCCTTGCCGATGGAGAACAGGACCGCGTTGCCCAGCCCGCCGCCGGCCAGCAGCACCGTCTCGCCGGCGGGAATTTCGGTGGGGGCGCCGGTCGGCCCCATCAGCACCACCGGCTCGCCCGGCCGCAGGGCGCGGCAGATGTCGGAGGAACCGCCGACCTCCAGCACGATCAGCGACACCAGCCCCGCCTCGGCGTCCACCCAGGCGCCGGTGAGGGCGACGCCCTCCATCGCCAGCACGGTGCCGTCGACCCGCGGCGCCAGGGTCTCGTAGTTCTGCAGGCGGAAGAACTGCCCCGGCCGGAAGGTCCGCGCCGCCAGCGGCGCCCGCACCACCACCTCGACGATGGTGGGGGTCAGGCGGTCGACCCGCTCGACCACCGCGCGCAAATCCCGGTTCAGGCCGGCCACCAGCGCGGCGCCGTCGACGGGCGCGCGCGGGGCGCGGGCGAGGACGCGGTCGACCACCGGATAGCCCTGCTTGGCGCTGCCCATCGCCTTGACGACATTGCCGGCCCAGGAGGGGTGCAGGTCGCCGAAGAAGCTCATGGCGCGGCCGTCGTCGCGGACATGCATCAGCACCTGCGGCCGGTCCGGCTTGGCCAGGCGCTCCGGCGTCACCGGGCGGCCATCGTCGTCGACGGCCTGGAACCAGCGCCCGTCGAGGGCGATGCCCGCGGCTTCGCGCGCCAGCACGGTGTTGGGCTGCGTCCCCGCCGCCACCAGGACGCTGCGCGCCGCCAGCACGGTTTCCGAGCCGTCGGGGCGGCGCACGCGCAGGCCGGCGGCGTGGCCGGCCTCGTCCACCTCCACCGCCACGGGGCTGAGTTCCTCGGCGAAGCGGATGCCCTCTTCCAGCGCCTTGGCCACCTCTTCGTGGTTGTTGCGATAGGCGGGCGAGTCGACGAGGCGGCGGCGATAGGCGATGGTGGCGCCGCCCCATTCCCGCAGCAGTTCCTCGCGGCGCTCCGGCTGGGCGCGCAAGGCGCGGGCGTGGGCGAGGAACTCGTCGGCGATCGCCGCCTCGGCGGGCGTCCAGGCGGCCCGCACCGCCGCCTCGCCCCGTTCGGCGGTCAGCGCCTCGTAGCGCCGCCGGAACTTCTCCACCTGCACGGGGTAATAGGCCAGCGCCTCGGTGCAGGTGTCGACGGCGGTCAGGCCGCCGCCGATGACCACCACCGGCAGGCGCACCTGCAGATTGGCCACCGTGTCCATGCGCGCCGCGCCGGTCAGTTGCAGCGCCATCAGGAAATCCGATGCCTGCCGCACCCCCGGCGCCAGGTTGTTGGGGATGTCGAGGATGGTGGGCTTGCCGGCCCCCAGGCACAGGGCGATGTGGTCGAAGCCCAGGGCGAAGGCCGACTCCGGCGTCAGGGTGCCGCCGAAGCGCACGCCGCCGAACATGGCGAAGCGGGATCGCCGCTCCAGCAGCAGGCGGATGACCTTGAGGAAGTTCTTGTCCCAGCGCACGGTAATGCCGTACTCGGCGACGCCGCCGAAGCCGGCCATCACCCGCGCGTCCAGGTTTTCCCACAAATCGCGCGCGTCGCGCACGGGGCGGAAGGCGACGCGGGCGCCGTCCGGCGCCACCCCCGACAGCGCCGGGTCCAGCGGCTCGATCTTGAGGCCGTCCACCGCCACCACGCGGTGGCCTTCGTTGAGCAGGTGATGCGCCAGGGTGTAGCCCGCCGGGCCCAGCCCCACCACCAGCACGGTGCGGCCCGAGTCGGGGCGGGGCCGCGGCCGGCGCAGGTTGAGCGGGTTCCAGCGCGTCAGCAGGCCGTAGATCTCGAAGCCCCAGGGCAGGGCGAGGACGTCCTTGAGGATGCGGGTCTCGGCCTGGGGAATGTCCACCGGATCCTGGTTCTGGCGCTGATAGATGCAGGCGGTCATGCAGTCATTGCAGATGCGGTGCCCGGTGCCGGCCACCAGCGGATTGTCCACCACCGCCAGCGCCAGCGCCGCCACCGCCAGGCCGCGCCCGCGGGCCTCGTGCATCTCGGAGATCTTCTCCTCCAGCGGGCAGCCCGTCTGCACCACGCCCAGCGGGTTGGTGGCGAAGGTCTCGGCTTTCGGCTCGGTCATGCCGTGGCGGCAGGAGTCCTTGCCCTGGTGGTGGCACAGGATGCAGTAGTTGATCTCGTCCAGCGCCCCGGCGAGGTCGGTGCCGGCGTCGGTGAGGGCGAAGCCGTCGCGCCGTCGGCGCGTTTCCGCCGGCCCCTCCAGCGCCGCCGCGCCGTCCACGGCGCTGGTTTGCGTGTCGACGAGGGCGTGGGGGTCGCGCCGGCGCGGGCGCTTGAACAGCAGCCCGTGCCGGTGGCGGGCCTGGCCCTCGCGGCTGTGCAGGGCCCAGGCGGCATAGCGCGCCGCCGTCTCCAGGTCGTCGGCGTGCGCGGCCTCGTCGTCCATCCAGGCGGCGACGGCGCGGGCGAAGGCGGCCTCGTCCCAGCCCGCGCCCAGGCGCGCGTCGAGGTCGCGGCGCAGGGCGGCGCCGTCATACGCCCCTGCCTCGTCGGGCTTGTGGCGCTTGGCGGCGCGGCGCTGCACGAACAGGCGCTTGACGGCGAACAGCGGCGCCAGCGCGTCCTGGCGCGCCGCCAGCTCGTGCAAGGGCGCGGTGACCCCGAACAACCGGCCGACGAAGTCCTCCAGATGCGGCGCCAGGGCCAGCAGCAGGTCGGCCTCGTCCTTGGCGGTCAGCGCCTCGGGGGCGGCGCGGGCGGCGCCCAGGCGCTCGGCCAGCGCCGCGTCCCCCTCGGCCAGATGGTCGAGGAACAGCCCGTCGATGCGGGCCAGGCCGGCGTCGTCGTAAAGGTCATGGAAAACGACGCCGAAACCGAGTGGAGTGTCGGCGCCCCCGTTCTCCTGTCGTTCTGCCGCCACGCGCGTTCATCCTTTGCCAAAGGTCCAGCCCCCCTAATAAGGGACTGCTCGAACACCGTTTCCAGGGTAGCCGCCTATCCAGCTTGAGGAGCGGCCGGAATGCCCCATCTGAGACACAGGCAGGACCGCATGGGCACCGAAAGCATGAGCAGCGCCAACGACGATGCCGCCGGCGGCGCGGCCGTCCCGCCGCCGCCCGGCGGCGACGGTGCGCCCCGGCTCCTATGTCCAAAGGGTATACCACCGTTACGGGGTATTGCACCAAAGGTTCAAGGGGAGTATTCGGAAAGGATAGAACAAGAAAAGCCGACAACAACCGTTCGGCGAAAACGAACCGGGAGGAACGGTCAAGTGAGGCGCCTGGCCAGGCGGCCGCCTTGGCATGTGCATAAATTGGTCGCGGCAGCGGCGATGGGCGTCGGCGCGGGGGCGGTCCTGGTGGCGTTGCTGATGGAGGCCTCGCCCGCCGTGCGGTCGATTCAGGCCGCCTGCGGGGTGGCGCTGTTGGCGCTCGCCTTCGCCTATGGCCGCGCCGGCGGTGTCCGGACGGCGGCGCCGCGGGAACTGGTGCGGCTGGCGGATTCGCTGCCGGCGATGGTGGCGCTGCTCGACGACTCGCTGCGCCTGCGCTACGTCAATCGCCAGTTCGAGCGGTGGTGCGGGGCGCCGCGCGGGCGCCTGAGCGGGCGCCCCGCCGCCCAGATCCTCGGCGCCCATGCCGACGCACTGCTGCCGGTGCTGGAGGGCGCCCTGGAGAACCGGCCGGGCTCGGTGGAGATGCGCGGCCTGTGGCCGGAGGACGGCGGCGTCCATGTGCGCGCCGAATGCACCCCCTGGCGCCGGGGCGGGCGGGTCAGCGGCGTCACTCTGATGATCCACGACATCACCCCGCACAAGCGGGTGGAGCGGACCCTGCACGAGGCGGTGGCGGAGCGCACCCGCGCCTTGGAACTGGAGGTGCAGGAGCGCCGGCACATCGAAATCGCGCTGCGCAACAGCGAAACCCGCTTCCGCGACATCGCCGAGGCGGCCTCGGACTGGTTCTGGGAAACCGGCCCCGACCTGCGCTTCACCTATTTCTCCGGCCGCATTCAGGAGCTTTTGGGCATCGACCCGGCCTCGTGGGTGGGCCGGCGGCGCACCGAACTGGCGGTGCCCGAGGACCGGCCGCGCCTGGAGGAGCACATGAAGCTCCTGGAGGCACGCCAGCCCTTCCGCGACCTGCACTACCGCATCCGGTCGCCGCTGGGGGTGCGCCACATCAAGATCAGCGGCAAGCCCGCCTTCGCCGAGGACGGCACCTTCCTCGGCTACCGCGGCACCGGCACCGACGTCACCCAGCAGGTGGAAAACGAGTTGTGCGCCCGCCAGGCCCAGGAACGGCTGCAGGCGGCGGTGGACGGCATGTCGGACGGCCTGGCGCTGTGGGACGTCGACGACCGGTTGCTGCTGTGCAACGACGCGCTGCGCGCCATCTTCCCCGGCTGCGCCGCCGCCATGCGCCCCGGAATCTCCTATGTCGAGATGATGCGCCGGGCCGCCGACGCCGGCGATCTGGTGGTCGAGGACTTGCCCAAGGCCTGGCTGGCGGAATGCGTCGAGTCCCACCTGGAGGCGGCGGGCAGCCGCGAGCGGCGCCTGTCCGACGACCGCTGGGTGCTGATCGTCGAGCGGCGCACCGCGCAGGGCCAGATCATCGGCATCTACACCGACATCACCCAGCGCAAGCAGGCGGAACGGGCGCTGGAGGCGGCCAAGGAGCAGGCGGAACTGGCCAACCGCACCAAGTCGGAGTTCCTGGCCAATATGAGCCACGAACTGCGCACGCCGTTGAACGCCATCATCGGCTTCTCCGAAATGATGACCTCGCGCGTGTTCGGGGCGCTGGGCGACGAACGCTACGAGGGCTATGCCCGCAGCATCAACGATTCCGGCCGTCATCTGCTGGAGGTCATCAACGACATCCTCGACGTCTCGAAGATCGAGGCCGGGCGCCTGGAACTGAGCGAGGACGAGGTGGCGGTGCCGCAATTGGTGCGCGCCGCCCTGCGCCTGGTGCGCGAGCGCGCCCAGGCCGGCGATGTCGCGCTGGAGGTCGATGTCGCCGACAACCTGCCGCGCCTGCACGGCGATCAGCGACGGTTGAAGCAGGTGCTGCTCAACCTGCTCAGCAACGCCATCAAGTTCACCGCGCCCGAGGGCCGGGTGACGGTGGTCGCCACCCGCCGCGTCGACGGCTGGGTGGCGCTGGCGGTGCAGGACACCGGCATCGGCATGACGCCGGAGGAAATCCACAAGGCCCTCACCCCCTTCGGCCAGGTCGACAGCCGCCTGTCGCGCCGCCACGAAGGCACCGGGCTGGGCCTGCCGCTCAGCCGCTCGCTGGTCGCGCTGCACGACGGCGAGTTGACGGTCGCCAGCGAGCCGGGGGTGGGGACCGCCGTTACCGTCGCCTTCCCGCCCCATCGCCTGATCGGCGGCGCGCCGGCCCTGGAGGCGCCCGACCGTGCCTCCGGCTTCGGGGCCGCCTGACGCGCGCTTTCCGCCGCCGGCCCGGCCGACTATATATCGGTCAGCGACAATCCATTCCTGCGCACGGAGACGACATGGCCGACATCGCCGCCACCGACGAACTCTTTTTCGTGCGCGCCGCCCTCGACCGCGACGAGGTGGCGCGCATCGTGGCCGACTCCCTGCACGGCTGCGACGACGGCGAACTGTTCCTGGAGTACCGCGCCTCGGAAAGCCTGGTGTTGGACGACGGCCGGATCCGCAGCGCCAATTTCGACACCGCGCAGGGATTCGGGCTGCGGGCGGTGGCCGGCGAGGCCAGCGGCTACGCCCACGCCACCGAACTCTCCAACGACGCCATCCGCCGCGCCGCCGAGGCGGTGGCGGCGGTGCGCCACGGCCACGCCGGCAGCTTCGCCGAGCCGCCCGCCGCCACCAACCGCTCGCTTTACACCGACCTCAATCCACTGAACCCGGTGCCCTTCGAGACCAAGGTGCGGCTTCTGGAGCAGATCGACGCCTACGCCCGGGGCCGCGACAGCCGCGTGCGCCAGGTGTCGGCCTCGCTTACCGGCTCGTGGCAGGCGGTGCACATCCTGCGCCCCGACGGCCGCCAGGCCGCCGACATCCGGCCGCTGGTGCGCCTCAACGTCTCGGTGGTGATGGCCGATGGCGAGCGCATGGAAACCGGCAGCTACGGCATGGGCGGGCGCTTCGCCTACGATTCCCTGCTCGACGCGGCCGCCTGGCACCGGGCGGTGGACGAGGCGCTGCGCCAGGCGGCGGTGAATCTGGGCTCCATCGACGCTCCCGCCGGCGAGATGCCGGTGGTGCTGGGGCCGGGCTGGCCCGGCGTGCTGCTGCACGAGGCCGTCGGCCACGGCCTGGAGGGCGACTTCAACCGCAAGAAGACCTCGGCGTTCTCGGGGCTGATGGGCGAGCGGGTGGCGGCGCCCGGGGTGACCGTCGTTGACGACGGCACCATGCCCGACCGCCGCGGCTCGCTGACCATCGACGACGAGGGCACGCCCTCGTCCTGCACCACGCTGATCGAGGACGGCCGGCTGGTGGGCTTCATGCAGGACCGCCAGAACGCCCGCCTGATGGGCATGGCGCCCACCGGCAACGGCCGCCGGCAGAGCTTCGCCCACCGGCCGATGCCGCGCATGACCAACACCTATATGCGCCCCGGCGCCCACGACCCCGGCGAAATCCTCGCCTCGGTCAAGCGCGGGCTATACGCGGTCAATTTCGGCGGCGGCCAGGTGGACATTACCTCGGGCAAGTTCGTGTTCTCGGCCTCCGAGGCGTATCTCGTCGAGGACGGCAAGATCGGCCCGGCGGTGAAGGGCGCGACGTTGATCGGCAACGGCCCCGACGTGCTGACGCAGGTGACGATGATCGGCAACGACCTCAAGCTCGACGACGGCATCGGCACCTGCGGCAAGGACGGCCAAGGCGTGCCGGTGGGCGTGGGGCAGCCGACGCTGCTGGTGGGCGCCCTGACCGTCGGCGGCACCGCCACCTGAGGCGCGGGGCCTACCGCGCCCGTGGGTGGGCGGCGCCGTAAACCTGTGACAGGCGCCCGGCGTCGACCTCGGTGTAACGCTGGGTGGTGCTGAGCGAGGCGTGCCCCAGCAGTTCCTGGATGGTGCGCAGGTCGCCGCCGCCCGCCAGCAGATGGGTGGCGAAGGAATGCCGCAGGGCGTGCGGCGTCGCCGTGTCCGGCAGCCCCAGCAGCACCCGCAGCCGCCGCATCTGGCGCTGAACGACGCCGGGGTTGAGCCGCTTGCCGCGCGCCCCCAGGAACAGCGGGCCGTCGGGGCCGGGATTGAACGGGCAGCGGGCCAGATAGTCGTCGATGGCCTCGATCACCGCCGGCAGCACCGGCACCACCCTCTGCTTGCGGCCCTTGCCGGTGACGGTGATGACCGCGCCGGCGGGGCGGTCGCGGCGGCGCAGGGCCAGCGCCTCGCCCAGGCGCAGGCCGCAGCCGTACAGCAGCGTGAACCGGGCGACGTCGCGCGCCGCCAGCCAGGGTTCC
>JAWLGJ010000059.1:0-14334 GCA_041685145.1 Magnetospirillaceae bacterium | reverse complement strand
GCCGCCGTCGCCCTGGTCGCGGCCGGGATCCTGTTCGCCGGTCGCGACGCGGGCGACGAGGCGGCGCCGCCGACGGCATCGGTCGCCGCCGACTCGGCCGTGGCCGTCGCCCCTGAACCGGAGGGCGACGCCGCCGATGCCGAGGCAACCGACACCGCGCCGGCGACGCCCAGCTTCGACATCGTGCGGGTGGCGCCGGACGGCAACGCGGTGATCGCCGGCCGCGCCGCGCCGGGGGCCGAGGTCGCCATCCTCGACGGCGGGCGCGAGATCGGCCGCGTGCGCGCGGACCGGCGCGGCGAATGGGCCTTCCTTCCCGACGAGCCGCTGGCGCCGGGGGCGCGTGAACTCGCCCTGCGCGCGCGCAATGCCGACGGCTCGGAGGGCGAGGCCGAAACCAATGTGGCGCTGGTGGTGCCCGAGACGCCGGAACGCGCCGCCGTCGCCGTCACCGTGGGGCGCGACGGCGGGCGCGTGCTGCAAGGGGAAGGCGCGCTGGACGATCCGGCCCTGGGGCCGCTGGCCATCGGGGCGATCAGCGTCGACGCCGGGGGCGAGATCATCGTCAGCGGCAGCGCGCCGCCGGGGGCCATGCTGCACCTTTACGTGGACGACGGCTTCGTCGGCCAGACGCGGGCCGGGGACGACGGGCGCTGGCGGTTCGCGGCGCAGGCGGCGCTGGAGCCCGGCGAGCATGTTGTGCGCGCCGACGAGGTGTATTGGGAGGGCGAGGTGGCGGCGCGGGTGGTTTCCACCTTCACCCTGCCGCCGCCCGGTGCCGACGGCGACGGCGTGGTGGTGGTGGTGCGCGGCGATTCGCTGTGGCGCATCGCCGAGACCCGCTATGGCAGCGGCTTCCAGTATCTGGAAATCTACCTTGCCAACGCCGAGCAGATCCGCGACCCGGACCTGATTTATCCCGGGCAGGTGTTTGCCCTGCCGGCGCCGGACGCGGCCCGCTGAGCGCCGGGGCCATCGCTATCGAGGGAATGTCGCCGTGAAGGTTCACGAAGTTTCGCTGCTGCGCTACGTCCTGGTTCCGGTGCATCCGGAGGGTTGGAAGTTCATTGCCGCCTTTGCCGCCGTGTCGGTGCTGCTGGGCCTGCTGTGGGAGCCGCTGGGTTGGGCCGGCCTGGTGCTGACGGTGTGGTGCCTGCTGTTCTTCCGCGACCCCGAGCGCGTCACCCCCATCCGCGACGGCCTGGTCGTCAGCCCCGCCGACGGCCTGGTGCAGATGATCGGCGACGCCCGCCCGCCGCCGGAACTGGACATGGGCGAGGAGCCCCGCACCCGGGTCAGCATCTTCATGAGCGTCTTCGACGTGCATGTGAACCGGGCGCCGGCCTTCGGCACCGTGACCGGGCTGGCCTACACGCCGGGCAAGTTCGTCAACGCCTCGCTGGACAAGGCCAGCGAGCACAACGAGCGCATGGCGGTGCGCATGGCGCTGCCCGAGGGCGGCGAGATCGCCTTCGTGCAGATCGCCGGGCTGGTGGCGCGGCGCATCCTCTGCCACCTGTCCGAGGGGCAGAAGGTGCGCGCCGGCGAGCGCATCGGCATGATCCGCTTCGGCAGCCGGGTCGATGTCTACCTGCCCGAGGGGGCGGCGCCGCAGGTGATCGTCGGGCAGCGGGCGGTGGCCGGCGAGACCGTCATCGCCGACCTGCGCAGCGGCGAGCCGCCGCGGGACGGCGAGGTGCGCTGAGCATGTTCCGCCCCCGCCGCAGTCCTCGGGTTCGCGGCCCGTCGATAAACCGCATGATCCCGAACATCCTGACACTGCTGGCGCTGTGCGCGGGCCTGACCGCCATCCGCTACGGCATCCTGGGGCGCTGGCAGCCGGCGGTGGTGGCGATCTTCCTGGCCGCGGTGCTCGACGGCCTCGACGGCCGCATCGCCCGGCTGCTGCGGGGCACGTCGAAATTCGGCGCCGAACTTGATTCGCTGTCGGATTTCGTCAGCTTCGGCGTGGCGCCGGCGATGGTGCTGTATCTGTGGACGATGAGCGGCGCCGGCGGCATCGGCTGGGCGCTGACGCTGCTGTTCGCCGTCTGCTGCGGGCTGCGGCTGGCGCGGTTCAACACCATGATGGGCCAGGCCGACCTGCCGCCCTGGGCGGGCAACTATTTCACCGGCGTGCCGGCGCCGGCGGCGGCGGGGCTGGCCTTGCTGCCGCTGATGGTCACCTTCGAGGTCGGGCCGGGCGTGGCCGACAACCCGGCGGTGGCGGGGGTGTTCCTGGTGGGGGTGTCGATGCTGATGGTCAGCCGCGTGCCCACCTATTCCTTCAAGCAGGTGCGGGTGCCGCAGGGCTATGTGGTGCCGCTGCTGGTGCTGGTGGGACTGTTCGCGGCCTTCCTGGTCACCGAGCCGTGGCTGACCCTGACCCTGGTCGGCGTCACCTATCTGGCCAGCATTCCCGTATCGATACGCTCCTTCAAGCGCCTGAGCGCCGAGGCCAAGCAGATGCGCGGCGAGTCGCCGCAGCGTGAAGGCGACGGCACGGAGACATAGTCCGCCTCTCACCTCTGGGGAATTGGGCGCGGGCGCACCGGCACGCATATCGAAGGGCGAACGGCGAGGAGCGTATGGCGCGCGTTATTGTTCTGGAAAGTGTGGCGGACGACGAGCTTGTCGAGACGCCGGCGATTGTCCTCCATGTCGAGGGAATGGAGGCGAATCTGAAGGCCGTCCTCCTGCGCATCGAGTGCCCGGGGCAGGAGGCGCCGGAAGAGGTGGTGCAGCCGGAACAGGTGCATGAGCGGGTGAACGCCTGCATGGCGGCCACAGGGGTGCGCACCGTCGTCGTCGCGGCGCCCGACACCCTTCCCGCCGACGACGAAACCCTCAAGAAGGTGCTCAACGGCCTGACGCGCGGCGCGCGTTGAGCTAGGATGGTGCGTCCGACGCCCGCGCAGGACCACGCCACATGCTGCCCCAAGGCGACACCTACGACGACATTCGCGCCCGCTTCCACTGGCGCATCCCCGAACGCTACAACATCGGCTGGGACGTTTCCGACAAGTGGGCGGACGGCTCGGGCCGCCTGGCGCTGATTTACAAGCGCGGCGACGGGGGCGTCGACCGCTACAGCTTCGACGATCTTGCCCGGCTGTCGAACCGCCTGGCCAATGCGCTGGTGGCGCATGGCGTCCGCCGCGGCGACCGGGTCGGCATTTTGCTGCCGCAGGCGCCGGAGACCGCCATCGCCCACATCGCCGCCTACAAGCTGGGGGCGGTGGCGGTGCCGTTGTTCACCCTGTTTGGCGCCGATGCGCTGGAATACCGGCTCGCCGACAGCGGCGCCCGCGCGCTGGTGACCGACGCCGGCGGCGTCGCCAAGATCGCGCCGTTGCGCGAGCGCCTTCCGGGGCTGCGGCTGGTGCTGTCGGTGGACGGCCCCGGGGCGGGCGCCCTGGGCCTGGGCGAGGAGATGGACAAGGCCGTCGACGGCTTCGAGGCCGCCGCCACCGGGCCCGACGACCCGGCGCTGATCATCTATACCTCGGGCACCACCGGCCCGCCGAAGGGGGCGCTGCACGGGCATCGGGTGCTGTTGGGGCACCTGCCGGGGGTGGAAATGCCGCACGAGCTGTTTCCCAAGCCCGGCGACCTGTTCTGGACGCCCGCCGACTGGGCCTGGATCGGCGGCCTGATCGACGTGCTGCTGCCCAGCCTGCACCACGGCGTGCCGGTGCTGGCGCATCGCTTCGCCAAATTCGACCCCGAGGCCGCCTTCGCGCTGATGGCGGAGTTCGGGGTGCGCAACGCCTTCATGCCGCCGACGGCCCTGAAGATGATGCGCGCCGTCCCCGGCCCGGCGGCGCGCTGGAATCTGCGCGTGCGCTCCATCGGCAGCGGCGGCGAGACCCTGGGCGAGGGTCTGCTGGACTGGGGGCGGGCGGCCTTCGGGGTGACCATCAACGAATTCTACGGCCAGACGGAATGCAACCTGATCGTCGCCAACTGCGCCGGCGTCATGCCGGTGCGGCCGGGCTCGATGGGGCGGCCGGTGCCGGGCCACGAGGTGGCGGTCATCGACGCCGACGGCGCCACGGTGCCGCCCGGCGTCCTGGGCATGATCGCGGTGCGCCGCCCCGACCCGGTGATGTTCCTGGGCTATTGGAACAAGCCTGAGGCCACCGCCGCCAAATTCGTCGGCGACTGGCTGGTGACTGGCGACCGGGGCACCGTCGACGACGACGGCTATCTGCGCTTCGTCGGCCGGGACGACGACGTCATCACCTCGGCCGGCTACCGCATCGGCCCGGGCGAGGTCGAGGATTGCCTGCTGCGCCATCCGGCGGTGGCGATGGCGGCGGTGGTGGGGGTGCCGGACCCCTTGCGCACCCAGCGGGTGAAGGCCTTTATCGTCGCCGCCGAGGGCCGCGCCCCCGACGCGGCGCTGGCCCGCGAGATCCAGGAGTTCGTCAAATCCCGCCTGGCCGCCCACGAATACCCGCGCGAGGTGGAATTCGTCGCCTCGCTGCCGATGACCACCACCGGCAAGATCATGCGCCGGGTGCTGCGCGACGGCGCCGCCGGCGGCTGAGGCCGCCGCCGCCCGCCGCTCGCGGGCCGTTTATTAGCTTATTAGCTTTTGATGGTTGTTTCCGGCCCGCCACCTCGGCTATCCTCCCGGCAATATAACAAGTCCGAACCGGACAATCCCCGCAGAGGGAAACCGGAGGAGGGAGGCAAGGGTGGACGAGTTATCTGTGACGACCGTCGTTGGCACGGCGGGCTTTGCGGCGGGCATCGTGTTCGGCGCCACGGCGCAGCGCACCAATTTCTGCACAATGGGGGCCATCTCCGACATCGCCTTCATGGGCGACTGGCGCCGCTTCCGCGCCTGGATGATGGCCATCGCCATCGGCATCCTCGGCACCCAGGCCCTGGACGCGGCCGGGCTGATCGACATCGGCGACGCCATCTATCTCACCCCCAGCCTCGGCTGGCTGGGGGCGATCATCGGCGGCCTGATGTTCGGCTTCGGCATGACCCTGGGCGGCGGTTGCGGCAACAAGACGCTGGTGCGCATCGGCGGCGGCAACCTGAAGTCGGTCATCGTCGCCCTGGTCCTGGGGGTCAGCGGCTACATGACCATGCGCGGCCTGTTCGGGCTGCCGCGCGTCGAGATGGAGCAGGCGACCAACATCGACCTGGGGGCCTGGGGCCTGTCGAGCCAGGGCCTGCCCGAGATGTTCGGCGCGCTCACCGGCCTCGGCGACGGCGTCGCGCAATGGCTGATGGTGGCGGTGGTGGCCGGGGGCCTGCTGGCCTTCTGCCTGAAGGATGCCGCCTTCCGCGCCTCGCCGCACGACCTGGCCGCGGGGCTGATCATCGGCGCGCTGATTCCCACCGGCTGGTACATCACCGGCGTGCTGGGCTTCGATGACTTCGACCCCACGCCGCTGGCGTCGTTCACCTTCGTCGCCCCCACCGGCAACAGCATCCAGTACCTGATGACCTTCACCGGCGCGACGATCAATTTCGGCATCGCCACGGTGGGCGGCGTCATCGTCGGTTCCTTCCTGATGTCGGTGGCCACCAAGAGCTTCCACATCGAGGCCTTCAGCGACGCCAACGACATGCTGCGCCACATTGCCGGCGGCCTGCTGATGGGCGTCGGCGGCGTCACGGCGCTGGGCTGCACGGTCGGTCAGGGCCTCACCGGCATGTCGACGCTGGCGGTGGGCTCGGTGATCGCGCTGCTCTCGATCATTGCGGGCGGCTTCCTGGGCATGAAATATTTGGAGGAAGGCACCCTGGGCGGCGCCTTGCGCGCGTTCTTCGCGCGGCCGGCCTGACGGGCGGCGCCGCCACGTCATGGATGACCGCGAAAGAGGAGGCACTCCCATGAACACCGTTCTCAGCCGCCGCGCGCTGCTGGCGACGCTGGGGGCCGGCGCGGTTGCCGGCCTCGCGGTGCGGCCGCGCATCGGCCACGCCGACCCGGCCGGCGTGCGCGCCCGCCTTGACGAAATCCTGGGCGGCGCCTCGCTCCAGGACGGCAAGGTCGAAATCGACCTGCCGGAGGTCGCCGACAACGGCGCGACGGTGCCGATGACCGTGCGCGTCGACAGCCCGATGACCGCCGACAACTACGTTAAGGCGGTGCATGTGCTGGCCGACGGCAACCCCTTCCCGACCGTGGCCGCGTTCAACTTCAGCCCGCGCTGCGGCAAGGCCGAGGCGGGGCTGCGCATCCGGCTGGCCAAGACCCAGACCGTCCACGCGGTCGCGATCATGAGCGACGGCTCCGCCCACGGCGCCCGGCGCCAGGTCAAGGTTACCGTCGGCGGCTGCTGAGCGGCCACGCCAAGAGGAGACAGCGACATGGCGACCCCCAACATCAAGGCCCGCATCCCCAAGAAGGCTGGCAAGGGCGAGGTCATCGAGATCAAGTGCCTGATCGAGCATCCGATGGAGACCGGACGGCGCAAGGACGACGCCGGCAACACCATCCCGCGCCGGATCATCAACCGCTTTACCTGCGCCTACAACGGCGAGGAAGTTTTCTCGTCCGACTGGGACACCTCGGTCTCGGCCAATCCGATGCTGTCCTTCCACATCCGCGCCGAGGACAGTGGCACCATCGAACTGAAGTGGTTCGACGACGACGGCAGCGTCTACTCCTTCAGTGGTGACATCGCCGTCGCCTGAAGCGGCGGCGCGGCCGGCGGCGAGCCGCAAGCAACAACGCCGCCGCCCCGCCTTCCGTAAACATTAGTGTATTATAATGTAGTGAAAAAAGAGGAAGCCAAAGGGATACAGCCTGTCGACGCGGCGATGCAGATAAACATCATAGAAGTGTATTGCCAGCATTCGTCGCCGATGCTAATTTCCCAGGGTAACCCCGTATAATAACGACTTTCAGGGAGGGAGGTCTATGAAGGGTAGGACGCGCAGCCTTGGGCTGTTGGCCGCCATTGCCTTCACCGTTGCCCCGGCGGCGGTTCATGCCGCCGACGACATCAGCGTTATTGTCGATGCCTGCGCGGGGTGCCACGGCACCGATGCCCGCAGCCCCGGCGAAATGCCCGGTTTCAGCGACAAAACCGCCGAGAAGATCGCCAAGGTGATGCTCGAATACAAGTCGGGCGAGAAAGAGGCCACGATCATGGATCGCGTGGTCAAGGGCTACTCCGAGGCGCAGCTTCAGGCGATCGCGGAAGAGTTCGCGGCGCGGAACAGCAGGTAAGGGGGGCGACAGACCATGACCAAGATCACGCGTAGAACCTTCAACGGCATCCTTGGCGGTGTCGGCGCCGCGGCGGCGCTGGGCGTTACCGGCTGCGCCAATGTCGGCGGCGGCGGGCGCCCCCATGTGGTGGTGGTCGGCGGCGGCTTCGGCGGCGCGACGGCCGCGAAGTACATCCGTCGGCGCGACCCGTCGGTGCAGGTGACGCTCATCGAGCCGTCGGAGACCTATTACACCTGCCCGTTCAGCAACACCGTCATCGCCGGCATCAACCGCATCAACTTCATCGCGCAGAAATACAACAAGCTGGCCGACAAATACGACATCAACGTCATCCATGACCGGGTCGAGGCCATCGACCCCGCCAAGCGCACCCTGGTCACCGCCGGCGGCACCAGCATGAGCTATGACCGCATGGTCATGTCGCCCGGCATTTCCTTCAAGTGGGGCGCCATCGACGGCTATGACGAGGCCGCGGCGGAGCGGATGCCCCATGCCTGGAACGCTGGCCAGCAGACCGAGCTTCTGCGCAAGCAGCTGGCGGCGATGGACGACGGCGGCACCGTCCTCATCTGCCCGCCCAAGAACCCCTTCCGCTGCCCGCCCGGCCCCTACGAGCGCGCCAGCCTGATCGCCTACTACCTCAAGCGCAACAAGCCGCGCTCGAAGGTGCTCATCCTGGACCCCAAGGACGCCTTCGCAAAGCAGGGCCTGTTCGTGGAAGGCTGGGACAAGATGTACGCCGACCTCATCGAATGGGTGCCGGCCGCGAAAGACGGCACCATCGCCAGCGTCTCCGCCGCCGACATGACCGTCGAATCGGAGCTTGGCGAGGTGCACAAGGGTGACGTCATCAACGTCATTCCGCCGCAGCAGGCGGGCGCCATCGCGGTCCGGACCGGCCTCACCGACGGATCCGGCTTCTGCCCCGTCGACCAGATGACCTTCGAGTCGACGATTCACCCGGGCATCCACGTCATCGGCGATGCTTCCATCGCCTCACCGATGCCCAAATCGGGCTACTCCGCCAACAGCCAGGGCAAGGCCGTGGCCGCGGCGGTGGTGGCGATGCTGAAGGGCCAGGCGGTGCCGACGCCGGGCTTCATGAACACCTGCTACAGCCTGCTGGCGCCGGACTATGGCATCTCGGTCGCGGCCATCTACCGGATGGACGGCAACAAGATCGCCGGCGTCAAGGGCGCCGGCGGCGTCAGCCCCACCGGCGCGCAGTACCAGTTCCGCAAGAAGGAAGCGGACTTCGCCGAAGGCTGGTACGCCAGCATCGCCCAGGACAGCTGGGCGTAAACACCGCAGCAGAGGGGCCCCGGGGCGCCGTCCCGGGGCCCCTTCTGTCGCGGCCGAAGAGAGAGGGGGCCGGCGGCGGTTGCACACCGCGCGGCGCCGGGAACCAAGACAAACAGGCTGATCAAGCCGGAGACGAGAGGAGCGACCATGACCAGCATTGGACGAGGGTTGCGCGGCGCCGCCGCCGCCGCGTTCGTCTTCGCGGCCGCCATGACCGCCGCGCCGATGACCGCCACCGCCGACGAGACGGTTTCTTCCATCGCGCGCGGCGCCCGGCTGTATGATAGCTGGTTTGCCGAGATCAAGATGGACCGCCCCGACGAGGCGCACCCGTCCTATCCTTCCGATGGCAATTACGAGCGCCATTCCTGGCGCTGCAAGGAATGCCACGGCTGGGACTACAAGGGCGTCGACGGCGCCTATGGATCGGGCAAGCACAAGACCGGATTCCCCGGCATTCGCGGCGCCGCCGGCAAGCCGATGGAAGAGGTGGTCGCCATCCTGAAGGACGACACGCACCAGTTCACCGAGGATCTCCTCTTTGACGAGGACTACGAGGATCTGGCGCGCTTCGTGTCCGAGGGCCAGGTGGACATGGATCAGTTCATCGATCCGGCCAGCGCCGAGGTGAACGGCGACGTCGCCAAGGGCGAGGTCTACTACAACACCCTGTGCGCCGGCTGCCACGGCCGCGACGGCAAGGGCGTCTCCACCGGCCCCGCCCTGGGCTCGCTGCGCGGCAACCCTTGGGAAATCCTGCACAAGTCCCTCAACGGGCAGCCCAACGAGGCCATGCCGGCCCTGCGGTCCCTGGACCTGCAGGTCAGCGCCGATCTGGTCGCCTATGTGCAGACCCTGCCCGACTAGGATCTGACGCGGCCGGCGCCCCCGCCTCGCGGCGGGGGCGCCCTGCGCGCCGCAGCGAGGGAACGACCTGATGCCTGACAACGACAAGACCAAGGGCCGGAAGGGGCGGCTGACCCTTGCGGGGTTGGCGGTCGGCCTAGTGGCCGGGGTGCTGCTGTGGAACGGTTTCAGCTGGGCGCTGGACTATTCCAACACCACCGAGTTCTGCGTCTCGTGCCATTCCATGAACGACACCGTCTACGCCGAACTGCAGGACAGCAAGCACTGGAAGAATCCGTCCGGGGTGCGGGTGCAATGCGCCCAGTGCCACGTGCCGACCAGCTTCCTGCCCAAGATGAAGCGCAAAATCCTGGCGGCCAATGACGTCTACCACGAAATTCTCGGCACCATCGACACGCGCGAGAAATTCGAGGACCGCCGCCGCGTGCTGGCGGAACGGGTGTGGGATTACATGCGGGCCAGCGACTCGCGCGAGTGCCGCACCTGCCACTCCTACGACGCGATGGACGTGCGCAACCAGACGGTCTCGGGGCGGCGCAAGCACCCGCAGGCCATCAAGGACGGCGACACCTGCGTCGACTGCCACCGCGGCGTCGCCCACCGCCTGCCGCGCCACGACGACTAGGGGCGTGATCCGTTTCGACGGTCACGCTCCAGCGGCCGTTCGCCAAGCGGCCCGGCCCGCATGACCTGGGCCGCTAACGCATGTGCTCCACGTCGATGTCGTGGTGCCGGCGGCCATATTGGTCCAGCCAGTCGGCGCCGCGCGGCACGGCCCGGCCGCGGCGATGCAGCGGGTGCTGCGCCAGGAAGCGGGCCTGCTGCTCGCCGAGATGGGCGCACTGCCGGACGCCCAGCCGCCACCACGCCAGCCACGCATTGAGGCCGGCAAGGTGCAGTCGAAGCGCTGCCGTGAACGGGTCATACATGGCTGCCCCCTCTTCAGGCTGGACATATGTTAACACATGGCGCCACGCGGCGGCGATGATCGCCGCCGCGCCGGCCGCTCGCAAACTGCGGGGGGCTTGCGCGCGCCCCCCTGAAGCTGCGACAATTCCGAGGTACGCCCGGCGTGGCGGCGGCGATGCGCCGCCGGGCGTGCGCTGGCTGGGAGGTCCGGATTGGCCCATTCGCACAGTGCCGCACCGGCAAAATCGGAGCGCGCCGTCCAGGTGCGCGCGCAGACGCCAGAGGAACAGCAGGCGATGCAGTTCCTCGTGGCCGCCAACGATATCGCCACCGAGATGGAGGTGTGGCGCCGCCGCCTGCGCCAGACCCGGGCGCCGGCGCAGCGCCGGCGCATCGAGGAGGAAATCACCGAAGCCTCGGAACGGCTGTGCAACATCTTCGCGCTCATCGAGTTGCAGGTGACCAAGAATGTGCGCGAGGAATTCCGCGAACAGCTCAACGGCGGCCTCGCCAGCATCAAGGACAAGCTGGCGGAAATCGGCACCCGCGTTATGCTGCGGAAGATCCAGGCCATCCACGGCCGCGCCGAGTCGGCCCGCAGCGGCCGCGGCTATCCCATCGGCCTTGCCGCCAAGCTGGAGCGCAACTATGACGACGTCATGGACAACCTGCGCCTGTTCGGTGGTCACGACATCATGACCGAGCCGCAGCAGGAACTGGTCGACGCCACCCGCGAGGCGATCGCCAATCTCAACGAGTTCGAGGAGAAGCTGGGCATGTTGCGCAGCTTTGAGGACGGCGACGGTGACGGCGCCGGCGACGGCGGTGCGCCCGGCTCCGCCGAAGGCGAAGGCGGCGGAGGCCCATCATCCTGACCGTCGGCGCGGGCGAGGCTTCCTCCAGCGGCGCATTTTCCTGGCGCCGACACATTAGTTGTTCTAAATAAAACCAATTGACGAGAGTGCGCGAGGGAGACCACCGCCATGACGGCTGGAAGCATCGCCCTGGTGGGCGCCGGACCGGGCGATCCTGAACTGCTGACCATGAAGGCGCTGCGTTATCTGCAGGATGCCGAGGTGGTGGTGTTCGACCGGCTGGTGTCGCGCGAGGTTCTGGCGCTGGTGCCGACCGGCGCCAGCCGCATCTATGCCGGCAAGGCGCATGGCGACCATCACATGAGCCAGGACGAGATCAACGCCCTGTTGCTCAACCTGGCGCGCTCGGGCCGCCGCGTCGTTCGGCTGAAGGGCGGCGATCCCTTCATCTTCGGGCGTGGCAGCGAGGAGGCGGAATTCCTGGCCCGGCACGGCGTTTCCTTCGAGGTCATCCCCGGCATCAGCGCCGCCTCGGGCTGCAGCGCCTATGCGGGGGTGCCGCTGACGCATCGCGGCCTCGCCACCGGCGTGCGCTTCATCACCGGCCATTGCCAGTCGGGGCGGGAGCTTGACCACGACTGGGCCAGCCTCGCCGACCCCGATACGACGCTGGTGGTCTATATGGGTTTGCACAACTTGGAACGGATCGCCGGCGCGCTGGTCGCCGCCGGCCTGCCCGGCGACACGCCCGCCGCGGCGGTGCAAAGCGGCACCACCCCGCGCCAGCGGCGCATCGTCGGCACCCTGGCCAGCCTGCCGGGGCTGGTGGCCGAGAACGGCTTCGCCGCGCCCACCGTCATCATCGTCGGGCGGGTGGTGGAACTGGCGGACTCGCTCCAGTGGTTCCGTCCGGCCGCCGAAGCGGACGATCGCACGGTCCAGGCCTGAGGCGCCGGGCATGGCGGCCCGGGCCCGCGACGCGCTGGTGCTGGTGGGGCACGGCTCGGCCCGCAACCCGCACAGTCGCGTACCGACGCTGCGCATCGCCGACGCCATCCGCGCCCGCGGCGTCTTCGCCGAGGTGCACGCCTGTTTCCTGAAGGAGGCGCCGTTCCTCGACGACGCGCTCGATGCCGTCGATGCCGAACAGGTGTTCGTGGTCCCCAATTTCGCCGGCCACGGCCAACTCACCCGCGAGGTGCTGCCCGCCCGCATGGGCCTGACCGGCGCGCTGACGCGGCGGGGCACGCGGCTTGTTCATTACACGCCGCCGGTGGGCGCCCACCCGGCCATTCCGGCGCTGCTGGGCCGTCGTGCCGTCGCCGCCGCCGCCGAGATGGCCTGCGCCCCGCCGGAGGCCGCGCTGCTGTTGATCGCCCACGGCTCGTCGCGTCCGGGCGGCTCGGGCGAGACGCCGGCGGCGGTGGCGGCGGACCTGCGGCGCGGCTTCCCCTTCGGGGAGGTTGCGGTGGCGTATCTGGAGCAGGAACCCTTCCTTCAGGACTGGCCGCGCCTGGTGTCGCTGGCGCGGGTGGTGGCGGCGCCGCTGCTGGTGGCGGAGGGAATGCACGGCAGCGAGGACATCCCGCCCTCCTTCGGCCTGCGGCCCGGCGACACCGGCCCGGTGCGCTGCCAGGGCCGCACCGTGCGCCTGTGCCGCGGCATCGGCAGCGATCCCGAGGTGGTGGACCTGGTGCTGGACCTGGTGGCGACGGCGCGCGGCGGGCAGGGGCGGGTGGCGGGACGGGACTGACCGCCCATCCCGCCGTTCACATCGGCTGCTACTGCTGTTGTCCGGCCGGCGCCTCGTATTCCGGCATCTCGCTGAGCTGCTGTTCGGTCATGTTGACCTTCAGGCGGCCTTCCTGATCCTCGCTGATGTTGGCGATGTCGACCGCCACCTCGCGGCTGCCGATGCCCAGGAACCCGCCATAATCGACGACCACCGAGGTGACCTGGCCGCCGGAGTCGAGCACGACGTCCTGGACATCGCCGATTTCCTCGCCCTGCTGCGAGTAGAGCGGCGAGCCCATGAGCGATTCGGCGGTGAAGCCGCCGTTCAACGCCTGTTGCTCCGCCGCCTGGGGCTGCTCCGGCTGGACCGCCGCCTGCTGCTGGCTTTCAGCCGTGGCATCCGGCGCCGGTTCGGCCGGTTCGACGGCGGCCTGCTGTTGGTCCTGCTCCTGGCCGACGATCTGCGTCTCGACCTGCGGTTCGCCGGACTCGACAGTCACCTGGGGTTCGGCCGTCTGCACCTCCACCTGCGGTTCGCCCGTGGTGACCTCAACGTCGGGCTCCATCTGCTCGGCGCGGATTTCCGGCTGCTCCCGCTGCGCCTGCACCTGCGGCTGGCCCATCTGGACGTCCACCTGCGGCTCCGGCTGAGTGACCTGCACCTCCGGTTCGGGGATGGTGACCTGCACCTGCGGCTCCGGCACGGTCACCTGAACCTCCGGTTGGGGCTGGGTCACCTGCACCTGCGGCTCCGGCACCGTAACGTCCACCTGCGGCTGGGGCTGCTCGATGACCGTGCCCTGGTCCTGGGGCTGCACGACGATGGTCGCCGTCTCGGCCTCTTCCGCCTGGGCGAACTCGGCCATGCGCTGGGCGAGCGGTTCGGCCGTTGACTCGATTTCGGCGATCTGGGTGTCCAAACCCTGGTACTGCTGCTGACTGAGGGCGGTGTTGACCTCGTCCATCTGCGCCCGCACGTCGTCGACCACCGCCTGCATCTCGGCGGTCAGTTCGCCCTGCTCAAGGCGCTGGAGCACACCCTCCAGGCGCTGCATCGCCTGATCCGCCTGCCCCTGGATTTGCTGGGCGTTCTCCTGGGTCACCCCGGCCTGGGCCTGCTGCTGTACCGTCCGCAGTTCCTGAAGCGCCGAGTCGAATTCCTGCTGAAGTTCGGCCACGGCCTCCGGCGCCGGCTGACCCGGTTGGGTTTGCGCCGGCTGTTGCTGCGTCTGCTGCTGTTGTTGTTGCTGCTGCTGCTGTGGCTGCGTCTGCTGGGCGAGGGCAACCCCGCCCCCGCACGCCAGCGCCAGCGCGATGGCTGTCGCGGTTACTCCTTGGGTCCGCATGGCAACGCTCCCTTGTTGTGGCGGCCCGGCGTCGCCGGGCAGGTCTTCCGCACCAACAGGGAGCGAGGCGTGCTGTTCCCCGCGACGGCGGTCGGCGGAACGGGGCCACGCGCCGCCCCGCCGACCGGGCCGCTTTCGGTCCGCCGCTACTGCT
>JAWLGJ010000006.1:0-82475 GCA_041685145.1 Magnetospirillaceae bacterium | reverse complement strand
GACCGGGCGGGTGACCAGCCGTGGGCGCCCCTCGCGGCCCAGGTGCACCGCCGGTTGCGGCCGCCCGTTCATGGCCTGGGCCAGCGCGCCGCCCAGGCAGTCGATGCAGGCGACGGCGGTGTAAAGGTCGTTCAGGCTCGGCGACAGGGCACGCAAGGCGATCTCCACTAGCGCCTTTACCGAAAAATCGATGTCCTGGGTGGGCGTGCGCACCGGGCCGACGGCGACTCGCTCGCGCACGCGGTGGCAGAGCTTCGCGTCGGCGCGGTGCGCCGGCCACATCCGCGCCAGCACGGCGCCGGCAATGACCGAGTCGCCGGCCCGCCGCTCAAGCCGCAGCACCACGTCCCGCTCCTCGGCCAGTTTCACCAGGCCCTCGAACGACACCGCCTGCACATAGCCGTCGGCGTGGGCGCGCACCGCGGCGGCGTCGGCGGGCGGGGGCGGTTCGGGTCCGGTCGGGCGCTCCTTGCCGGGCGGGAACATCTGGCGGATGGTCTCGTCCAACTCGATGCCCACTTCGGCAATGACGGTGTCGGCCTGGATGGACCCTGCGAGGTGGTGCAGGAAATAGATCAGCATCGCCACGCTTCCCACCGCCAGAACCAGCGTCACGGTGATCGAGATGTTGGGGACGTAGGGGCGCGGCTCGCCCTGCACCGCCACCAGCACCATCAGGGAATAGACGAACGTGCCGGCGAAGGTTCCCAGAGCCACCTGGTTGATCGGGTCGCGCACGAACATCTTCAGCAGCCGCGGCCCCATCTGCGTCGAGGCCAGGGTCAGGGTCACCAAGGTCATCGAGAAGACCAGGCTGGTGACCGTGATCAACGCCGTGGCGGTGGTCGACAGAATCTGCCGGGCGCCGGCCGGATCGACGCGGTTGAACCAGGTAAGGCGCTCCAGCCACCAAGCGTCCCCCAGCCGGTCCAGCCACAATGTCAGCGCCGCCAGCACCAGCGCACCAACCATGATCAGGCCGGGCACGAACCAGAAGCTGGCCTTGAGGAGAAAGACGATGTAGCGCAGGCGCGCGGGCATCGCCGCGCCTCAGCCGGTGCCGCCCCGGGCGGGCAGCCGCATATCGTTGGTCATAGTGCCTCTAATTGATATTGCCAAAAGGCATATCCACACTTATAGTCCGGCCATTGCGCAATAGGGGGCGCAATTGGGGGAGAGGAGGGCCGCTTTCGACGGAAACCGCCGAAAGCGGTCCTTCTTGTTCGTGCGCCTTTCCCGGCCGCGCGGCTAGGCAATGTCCGCGCCGTCGCGCTTGGCGATGCGGATGCGCCACGCCGCCGGCCCGTCCTCGACGGTCTCCCACTCGAAGCAACGGGGGCGCTGCGCCTCCAGGCGGGCGCGCAGCGCCACCGGCTCGTTGTCGCATATCAATTCAAGGATGGTTCCGGCCCGCAGGCCGTCGAAGGTGCGCAGGACGCGCTCGTCCCGGTCGCGGGCGATGATCTCGCGCAGGTCGATGATGGCAACGGGCGTGGTCACGGCGGTTCCTCCTGCCTGCCGATATGTGCCTTCGGTCGTGGACGGCAAGAACGCACTGCCCTTTCCGCTTATTACGTGGCTTGCATCGGCGGGCCGGACGCGGCACAAGAATGCCGGGAGAGTTTCTGTTCGGAGGACGAAGTGGAAGGTTCGGGACACGACGATCGGCTGCAACGGAGTCCGGCCCGGCCGGTGCGCGCCACCAACGTTACCCGTGTCAGCACCCGCGTCGATGCGGGCGAACGGGCGCGAGCCAACGGCCATCGCGGCGGCATCCTGTGGCTGACCGGCCTGTCGGGGGCGGGGAAGTCGACGATCGCGATGGAGGCCGAGCGCGTGTTGTTCGGCAAGGGCTATCAGGTGTTCGTGCTGGACGGCGACAATGTGCGCCACGGGCTGTGCGCCGATCTCGGCTTCAGCCCCGAGGACCGCGCCGAGAACATTCGCCGCGTCGGCGAGGTGGCGGCGCTGCTGTCCGAGGCCGGTTTCGTGGTCATCGCGGCCTTCATCTCGCCCTATCGCGAGGACCGCAACCGGGTGCGCGTCATCGCGCCCGACCGCTTCCACGAGGTCCATGTTCGCGCCGACATCGAAACCTGCATGGAGCGCGACCCCAAGGGGCTGTACAAGCGGGCGCTGGCGGGCGAAATCCCGGAATTCACCGGCATCAGCGCCCCCTATGAGGAGCCCGAGGCGCCGGAACTGGCGGTCGAGACAGGCGGGGAGACGCCGGCGGAGAGCGTGGCCCGGCTTGTTGACTACGTCGATTCGGTCCTGGCGGTGAACGAGGGTCCGACCGCCCGCGGCATTGGCTGACGCCGGGCAGATCGACGTAGACACCGCCGTCGTCGGGGCCGGCGTCGTCGGCCTGGCGGCGGCGCGGGCCCTTGCCCGGCGGGGCCGCGAGGTGGTGATCCTGGAGGCCGCCGACGCCATCGGCACCGGCATTTCGTCGCGCAACAGCGAGGTCATCCACGGCGGCCTCTATTACGAGCCCGGCAGCCGCAAGGCGGCCCTGTGCGTAAAGGGCCGCCGGCTGCTGTACGCCTACTGCGCCGAGCACGGCATTCCGCACCGCCGTTGCGGCAAGCTGGTCGTCGCCGCCGAGGCGCAGCGCCCGGCCCTGGAGGCCCTGCACGCCCGCGCCACCGCCAACGGGGTCGAGGGTCTGGCCCTTCTGGATGGGGCCGCCGCCCGGGCGCTGGAGCCAGAAATCGCCTGCGCCGCGGCGCTGTGGTCGCCGGAGACGGGCATCGTCGACTCCCACCAGTTGATGCTGTCCCTGCTGGGCGAGGCCGAGGCGGCGGGGGCGGTGCTGGCGCTGAACAGCCCCGTACCGGGCGGCGCCGTCGCGCAGGGCGGCATCGTTCTGGATGTCGGCGGCGCCGAGCCGGCGCGGCTGCGCTGCCGGGCGGTGGTCAACGCCGCCGGGCTGGGGGCGGTGCGGCTGGCGTCGGCGCTGGAGGGTTTTCCCGCCGCCAGCCTGCCGGCCTTCGGCCTGGCGAAGGGCAACTATTTCAGCCTCGCGGGCCGATGCCCGTTTCGGCACCTGATCTATCCCCTGCCCGAGCCGGGGGGCCTGGGCGTCCATCTGACCCTCGATCTCGGCGGGCAGGGGCGTTTCGGCCCCGATGTCGAATGGGTGACGACGGAGGATTACGCTGTCGACGCCGGGCGCGCCGGCCGCTTCGCGGCGGCGGTGCGGCAGTGGTGGCCCGGCCTGCCGGCGGACGCCTTGCAGCCCGCCTATGCCGGCATCCGGCCCAAGCTGCACGGCCCCGGCGAGCCGGCGGCGGATTTCCTCATCCAGGGGCCGGGCGCGCACGGCGTGGCGGGGCTGGTGAACCTGTTCGGGATCGAATCGCCCGGCCTCACCGCCAGTCTGGCCATAGCCGAGGCCGTGGCGGACGGGCTAGCGCCCGCCTGACGCCTCGAACGCCGCCCCCGACCAAGCGACGAAATGCGGGTTGCGAAAGCCCGGCTTGCCATAGGTGAAGGGGGCGCCGTCGATGGTGGTGACCTGGCCGCCCGCCGCCAGCAGCACCGCGTGTCCGGCGGCGGTGTCCCATTCCATCGTGGGGCCGAAGCGGGGATAGACGTCGGCGGCGCCCTCGGCGACGCGGCAGAATTTCAGGGAGCTGCCGGCCTTGACGGTGCTGGCGACGCCGCGCCCCTCCAGCCAGGCGGCCAGCGCTTCGTCATTGGCGTGCGAGCGGCTGGCCACCACCGCCAGGCCCTCGGGCGGCAGCGCCCGCGTGGCGATGGGCCGGGCCGCGCCGTCGCCGGTGGTCAGGCGGGCGCCGCCGCCGACGGCGCCGGCAAACAGCAACCCCAGGGCGGGGGAATGCACGACGCCCAGCACCGGGGTCGCGTTCTCGATCAGGGCGATATTGCCGGTGAACTCGTCGCGGCGCTTGATGAATTCCTTGGTGCCGTCCAGCGGGTCCACCAGCCAGAATCGCCGGTCGACGGCGGGAATGTCGCCGGCGGCGAAGGCTTCCTCGCCGACGATGGGAATGTCCGGCGTCAGGGCGCGCAGCCGCGCCGTGATGACGTCTTCGGCGCGGCGGTCGGCCTCGGTGACCGGCGAGGCGTCGGCCTTTTCGTCCACCGCGAAATCGCCGCGATAGATGTCCATGATCACCGCGCCGGCCTCGCGGGCGGCGGCGGTGATGGCGTCCAGGAGCTGAGTCGTGTTCATGGCCGGCACGCTATCACCGCGCCGGCGCCAGCACCAGCATTCCGCCGTCCCAGCGCCGCAGCAGCGCCAGGGCCAGCGCGCCGCCCGCCGCCGCCATTGCCGCCGCAACAACGAAGGCGCCGCCGCCCAGCGCCTCGTAAAGGCGCCCGGCGCCCAGCATCGCCATGCCGGGCACCAGGCCCATCGTCACCGCCGAATAGAACGCCTGCGCCCGGGCCGAGAGTTCCGGCGGCGCGGCGCGGGTGATGAAATGCATTGCCGCCAGATGCGTGGCGCCGAAGGTGAAGGCGTGCAGCCAGTTCGCCATCGCCAGCGGCGGCAGCGCGGTGGTCGCCCCCAGCACCGTCCAGCGCAGCAGCCCCGCCGCCCCCGCCACCACCATCAGCCGCGCCGGCCCGAACCGTGCCAGCACCCGCGCCCCCAGGGCGAACAGCACCACCTCGGCGATGACGCCCTCGGCCCACAGCGCGCCGATGACGGGGCCGGACAGCCCCGCCGCCTGCCAGTGCAGGGTGCCGAAGCCGTAATAGACCATGTGGCTGGTCTGGATCAGCGCCGTCGCCCCCAGGAACAGCAGGAACAGGGGATGGCGATAGAAGCGCCCCGCCGGGGCGTGCCGGCCGGCGGCCGGGGGGGTGTGGACGTCGGGCAGCGCCACGGTGGCGGCGAAGGTGGCCGCCACCCCCAGCAGCACCATGACCAGGATGGCATCGGCGGGGGCGCGCGCCATCACCGCCCCGCCCACGATCGACGCCGCGATGAAGGACACTGAGCCCCACAATCGGATGCGGCCGTAGTCGAGGCCGCGCCGATGGGCGGTGAGCATGGTGAGGTTCTCGCCCACCGGCATCAGGGCGGTGAAGCTGGCGCCGAAGAGCAGCGTCACCGCCAGAATGCTCCAGAACCCCTCGGCGAGGGCGTACAGGGCGGTCGCCGCCAGCGCCGCCGCCGCCAGCGCCATCAGCGGCGCCCGCCGGCGCCCGTAGCGGTCGACGGCCTGTCCGACCAGGGGGTTGGTGACGATCTTGGTCAGGAAGGCGGCCGAAAGCACGACGCCGATTTCGCCGGGGCTGAGCCCGCGGCTTTGCAACCAGACCGGCCAATAGGGCAGGTGGATGCCGATGGCGGCGAAGATCGTAAGGTAGAACAGCGCCAGGCGCGCCGACAGGGCGAAGCGGCCGGGCATGTCAGACGCCGCGCACGAACATGTCGTAGAGATAGAGGACGATCTCCACCATGATGAGGATGACGATGTACCACTCCACCCGCAGGCTGCGCTTGTTGTGGACCAGATCGAGCAGCGTCTCGACGGTGCGTGAAATCAGGTCGAGCTTGCGGTCCAGGGCGCGGTCCCGCTCGCGCAGTTCGTATTCGTCCTCAAGGCGCAGGTAAAGCCGTTCCAGTTGCGGGTAATCCCACAGCAGTTCCGGCCGCTCGGTGACCTCGACACGCCCTACCATGCGGTGCTGGGTCAGCAGCACGTCGCCGATCTGTTGCAGCAGCGCGCGGGTGTTGCGCCCGGCGCGACCGGCGCGTTTCAGGTGCGCGGCCAGCGGGTCGATGCGGTCGAAGACGTCGCGGATACGGTCCTCGTCATGGGCCAGCACCACGTTCTTGGCCATCACGTCCGCGACCAATTGCAGTCGCTCCAGGCTCCAATCCTGGAGCAGGATGGCGCCGGAGGGGTCGACCTGTTCCTCGCGGTGGGGCCGCACGGAGACGCGGGCGACATCCTCTTCCGGGCTCTCGATGGGGTCGTGGGCCAGCGGCCGCAAGCCGGCCAGGAACGCGCGCTCTTCCGCCTCGGTCATGTTGAACATCACCACGGCGCCATAGCGGAACAGCACCGCCAACCCCGCCGCCCCCGCCAGCACGGTCAGTGGCAGCACCGCCAGCGCGTCGGCCTTCTCCAGGCTGCGGGTGTCCAGGCGCTCGGCAAGCAGCAGGGCACGGACGCTGACGGAATCGGCGTCGGGGGAAAAAGGCAGGGGCTCGCGCAATCGTTCCTCCTTGACGAGGGCGGATTGTTGCCCCCATCGCGGAGCGAACGCAATGACTCCGATGACCGGGACCGGCGGCGGTGGAGGCGGTGGCGCTAGGGCAAGATCATCCCCTTGCACGCGGTCGCGCCCAGCCGCCGTTGAGGCGGCGGCCAAGCGAGCGGAGCGAGCGCCCGGCGAGGGACACAACGGTTAGGGCCGGTTCCATGTGAGTGGAAACGGCCCTAACGCGCCTTGGGCGGCCGCCTTTCCGCCTCTCCGCACTCCTCCAGCCATGACATGAAGGCGTGGTCGCCGGCGACGACCTCCTCGACGAACAGGGCCGTCATCTGGTCGAAACACCGGCGCATGGCCTCGGCGTCGGCGCCCCGGCAGTCAACACGGACGGCCCGGGCGCGGCGCCGCAGGTCGGCATGGCGGGCGCTGTGTTCGTCAAGTTTCGGATAGCGGCAGGCGCCGAGCAGCGCCTCTTCGCGCTGAAGATGGCGCTCAAGCGCCTCGACCACCAGATCGAGCAGGGTGTGGGTCAGCGGTTCTTCAGCGGGGGCGGCATCAATCGCCTCGCCCGCCCGACTGAGGGTGCGGGCCAGGCGCTGGTGATCGGCGTCGATGGCGGGGTGGCCGGTGCGGAAGTGCTGAACCAGCCGCAGCGGGGTTCGCGGGTCGGCGGCCATGCCCTAGCCGCGAGCGCCGGCCGGCGGGGCGTCTAGGGGGATTTGCCGATGACGCCGACGCGCGCCCGTCCTAGACTTATTCGCGCAGCGGCATCTCGTCCCGCCCGGTGGCGCCGAACGCCTGGGCGGGCGCGGAGTCGTGCGAACGGGGCAACGATGGCCGAACCGGCGGCCCGTCGAAGGGCCAGGCGCACCGCGCGCTTGTTTCGGTTCGGGCGGGGTGTTTTCGTCCGGCACTGCCACCGCGGCGGCTGAATACGCGCCTGCCATCCGGCCCCCCGTTTTACCGGGCCGGTTGTGCCGGCCCTTAGTTTCACCCGTTGGACCAAATATGCCTATATTCATGTGCATCGTCAACATCAGCATGGGTCGCGCACACAACTTTTTGGGTGTGGGGCGGAGATTGTCTTGACGCTTCATCGCCGCCTTCGCGAGGCCCGGCGTCGCCTCGGCAAGACCCAAAAGGACATGGCCGCCGCCTGCGAGGTGGGGATATCGACGTGGCAGAACTACGAGGCCGGGACAAGCCAGCCCGGCCCGGCCGTGTTGGCGCGTCTGGTCGCGATGGGGGTGTCGAGCGATTGGCTGTTGACGGGACGGCCGCCGGGGGACGCCGACGAGCAACTGTTGCAGGATGTCGTGGCCAACCTGGAAACGGTGCTGGCCGAGCGCAATTTGATGCTGCCGCCCGAGAAGAAGGGCCGCCTGGTGGCGCTGCTGTATCAGATGTTCCGGGAAATGGAGGAGCCGCAGGTGGCGCGGGGGCATCATCTTATCGCCAAGGTGGTGACGCTGGCGTCCTGAGGGAGGAATCCACGCAGCATGGATCGGCTTGAGGAGATCAGGCGCCTTATCGCCGCAGCGGCGGGTGCCAACGACAACGCCGGCAACGCCGCCGCCGGCTTCAGCCTGCATATCGAGAACCTGCACATCCATCTGGGCGACGCCGGTGCCGGGGCCGAACGGCGCCGTCAGCGCGACGAGCTGCTGCGGCGCCTGGACGAGTTGATGGGCGGGGAGGCGGCGCTGTGGGCGACGCTTCTGCGGCGGCGCTGGCAGGTCGACGCCGCCGCGGCGATGACCGACGCGCAATTGCGCGAACTGGTGGCGGCGCTGCCGGACCTGCTGCGCCAGATGCGTTTCGCGCGGTTGGCCGCGGACGGGCCGGGGCTGGGGCGGTTCGGGCCGCAGGCGGACGACGGCGACGGGGAGGATCGGTCGTGATGACGCGCGCGGCTCAGTTCGCCCGCACCTTGACGTAGGAACCGGGGGCGTCCTCGATGAGCTTCATCGGCCCGTCGCCGGGGGCGCGCGCCGGCACTTGGCCGCCGCCGAACCTGGCCACCCATTTCTGCCAGTCGGGCCACCAGGATCCGTCGGCGGCCTTGGCGTTCTTCAACCACTGGTCGGGATCCTTGATGCGTCGTGTGTTGGTCCAGTGGCAGTACTTGTTGGCCGCCGGCGGGTTGATGACGCCGGCGATATGCCCCGAGGCCGACAGCACGAAACGCACCGGCCCGCCGAAACGCTGCGCGCCGCGATAGGTCGCCCGCCACGGCGCGATGTGGTCCTCGCGCGTCGAGAGGAAATAGGACGGCGTCTTGATGCGGCCCAGGTCCAGCGGCGTGCCCAGCAGGCTGATGCCCCCCGGCTCGACCAGCTTGTTCTTCTGGTACATCTTGCGCAGGTAATGACTGTGCATCGCCGCCGGCATTCGGGTGGAATCGGAGTTCCAATACAGCAGGTCGAAGGGAAAGGGTTCCTTGCCCAGCAGGTAATTGTTGATCACGAAGGACCAGATCAGGTCGTTGGCGCGCAGCATGTTGAAGCTCGTCGCCATCTCGGCACCGTCGAGATAGCCGCGCTGGTTCATGCGCTCCTCCAGCGCCACCAACTGTTCCTCGTCGATGAACACGCCCAGTTCGCCGGCTTCCTCGAAATCGGTCATGGTGGTGAAGAAGGTGGCGCTCTTGATGCGGTCGTCGCCCTTGGCGGCCATGTGGGCCAGGGCGCAGGCCAGCAGCGTGCCGCCCAGGCAGTAGCCAATGGCGTTGATCTCGCGCTCGCCGGTGGCGCGTTCGAGAACCTCCAGGGCCTCCAGCGGCCCCTGGCGCAGATAGTCCTCGAAGGTCTTGCGGGCCAGGCTCTCGTCGGGGTTGACCCAAGAGAGCACGAAGACGGTGTGGCCCTGCTCGACGGCCCATCGGATAAAGGAGTTCTTGGGCCGCAGGTCGAGGATATAGAACTTGTTGATCCACGGCGGCACGATCATCAGCGGCCGGCGGTACACCGTCTCGGTGGCCGGCTCGTATTGGATGATCTGGCACAACTCGTTCTGATGGATGACCTTGCCCGGCGTCACCGCGATGTTCTCGCCGATGGCGAAGGCCTCCAGGTCGGTCATCTTGATGTTGAGGCGCCCCTTGCCGCGCTCCAGATCGTCGAGCAGGTTTTGCAGCCCCTTGACCAGATTCTCGCCGCCGGTCTCGATGGTGGCGCGCAGCACCTCGGGATTGGTCATCAGGAAATTGCTGGGCGCCAGCGCGTCGACGAACTGGCGGGTGTAGAAATCGACCTTCTGCGCCGTCTTTTCGTCAAGCCCGTCGACGTCCTTGACCAGCGCCTGCATCCACCGCGCCGTCAGCAGATAGGACTGCTTGATGAAGTCGAAGACCTCGTTGTCCCGCCACATGTCGTCGCGAAAGCGGCGGTCGCCCTTTTCGGGCTGCACCACCGGCTGGCTCTCGTGGCCCATCATCCGCCGGGTGGTCTGCTGCCACAGCAGCATGTAATCCTGCCACAGCGCCATCTGCGCCTCGACCACGCGGCCGGGGTCGCTCATCATCCGCGCCGTCATCTCCAGGAACGCGTTGCCGATGTTGAGGGGGTCGGCCATGCCGGCGGGGTTCGGCCCGTCGCCCTGCCGCGAAAGGAATTCGGTGACGATGCGCTGGCTGCGTTCGGCGATGTCGGCCATCGCGTTCGACAACTCGGCGGGGTCGGGTATCTTCATATCGGCATTGCTGTGCTCGGCCATGCGACTCGCCCCTGTCCTCGGACTCGCGGAATAGATAGTGCGCACGCAGTCGAGGCGAAAGAGCCGGGAGCGCACCGCTGGGAATCGGCGCATCCCCCCTGTATACTCGCCGCCGGTGCGCCTCCACCATCGACCGGCGGGGGCGGCAAGGTCAATATCTCGAAAGTCTCCGGATATCGAAAGTCTCCGGCATACGGCAACGGTACGGCGCGATGTTCCTACGTCCGGCGAAGTTTGTATTCACTCTGGCGGTTCTGGCGTCGGCCGGCCTTTCCGGCTGCGCAAGGGAGTTTCCACGGCTGTGCGACGTGCCGGAACGGCCGCGGACCAGCGACGCGGCCGAACGCGCCGGCATCCTGGAGCGCCTGGAGGCCGACCGGCGGGAGCAGCGGCGCGCCGCCGAATCGATGATGCCGTGAAACGGCCGCGCGGCCGCCACAAGATCGCCGTGAATTTGGATTTCGATCGCGCTACAGTCACCCCCCCAACGGCGCCGCCGGCAGCGGCGGCGCCTCAACAACGCACCGGCGTCTGAAGGCGAAGGCATGGAACAGGAATTTCATCGCATCAAAAGGCTGCCCCCTTACGTCTTTGCCGAGGTCAACGCCATGAAGGCGCGCGCCCGCGCCGCCGGCGAAGACATCATCGACCTCGGCATGGGCAACCCCGACCAGCAAACGCCGTCGCACATCGTGGAAAAGCTGGTGGAGGCGGCGCGCAACCCGCGCGCCCACCGCTATTCGATGTCGCGCGGCATTCCCGGCCTGCGCAAGGCGGTCAGCGCCTATTACGCGCGGCGCTTCAACGTCGACATCGACCCCGAGAGCGAGGTCATCGTCACCCTGGGCTCGAAGGAGGGGCTGGCCAATCTCGCCTCGGCGATCACCAGCCCCGGCGACGTGGTGCTGGTCCCCAACCCCAGTTACCCCATCCATCCCTACGGCTTCATCATCGCCGACGGCGCGGTGCGCCATGTGCCGGTCAGCCCCGGGCAGGAGCTGCTCGACGCCCTGGAGCGCGCCGTGCGGCACAGCGTGCCCAAGCCCATCGCGCTGCTGCTCAACTATCCCAGCAACCCCACGGCGCTGCTGGCCGATCTCGATTTTTACGCGCAGGTGGTCGACTACTGCCGCCACCACGGCATCTATATCCTTTCCGACCTCGCCTACGCCGAAATCTATTTTGACGGTGAGCCGCCGCCATCGGTGTTGCAGGTGCCGGGCGCCCGCGACATCACCGTCGAGTTCACCTCGATGAGCAAGACCTACAACATGCCCGGCTGGCGCATCGGCTTCGCCGCCGGCAACAAGACGCTGATCGGCGCCCTGACCCGTATCAAGTCCTATCTGGACTACGGCGCCTTCACGCCGGTGCAGGTGGCGGCGACGGCGGCGCTGAACGGCCCGCAGGATTGCGTCGACGAGATCCGCCACATGTACCGCGAACGCCGCGACGTCCTCATCGACGGGCTCGCCGCCGCCGGCTGGGACGTGCCCAGCCCGGCCGCGACCATGTTCGCCTGGGCGCCGATTCCGCCGGCGTTCGCGCATCTTGGCTCGCTGGAGTTCTCCAAGCTGCTGCTGCGCGAGGCCAAGGTGGCGGTGTCGCCGGGGATCGGCTTCGGCGAGTACGGCGACAGCCATGTGCGCATCGCCCTGGTCGAGAACAAGCAGCGCATCCGCCAGGCGGTGCGCAACATCAAGGCCTTCATGACCTCCTACGACCGTGTGATCGAGGAGTCGGAAAAAAGCAAACGGATGGCAGCACGTTGATAAAGTTGAAGCCGCTCAAGATCGCCATCGCCGGCCTGGGCACCGTCGGCGCTGCCACCGTCCGCCTGCTGCGCGAGCAGGCCGACGTCATCGAGGCGCGGGCCGGGCGCCCGGTGGTGCTGACCGCCGTCTCCGCCCGCGATCGCGCCAAGGACCGCGGGATCGCCCTCGACGGCCTCTACTGGTACGAGGACGCGGTGGCGATGGCCGCCGACGCCGATGTCGATGTCGTCTGCGAACTGGTCGGCGGCGCCGACGGCGTCGCCAAGGCGGTGTGCGAGACGGCGCTGGCGCACGGCCGCCACGTTGTCACCGCCAACAAGGCGCTGCTGGCCCATCACGGCACCGAGATGGCGCGCGCCGCCGAGCAGCACGGCTGCGTGCTGGCCTATGAGGCGGCGGTGGCGGGGGGCATCCCGATCATCAAGGCGCTGCGCGAGGGGCTGGCCGGCAACCGGGTGGGGCAGGTCTACGGCATCCTCAACGGCACCTGCAACTACATCCTCACCACCATGCGCGAGAGCGGGCGGGAGTTCGCCGAGGTGCTGGCCGAGGCGCAGGCGCTGGGCTATGCCGAGGCCGATCCCACTTTCGACATCGACGGCATCGACACCGCCCATAAGCTGACGTTGCTCACCAGCCTCGCTTTCGGGGTGCCGGTGGACTTCACCGCCGTCTATATCGAGGGCATCCGCCAGATTTCGGCGATGGACATCCAGTTCGCCGACGAGCTCGGCTATGACATCAAGCTGCTGGGCATCGCCCGCCACACCGAGGCCGGCGTCGATCAGCGCGTCCACCCCTGCATGGTGCCCAAGGCCTCGCCGCTCGCCCATGTCGAGGAGGCGTTCAACGCCGTGGTCGTCGAGGGCGATTTCGTCGGCCGCTCCATCTATGAGGGGCTGGGCGCCGGCGCCGGGCCCACCGCCTCGGCGGTGGCGGCGGACATCATCGACATCGCCCGCGGGCGCACCGCCCCCACCTTCGGCGTCCCCGCCGAGGCGTTGGAGCCGCGCCCGGTGGTGCCGATGGAGGATTACACCGGGTCGTACTATGTACGCTTGATGGTGCTGGACCGGCCGGGCGTGTTTGCCGACATCGCCGCCTTCCTGCGCGACGAGCAGGTGTCGATGGAGGCGGTGATCCAGCGCGGCCGCGCCCCCGGCGAGACGGTGCCGGTGGTGATGACCCTGCACAGCACCCAGGAGGCCAATATGCGCCGCGCCATCGCCGCCATCGGCGCGATGGAGGCGGTGGTGGAGCCGCCCTGCGTGGTGCGCATCGAGATGTTCTGAGCTTACCGGAGGGGAGACGCCGGGCGATGGACAAGGACCGCGACGACAAGGAGGCCCGCCGCGAGCGGGACGCGCTGGCGCTGCGCAGCCTGCCGATGGATGCCGTGCGCCTGTCCGAGGCGGCGGCGGTGGCGGCGGCCCGCTATGTCGGGCGCGGTGACGAACAGGCGCCCGACGAGGCCGCCAAACGCGCCATGCACGCCATCCTGCGCGACCTGCCCATCGACGGGCGCGTCGTCGTCGGCGAGGGCGAGGAGGGCGCCGTCGAGGAGCTTTACGTCGGCGAGCGCGTCGGCACCGGCCGCGGCCCCAATCTGGAAATCGCGCTGGACCCGCTGGAGGGCGAAAACATCACCGCCAAGGGCGGCACCCACGCGCTGTCGGTGGTGGCGATGGCCGAGCACGGCGGCTTCCTGCACGTGCCCGACATCTATATGGACAAGATCGCCGTCGGCGGCGGCCTGCCGCAAGGGGTGGTCGATCTCGACGCCGCGCCCGAGGACAATCTGCGCAACGTCGCCGACGCCATGCGCATTCCCATCGAGGATCTGATGGTCTGCATCCTCGACCGCCCACGCCACGAGGAACTGATCGGCCGAGTGTTGGAGGCGGGGGCGCGGGTGACGCTGATCTCCGACGGCGATGTCTCCAGCATCATCGCCACCGCCCTGCCGCGCACCGGCGTCGATATGTATATGGGCATCGGCGGCGCCCCGCAGGGGGTGCTGGCGGCGGCGGCGCTGGCCTGCATGGGCGGGCAGATGCAGGGGCGCCTGGTGGTCCGCGCCGAGGACGAGCGCGTGGCCGCGCGCCGTGCGGGAATCGACGACTTCCACCGCAAATACGAACTCGCCGAAATGGCCAGCGGCAACATCCTGCTCGCCGCCACCGGGGTCACCGATGGCAACGTGCTGCGCGGGGTGAAGCACCGGCGCGGCGTGCCGATGACGCAATCGCTGCTGCTGGCGTCGGAATCAGGGGCGGTGCGCTTCGTCGAGACCCTGCACCGTATCGGCAGCGGCCGCGCCACCTGCATCGGCGCGTGATGACGGCGGCGGGGGCGGACGCGGACGCCGTCGCGGCGTTCCTGGGTGTTGAGCGCTCGTTGACCGGCCGGCGCTGGCGGTTGCGGGGCGGTGACGAGCGCCTGGCGCTGGCGCTGGCCCAGCGCCACGGCCTGCCCGAGATCGTCGGCCGCGTGCTGGCGGCGCGCGGCGTCGGCCTGGAAGATGTCGACGGCTACCTGGCGCCCACCCTGCGCGGGCTGCTGCCCGACCCCTCGCATCTGCGCGACATGGACGCCGCCGCCGAACGGCTGGCGGCGGCGGTGGCGGGGGGCGAGACCGTTGCCGTCTTCGGCGACTACGACGTCGACGGCGCCACCTCGACCGCCCTGCTGGTCCGGTTTCTGCGCGCGGTGGGAGCCAAGGTGCTGATCCACATTCCCGACCGCGTCGCCGAGGGCTACGGCCCCAATGCCCCGGCGCTGCTGGCGCTGAAGGAACGCGGGGCCGGCGTGGTGGTGACCGTGGATTGCGGCACCACCGCCTTCGAGGCGTTGGACGAGGCGAAGGCCGCCGGGCTCGACATCGTGGTGGTCGATCACCACGAGGCCGAGGCGACGCTGCCGCCGGCGCTGGCGGTGGTCAATCCCAACCGCCTCGACGAGGCCTCCGACCACGGCCATCTCGCGGCGGTGGGGGTGACCTTCCTGCTGGTGGTGGCGGTGAACCGCGCCCTGCGCGCCGCCGGCTGGTACGAGCGGCATTCCGAACCCGACCTCATGCAATGGCTGGACCTGGTGGCGCTGGGCACCGTCTGCGACGTGGTGCCGCTGTGGGGCGTCAACCGGGCGCTGGTGGCGCAGGGGCTGAAGGTGATGGCGCGGCGCGGCAACGCCGGCATTGCCGCCCTGGCCGACCTGACCGGCGTGCAGGAGCGGCCGGAGGCCTATCACCTCGGCTTTGTCCTGGGGCCGCGGGTCAACGCCGGTGGCCGCGTCGGCGAGGCGGCGCTGGGGGCGACGCTCTTGGCCAGCGACGATCCCACCCAGGCGGCCGAGATGGCCCAGCGGCTGGACGAACACAACCGCGAGCGCCAGCAGATCGAGGCCGACGTGCTGCTGCAAGCCATCGAGCAGGTGGAAACCCGTCCCGATGACGGCCTGCCGCTGGTGATGGCGGCCGGCGAGGGCTGGCATCCCGGCGTCATCGGCATCGTCGCCGGGCGGCTGAAGGAACGCTACAACCGCCCGGCCTGTGTGGTGGCGTTGGACGGCGGCGAGGGCAAGGGCTCGGGGCGTTCGGTCGCCGGCCTCGATCTGGGGGCGGCGGTGATCGCGGCGCGGCAGGCGGGGCTGCTGCTCAAGGGCGGCGGGCACAGCATGGCCGCCGGCTTCACCGTCGCGCGCGACCGCCTGGACGATTTCCGGGCCTTCCTGGCCGAGCGCCTGGCGGCGCAGGCGGCCGGCGAACTGGTGCCGGAGCTTTTTCTCGACGGCGCCCTCGACGCCGGCGGCGCCACCGTGGAATTGGCCGAGACCATCGCCCGCACCGGCCCCTTCGGCGCCGGCAACGACGAACCGCGCTTCGCCTTCAAGGCGGCGCGGGTGCTGTACGCCGACATCGTCGGCCAGGGGCATGTGCGCTGCCAGTTGGCGGGCGCCGCCGGCGGCCGCCTCAAGGCCATCGCCTTCCGCAGCGCCGATTCGGAACTGGGGCACGCGCTGTTGAACGCACAGGGCGCCACCATGCACGTCGCCGGCTGCCTGCGCGTCGACACCTGGGGCGGCAACCCCAAGCCCCAGGTCTTCATCGACGACGCCGCCCCGGCGCTGTAGGGCCGGTCCCCCTTAAGCGGGCTCACCGCTCCAGCGAGGCACCGACGCGCTTGCGGGGCTTGACGCGCCCCGTCCGTGGGCGCTATCTAGGCGGCCGTCCCGCCGCGACCCCATCGTCTAGTGGCCTAGGACTCCGGCTTTTCAAGCCGGCAACGCGGGTTCGAGTCCCGCTGGGGTCGCCATCTTCCCACTCCGATCATCCAGGGCGCCCGGTTTCCGCGCGCGGCACAAGGACGGCGAAGGTGCTGCCCTTGCCGGGCACCGACGACACCAGCACGGGATGGTCCAGGACGTTGGACAGGCGGCGCACGATGCTGAGGCCGAGGCCGAAGCCCCATTCGCGGTCGCGCTCCGGATTGCCCACCTGATAGAACTCCTCGAATATCCGGCCAAGCTGGTCGGGGGCGATGCCGATGCCGGTGTCGCTGACCTCGACCCGGACGTGGGGGCCCTGCTCGCGGCAGGCGAGGGAAATGGCCCCGCGCTCGGTGTAGCGCAGGGCGTTTTCAACCAGGTTGCGCAGCATCCGCGCCAGCAACTGCCTATCGGACATGACCACGATCGCCGGATCGCAGGAAACCTGGAATCCCAGGTCCCTCGCCTGGGCTATGGGGCGATAGGCGGCCGCCAGTTCGTCAAGCAGTTCCCGCAGTGCGAAGGTGGCGCGTTCGCTGCGAACCAGCCCCACGTCCAGCCGCGACAGGTCGAGCAGGCCGTCCAGCATGTCCTTCAGTGTCACCAGGCCCGAGCGCAGCCGCGCCAGCACCTCCCGGTCCTGTGGATCGTCCATGCGCCGCTCTAGCAACTCGGAGAACAGGAACATCGACTGCAAGGGCTGGCGCAGGTCGTGGCTGGCGGCGGCCAGGAAGCGCGATTTGGCATTGTTGGCATCCTCGGCGGCGAGCCTGGCCGTCTCAAGTTCCGCCGTGCGAGCCTCTACCTGGTGCTCCATGTCCTCCAGCAGCCGCTGCTTCTCGTGGGACAGGCGCAGGTTCTCGGTGATGTGGGCGAAGTACCGGTGGCCGATGGCGGCCAGCGCCAGCCCAAAGACCGCCAACATGCCGGCCATCGCCCAGGCGACGCTGCCGCCTTCGGCCAGCAGGCGCAGCGTCAGCGGCGCAATGCTGGTGCCGAGAAAAAGGTGAAAGGCAGGCGGATGGTAGCAGAGCGTTGTCACAGCCCCCGCCGCCATGCCGCCGATGACGAAGACGATCAGGAGCAGGGACAGGGGATGCTCAAAGTCGACGAAGAGCACGGCGGCCGCGCCCCAGGTGAGTCCCGCCCAAGTCGAGCCGACCACCAGGCGCCGCCCCCAGGCCGCCATTCCGACATCGTCGGGGTGCGCCCGCAGATAGCGGCGCCGCTGCGCCGTCCGCACCGCCAGCATGGCAAGGAGGGCGCCCGCCCAGGCCAGCAGCGACGCCCGCTCCGCCAGTGGCCACAGTGCAGCCACCACCAGCGCGCCGTTCACGAGATTGACGCCAAGGACAAGCGGCAAGTGCCGGTACAGCAGGCGGAGGCGCTCGGCGCGCAGCGCCTGCTCGCTGTCGTCGCTCATGGCGCCTCATGCGCACCGGACGAGGGGGTCAAATCTGACCGAGAAACGCCGGCGGAACAGCAACTCAAGCGTGGTAGGTGTGCTGGGCGCTACCGCCCAGGTTGGGGGAGCGGCGGAGCGGCGGTGGCCTCCCGATCGCGGCGCGCCACCGTGCCCAGTCCGAAGTCGGCCAGGATGGCGTACAGCGCCGGCACCGCCAGCAGCACCATCGCCGCCGAGGCCAGCAGGCCGAAGACGACACTGATGACCAGCGGCTTGATGACCTGCGCCTGCAGGCTGGTTTCCGCCAACAGCGGCAACAGCCCGAGGATGGTGGTCAGCGAGGTCAGCAGGATGGAGCGGAAGCGGTCGCGGCTGGCCTGGCGGGCGGCGTCGGCGGCGGTGCGGCCCTCGCGGGCGCGCATCTTGACGAAGTGCACCAGCAGGATGGAGTTGTTTACCACCACCCCCGACAGCGAGGCGGCACCCACGACGCTGGGCATCGACAGGTTCACGCCCATCACCGCGTGCCCCCACACGGCGCCCAGGATGGCGAAGGGAATGGCCACCATGACCACCAGCGGCTCGACATAGCTGCGGAACTGGAAGGCGAGGATCAGGAACACCCCCAGCAATCCGTAGAGGAAACCCACCCGCACCGAGGCGCCGGTGGTGCCCGCCTCCCGCGACTGGCCGAGGACGGTGATCTCCACGCCCGGGAACCGTTCGGCCAATCCCGGAAGCACATCGGCTTGCAGGGCGCCGACGATGTCGGCGGCGTTGCCGATGCGCTCGTCGACGTCGCCGGTAACCGTGACGGTGCGCCGCCCGTTCACTTGCTGGATGCGCGCCCAGCCCCGTGCCGGTTCGACCACCGCCACCGCCGACAGCGGCACCTGCCGGCCGTCGGGCAGGGCCAGGGTGAAGTCGTCGAGGGCATCCAGGCTGGCGCGGTCGGTGTCGGCGCGGCGCACCTCGATCTCGTAGGATTCCGGCCCCACCTGGATTTCGCTCGCCACCTCGCCCAGGAAGGCGGCGCGCAGTTGCGCGGCCACGGTGGCGGCGTCCAGGCCCAGGGTGGTGGCGCCATCGCGCAGGCGGATGCGGCGCTCCGGCTTGCCGGGGCGCAGGTCGTCGATGACGTCGCGGGTGCCGGCAAAGCCGCTCAGGCGCTCCTGCAACGCCAGCGAGGCGGCCTTCAACTCCTCCAGATCGCGGCCTTGCAGCCGCAATTCGAAGGCGATCCCCTGCGGGCCGATATTGGGCTCCTGCAGGGTCAGCGCGATGGCGCCCGGCACGGTGCCGATGGCCTCGCGCCAGCGCGCGTAAAAGACATCGAGGGTGGTGGCGCGGATTTCGGCCCCCAACAGGTCGACGATGACGGTGGCGAGGTGGGGGCCGCTTTCCTTGGCGTCGCGGTTCTCGCCGAAGCGCACCTGCACGCTCTCCACCAGCGCGCGGCCGCCGGGCTGTTCCGGGGCCAGGTCCGCGTCCACCGCCGCCAGCGCGGCGAGAATGTCGTCGACCACCGCCTCGGTACGCGCCAGGGGCGTGCCCTGCGGCAGCAGCAGGCGCGCCTCGACGACGTCTCCGTCGATGTCGGGAAAGGCCTGGAACTTGACGTTGCCGCCGGCGACATAGCCGACGGTGCCGAGGGCGGCGAACAGCATCAGCCCCGCGAACAGATAGCGCCAGCGTACCGCCAGGTCGGCGGCGGTGCCGACCAGCCGCTCGCGAGTCCAGGCGAAGCCGGCCTCGAAGCGGTCGCGCAGGCGCCCCGGCGGCCGCCCGCGCAGGCGGGCGACGGGCCCGGTCAGGTGGTGGGGCAGTATCAGGAAGGCCTCGACCAGGCTAACCGCCAGCGTCACCAGCAGAACCACCGGCAGCACCCCCAGCACCGTGCCGATATTTCCCGCCAGGAAGGCCAGCGGCGTGAACACGCAGGCGGTGGTGAGAAACGACGACAGCACCCCCGGCGCCACCTGCGTGGTGCCTTCGACCACCGCCGCCAGGGCGTCGCGCCCCTCGCGCAGGTGCGAGGCGATGTTCTCGGCGATGACGATGGCGTCGTCCATCATCAGGCCGATGGCCATCAGCAGCGCGGTCAAGGTGACCATGTTCACCGACAGCCCGACGGCGGCCATCACGAACACGGTGCCCAGGAAGGCGACCGGCAGCGCCGCCGCCACCCAGAACGAGAACCCGAAGCTGAAGAACAGCCACATGGCCAGGAAGACCAGCACCAGGCCCTGCACGCCGTTCTTCACCAACATGCTCAGGCGGTCGCGCACGATCGACGAGACGTCCTGGGTGAGGGCGAGGCGAACCGACGGCGGCGCGCGCGCCTCCTCGGCGGCGATGAAATCGCGCACGGCGTCGACCACGCGCAGGCTGTCTGCCCGCACCGCCTTGTGGACCTCCAGCACCGCCGCCGGTCGGCCGTTGAACAGGATCTTAGCCTCGGGGTTTTCGAAGGTTTCGGTGATGGTGGCAATATCGCCAAGCCGGATCTCGGCGCCGCTGCGGCCGGCGACCACCGGCAGCGATTCCAGGTCGCGCGGGCGGCGGCGCTCGTCCTGGAAGCGCAGCAGGATGTCGCTTTCGCGGGTTTCCAGGGTTCCCGCGGGGGCGTCGAGGCTGTGACGCGCGATCGCGGCGGCGATGTCGGCGATGCCGATGCCGAAACGCCGCTCCACCGCCTCGGGCACCTCGATGCGGATTTGGCGTTGCGAGAAGCCGCGGATCTCGACCTGCGCCACCCCCGGCAGGCGCAGCAGGCGGTCCTTCAACTGCTCGGCATAGCTCTTCAGATGCGGGCGGCTCATCGGCCCCGTCACCGCCATCGAGGCGGCGAAGTCGGTGCGGTGCAACTCGCGCACCACGGGGGCCTCGGTGCCGTCGGGCAGGTCGTCGACGGCGGCCACCTCGGTGCGCACTTCATCGAGGAAGCGCCGGAAGTCGCCGCCCTCGCGCATTTCGGCGACGGCGCTGGCGCGGTTCTCCAGCGCCTCGCAGCGCAGCTCCAGCAGGTCGGAAACGCTGTCGAGGGCTTCGGCAAGGCGCCCGCACACCGCCTCCTCCACGTCGCCGGCGGCGGCACCCGGCCACGGCACCTCGATTCCGACCTCGTCGCCGGTAAAGCGCGGAAAGGTCTCGCGCTTCAGGTTCGGCGCCGCCAGCACGCCCGCGGCGCCGATCAGCACCATCAACAGATTGGCGGCGACGGGGTGGGCGGCGAACCAGCGGATCACGGCGGCGGCCCCATGCCCTCGGCCAGGGCCAGCAGGCGCTCGGTGGCGGCCTCGTCCCGGCGCGGCGCCAGCTTCATGCCGTCGATGGCGGGCACCAGATCGGTCAGCACCACCCGTTCACCGGGGCGGATGCCGTCGGAGACGGCGACGAAGTCACCCTGGCGGTCGGCGATCGCGACGCCGCGGATGTCGAGGCGGTCGTCGGCGTCGGCGACATATACCCGGCCCTGGTGGACGGCGGCACGCGGCAGCAGCACTTGGCCGCCGCGGGGCGCCGCCGCAAGCTCGACGGCGACGAACATGCCCTTGACCAGCGGCGGGCGCAGCGGCGGCAGCGCGCGGGCATAGCTGTCCTCGACCCGCACCACCACGCCGACGGTGCGCGTCTGCGGGTCGATGACGTCGCTCAGCCGCACCACCCGCGCCGGCCAGCGCACCGGCTCGCCGGCGAGATCCAGGCGCACCACCGCCTTCAGGTTCACCGCCTCCAGGTCGGTGACCGGATGGCTGGGGTCGAGCAGGCGGCGAAAGCGATCCAGCGGGAACTGCGCCACCACCTCGGCGGCGTCGATGCCGTCGGCCTCGACCAGAACCTGGCCGGCGGCGGCGTGCTGGTCCATCTCGGCCTCGACCGCCGCGACGCGCAGCGGGAAGGGCGCGCGGATGACGGTGTGGTCGAGGCTGCGTTGCGCCTGGGCCAGCCGCGTGTCCTGGCGCTCGGCCTCGGCCTCCAGGCGGCGGCGTTCGGCGGGCAGGCGGGCGAGGGTGCCCTCCAGATCCTGCACCGCCTGGCGCTGGCGGAGGACGTTCAACTCCTCCTGGTCGACGGCGGCCGCGGCCAGGGCTCCATCGGCCAGCAGGGCGCGCTTGCGCGCCAGTTCGCGTTCGGCAAGTTCCAGGCGCTGGCGCTCGATGGCCAGCGCGGCACGGGCGCTGGCGGCGACTTCCTCCAGTTCCGCCAACTGCGCCTCATGGGCGGCGATGGCGGCGCGGGCGTCGGCGGCGGCCAGTTCGTAATCGGTGGGGTCGATGCGCAGCAGCACCGCGCCCTCGGGCAGGATGGCGCCCGACTCCAGGCGCGGATGCTTTTCGACGACGCTGCCCGCCACCTTGGCGATGCCGCGCCACACCCGCGCCGGCCGGACCTCGCCGTAACCGAGCGCACGGGGGACATAGGGCATGGCCGCCGCTTCAAGCACCGCCACCGGGGTGGGGGCCTCGGCCGCCTCGGGGCGCTGCGCCGGCCCCTGGCGTTGCGCAACCAGCCACGCCGCCACGGCGACGCCGGCTAGCGCCGGAACCAGCACGAGCAGGGCACGAAAGACGCGACGCATCCAAAGCCTCGGGTTAGCGGAAACTTGCTGGGCACTAGGCCCTTGTAAGCTATGGAGCAGGATTATAAGTTAGTCAACACTAACATGGGGCAGGCGATGAGTGACCGGAAGACCCAGATTCTCGAAACCATGCTGGCCTTGGCGGGCGACGTCGGTCCGGACAGGGTGCGGACGAAGGCGCTGGCCGAGCGCGTCGGGGTGACGGAACCGGCGCTCTATCGACACTTTCCCGGCGGCAAGGGCGAGATGTGGCGGGCGCTGGCGGGCTTCATCGGCGAGCGCATGGCGGGGCTGTGGCAGGCGGTGCTGTCGACGGACGCCGCCGCGCCCGAGCGTCTGCGCCGGCTCATCCTGGCGCAGCTTGGCATGATCAAGGCCATTCCCGGCCTGCCCGGAATTTTGTTCTCGCGCGCCCTGCACGCCGAGAATCCCGCCCTGCGCGCCGGCGTCGCCGAGGTCATGGGGCGGCTCCACGGCCGCCTGCAGGCAACGGTGGAGGAGGGGCAGCGCCGCGGCGAAATCCGCGCCGACGTCGATGCCGAGGCGGCCGCCTGGCTGCTGATCGCCGTCGCCCAGGGCACGGCGGTGCGCTGGTCGATCACCGAGCGCGGCTTCGACATCGAGGCCGAGGGGGGGCGCCTGCTGGAGGTGATGCTGACGGGGCTGGCGCCGGTGGCTTGAGCGGGCGCCGGCGCAGGACTCACGGCGCCGTTTGTGGTAGAGCTACGCCCGGAGTGATCAAGGGCGGCGGCGGATGGCGAGGAAATGGCTGCCCTGGACGTTGAAGCTGGTGCTGTCCGGGGCCCTTATCGCGCTGGTGGTCGGCAAGGTCGATGTGGGGGAGGCGCTGCGGCGCGCCCGCGGCGTCGACGGCGCCATGCTGATCGCCGCGCTGGCGATGCTGTGGCTGCAGATCCCGCTGGCCACCCTGCGCTGGCTGGCGGTGTTGCGGGCGCTGGCGGCGCGCCTGCCCTTCGGGCGCGGCTTCGCCATCATGTATGTCGGCATGTTCTTCAATCAGGCGCTGCCGTCGGCGGTGGGCGGCGATGCCGTGCGGGTGTGGCTGACCCATCGCGCCGGCCTCGGTCTCGGCCGCGCCTTCAACGGCGTGGCCCTGGAACGGCTGGCGGTGGTGCTGGGCCTGGTGCTGCTGGTGGCGGCGACCGAGCCATTCCTGATTGCCAAGATCGGCGCCTTTCCCGGCATGTGGCTGTTTCCGCTGCTGGCGCTGGCGGGGCTGGCGGGGCTGGTGGTGCTGTGCCTGCTGGACCGGATGCCGGCGCCATTGCGGCGGTGGCGGTTGGTGCGGGCGGCGATGGCCCTGTCGGGCGACGCGCGGCGGGTCTTCCTGCGCCCGCGTCACGCCCTGGGGACCATGTCGCTGGTGCTGCTGGGGCACCTCAACATCGCGCTGGTGTTCTGGCTGCTGGCGGTGGGGCTGGATGTCGGCGTCACCCTGCTGGAATGCGTGGTGCTGACGCCGCCGGTCATCCTGGCCATGACCCTGCCGATCTCGGTGGGCGGTTGGGGGGTGCGCGAGGGGGCGATGGTCGCCACCTTTTCGCTGGTGGGGGTGGCGGCGGAGTCGGCCCTGGTGCTGGCGGTGCTGTACGGGCTGGTGACCGTGGCGGTCAATCTGCCCGGCGGGCTGGTGTGGCTGGGCGCCGGCCGCGGCGCCGAGGCGCCCGGGCGCGTCGAGGCCTGATGCACCCTTTCCTTCGCCGTCCGTCCGATTACATTGAGGCTATCGCCGTCAACTCCCTGCATCGAAGAGGTTAGCTGAATGAAGATCACCTTCGCCAAGCCCGAACTGCCCGGCGAGGGCAGCCTTGTCGTCGGCGTCCTGGACGGGCGCGTGCTCACCCCGACGGCGCGGCAGGTGGACGAACGCACCGGCGGCGCGCTGACCCGCGCCATGAAGGCCAGCCGCTTCAAGGGCGGCAAGGACCAGACCCTGGAGGTGGTGGCTCCGCCCGAGATGGGGGTGTCGCGGGTGCTGCTGGCCGGGCTGGGCAAGGCGAAGGAGATCGACGTCCTGCAGGCCCAGAACCTGGGCGGCAACGCCGTGGCGCGCCTGGGCCGCGCCGGCGAGGACAAGCTGTTGTCCATCGCGATCGACGCCATCGAGGGCTGCTCGCTGGCGCCGGCCGAATTCGCCGCCCAGGTGGGGTTCGGGGCGCGCCTGGGCTCGTACCGCTTCGACAAATACCGCACCAAGGAAAAGAAGGAGGACAAGCCCAGCCTCAAGAAGATCGCGCTGCTGCTCGCCGACCACGCCGACGCCAAGAAGCTGTATCAGCCCCTGGATGCGGTCGCCGAGGGCGTCTTCGTCACCCGCGACCTGGTCAGCGAGCCCGCCAACGTCATCTATCCCGAGACCCTCGCCCGCGAGGCCGAGAGGCTGAGCGAACTGGGCGTCGAGGTCGAGGTCTTCGGCGAGAAGCAGCTCCGCAAGATGGGTTTCGGGGCGCTGCTGGCGGTGGGCCAGGGCTCGGAGCGCGAATCGCAGCTCGTGGTCATGCACTGGAAGGGCGACAAGGGGGGCGAGGCGCCAACCGCCTTCGTCGGCAAGGGCGTCACCTTCGATTCCGGCGGCATCTCCATCAAGCCCTCCGCCAGCATGGAGGACATGAAGTGGGACATGGGCGGCGCCGGCGTGGTCGTCGGCCTGATGCGGGCGCTGGCGGCGCGCAAGGCGAAAGCCAATGTGGTCGGGGTCGTCGGCCTCGTCGAGAACATGCCCTCGGGCGCGGCGCAGCGGCCGGGCGACGTGGTGACGACGCTGTCGGGCCAGACGGTCGAGGTCATCAACACCGACGCCGAGGGGCGGCTGGTGCTGGCCGACGCCCTCTGGTACACCCAGGATCGCTTCAAGCCGCGCTTCATGGTCGATCTGGCGACGCTGACCGGCGCCATCCTCATTGCCCTGGGCGACCAGCACGCGGGGCTGTTCGCCAATGACGACGCCCTGGCCGAACGCATCGCCGCCGCAGGCAGCGCCACCGGCGAGAAGGTGTGGCGCTTTCCGCTCGGCGACGCCTATGACAAGCAGATCAAGTCCGACATCGCCGACATGAAGAATGTGGGCGGGCGCGAGGCCGGCTCGATCACCGCCGCCCAGTTCCTGCAACGCTTCGTCAACGACGTGCCCTGGGCGCATATCGACATCGCCGGTGTCACCTGGTCGAAGAAGGACCAGCCGACCGTGCCCAAGGGCGCCACCGCCTTCGGCGTGCGCCTGCTCGACCGCCTGGTCGCGGAGCATTGCGAGGACGACTAGGTGGACATTCGCTTCGCCGAGCGGCCGCCGCCGGAGGCGCCGCTGCTGGCGGTGGGCATGTGGCGGGACGGCCGCCCCACGCCGGCGCTGGCGGCGCTGGATGCCGGTGGCGGCATCATGGCCGCCGTCGCCCACAGCCGCTTTCGCGGCGGCGAGGGCGAGGTGCTGGCGCTGGCGGTGCCGCCGGGTCTGGCCGCCGGGCGGGTTCTGCTGGTCGGCCTCGGCGTTGAAAGCGCCTTCGACGATGCCCGTGCGGCCCGCCTCGGCGGTGCGGTGATGGCGGCGGCGCTGGAGGCGGGGGGACAGCGCCTGTCGGTATGCCTCGACCTCGACGGCAACGCCGCCGCTCATCTGGCGTTGGGCATGAGCCTGCGCCTGTGGCGGCCGCCGCCGGACCTGCGCTCGCGCCCCGCCGAGGACGAGTGGGAGCCGCCGGAGGAGGTGGTGATCGCCGCCGCGGACCCGGCGGCCGCGGCGGCGTCCTGGCGGCGGCTGGACCACCTCGCCGACGGGGTGCTGCTGGCCCGCGACCTGGTCGCCGAGCCCGGCAACCGCCTGGGGCCGGAGGATTTCGCCGACCACGCGCTGGCGCTCCCCGGCCTGGGCTGCGAGGTGGACATCCTGGACGAGGACGCCATCGGCGAGGAGGGGCTGGGCCTGCTGGCGGCGGTGGGGCGCGGCAGCGCGCGGCCGCCGCGGCTGGTGACGGTGTCGTGGAGCGGCGGCGGCGCCGACGCCCCGGTGACGGCGCTGGTGGGCAAGGGCATCACCTTCGACACCGGCGGCATCTCGCTGAAGCGCGGCGATGATATGTGGGAAATGAAGGCCGACATGGCCGGTGCCGCCGCCTGCCTGGGGGCGGTGCGGGCGCTGGCGGGGATGGCGGCGCCGGTGAATGTCGCGGCGGTGCTGCCGCTGGCCGAGAACATGCCCGCCGGCGGCGCCATGCGCCCCGGCGACGTGTTGTATTCCTGCTCCGGGCGGACGGTGGAGGTGACCGACACCGACGCCGAGGGCCGGTTGGTGCTGGCCGACGCCATTGCCTGGGCGGGGGCGCGGCTGGCCCCGGCGCGGATCATCGACATCGCCACCCTGACCGGCGCCGTCGTGACGGCGCTGGGACGCCACCGCGCCGGCCTGTTCACCGCCGACAACGCCCTGGCGGAACGCCTGCTGCGCGCCGGCGAGGCGGTGGACGAGCCCCTGTGGCGGCTGCCGCTGTCCGACGCGCATGACGAGGCCTTGACCTCCGAGGTGGCGGATTTACGCAACGCCGCCTGGGGGCGGGTGCCGGATGCCCTCCACGCGGCGCGCTTCCTGCAGCACTTCGTTCCCCCCCGCGTGGCCTGGGCGCATCTCGACATCGCCGGCACCGCCCTGGCGGAGGAGGACTGGGCGCTGGGGCCAAAGGGGCCCACCGGCTTCGGGGTGCGGCTGCTGGCGGCGGCCTGCGGCGCGGTGTAGGCTGCCGGGCATGACCCGCATCGGCTTCTATCACCTGCAACGCTGGCCGCTGGAGCAGGCGCTCCCCAAGCTGCTGGAAAAGGCGATGTCGGCCGGGCATCGCTCGGTGGTGCTGGCAAGCTCGGCCGAGCGCGTGGCGGCGCTGGACGCGCATCTGTGGACCTATGACCCGGCCTCGTGGCTGCCGCACGGCACCGCCCGCGATGGCGAGGCGGAGCGCCAGCCGGTGTGGCTGACCGCTGTCGAGGAGAACCCCAACGGCGCCGACGTGTTGGTGCTGGTCGACGGCGCGACCCCGCGCGACGTTGCCGGCTATGCCCGCTGCCTCGACCTGTTCGACGGCAATGACGACGCGGCGCTGGCGGCGGCGCGCGAACGCTGGCGCCGCTGGAAGGACGAGGGGCACGACCTCGTCTATTACCAGCAGTCCGAGGGCGGCGGCTGGGTGGAAAAGGCGCGCACCGGCGGCGGGTGAACGGGCGCCGGGATGGCGGGAGGCCGACATGGCAAGGCTGTTGATCGTTTACGCCACCACCGAGGGCCAGACCCGCAAGATCGCCGACTGGCTGGCCGAGCAGGCGCGCGGGCGCGGGCACGACGCCGACGCCCATGACGCGGCGGCGCTGCCGGCGGGTCTGGACATGGCCGGTTACGATGCCGCCATCGTTGCCGGCTCGGTGCACATGGGCCACCACCAGGCGGCGGTCGAGCACTTCGTGAAGGCGCACCGGCCGGCGCTGGAGCGGAAGCCGGCGGCCTTCGTCTCGGTCAGCCTGTCGGCGGCTGGCGATGCCGAGGACCGTGCCGACGCTCTGGCCTGCGCCGAGCAGTTCCTGGCCCAGACCGGCTGGCACCCGGCGCGCGTCCATCTCGCCGCCGGGGCCTTCCGCTTCACGCAATACGACTTCTTCCGGCGCTGGATCATGCGCCGCATCGCCCGCGAGAAGCACCAGCCCACCCAGGGCGATACCGAATACACCGACTGGGCGGACCTGGGCCGCTTTCTGGACTCGTTCCTGGCCGACGTCGCCGCCGGATGACGCCCGCCCTATTGGCGGGCGAAGGCGTAATCGCGCAGGACGTTCTTTTCCAGCTCGCAGTTCACCAACTGCTGGCGGATAAGATCGCGGATGGAGATCATTCCCATCACGCGCTCGCCCTCCATCACCGGCAGGTGGCGGATGCGCCGGGCGCTCATCACCTTCATCACGTCGGGCACGGAATCGTCGGCGCGGGCAACGAAGACGTTGCTGGTCATCGTCTCGCGGACCGCCTGCGACAGCGCCGCCGCGCCCCGGCGGGCGATGGCGGCGACGACGTCGCGCTCGGAGATGATGCCCAGCAGCTTGCCGGCGTCGTCGACCACCGGCATGGCGCCGATGTTCTTCTCGTGCAGCCGCGCGGCCACGGTCTCGATCTTCACGTCGGGGCCAACGGTGGTCAGATGGCCGTTGCCCGCCTCGAGCAGGGTGCGTACGGTCACGTCGTCCTCCCTCGAACTGTATGTTATCTAACGGGTTTTCTTTTTTTACCCTATTTTTCTCGTGGAATTATACGCCAAAGGCGCCGCGGAAGCCAACCCGACGAAGGCATGGGCGGCGGCGGCGCCCGGCCGGGGTGGGCGGCGCCCTCCGGCGCCGGTGCGGAAGACGGATTTCCCTTGATTTCAGGGTACAAATCGGCGTAACACTGCCGGAAATCAAATTACGCTAATATACGTCCAGGCGAATGGAAACGTCCACCACCGGGGGCCTTGCGGCACGCTTCCTTCGCCTTGGCGTGGCAGGGGGTGCCATATGACCAATCAGGGGCCTAGCAGCCAGACCATCCTTGTCGTCGGCGGCGGCATCAGCGGCATCTCGGCGGCGCTGGAGGCCGCGGAGTCGGGCTATGACGTGGTGCTGCTGGAGAAGAGCGCCACGCTGGGCGGCCGCGTCGCCCAGCTCAACCGCTACTTCCCCAAGCTGTGCCATCCCACCTGCGGCCTGGAGATCAACTATCAGCGCATCAAGAAGAACCGCCGTGTGAGCGTCTTCACGATGTGCGAGGTGGACAAAGTCGCGGGCGGCAAGGGCGACTTCACGGTGACGGTCAAGCGCGCCCCGCGCTACGTCAACACCCGCTGCACCGCCTGCGGCGACTGCGCCGCCGCCGCCGAGACCGAAGTGGCCAACCCCTTCAACCACAACCTCGACAAGGTGAAGGCGGCGCATCTGCCGCACGAGATGGCGTTCCCCATGCGCTATGTCATCGCGCCCGAGGTCATCGGCACCCCCGAGGCGGACAAGATCAAGGCGGCGTGCAAATACGACGCCGTTGATCTGGACGACAAGGAAGAGACCTTCGAGATCAAGGTCGGCGCCGTGATCTGGGCCACCGGCTGGCACCCCTATGACGCCGGCAAGCTGACCAGCTATCAATACGCCGCCATCCCCGACGTCATCACCAATGTCGAGATGGAACGCCTCGCCGCTCATGACGGCCCCACCGGCGGCAAGGTGCTGCGCCCCTCGAACAACGAGGCGCCGAAGCGCGTGGCGCTGATCCAGTGCGCGGGTTCGCGCGATTACAACCACCTCGCCTACTGCTCGCGCATCTGCTGTTTGGCCTCGATGAAGCACGCCGCCTATGTGCGCGAGCAGCACGCCGAGGCCGAGGTCGACGTCTACTACATCGACATCCGCGCCCACGACAAGCTGGAGCACTTCTACCGCCGCCTGGCCGCCGATCCGCAGGTGAACTGGATCAAGTCGAAGCCGGCGCGCATCGAGGCCGGCGAGGACGGACGCCCGGTGGTCTGCGGCGAGAACACGGTCACGCGCGACATCTACCGCGAGCCCTACGACCTGGTGGTGCTGGCGGTGGGGATGCAGCCGGCGCTCAACGGGCGGGCGACGGCGCTGGAGCTGCCGGTCGACGACTACGGCTTCATCGTTCCCGAGGAGGCGGCCGTCTCGGCGGCCGGGGTGGCCACCGGGCCGCTCGATGTCTCCATGTCGGTCCAATCCGCCACCGCCGCGGCCATGAAGGCCATCCAGGCGGTGTCGGGCCGGGCGCGCCAGTGACGCGGGAAGGGAGGATCACGAACAATGTCTGACAGGAAGACCGGCGTCTATCTGTGCGGCGGCTGCGGCATCGGCGAGGGTTTGTCGCTGGACCAGCTTGAGAGCGTGGCGCAGGAGAACAAGGCGGGGCTGTGCCGCCGCCACGATGCCCTGTGCACTGAGGAGGGGGTGGCGCTGATCGAGGCCGACCGGGCCAACGAGGGCGTGACCGATCTGGTCATCGCCGCCTGTTCCCCCCGCGTCATGACCGACCGTTTCCGCTTCGACGGCACCCCGATGGTACGCGCCAACCTGCGCGAGATGTGCATCTGGAGCCATCCGGCCGGCGACGAGGACACCCAGATGATCGCCGACGACCAGATCCGCATGGGTCTGGCGCAGGTGACGCGCATGAAGACGCCGCAGCCCTTCACCGAGGGCGAGTGGAGCCAGCGCATTCTGGTGCTGGGGGGCGGCTTCACCGGGATGCGGGCGGCGCTGGAGGCCGCGGCGGCGGGCCACGAGGTGCTGCTGATCGAGCGCAGCGACCAGCTTGGCGGCTTCGCCCGCAACGCCTCCAAGGACTTGCCGCACAAGCCTCCCTACCGCGAGCCGCAGCCCAACGAGATCGGCAAGCTGGTCGAGGCGGTGCAGGCCGACGACCTCATCACCGTCAAGACCAACTGCACCGTCGCCAAGACGGCGGGAATGCCGGGTCGTTTCGAGATCGACCTCGACCAGGGCGGCACCGCCAGCACCGAGACGGTGGGCGCCATCGTCATCGCCACCGGCTGGCGCCCCTATGACGCCACCCGGCTGGGGCATCTCGGTTATGGCGCCTCGCCCGACGTGGTCACCAATGTCGAGATGGAGAAGCTGCTGGCCGCGGGCGGCGTGACGCGCCCCTCCGACGGCAAGGCACCCAAGGCGGTGGCCTTCGTGCAGTGCGCCGGTTCGCGCGATCCCGAGCATCTGCCCTATTGCTCGTCGGTGTGCTGCTCGGTGTCGATCAAGCAGGCGCTGGAACTGATCGAGGCGGACCCGGAGACCTCCTGCTACATCATTTTCGATGAACTGCGCACCCCCGGCCAGGCCGAGGAATTCTATCGCGCCGCGCAGGAAAAGGGCGTCATCTTCATCAAGGGCAAGGTGAAGTCGGTCGACGGCAGCCTGAAGGTGCTGGTCGACGATGCACTGTTGCAGGAAGAGGTGCCGATGGAGGGCCTGGACATGGTCGTCCTGGCCACCGGCATGGTCCCCAACTCAACGGTCGCCGACCAGCCCTTCGAGAACCCCGAGCCGGCGGTGATCCAGGTCACCGACGACATCGACCCCCGATCGCCGCTAACCTTCGCGGGCGCCGAGGCGGCCGAGAAGGCGGACCCGGCGGCGCGGCCGATGATGGCGGGAGCGCCGCTTCTGAACCTGCAATACCGGCAGGGGCCGCATGTCCCCATCCTGGCCGACGGCTTCGCGGACTCGCACTACATCTGCTTCCCCTACGAGACCCGCCGCACCGGCATCTACACCGCCGGTCCGGTGCGCCGGCCGATGGACTCGCACGAGGCGGCGCAGGACGCCGCCGGCGCGGCGCTGAAGGCCATCCAGTGCGTGCGCAACGCGCAGTCGGGCGAGGCGGTGCACCCGCGCTCGGGCGACATGTCCTACCCGATCGTCAATTACAACCAGTGCACCAAGTGCCGCCGCTGCACGGTGGAATGCCCCTTCGGCGCCATCGACGAGGACGAGAAGGACTATCCCATCGTCAATCCGTCGCGCTGCCGGCGCTGCGGCACCTGCATGGGCGCCTGCCCGGTGCGCACCATCAGCTTCGAGAACTACCACCCCGAGATGATCTCCTCGATGATCAAGTCGGTGGAGATCCCGGACGAGTTCGACGAGAAGCCGCGCATCCTCATCCTCGCCTGCGAGAACGACGCCTATCCGGCGCTGGACATGGCCGGCCTGAACCGCGAGCAGTACAGCCCCTATGTGCGCATCATCCCGGTGCGTTGCCTGGGTTCGGTCAGCCTGCTGTGGATCTCGGACGCGCTGTCGGTGGGCTACGACGGCGTGGTGCTGATGGGCTGCAAGCCGGGCGACGACTACCAGTGCCACTTCGTCAAGGGCTCGGCGATGGCCAAGGAGCGCATGTCGAAGGTGGGCGAAACCCTGAAGAGCATGATGCTCGAAGAGGAGCGGGTGACGCAGATGGAAATCTCCATCGCCGACTCCAAGGCGATCGCCAAGATGATCGACGACTTCGTCGAAACCATCGACTCCCTTGGTCCCAATCCTTTCAAGGGGTTCTAGACCATGACCGCGACGACCGCGCCCGCCGGGGCCCGCAAATACGACCTCAACTTCGCGCGCTGGGTCTACGAGAACGTCGACGGCGGCGAGCGCATGGCCAAGTGCATGCAGTGCGGCGTGTGCTCGGGCTCCTGCCCCATCGGCACCCAGATGGATCACGGCCCGCGCAAGCTGTTCATGATGATCCGCGCCGGCATGAAGGAGGCGGTGCTCACCTCCAACACCATCTGGAACTGCGTCTCCTGCTACAACTGCGTGGTGCGCTGCCCGCGCCAGGTGCCGGTGACCTACATCCTCCACGACCTCGCCACCCTGGCGGTCAAGGAAGGCTACGCCGAGGCGAAACAGGCCGACAACGCCCGCTTCGCCAAGGCGTTCTGGTGGAGCGCCGCCAAATACGGCAAGACCGACGAGCGGCTGGTCACCATGAAATACTACTACTCGTTCGGCTTCGGCGAATTCATCAAGCGCGGCCGCGCCAACCAGAAAATCGCCCTGGGCATGATCAAGACCAAGCGGATGCATCTGGGGATGCCGCACAAGGTCAAGAAGGGCGGCGAGTTGAAGGCGATCCTGGCCAAGGCGGCCGAGATCGAGGCGAAGAAGCACGGCTAGGGCTGGGAGACGCGCGATGACCAAGAAGTTCACCTACTATCCCGGCTGCAGCTCCGAGGGCAGCGCCGCCCACCTCGACAAGTCGCTGCGCGCCATCGCGCCCAAGCTGGGCGTCGAATTGGAGGACATCGCCGACTGGAACTGCTGCGGCGCCTCGGTCGGCCATATCGAGGGCGGGCACCTGCCGATGATGGCGCTGTCCGGCCGCAACCTGGCCCAGGCGCAGGCCCAGGGCCCCCAGGACGTGGCGACGCCCTGCGCCGCCTGCTACCTCAACACCCATCACTGCAACGAGCAGATGCGCGCCAGCGAGCGCCTGAAGGCCGAGGTCAATGAGGCGCTGTCGGCGGCGAGCATGAACTACGACGCCAACCTGCACGTGCGCCACATCTGCGAGGTGCTGGTCAACGACATCGGCTTCGAGGCCGTCGAGGCGCAGGTGGTCAAGCCCTTGAAGGGGCTGAAGGTCGCGGGCTATGTCGGCTGTCAGACCGTGCGCCCCTTTGCCGCCACCGAGCGCGGCGGCGCCTATGACGAATACGACCAGCCCAAGTTCCTGGACAACTTCACCCGGGCCGTCGGCGCCGAGGCGCTGGACTTCCAGAACCGCACCGCCTGCTGCGGCGGCTCGGTGTCGGTGATGAGCCCCGAGAAGACCCTGCACCTGATGAAGAACATCCTGGAGGAGGCGCAGGAGAAGGGCGCCGACGTCATTTCGACGCCGTGCCCGCTGTGCCAGACCAATGTCGAGATGTTCCAGGACCAGATCAACGCCCAGTTCGGGACCAACTTCCAGATCCCGGTGGTGTTCTACAGCCAACTCATGGCCGTGGCCTTCGGGCTGGACGCTGACAAGGACGCCGCGCTTAACCAACAACTCATCCCCGCCCCCCAGATCGCCAAGGCGGCCGGGGGCTGAGAGACCTACTGCGCCACAGGGAAATGGCCGGGCGGTGCCCGGCCATTTTCAGTATCCGGGCCCCGATTTCGGCTGGCATCACAATGGCCGGGGCAGGCTTGCCGCCGCCATGTTCATGCCCTATTCAGTGCCTGGGATGTTGGCTGTTCGTCGCCATGAGGGTATTGCTGATCGAAGACGACCGCCTGCTGGGCGATGGCATCCGCTCGGGGCTCGGCCAGGCTGGATTCGCCGTTGACTGGGTGGTTGACGGCGATGAGGCCGACGCCGCCCTGCGCGGGCATTGCTATGCGTTGCTGGTCCTGGACCTGGGGCTGCCGGGGGTGGACGGCCTCAGCCTGTTGCGCGGTCTGCGGGCGCGCCGCGACCCGACCCCGGTGCTGATCCTTACCGCCCGCGACGCCGTTGCCGACCGCGTCGCCGGACTCGACGCCGGCGCCGACGATTATCTGGTCAAGCCCTTCGACCTGACGGAACTTCAGGCCCGCCTGCGGGCGCTGGCGCGGCGCGGCAGCGGGATGGTCGAGCCGGTGCTGCGCAACGGGCGCGTCACCGTGCACAGCGATTCGCGCACGGCGCGCCTCGACGGCCAGCCGGTGCCGCTGTCGGCGCGGGAATTCGAGGTGCTGCGCGAGTTGATGCAGAACGCCGGCCGCGTGCTGTCGAAGGCGCAGATCGAGGATCGCATCTATGCCTGGGGCGAAGAGGTCGAAAGCAACGCCATCGAGGTGCACGTCCATCACCTGCGCCGCAAGCTGTACCCCGAATTGATCCGCACCGTGCGGGGCCTGGGCTACATGGTGCCCCGGGAGGACCGATGAGCGGTTCGCTGCGGGGGCGCTTGCTGGCGGTGCTGGGCGGCAGCGTGCTGATCGCCTGGCTGGCGACGGCCTTTTTCACCTATGTCGACGCCCGACGCGAGATCGACGCCATGCTCGATTCGCACCTGGTGCAGACGGCGGCGCTGCTGCAGGCGCTGGCGACCGAGGGCGCTCCCGCCGCCGCCGCGCCACCCCCGGCCGCCGCCGGCGGCGCGATTGCCTATCGGATTTGGGACGGGGAGGGGGCGTTGCTCTTCGCCTCGCCCGAGGCCCCCGGCGGCGGCGCCGTGGCCGGTTTCGCCGACGTGGCGTGGGAAGGGCGCGGCTGGCGGGTCTATGGCACCGACGCGCCGCCGCGCGTCGAGGTGGCGCAGTCGCATGATGTGCGCCGGCAGTTGGCCGGCTCGGTGGCCAGTCATCTGCTGCATCCCTTGGCGTTTGCCATTCCGCTGCTCGCGTTGGTGATCTGGGGGGCGGTGAATTGGGGGCTGCGCCCGCTGACCGCCATCGCCCGCCAGGTGCAGCACCGCAACCCCGCCAATCTGGAGCCGCTGGACGGCGACTCCGTGCCGCGTGAGACCCAGCCGCTGGTGAAAGCCCTCAACCGGCTGTTCGGCCAGGTGGTGGACCTGCTGGAGCGCGAGCGTCGCTTCACCGCCGACGCCGCCCACGAACTGCGCACGCCGCTGGCCGCCATCGCCACCCACGCCCAGGTGGCCCTGGCCGCCCCCGACGACGCCGAGGCGCGCCGGGCGATGCACAGCGTCCTGCGCGGAACGTCCCGCGCCACCCGTCTGGTCGAGCAGTTGCTGGTGCTGGCGCGGCTGGACCCTGGCGGCGAGGAAACGGCTTTCGACGGCCGCGTCTGCCTGGCGGAGGCGGTGCGCGGCGTGGTGGGCGAAATGGGCCCGCTGGCGGTCGAGAGGGGCATCGACCTGGGCATTGCCGAACTTGACGAGGCCCAGGTGACCGGCGATCCGGGGCTGGTGGCGGTGCTGCTGCGCAACCTGGTCGACAACGCCATCCGCTACACGCCGCCCGGGGGGCGCGTCGATGTGACCGTGCGCCGGGCGGCGGGCGTGGAACTGCGGGTGGAGGACGACGGGCCGGGCATCGCCCCCAATCTGCGCCGGCGGGTGCTCGACCGCTTCTTCCGGGTTCTCGGCAGCGGCCAGGAGGGCAGCGGCCTGGGGCTGTCGATCGCGGCGCGAATCGCCGAACGTCATGGCGCCGTCCTGTCGCTGTCCGATGCCGCCGCCGGCCGGGGGCTGGCGGTGACGGTGCGCTTTCCCGCCACTTAAGGTCCACTTAAGGCGCCACAGCGACCGTGCCCCCCAGCGCGCTGCCGCGCGTTGGAACGAGCACGAAAGGGAAAGCATTCATGTCGATCCAGAAGGCACTGATGAGTGGGGTTTTCGCGGTTGGATTGCTGGCGGGCGGCGTGGGCGTCGCCGGCGCGGCCGAGGACGGCCACGACCACGGGCACGTCGCGGCGATGGAGTTGCAGTTGAACAACGGCGCCAAGTGGCCCACCGATCCGCCGCTGATGCACGCGATGGACAACATCCGCGGCGAAATCCAGGCGCTGCTGCCCGAAATCCACCACGACACCCTGGCCCCCGCCGGCTATGCCGTCCTGGCCGACGCGGTGGAGGAGAACATCCACTACATGGTCGAGAACTGCGAGCTGCCGCCGGCGGCGGACGAGCAACTGCACATCGTCATCGGCCGCCTGCTGGAGGCCGCGGAAGGGATGCGCTCGGGGGCGGGCCGCGCCGGTGCGGTTACCGCCGTCAAGGCCCTGAACGCCTACGGCGAGCATTTCGAACACGCCGACTGGCGGCCGCTGGGCGGCTGAGCCCGAGGCGGAGCGGGGCGGCGATGCCGCCGCCCCGCCCATGTCCGCCGCAGGGGGGGCTGCTACGGCAGACGGCGCATCCGTCCGGTGTCGGGGTCGAAGGCGAACCGCTCGACCAGCGCCCCTTCCGCCTTGGTGACGATGTCGGCGGTGATGGTGCCGTCCTCGGCCTCGGCGACCTCGCCCAGGGCCAGGCGGTCATTGCCGCGACGCTCAAGGTGCTGCTGCAGGTGCTGCGTCACCGTTTCCGGCGTCATTTCGGCCGCGCCGCCGCGCGCCTCGCGGCAGGGCATTCCCTGGCCCATCATCCCTTGGCCCATCATGCCCTGGCCCATCATGCCCTGGCCCATCATGCCCTGGCCCATCATGCCCTGGCCCATCATGCCGTGCTGGCCGCCGTGGCCATGACCGTGACCGTGGCCATAACCGCCGCCCTGGCCCCAGCCGGGGCCGTGGGCGAAGGCGGCGCCGCCGGCAAGCAGACCGAGGGTGGCGACGGCGGCGAACAGGGTGCGTTTTCTCATCGTGATCTCCTGCTTCGGGTTCGTCCTGGCCGCCATTCCACCCCAGGGATGTCACCGAAATTGGTCGCCGGCGGGCTGTTTTGTGACATGTCGTGACGCCGCCGCCGCCGGTCACAATCGGTAACAATTTCGTTGTCCGGGGGCGCGGCACACGCCCCTATAATCGCGGCATGGGCGAGGACGGACGCCACATCCTGGTCGTCGACGACCACCGCGACATCCGCGAACTGCTGGCGCGTTTCCTGGCACGGCACGGTATGCGGGTGAGCGTTGCCGCCGACGGCCGCGCCATGCGCCAGGTGATGGAGACGGCGCGCATCGACCTGGTGGTACTCGACCTGATGCTGCCGGGCGAGGACGGGCTGGCCCTCTGCCGCTGGCTGCGCGGGCGCTCGGCGGTGCCCATCGTCATGCTGACGGCGATGGGCGAGGAGACCGACCGCATCGTCGGGCTCGAAATGGGCGCCGATGATTATGTGCCCAAGCCCTTCAACCCCCGCGAATTGCTGGCGCGCATCCGGGCGGTGCTGCGCCGGGCCCAGGGGCAGAACGGACCCGGCGAACCCGCCGGCGAGACCTATCGCTTCGACGACTGGCGGCTGGACACCGCCCGGCGGGAACTGGAGGGCCCCGACGGCGTGGCGGTGCCGCTGTCGGGCGGCGAGTTCGACCTGCTGCTGGCCTTTGTGCAGCGCCCGCGCCGGGTGCTGTCCCGCGACCAGTTGCTTGACCTGGCGCGCGGGCGCGCCGCCGCCCCCTTCGACCGCAGCATCGACACCCAGGTCAGCCGCCTGCGCCGCAAGATCGAGCCCGACCCGCGCGAGCCCCGTCTGATCAAGACGGTGTGGGGCGAGGGCTATGTCTTCACGCCCGAGGTCACGGCGCAATGAGGCGCCTGCTGCCGAATTCCCTGGCCGGGCAGACCATGCTGGTGCTGGTGGCGGCCCTGACGCTGACGCATGTGGTCAGCATGTGGCTGTATTCCTCCGACCGTGCCCACGCGCTGGCCTGGCTGGGTGGGCGCAACGTCGCGGCGCGCGTTGCCGAGATCGTCGCCCTGGTCGAGGACACGCCCCCCGAATGGCACCAGCGGCTGTTGCGGGCGGTGAACGCGCCGGGGCTGCGGGTCAAGGTCAGCCCCGAGGCGGCGGTGCGTCCGGCCGCCGAGGATGGCTGGCAGGAGGCGGCGGTGCGCGGCCTGCTGGCGCGCCATCTGGGCGAGCGGCCGGTGGCCGTGCGCCTGCGCGAGGGCGTCGAGATGCCCAACCGGCACGCCCACGAAGCCGGCGGCCGCTTCCATCGCCGCATGATGCGGGCGATGCATGGCGTGCCGGTGGGCGGCGGGGTCGAGGTTTCGGTGCGGCTGCAAGGCGGCGGCTGGCTTAATTTCGCCACCGCCATTCCGGATTCCCCCAGCCTATGGTCGGGGACCGCCATTCCTTCCCTTCTGCTGTTCGCGGTGGCGGTGATGGCGGCGTCGCTGTGGGCGGTGCGGCGGCTGGCCCGGCCCCTGGCGGAGTTGGCGGCTGCGGCCGAGCGCCTGGGACGCGACGTCCAGGCGCCGCCGCTGCCCGTCCGCGGCCCCGCCGAGGTGCGTGGCGCGGCGCAAGCCTTCAACGACATGCAGGAGCGCCTGCGCCGCTTGGTGGAGAACCGCACCCACATGTTGGCCGCCATCTCGCACGACCTGCGCACCCCGATCACCGCCCTGCGCCTGCGGGCCGAATTCGTCGAGGACGAGGAGGAGCGGGCGCGGATGCTGGCCACCCTGGACGAGATGGAGGCGCTGATCGGCGCCACCCTCGCCTTCGCCCGCGACGACGCCGCCAGCGAGGCGCGCCGCAGCGTCGACTTGGCGGCGCTGCTGGCCAGCGTCTGCGACGATGCCGCCGACGCCGGCGGCGATGTTGCGCTGGAGGCGCCGCCGCGGCTGCCGTTCGAGGGACGGCCCCTGGCGCTGAAACGCGCCTTTCGCAACCTTGTCGACAACGCCGTCAAGCATGGCGGCGCGGCCCGGGTGGCCCTGCGGCCGGACGGCGGCGGCGTGCGCGTGACCGTCGACGACGACGGCCCCGGCATCGCCGAGGCGGAACTGTCGCAGGTGTTGGCGCCCTTCTACCGCATCGACAAGTCGCGCAGCCGCGACACCGGCGGCGTCGGCCTGGGGTTGTCGGTGGCGCTCAGCGTCGTGCAGGCCCACGGCGGCACCCTCTCGCTCGCCAACCTGCCCGAGGGCGGTCTGCGCGCCACCGTCACGCTGCCGCGATAGCCGGGGCGTTCAGGCGCGGTCGCGCATTTCGCCGTGCCCTTTCTTGCTGGCGCAGTGGGCGCAGCAGTACATGTGGCCGTTGGCCTCCTGGCCGTGGCCCGCGATGCGGACACCGCAGTTCTCGCACACCGGCGCCAGGGCGTGCACGGCGCACTCGAAGCTGTCGAAGATGTGGCTGTTGCCGGCGACGACCACCTGAAACGCCTTGTCGTAGTCGTTGCCGCAGGTCTCGCAGCGTGGCATGGCTCTCTCCCCGGTGGCTGTTTCCGGGGCAACACCGCGAACCGGCGATTGTTCGCCGAGGACGTCATGGCGGTTCCATTCGAGGCGCGAATCGCTCTAAGGTGGGCGCCGGCCGATCCTTGCCTAACATCAAGGCGGCCGAGGGGGATGACATCAATATGGCTGGCATGGAACCGCTCGACGCGATCGACCGCCGCATCGTGCTGGAAACACAGGAAGGGCTGCCGCTGGTGCCGCAGCCCTATCACGCCGTCGCCGAGCGCCTGGGCATCGCGCCCGACGAGTTGATGGCGCGGCTGCGCCGGATGCAGGCGTCGGGGGCCCTGCGGCGCATCGCGGCGGTGCCCAACCACTACGCTCTCGGCTACCGCTTCAACGGCATGACCGTCTGGGACATCGCCGACGAGCATATCGTCGAGGCCGGCGAGCGCGTGGGCGCGCTGCCCTTCGTCAGCCACTGCTATCAGCGCCCGCGGCATCCTCCGCAGTGGCCGTACAACCTGTTTGCGATGGTGCACGCGCGCGACCGCGAGACCGCCGATTCCCTGGTCGAGCGAATCGCGGCGACGCTGGGGGACCTCAGCCGCGGGCACGAGGTGTTGTATTCCAGCCGCATCCTGAAAAAGACCGGGCTGCGGCTCGGCGGGTAGGGGAGGCCCGACATGTTCAGGCTGTCGCAGTTCGTGCGCGAATTGTTCGAGCCCACGCCGCCCAGGCCCCATCGCGACCCGCCGGGGCCGGTGGTGATCTGGAATCTGGTGCGGCGCTGCAATCTGACCTGCAAGCACTGCTATTCGGCGTCCGTCGACAAGGAGTTCAGCGGCGAGCTGTCCACCGAGGACACCTATCGGGTCATGGAGGACCTGAAGGCGGCGCGGGTGCCGGTGCTGATCCTCTCCGGCGGCGAGCCGCTGCTGCGCCCCGACATCTTCGCCATCGCCCTGCGCGCCAAGGCGATGGGGTTCTACACCGCCCTGTCCACCAACGGCACGCTCATCGACGAGGCCACCGCCGACAACATCGCCGCCACCGGCTTCGACTATGTCGGCATCTCCATCGACGGCGTCGGCGCCGTTCATGACCGCTTCCGCGGCCGCGAGGGCGCCTTCGACGATGCGATGGCCGGGTTGCGCCGCTGCCGGCAGCGCGGGGCCAAGGTGGGGCTGCGCTTCACCCTGGCGCGGGACAACGAGACCCAGCTTCCCGACATCCTGCGGCTGATGGACGCCGAAGGGGTGGATAAGTTCTATCTGTCGCACCTGAATTTCGCCGGGCGCGGCAACCACAACCGCCGCGACCATGCCGCCATCCAGATGACGCGCACGGCGATGGAGGCCCTGTTCGAAGCCTGCGTCGCCGACTACCACGCCGGGCGCCATCGCGAATTCGTCACCGGCAACAACGACGCCGACGGCCCGTTCTTCCTGCTGTGGGTGCAGCGCCACTTTCCCGACAAGGCCGGGCACATCCGGCGCAAGCTGGAGGAATGGGGCGGCAACGCCTCGGGCCAGAATGTCGCCAATGTCGACAATCGCGGCAACGTCCACCCCGACACCATGTGGTGGCATCACAAGCTGGGCAACGTCCGCGAACGGCCCTTCGCCGACATCTGGCAGGACGTGTCCGACCCGCTGATGGCGGGGCTGAAACAGCGCCCGCGCCCGGTCACCGGGCGCTGCGGCGCCTGCCGCTGGCTGGCCATCTGCAACGGCAACACCCGCACCCGCGCCCACCAGATCACCGGCGACTATTGGGCGGAGGATCCCGGCTGCTATCTCGACGACTCCGAAGTCGGTGTCGCGGCCGTGGCCGAGCCGCGTCGCGCCGTCTAGCCCGAGGAACACGATGACCCGTACCCTTGCCGCCCTGTCCGCCGCCGTTGCCGCCCTGGTCGCCACCACGGCCGCCGCCGAGGAGCCGTCGGCGGAAGTCCTTTACGCCACCCACTGCGCCGTGTGCCACGGCGACGGGCGCCTGGGCGGCACCGGCCCGGCGCTGCTGCCCGAGAACCTCGGCCGCCTGAAGAAGACCGAGGCCGCCGACGTCATCGCCCACGGCCGCGCGGCGACGCAGATGGTCGGCTACGGCGAGGTGCTCGACGAGGCCGAGATCGCCACCCTGGTCGACTACATCTTCACGCCGCTGCCCGCGGTGCCGGACTGGACGCTGGCCGACATGCGGGAGACCCACACGCTGCATGTCGATCCGGCGACGCTGCCGCCGGCGCCGCAGCACGACGCCGACCCGCTGAACCTGTTCATCGTCGTCGAGACCGGCGACCACCATGCCACCATCCTCGACGGCGACCGCTTCGAGCCGCTGGACCGTTTCGAAACCCGCTACGCCCTGCATGGCGGCGCCAAGTATTCCCCCGACGGCCGCTTCGTCTATCTGGCCTCGCGCGACGGCTGGGTGCAGATGTACGACCTGCACTCGCTGCAGATGGTCGGCGAGGTGCGCGCCGGCATCAACACGCGCAACGTCGCCGTCTCCGGCGACGGCCGCTGGCTGATGGTGGGCAACATGCTGCCGCATTCGGTGGTGGTGCTGGACGCCCGCGACCTGTCGCCGGTGAAGGCCATCACGGTGGCCGACTCCGACGGCAAGGAATCGCGCGTCAGTGCGGTCTACACCGCGCCCCCGCGCGACAGCTTCGTGGTGGCGCTGAAGGACATCAAGGAGATCTGGGAAATTCCCTATGCCGGCGCCGCCCCGGACTTCGCCGTTCGGCCCATCGCCGTGCCCGACTTCATGGACGACTTCTTCTTCGACCAGGATTACCGCGTCGTGGTGGGCGCGGCGCGCAACGACAAACAGGGTGCCGTCGTCGACCTGGACCGGGCCGAGAAGGTTGCCGACATAGACCTGTCGGGGATGCCGCATCTGGGCTCGGGCATCACCTGGCAATGGCAGGGCCGCGACCTGATGGCGACGCCGCACCTGCGCGACGCCGCCGTCAGCGTCATCGACATGAACACCTGGGAGACGGTGAAGCGCATCGAGACCCTGGGGCCGGGCTTCTTCATGCGCAGTCACGACAACACGCCCTACGCCTGGACCGATGTTTTCTTCGGCCCCAACCGCGATGTCATGCACATCCTCGACAAGCGGACCCTGGAACTGGTGAAGACAATGCGCCCGGAGCCCGGAAAAACCGTGGCGCATGTCGAGTTCACGCGCGACGGGAGTCACGCGCTGGTTTCGGTGATGGAGGCTGACGGGGCTTTGATCGTTTACGATGCCGAGACGTTCGAAGAAGTCCGGCGCATACCCATGAAAAGACCTTCCGGAAAATACAACGTTTTTAACAAGATTACCTACGCCCGTGGTACCAGTCACTAGGCACCAGACGCGCGTTCTTGACCGCGGCCAATAATTTTGATTTGGTGTCCAAGGCAGGTTTCCCTGCGGGTTTTCAAGGGGGCAGGGACGCAAGGTGCACGCCCGTCGCGACGAGGACGGCCCGGAAAGCCGCCGAATCGGCCGCTTCATGCGGATGCGCTTCGTGGCAATTCTGCTGTTGCTGGCGCTGGTGTCGCTGGCCGGCCTCGCCGTCCTCTATCTCACCACCCAGGGGCAGGAGCAGTCGGCGGCGCTGATCAACGGCGTCGGCCGGCAACGGATGCTCTCGCAGCGCATCGCGCTTGACGTCATGCGCCTGGCGGCGACCGAGGAGGCCGACCGGCGCGGGGAGCTGGGCGAGGACATCCGCTTCCACATCCAGCAGCTTGCCAAGGCCCAGCGCACCCGCGACTACAATGCCCTGGACCGCGCGGCGGCGGCCGAGGTGGACCGCCTTCGAGGCGAACCGCCCTTCGCGCTGGACCACGCCATCGCCGAATACCGGCGCCGCGTCGCGCTGGTCCTCGACGAGGCGGAGGCCCGGCGGCTGCGGCCGGAGAGCCGGGAGGTGGCGGCGGTGGTGCGCCAGGCCAACGACCGCCTGCTGCCCGCCTTCGAGGCGCTGACGACCATCGTCGAGCAGAGCGCGCGGCGCCAGATCGACCGCCTGCGCCTGGTGGGCGTGTTCGGCGAGGCGTTCTTCCTGGTGGTGCTGGCGATCCTCGGTCTCCATGTGATGCGGCCGCTGCTGCGGCGCACCCACGCGGTGGTGACCCGGCTGGAGACGCTGCGCGAGGAGCACGGCGCGGTGATCGAGGTGATGACCGACGCCATTCTGGAGCACGACTTCGCCACCGGGCTGCTGGTCCCCCTCAACCCGGCGGCGCGCACCCTGTTAGGGCTGGAGGACGGCGGCGCGGTGTCGCGGGCGCGGGTGCTGCCCGACCTGCCCGACCCCGCCGGGCTCGACCCCGCCGAGTGGAGCCACCGCGTCGTCAAGGGCATCGGCCGCGACGGCGAACCGCGCCACCTCGACCTGACGGTGCGTCCGGCCGGCAAGGGCCGCCGCATTCTGTTCCTGCGCGACATCACCGCCCGGGTCGAGGCCGAGCAGCAATTGCGGGCGCTGTTGCAGGCGCTGGAGGACAGCCCCTCGGCGGTGGTCATCACCGACCTGGACGCGAACATCCTTTACGTCAACCGCCAGTTCAGCCGGGCGAGCGGATATGAGAAGGAGGAAGCCCTGGGGCGCAAGCCCAGCCTCCTGCGCTCGGGGCTGACCCCCACCAGCACCTACAAGGCGCTGTGGGCGGCGCTGAAGCGCGGCGAGCGTTGGCAGGGCGAAATCCTCAACCGCCGCAAATCGGGCGAGCTGTTCTGGGAACTGGTATCGATCAGCCCGCTGTTCGATTCGCACGGCCGTGCCACCCGCTACATCGCCGTCAAGGAAGACATCACCGGGCGCAAGCACATGGAAACCGACCTGCTCGAAGCCCGCCGCCGGGCCGAGAAGGTCAGCCACGCCAAGTCCAACTTCCTTGCCGGCCTCAGCCATGAATTGCGCACGCCGCTCAATGCCGTGGTGGGTTTTTCCGACGTCATGCGCGCCGAGGTCTTCGGCCCGCTGGGGCACGACAACTACCGCAGCTATATCCAGGGGATACACGAATCCGGCCTGCACCTGCTGCACCTCATCAATGACGTCCTCGACCTGTCCAAGGTCGAGGCCGGGCGCCTGGAACTGCGCGAGGACGAGGTCGATGTTCGCGAGATCGTCGGCAGCGTCGTGCGCCTGCTGTCGGACCGGGCACGGCAGGACGGCGTGCGCCTGGCCAACGGCATGGAGGCCAGCCTGCCGCGGGTGCGCGCCGACGGCCTGCGCCTGCGGCAGGTGCTGCTCAACCTGGTGTCCAACGCCATCAAGTTCACCCCCCGCGGCGGCACCGTGATGCTGCAAGGCAGCGTCACGCCGGAGGGGGCGATGGCGCTCAGCGTGCGCGATGACGGCGTCGGCATCGCCGCCAAGGACATGGCCAGCATCTTTGAGCCCTTCGCGCAGGCCCGCAACATCATGGTAAGCAACGAGGAGGGTGCCGGCCTCGGCCTGCCGCTGAGCCGCCGCCTAGTCGAGTTGCACGACGGGCGCCTGACCCTCGAATCCGAGCCCGGGCGCGGCACCCAGGCCACCGTCGTCCTGCCGCCCGAGCGCGTCATCCTCGCCGCCGGTACCGACGCGGAGGTTCACGGTGCCCCATCCGCCGACGCCGCATCTGGCGACGATTGAGTTCACCGCCGCGCGGGATTATAAAGCGGGCGGTTCGTGGAGGGAGATCAGCCAATGGATTTCGCAGCGGTTCGACGCAACATGGTTGAAAACCAGCTTCGGCCCAACCGGGTCATCGACCCGGCGGTGGTCGACGCGATGGCAAGCGTGCCGCGGGAATCCTTCCTGCCCAAGGCGATGCGCGGCGTCGCCTATGTCGACGAAGACGTGCCCCTGGGCGGCGGCCGCCACCTGATCGAGCCGTTGGTCCTCGGCCGCCTGTTGCAGACGGCGGAGGTGCGCCCGGACGACGTGGCGCTGGTGGTGGGATGCCCGGTGGGTTATGCGGCGGCGGTCCTGGCCCGGATGTGCAGCGCCGTGGTGGCGCTGGAAAGCGACGCCGCCGCGGCCGAGGCGGCGGCGCGGGCGCTCGCCGAGGTGGGGGCGGACAATGTGGTGGTCGAGACCGGGCCGCTGGCGGAGGGCTGGCCGAAACAGGCTCCTTACGACGTCATCCTGCTGGCCGGGGCGGTGGCGGAGATCCCCGACAGCCTGTGCCAACAACTCGGCGACGGCGGCCGCCTGGTCGGCGTCGTGCGTCCCGACCCGCTGGCAAGCGGCGAGGCGGTGGTGGTGGCGCGAATCGGCGATTCGTTCGGGCGCCGCCCTGTCTTCGATGCCGCGACGCCGGTGCTGCCGGAGTTCCGGCCGCGCGAGCAGTTCGTGTTCTGATTGCCTCGGCACCCCCCTCGACGAACGGTTGGGGTCGACCGGCCAGGCGACCTAAACGCCTTGCCATTCCACGTCCTGAAGGTATCGTGTACCCTTTGGACGCGGGTCGGTTGGCGGGCAGAAACAGGGGAGTTGCCGTGAAAAGACGTCTAGCGACGGTTGTTGCGTTCGCAGTGGGTGTGGCGGTGGCGCCGACCGGGGCCGGAGCGCAGACCCTGGATGAGGTGCTCGCCTACGCCTACAACAACAATCCCACCCTCACGGCGCAGCGCTCGGCGTTGCGCGGCGTGGACGAAAACGTGCCCATCGCGCGGTCGGGCTGGCGCCCTTCGGTCAGTCTCAGCGGTTCGACGGGCTTTCGCCACACCGACAACAACCGCGGCGGCACCCAGGATCTCACCCCGGCGCAGATCGGCTTGCAGGTGACGCAGCCGCTGTATGACGGCGGCATCACCCGCGCCTCGGTGAGCGAGGCCGAGGCCGGCGTGCTGGCGGGGCGGGCGCAGCTTCTCTCGGTCGAGCAGGCCATCCTGCTGGACGCCGCCACCGCCTATCTCGACGTGGTGCGCGACCAGGCGGTGCTGGATTTGTCTATCCAGAACGTCGAGGTGTTGCAGCGCCAGCTTGAGGCCGCGCAGGACCGTTTCCGCGTCGGCGAGATCACCCGCACCGACGTCGCCCAGGCCGAGGCGCGGCTGTCCGGCGCCGTCGCCGACCGCGAACAGTCCGTCGGCAACCTGCAGGCCTCGCGGGCCAATTTCGAGCAGGTGGTGGGGGTGCCGCCGGGGGAGCTGGACGCGCCCGAGCCGGTGCTGGTGCAACCCGACAGCATCGACGCCGTCCTCGCCCGGGCGCGCGAGCAGAATCCGGGCGTGCTGGAGGCCACCTATAACGCCCTGGCCGCCCAGAACCGCATCGAGGTCATCCACGGCCAGACGCGCCCGAGTGTCAGCCTTGACGGCTCCGTCGCCCATGCCCGCGAGACCCAGGCCGATGGTTCGCGCACCGACAGCGCCGAACTGCTGGTCAATCTGACGGTGCCGCTGTACCAGTCCGGCGCGGTGCAGGCGCAGGTTCGCCAGCAGAAGCATTTCGCCAACCAGGCGCAGCTTCAGGTCTCGGCGGCGCGGCGCACCGCCGTGGAAGGCGGCCGCCAGGCGTGGGAGGCGTTGCAGGCATCGCGGGCGCGGGTGGAATCGCTGACGGCGCAGATTCGTGCCGCCGAAATCGCCGTCGAAGGCGTCCAGCGCGAGGCCGAGGTCGGCGCCCGCACCACCCTCGACGTTCTCGACGCCCAGCTCGAACTGTTCCAGGCGCAGGTGAATCTGGTCGTGGCGCGCCGCGACGAACTGGTGCGCGCCTTCCAGCTCAAGCAGGCGCTGGGCGAGATGACCGCGCGCGCCCTGGAGCTGCCGGTGGATTTCTACGACCCCACCGGCCATTATGAGGAGGTGCGGGGGCTCTGGTACGGCACCGCCGTGCGGCCCGTGCTGGCGGAAGAAAAGCTGATCGACTAAGCGGCGGGCCTTGCCTGGACGACGGGAATGGTGCAGAACGTTTCGGACATGACCGAGGACAAGGCCCAGCAAGAACCGTCCATGGAGGACATCCTCGCGTCCATCCGGCGCATCCTGTCGGAGGACGATGTCGAGGAGGCGGAGTCGGCTGGCGCCCAGGAGCCGGCCGCGCCAGAGCCCGAATCGGAACCCGAACCCGAACCGGAACCCGCACCTCAGGACGAGGACGACGAGGTCCTCGAACTCACCGAGGAGATGGTCGTCGACGAGCCCGAGCCGGAGCCGGAAGAGGACGGGGACGCCATCGACCCGGCCTGGGGCTTCGATCCCGGCGCCGACGAGGAAGAAGAAGCGGCGGCGCCGGAACCCGAACCCGAGCCGGAGCCCGAGCCGGAACCGGAGCCCGAACCGGAACCTGAACCGGAGCCCGAACCGGAACCCGAGCCCGAACCGGAGCCGCCCGCCGCGGCGGCGGGTGAGGAGGATCGGCTGGTGTCGCCGCCGGCCGAGGCCGCCTCCACCGCCTTCCTGGGCGAACTGATGCGCCAGATCGCCCAGCACCAGACGCTGTCGGTGGGCAATGGCGGCATCACCATCGAGGCCCTTACCCGCGAGATGCTGCGGCCGCTGCTCAAGGAGTGGCTGGACCAGAACCTGCCCGAGATGGTCGAGCGGCTGGTCAAGGCCGAGATCGAAAGAATGGTCAACAAGGCCAAAAACCTTTAAAACACGCCTTCCCGCCCACGCCGGGCCGGACGTGGCGCCACACCGGGCGCCGCGCGCTGGCCGCGTCGGCGGGTGTGTTCGTCCGTCAGCCAGTGTTGAAGCAGGGGTTTCCATAGCCGTGCTGGACAAGACCTATCGCCCAGCCGAGATCGAGGCGAAGCACTACGAGTTGTGGGAGCGCGCCGGCGCCTTCCGCGCCCGGCCCGAATCGGGCCGCCCGCCCTACACGATCATGATGCCGCCACCCAACGTCACCGGCAGCCTGCACATGGGCCACGCGCTCACCTTCACGCTGCAGGACGTGCTGATTCGTTATTGGCGGATGCGCGGGCGCGACGCGCTGTGGCAGCCGGGCACCGACCACGCCGGCATCGCCACCCAGATGGTGGTCGAGCGCCAGCTCGAAGCCCAGGGCGTCACCCGCCATCAGCTCGGCCGCGCCGCCTTCGTCGACAAGATCTGGGAGTGGAAGCACCAGTCGGGCGGTACCATCCAGAACCAGCTTCGCCGCCTGGGCGCCTCGCCCGACTGGGCGCGGGAACGCTTCACGATGGACGACGGCCTGTCGCGGGCCGTGCGCAAAATCTTCGTCGAGCTCTACAAGCAGGGCCTCATCTACCGCGACAAGCGGCTGGTCAACTGGGATCCGAAGCTGCACACCGCCATCTCCGATCTCGAGGTCGAGCAGCGCGAGGTGAAGGGCCATATGTGGCACTTCACCTATCCGGTGGAGGGCGGGGCCGGGGCCGTCATCACCGTCGCCACCACCCGCCCCGAAACCATGCTGGGCGACACCTGCGTCGCCGTGCATCCCGACGACGACCGTTACCGGCACCTGATCGGCAAGCATGTGGTTCTGCCCATCGTCGGCCGACGCATTCCCATCGTCGCCGACGAATACTCCGACCCCGAGAAGGGCACCGGCGCCGTCAAGATCACCCCGGCGCACGACTTCAACGACTTCGAGGTCGGCAAGCGCCACGGCGTCGAGGCCATCAACGTCCTCGACGCCAACGCCTGCCTCAACGACAGCGTGCCGGAGGCCTTCCGCGGCCTCGACCGCTACGAGGGCCGCAAGGCGGTGGTCGCCGAGATGGAGCGCCTGGGCCACCTCGCCAAGGTCGAGGACCACGTCCACATGGTCCCCTATGGCGACCGCTCGGGCGTTGTCATCGAGCCCTGGCTGACCGACCAGTGGTTCGTCGACGCCAAGACCCTCGCCAAGCCCGCCATCGAGGCGGTGGAAAGCGGGCGCACCCGCTTCGTGCCCAAGCACTGGGAAAACACCTATTTCGAGTGGATGCGCAACATCCAGCCCTGGTGCATTTCGCGCCAGATCTGGTGGGGGCACCAGGTGCCGGCCTGGTACGGCCCTGACGGCACGGTCTTCGTCGAGGAGACCGAGGAGGAGGCCCAGAAGGCCGCCCACGACCACTACGGCGTCAATGTGCGGCTGGAACGTGACTCCGACGTCCTCGACACCTGGTTCTCGTCGGGCCTGTGGCCGTTCTCGACCCTGGGCTGGCCGGACGAGACGCCCGAGCTGCAACGCTACTACCCCACCGATGTTCTGGTGACCGGCTTCGACATCATCTTCTTTTGGGTGGCGCGGATGATGATGATGGGGCTGCACTTCATGGGCGAGGTGCCGTTCCGCGACATCTACATTCACGCCCTGGTCCGCGACGAGAAGGGCCAGAAGATGTCGAAGTCGAAGGGCAACATCATCGACCCGCTCGACACCATCGGCAAATACGGCTGCGACGCGCTGCGTTTCACGCTGGCGGCGCTGGCGGCGCAGGGCCGCGACATCAAGCTGGCGGAAAGCCGCGTCGAGGGCTATCGCAACTTCGCCACCAAGCTGTGGAACGCGGCGCGCTTCTGCCAGATCAACGACTGCCGGCCGGTGCCCGGCTTCGACCCCGAGGGCGTCAGCGAGAAGGTCAATCGCTGGATCGTCGGCAAGGTGGCCGAGACCGCCGAGAAGGTCGACGTGGCGCTGGAGAGCTATCGCTTCAACGAGGCCGCCCAGGCCGTCTATCAGTTCACCTGGGGCACCTTCTGCGACTGGTATCTGGAATTCGGCAAGCCCATCCTGCAGGGCGGCGACGACACCGCCCGCGCCGAGACCCGCGCCGCCGCCGCCTGGACGCTGGACCAGATCCTGCACCTTCTGCACCCCTTCATGCCCTTCATCACCGAGGAGCTTTGGGAGGCGATGGCGCCGGAGCGCGCCGACCGGCTCATCAACGCCGAGTGGCCGGCGCACGGAGCCCTGGTCGACCCCGAGGCCAATGACGAGATGGACTGGGTGGTGCGGGTAATCACCACCATCCGCGCCGTGCGCGCCGAAATGAACGTGCCCCCGGCGGCGAAACTGACGGCGCTGCTGCGTGGCGCCAACGAGATCACCCGCGCCCGGCTGTACACCCACCGCGATCTCATCATGACCCTGGCACGGTTGGACAATCTGGAGATTTCCGAGGTCGAGGCGCCGCGCGGCGCCGTGCAGATGGTGGTGGACGAGGCTACGGTGGTCCTGCCGCTGGCCGAGCACATCGACATCGCCCAGGAGCGCGCCCGCCTGCGGAAGGAATTGGCCAAGGTGGAGGGCGAAATCGCCCGCCTGGACAAGAAGCTTTCCAACGAGGGCTTCCTCGCCAAGGCGCCGCCCGAGGTGGTCGAGGACCAGCGCGAAAAGCGCGAGGAATGGGTGCTCGCCCGCGCCAAGGTCGCCGAGGCGCTGGAGCGGCTGCAGGCGGCCTAGCGCCGTTTCCACTCAACGCGGAAACGGCTTGGTCGATGTAGCCCTCGCCGGGCGCTCGCTCCGCTCGCTTGGCCGCCGCCTCACGGCGGTGAGTCTTTGTGCCCTCGCCGGGCGCTCGCTCCGCTCGCTTGGCCGCCGCCTCAACGGCGCGTCAGCGTGCCAGGCGCAGGACGTCGCGGATAATCTTGACCACCTCGCCGGTGGCCGAATCGGTCAGCAGCAGGTCCGTGCCGCGCAGTTCGGCGCGGTGGCCGGGCATTCGTGAGGCCACGCCGCCGGTGATGCGTTGCTGCAAGCCCGGCGGCAGCTGCCCGGTGCGCGCGACATGCCGCGCCAGGCCCGGCGGCAAGTCGCGCCGTTTGGCCAGCCCCGGCGGCAGGCCTTTGCCGCTGCCGGGCTTGGTGTTCCCCGTGAGGTCGACGGGCTGCCCGCTGACCGCCTCGATGATCGCTTCGGCGATGGCCGCCTCGGCGTCGGTCAGCAGGTGCCCCCCGGCGTCTGAACCGGCGGCCGGTCCGCCTTTTGCCGCGTGGGGCGGCGGCGACGCGCCCGTGGGCGACCCGCCCAGCGCGAGAACGGCGGCAACAAGCATGACGGCTCGGATCGACATGGCGCCTCCAGTGTGGCGGTGCCGGTCAGTCTAGCCGAAAGCGCCGGTGCCGGGAAAGGCGGCGGAAGGTCGTGGCGGGCCCGCCTATGTGCCGGTGGGGCGCATGGTGCCCAGATAGACGGTGCGGGCGACCTCGGTGCGGTTGGTGGCGCCCAGCTTCTTGAACACGTTGCGCAGATGCGCCTTCACCGTCACCTCGTGCAGCCCCAGTTGCCGGGCGATGACCTTGTTGGGGGCGCCCCGGGCCACCATCAGGGCGATCTCGTGCTCACGCGGCGACAGGTTTTCCAGCACCCGGTCGCGGCGGCCGAACGGCGGCGGCGCCGAGGCGGACAGCAGGAACGACGGCACATAACGCTCGCCGGCGAGCATGACCTGCAGGGCGCCCGTGAGGGCGTTGGCGCTCATGGTCTTGGGCAGGAAGCCGTCGGCGCCGTGCTCGATGGCGGCGATGGCCTCGTCCGGCATGGCACAGCCCGACATCACCGCCAGCGGCACCTCGGGGAAGGACTGGCGCATCGTGCACAGGCCGCCGAGGCCGTTCATCCCCGGCATGTAGAGGTCGAGGATGATCAGGCGCAGGTCGTCGGCGCCGCTGGCGTGGCGCAGGGCCTCGGGCAGGGTGGCGGCCTCCAGGATGGTGGCGCCGGCGTCGAGACGCTTCAGGAAGGGCAGCATCCCTTCACGGACCAGGGCGTGATCGTCGGCAAGCACTATGTCCATGTTTTCCTCCTTGCGGCTGCCCGGGGCCGCTGGCGTCGGCCGGGAGGCGGACGACGAACTGCGCCCCCCCTCCACGCCGGCCCGCGGCCCGGATCGCGCCCCCCATCGCATCGACGATGCGACGGCTTAGATACAGACCCAGGCCCGAACCCCCACCCTGTGGCCGGGTGGTGAAGAAGGCGTCGAACACCCGCTCGCGCAGGGCCGGCGGCAGGCCCGGCCCGTCGTCGGCCACCCGCACCTCGACGAAGCCGTCGCCGGCGCGGCAGCGCAGCCACACATTCCCGCCCGCCGTCGTGCGGGCCTCGGCGGCGGCCAGACAGGCATTGACAAGAAGGTTGGCGATGACCTGCTCCAACAGCAGCCGCCGCCCGCGCAGGAACAGGGAAGCGCAGGCGCGCGAAACCGCCTGGTGCAGGGTGACGTTGTGTTCGCCGAACCGCGGCGCCGTCAGCGCAACGGCATTCGCCACCGCGGCACCGAGCGTGAAGCTCTCCGCGCCCGCCTCGCCGCCGGACAGCGATTGCAGGTGCAGCAGCAACTGGGTGATGCGCTCGATCTGGTCGAGGACGTCGTCGAGCTTGGGGCCCAGTTCATGCGCCGGCACCGCGACACCGTCCTGCAAGTCGAGAAGGCGGATCGCTTCCAGCTTCAAGCGCACATAGTGCAAAGGCTGGTGCAACTCATGCACGATTCCGGCGGTCACAGGACAGCGCGTTGCTACGGCGCAGGAACCCGCAGCAGGACCGGGCCGTGCGTTCGGCCTGTGACGCGACTGGAGAAACATGGCAAATGTCCTATATCAAACATATCCTTATGAGTGTATAAAAAAACGTAAACTCGGGAAGCAGCCACTACCTCAATGATTGCGCTATTCCGCTGGCATGTAAGCGGATCGGAACAACACCGGCAGGCGTGGGAAAAGCCAAAGGGTGACCGGAATGGCTGGGACTACAGTCATCTCCAGCAATGACTTCACCGTTGTCCAGTCATCGACGGGTTCATCGCGGAAGTGCCGCCCGCCAAGCCCTTTCATATAGCGAAAGATGTGTGTGGCGGGCAACAAAAAAGCGTAAAACCATAAGACGTGACCCGTAAAACGGGATTTTTGCTACTTAAGGCGGTTCGGTGCCCCCTACCAACGGGGGATGGACCGCGGCTTGTAGGGGGCGGCAAACTTCCGGGTTGCGACAAGCGTGCGGGCGGAGGACGCGATGGACATTACCGGCCAGCACACGATTCCCGCGGATCGCGAGACCGTCTGGGCGGCCTTGAACGATCCCGACGTGCTGCGGCAGTGCATCCCAGGCTGCCAGGAACTGTCCCCGACGGACAGCGGCTACGAGGCCAAGGTCGTCGCCGCCATCGGGCCGGTGAAGGCCACCTTTACCGGAACGGTGCAGTTGGAGGACGTCAACGCGCCCGAATCCTACGTCATCGTCGGCGGCGGCAAGGGCGGGCAGGCCGGTTTCGCCCGCGGCCGGGCGCAGGTGACCCTGGACGAGGCTGCCCCCGGCACCACCCGCCTCAGCTACAGCGCCGAGGCGCAGGTCGGCGGCAAGCTGGCCCAGGTGGGCAGCCGCCTCGTGCAGGGAACGGCGCAGAAATACGCCGAGGAATTCTTTTCTTGCTTCGCGGCCCGCGTGGCCCCGGCCGAGGCCCCGGGGGAGGCGCCCGCCGCGGCCGGGACCGAAGCCCCGGCGCCCGAACCACCCGCCCCGGCGGCGGTGCGTTGGGCCGTGTGGGCGGTGCTGGTGCTCGGCACGGTCGGGCTGCTGCTGCTGCTTCTCATGGCCTGAGCAACCATCACGGGCGCAAGAACGGCGGAAGGCCCGCGCGCCCAACAGGGAGGAAAACACGAATGTCCGAGACGCTTTCCCTCACCGTCAACGGCAAGCCCGTGACGGTGCCGGTCGAGCCCAACACGCTGTTGGTGGAGGTGCTGCGCCAGCAGTTGCGCCTGACCGGCACCCATGTCGGCTGCGATACCAGCCAGTGCGGCGCCTGTGTCGTGCATCTGGACGGCCGGTCGGTGAAAAGCTGCACCATGCTGGCCGTGCAGGCGCAGGGCCGCAGCGTCACCACCATCGAGGGGCTGGCGCGGCCCGACGGCGAGCTGCACCCGATGCAGGCCGCCTTCCGCGAGCATCACGGCCTGCAATGCGGCTTCTGCACCCCCGGCATGGTGATGAGCGCGGTGGACCTGTTCCGCGTCAATCCCGACGCCGACGAGGACGAGATCCGCGCCTGGCTGGACGGCAACATCTGCCGCTGCACCGGCTATCACAACATCGTCAAGGCGGTGCGCACGGGGCTGGAGGCCATGAAGGCCGGCGGCGCCCGCCACGCCGCGGAATGAGGGAGGACGCGTCATGACCGAGGCAAGGACCACCGATTCCGGCGGAGTCGGCGCGCGCGTCGCCCGCGTCGAGGACCGCCGCTTCCTGACCGGCCGCGGCCGCTATACCGACGACATCAACCGGCCCGGCCAGCTTTACGCCTGCATCCTGCGCTCGCCGCACGCGCACGCGCGCATCAAGGGCATCGACAAGAGCGCGGCCGAGGCGGCGCCGGGGGTGGTGGCGGTGTTCACCGGCGCCGACATGGCCGCCGACGGCATCGGCTCGCTGCCCTGCGGCTGGCTGATCCACTTCAAGGATGGCTCGCCGATGAAGGAGCCGCCGCACCCGCCGCTGGCCGTCGACAAGGTGCGCCATGTCGGCGACCAAGTGGCGGTGGTGGTGGCGGAGACCTACCGGCAGGCCAAGGACGCCGCCGAACTCCTCGACGTCGATTACGAGGAACTGCCGGCGGTGGTCGCCACCGCCGCGGCGGCCGGCGCCGCCGTCGCCGTGCACGACGAGGCCCCCGACAACATCTGCTACGACTGGGAATGGGGTGATCGTGCCAAGACCGAGGAGGCCTTCGCCAAGGCGGCGCATGTGACGCGCCTGGATCTGGTCAACAACCGCATGATCCCCAACGCGATGGAACCGCGCGCCGCCATCGGCGAATACGACCCCGGCGCCGACGAATACACCCTGACCACCACCAGCCAGAATCCGCAGCTCATCCGCCTGTTGCTGTGCGGCTTCACGATGGGCCTGCCCGAGCACAAGGTGCGGGTGGTGGCGCCCGATGTCGGCGGCGGCTTCGGCTCGAAGATTTACCACTATGCCGAGGAGGTCATCGTCGTCTACGCCGCCAAGAAGCTGGCGCGGCCGGTGAAGTGGACCGCCGAACGCTCCGAGAGCTTCCAGGCCGACGCCCACGGCCGCGACCACGTCACCCATGTCGAACTGGCGATGGACGAGCAGGCGCACTTCCTGGGGCTGCGCGTCAGCACCACCGCCAACCTCGGCGCCTATCTCTCCACCTTCTCGACCTGCATCCCCACCATCCTCTACGCCACACTGCTCTCGGGGCAGTACAAGACCCCTGCGATCCATGCCGAGGTCAAGGCGGTGTTCACCAACACCGCGCCGGTGGACGCCTATCGCGGTGCCGGGCGCCCCGAGGCCTGCTATCTCATCGAGCGGGTGGTCGACGTGGCGGCGCGGGAGATGAACATCGACCGCGCCGAGATCCGGCGGCGCAATTTCATCACCCCCGACATGATGCCTTACGCCACGCCGGTGGGGCTGGAATACGACAGCGGCGATTTCCCGCGCAATCTGGACGACGCGCTCAAGCTCATCGACTACGAGGGCTTCGAGGCCCGGCGCCAGGAGGCGGCGAAGCGCGGCAAGCTGCGCGGCATCGGCTTCGCCAGCTATATCGAGGCCTGCGGCATCGCGCCGTCCAACGTTGCCGGGGCGCTGGGCGCCCGCGCCGGGCTCTATGACAGCGCCGAGGTGCGCTTCCACCCCACCGGGTCGGTAAGCGTCATGGTGGGCGTGCACAGCCACGGCCAGGGCCACGAAACCACCTTCGCCCAGATCGTTTCCGAGCGCCTGGGCGTGCCGATGGACAAGGTCGAGATCGTTCACGGCGACTCCAACCGCACGCCCTTCGGCATGGGCACCTACGGCTCGCGCTCGCTGGCGGTCGGCGGCATGGCCATCGTCAAGGCGATGGACAAGGTGATCGCCAAGTCGAAGAAGATCGCCGCCCATCTGCTGGAGGCATCGGTCGAGGACATCGAATACACCGACGGCACCTTCACCGTCGCCGGCACCGACAAGACCATCGGCATCGCCGAGATCGCCGGGGCGGCCTATGTGCCGCACAACTACCCGCTCGACGAGCTGGAGCCGGGGCTGGACGAGCAGGCGTTCTACGACCCCAAGAACTTCACCTTTCCCAACGGCACCCAGATCTGCGAGGTCGAGATCGATACCGATACCGGCGTCACCAAGATCGTGCGCTTCGTGGCGGTGGACGATTTCGGCCGCGTCATCAACCCGATGATCGTCGAGGGCCAGGTGCATGGCGGGCTGGTGCAGGGCATCGGCCAGGCGCTGCTGGAAAACTGCGTCTACGATCCCCAGTCGGGGCAGCTCCTGACCGGCTCGTTCATGGACTACACCATGCCGCGCGCCGACGACGTGCCTTTCTTCGAGGTCAAGACCAACGAGGTCTTGTGCAAGACCAACGAACTGGGCGTGAAGGGCTGCGGCGAGGCCGGCACCATCGGCGGGGCCGCCTGCGTTATGAACGCCGTCTGCGATGCCCTGGGCGTGCCGCACATCGACATGCCGGCCACGCCCGAGCGCGTCTGGCGCGCCATCCAGAGCAACCAAACCCCGGCGGCCGCCGAGTAAGGGGAGGAACCGGACCGATGTATTCCTTCGATTATCACACCGCCGCCTCCGTCGCCGATGCCGTCAAGGCCCGCGCCGGCGACAACGAGGCAACCTTCCTTGCCGGCGGCATGACGCTGGTGCCGACCCTGAAGCAGCGCCTGGCCATGCCGTCGACGCTGGTGGACCTGTCGGGCATCGCCGACCTCGCCGGCATTCGCCGCGAGGGCGACGCCATCGTCGTCGGCGCCATGACCACCCACGCCGACGTCGCCGCCAGCGCCGAGGTCATGGGCGCCATCCCGGCGCTCGCCGCGCTGGCCAACGGCATCGGCGATGCCCAGGTGCGCAACCGCGGCACCATCGGCGGCTCCATCGCCAACGCCGACCCCGCGGCCGACTATCCGGCGGCCGTTCTGGGGCTGGGGGCGACGGTGGTCACCGACCGGCGCGAGATCGACGCCGAATCCTTCTTCACCGGCCTCTTTGAGACGGCGCTGGAGGAGGGCGAGCTGATTACCGCCGTGCGCTTCCCGATCCCGAAGCGCGCCGGCTACGTCAAGTTCCCCAGCCCGGCCTCGCGCTATGCCGTGGTGGGCGTGATGGTGGCCGAGACCGCGAAGGGCGTGCGTGTCGCCGTCACCGGCGCCGGGCCGGCGGCGTTCCGGGTCGAGGCGATGGAGGACGCCTTGGCGCGCGACTTCCGTCCCCAGGCGGTGGAGGGGATAGCGGTTGCCGCCGACCGCCTCAACGACGACATGCACGCCAGCGCCGAATACCGCGCCCACCTGGTCGGAGTCATGGCACGGCGCGCCGTCCAGGCGGCCTTGGGCTGAGAGGGGCCGACGCCATTAGGAATACGCGGACGGGCATGGATCAGCCACGGACGGGCACGGATTGCGCTGCGATCCGCGTCCATCCGTGCCCACCCGTGCCCATCCGCGCTTTCGATCCGTTGCCGATGGCATGGCCCACGACATGACCGCATTCCCGACCTCCGTGGACGAGACGCTGGCGCTGCTGCGCCGGGGCGACTATGTCGGCGACCGGGCGCTGGCGACGGTGCTGTTCCTGGCGCTGCGGCTGGGGCGGCCGCTGTTCCTGGAGGGCGAGGCCGGGGTCGGCAAGACCGAGATCGCCAAGGTGCTGGCCACCACCCTCGGCCGTCGTCTGCTGCGCCTGCAATGCTACGAAGGCCTGGACGTGGCGGCGGCGGTCTATGAGTGGAATTATCCCCGCCAGATGCTGGAGATCCGCCTCGCCGAGGCCGCCGGCGATCGCGACCGCGACACCGTCGGCGGCGAGTTGTTCTCCGAGCGCTTCCTGATCCGCCGCCCGCTGTTGCAGGCGCTGGAACCCGACCCCGCCGGACCGCCGGTGCTGCTGATCGACGAGCTTGACCGCACCGACGAGCCCTTCGAGGCCTATCTGCTGGAGGTACTGTCCGATTATCAGGTGACCATCCCGGAACTGGGCACCATCCGCGCCGACAGGCCGCCGGTGGTGGTCATCACCTCCAACCGCACCCGCGAAATTCACGACGCGCTGAAGCGCCGATGCTTCTATCACTGGCTGGACTATCCCGGCTTCGCCCGCGAACTGGAAATCCTCGCCGCCCGCCTGCCCCAGGTGCCGGCGGACCTGTCGCGCCAGGTGGTGGCCTTCGTGCAGAAGCTGCGGCGGCAGGAGCTGTTCAAGGCCCCCGGCGTGGCCGAGACCCTCGACTGGGCCCGCACCCTGGTCGAGCTGAACCAGGTGAGCCTGGAAGAGGGCGCCGTCGACGACACCCTGGGGGTGCTGCTGAAATACCAGGACGACATCGCCCGCCTGCAGGGCGACGAAAGCGCCCGGTTGCTGATGCAGGTGAAGGCCGAATTGTCGCAGTCGGATGGGGCGCCATGACCCGTTCGCGACATCCATGTTCATGGTCGCGATGACCGGCGCCCTGGCCGCCAATGTCGTCGCCTTTGCCCGCGTGCTGCGGGCGGCGGGGCTGCCGGTGGGGCCGGAGCGGGGGCTGCGGGCGCTGCGGGCCGTCGAGGCCGTGGGTGTCGAGCGCCGTGACGATCTTTACTGGGCCCTGCACGCCACCCTGGTCGACCGGCGCGACCAGCACGCCGTTTTCGACCAAGCCTTCCACGTCTTCTGGCGCAACCCCGACCTGCTGAAGAAGGCGATGGGGCTGATGCTGCCCACCCTGCGCGCCGACCTGCTGCCGCGGGGACCGGACCTGTCGCGCCGCGTGCAGGAGGCGATGCGCCTGGACCGCCCGGCGCGCGAGCAGCACCGCGAGGCGGTCGAGGTCGCGGTGGAGGCGCGGCTGGCCTTTTCCGCCGAGGAGGTGCTGCGCCGCAAGGACTTCGAGCAAATGACCGCCGCCGAACTGGCCGAGGCGCGGCGGCTGATCGCCGCAATGGATCTGGCGCGGCTGACGGTGCCAACCCGCCGTTTTGCCCCCGCCGCGCGCGGTGCCCGGGTCGACCTGCGCCGCTCGTTCCGGCGCACCGTCCGCGGCGGTGGCGAGGTTATCGAGCTTGCCCGCGCCACCCGTCGGCAACGCCCGCCGCCGATCGTGGCGCTGTGCGACATCTCGGGCAGCATGGGGCAGTACGCCCGCATCCTGCTGCGCTTCCTGTATGCCCTGACCAACGACCGCGACCGCGTGCATGTGTTCCTGTTCGGCACGCGCCTGTCCAACGTCACCCGGTCCTTGCGGCGGCGCGACATCGACGAGGCCGTGGACCGGGTCGCGGGCGACGTGCCCGACTGGGACGGCGGCACCCGCATCGGCCAATGCCTGGAGGCCTTCAACCGCCTGTGGTCGCGCCGCGTGCTGGGGCAGGGGGGCATCGTGCTGCTGATCACCGATGGCCTTGACCGCGACGCCGGCGCGGACCTGGAGCGCCAGATGGAGCGCCTGCATCGCAGTTGCCGCCGGCTGATCTGGCTCAACCCGATGCTGCGCTGGGACGGATACCAGCCCAGGGCGCGCGGCGCCGCCGCCATGATCCGCCATGTCGACGACTTGCGCCCGGTGCACAACCTTGACAGCCTTCAGGCCCTGGCATCGGCGCTGTCGAGCGCCGGGCGGACACCCGGAGAACACGGAACGGTACGGCTGGGGTAAAGATGCGGACAGTATTTGACAGCGCCGACCGCCTGATCGCCTTGCTGAACGAGGCCGTGGGCCGGTTGGTGGGCCTGCTGGTGGTCGTGATAACCATGATCGTCGTCTACGACGTCATCGCCCGTGCCGCCTTCGGACAGCCGACGGCATGGGCCTTCGACCTGACCAAACACCTTTACGGCTCCTATTTCATGCTCTTGGGCGGTTATGCCCTGCGGCACAAGTCGCATGTCACCGTCGATATCGTCAAGGATGTGGTCTCGCCACGTCTACGCCACCTTTTCGATGCCGTCGGCTATATTCTGTTTTTCTTGCCTTTCATTGCCGTCAGCGTCCACTTTGCCTGGCGCTTCGCGGAGCGGTCGTGGAGTTCCGGGGAAACGACGTGGGGGGTGGCGCAGCTTCCGGTGTATCCGGTGAAGATTGCACTGGTCGCGGGTTTGGTGCTTCTCGGGCTCCAGGGGCTGTTCGAGCTTCTTCGGGCTGTCCGAAACCTTGTCCGGCGGGGAGATTGAATCGGTGTCGCCCGAAGTCCTGACCCTCTTCATGTTCGGTGCCTTGCTGCTGGGCCTGTTCATGGGCCATCCGCTGGCCTTCGTGCTGGGCGGCGTCGCCGTGGTCGCCGGTTTCCTGGGGCCCGGCGCCTATGTGTTCGGCCTGATCATCAACCGCATCTACGGGGACGTCGTCGACAACTATGTCCTCGTGGCCATTCCGCTGTTCGTGCTGATGGCGCGGTTTCTGTCCGATTCGGGTGTCTCCGACCGCATGTTCGAGATCCTGCGCCTGGTGCTGGGACCGGTGCGGGGCGGCCTGGGCCTGACGGTGGTGGTCGTGTCGGTGCTGATGGCCGCGACCACCGGCATCGTCGGCGCCTCGATCACGGTCATGGGCATGATGGCGCTGCGGCCGATGCTGCAATACAACTACGACCAGCGCCTGACATGCGGCCTGATCGCCGCCAGCGGCACGCTGGGCATCCTCATCCCACCCAGCATCATGCTGATCCTGATGGCGAGCTATTCGCCGGTGTCGGTGGGGCAACTGTTCGCGGGGGCGCTGATGCCCGGTCTCGTCCTCGCGGGGCTGTACACGCTCTATGTCCTCGCCGTCAGTTGGCTGCGCCCGGAATACGCGCCGGCGGCGACATTGGCGGAGCGGGCCGAGCACGGCACCGGGCAGCTTGTCGGGCTGCTGCTGCTGGAGGCGGCGCCGCCGCTGGTGTTGATCATCGGCGTGCTGGGCAGCCTCATCTTCGGCATCGCCACCGCCACCGAGGCCTCGGCCATCGGCGCCGCCATGTCGCTGGCCATCGTCATCCTGCGCGGGCGGTTCTCCTGGAGGATGTTCTTCGGCGCCGTCTGGGAGACGGGCAAGACCTCGGCGATGATCCTCTACATCGTCGTCGGGGCCACCGCGTTCACCGGCGTCTTTACCGCCGGCGGCGGGCTGGAGGTGGTCAAGGGGGCGCTGCTGGCGACGGAATTGCCCACCCCCGCGATGGTGGCGCTGATGCTGGTGGTGGTGTTCATCCTCGGCGCCTTCCTCGATTGGACCGGCATCGTGTTGCTCAGCTTTCCCATCTTCCTGCCGATCGTGCAGGCGCTGGGGGTCGATCTGCTGTGGTTCATCGTCGCCACCGCGGTGGTGTTGCAGACCTCGTTCCTGACGCCGCCGTTCGGCTATGCGCTCTTCTACCTGCGCGCCCTGGCGCCGCCGGAGGTGAAGACCCGCAGCATCGTGGTGGGCGTGCTGCCGTTCGTGGCGATGATCATGTTGGCGACGGCGCTGCTGGCGGCGTTCCCGGGATTGGTCACTTGGCTGCCGGGAATGCTGCTGAATTGATTTCGGAGCCCCACGCCTCCGGGGGCTTCGGCGGGGGCGCTTGTGCTGCCCGCCAGTGGACCGGGAGGACGTCCAACAAGAAAGGAGAGCGTACAATGCCCAATCTGAAGCGAATGATGGCAGGCTCGGTCGTGGCCGCGTCGATTGCCGGCGCCGCCGTCGCGCCGGCACAGGCCCAGACCGAGTGGATCATGACCAGCACCTGGCCGAGCTCCCTTGAGTTGATGGAGATCGACACCCACTGGGCGGAACTTGTCAACGCCATCGCCGGTGACGAGCTGCGCATCACCTTCCATCCCGGCGGCACGCTGCTGCCCACCCATCAGGTGTTCGACGCCGTCGGCGCCGGCGACATCCAGGCCGCCGGCGACTGGCCCGGCTATTGGGCGGGCAATTCCCCGGCCTTTGCGCCGCTGGCCACCCACACCAGCCTGTTCAACGCCGTCGATTACATCAACTGGATCGAGCAGTGGGGCGGCGACGAGCTGTATAACGAGGTGTACGGCCAATTCAACATGGTCTATCTGCCCTACGGCGTGACCAACAACGAGTCCGGCTTCCGCACCAACGCGCCGCTGGCTTCGCTGGACGACTTGCAGGGCAAGCGCCTGCGCCTTTCGGGCCGCGACCAGGGCAAGGTGCTGCAACGCCTGGGCGGCGAGCAGGTGCTGCTGGCCGGCCAGGAGATCTATCAGGCGCTGGAGCGTGGCGTCATCGACGGCGCCGAATTCTCCACCCCCGGCGTCGACTTCGTTGCCGGCTTCCACGAGGTCACCAGCCACTGGGCGGTGCCGGGTTGGCACCAGTCGGCCAGCCTGTTCGGGGTGATGATCAACCGTGAGGCCTGGGAGAGCCTTTCGGAGGAAACGCGCGAGAAGCTGAAGATCGCCGCGCAGGCCAACCTGGCGTGGTCGATGGCCTGGTCGGAGCGGCGCTCCAACGAAGGCACCCAAAACATGGAGGAGGCGGGCATCGAGATCACCCGCTGGGACGAGGAGGCGCTGGCGCGCATCCAGGAGATCTCCAACGAGGTGATCGTCGAGAGCGCCTGCGAAGACGAACTCACCGCGCGGGTCTACCACTCGCAGATCAGCTATCTGCAGGACTACAAGATCTGGCGCGAGGCGTCGGAGCCGTTCAGCCTCGGGCGCAGCCCCGAGCTGCCGGACCTCGCCGCCATCGAGGAGTGCATGTAGCCGCGGCCACGTCCCCGCCCGGTCCGTCGGGCGGGGGCTCCCCCCCACCTCCCATGCATCGAAGAGGTATGGACAAGCCCGGCGCGAGCGGGGAGGATCGGGCATCCCGGCCGGCGCCTCCGCCGGCCGGCCGCCTTTCGACTGGCCCTTGCGGAGAGGACATGACGGGCACCTCGAACTCGCTGCGCGATGCCGATCTGCGCTACGCCCTGCACCCCTACACAAATCTTGCCCTGCACGAGAGCAAGGGGCCGCTGATCGCCGTGCGCGGCGAGGGCGTGCGCATCTTCGACGAGGAGGGGCGCGACTATATCGAGGGCATGGCCGGGCTGTGGTGCGCGGCGCTGGGCTTTTCCGAGCCCCGCCTGGTCGAGGCGGCCGAGCGCCAGATGCGCGCGCTGCCCTTCTTCCACATGTTCAGCCACAAGGCCCACGCCCCCGGCATCCGCCTGTCGGAACGGCTGGTGGAAATGGCGCCGGTGCCGATGAGCCGGGTCTTCTTCGCCAATTCCGGCTCCGAGGCCAACGACACCGCCATCAAGATGATCTGGTACGCCAACAATGTCTGGGGGCGGCCGCAGAAGAAGAAGATCATCGCCCGCAACCGCGCCTATCACGGCGTCACCGTCGCCGCCGCCAGTCTGACGATGCTGCCGGTGAACCAGCGCAAGTTCGACCTGCCGCTGGACCGCATGATTTCGGTGCGCTGCCCGCACCACTACCGCGAGGCGCTGCCCGGCGAGGGCGAGGAGGACTTCGCCACCCGGCTGGCGGAGGAACTGGAGGAACTGATCGTCGCCGAGGGGCCGGACACCGTCGCCGCCTTCTTTGCCGAGCCGGTGATGGGGGCGGGCGGGGTCATCGTGCCGCCGGCGACCTATTTCGAGAAGATTCAGGCGGTGCTGCGCAAATACGACGTGCTGCTGGTGGCCGACGAGGTCATCTGCGGTTTCGGGCGCACCGGCAATGTCTGGGGCAGCCAGACGGTGAACATGCAGCCCGACATCATCACCTGCGCCAAGGCGCTGTCGGCGGCCTTCCTGCCCATCTCGGCGGTGATGGTCAACGAACGCCTCTACGAGGCGCTGAAGGAGGGTTCGGCGGAGGTCGGCGTCTTCGGCCACGGCTACACCTATTCCGCCCATCCCGTCGCCGCCGCCGTGGCGCTGGAGGCGCTGGCGATCTACGACGAGCGTGACGTTTACGGCCATGTCCGGCGCGTCGGGGCGCACATGCAGGCGCATCTGCGCCGCTTGCAGGACCACCCGCTGGTCGGCCAGGCGCGCGGCGTCGGCCTCATCGGCGCCCTGGAACTGGTGCGCGACAAGGCGCTGCGGCTCTCCCACGACCCCCAGGCGATGGTCGCCGCCCGCGTGGCCGAGCGCGCCCAGGCCCACGGCGTCATCCTGCGCAACATGCTGGGCGACGCCATCGCCTTCTCGCCGCCGCTGGTCATCAACGAGGCCGAAGTCGACGAGATGTTCGCCCGCTTCGAGGCGGCGCTGGACGAGGTGACCGAGGAACTGGGGGCGGCATAGCCGGCTTGCCTCGGGCGGCGCCGGACGTTATGTCATTGTGCGCCTGCACAACAACAGCCGTTCAGATGGGGAAGAGATGACCGCCATCACCGACATTCACGCCCGCGAAATCCTCGATTCCCGCGGCAACCCCACCGTCGAGGTGGATGTGATCCTTGAATCCGGCGCCTTTGGCCGCGCCGCGGTGCCCTCCGGCGCCTCCACCGGCGCCCACGAGGCGGTGGAGCTGCGCGACGGCGACAAGGGCCGCTACGGCGGCAAGGGCGTCGAAAAGGCCTGCGAGTCGGTCAATGGCGAAATCTTCGATGCCCTCGCCGGGATGGACGCCGAGGACCAGGTGGTCATCGACCAGACGATGATCGACCTCGACGGCACCCCCAACAAGGCCCGCCTGGGTGCCAACGCTATTCTGGGCGTGTCGCTGGCGGTGGCCAAGGCGGCGGCCGAGGAGGCGGGGCTGCCGCTGTTCCGCTATGTCGGCGGCGCCTTCGCGCAGTTGATGCCGGTGCCGATGATGAACATCGTCAATGGCGGCGCCCACGCCGACAATCCGATCGACATCCAGGAGTTCATGATCATGCCGGTGGGGGCGCCCTCGCTCGCCGACGCCGTGCGCATGGGCTCGGAAGTCTTCCAGGCACTGAAGAAGCAACTCAAGGACGCCGGCCACAACACCAATGTCGGCGACGAGGGCGGCTTCGCCCCCAATCTCAAGAGCACCGACGAGGCCCTGGGCTTCGTGATGAAGGCGGTCGAGGCCGCCGGCTACAGCCCCGGCGAGGACGTGGTGCTGGCGCTGGACGCCGCCTCGACCGAATTCTTCAAGGACGGCCGGTATGACCTGGCCGGCGAGGGCAAGGTGCTCGATGCCGCCGGCATGGTCGCCTATTGGCGGGACCTGGTCGGCCGCTACCCCATCGTCTCCATCGAGGACGGCATGGCCGAGGACGATTGGGAGGGCTGGAAGGCGCTGACCGACGCCATCGGCGGCAGCGTGCAGCTTGTCGGCGACGACCTGTTCGTGACCAACCCGCAGCGCCTTGCCGACGGCATCAAGAAGGGCGTCGGCAATTCCATCCTGGTCAAGGTCAACCAGATCGGCACCCTGTCCGAGACGCTGGAGGCGGTGGAGATGGCGCACAAGGCCGGCTACACCGCCGTGCTGTCGCACCGCTCGGGCGAGACCGAGGATTCCACCATCGCCGACCTTGCCGTCGCCACCAATTGCGGGCAGATCAAGACCGGCTCGCTGTCGCGGTCCGACCGGCTGGCGAAGTACAACCAGCTTATCCGCATCGAGGAGCTGCTGGGCCCGGCGGCGCGTTACGCCGGCACCGGCGCCCTGCGGCGCGGCTGACGGCCCGGCGCCGGGTCGGCGGTGAGCCGGAGTGGTGGGCTGGTACGAACGATCGCTGATCCCGCCGCTGACGCATCTGGCCATGCGCAACCGCCGGCTGTTGCCCTACCGCCGGCGGGCGCTGGCCGAGGCCGAGGGGGCGGTGCTGGAAATCGGCATCGGCTCGGGCCTCAACCTGCCCCTCTACGGCCCGCATGTGCGTCGGGTCATTGGCGTCGACCCGTCGGCGGGCCTGCTGCGGCGGGCGGCGCGGGCCGGCGCGGCGGCGCCGGTGGCCGTTGATCTGCTGCGAGGCAGCGCCGAATCCCTGCCGCTGCCCGACGCCAGTATCGATGTCGCCGTCACCACCTGGAGCCTATGTACCATCCCCGACCCCGGCCGCGCCCTGACGGAGGTGCGCCGGGTGCTGCGCCCCACGGGCCGGCTGGTGTTCGTCGAGCACGGCCTGGCCGCCGACGAGGGGGTGGCGCGGTGGCAGCGGCGCCTGACGCCGCTGTGGCGGCGCTGCGCCGGTGGCTGCCATCTCGACCGGCCGATGGCGGAATTGGTCGCGGGCGCGGGCTTCGCACTGTCGCGCCTGCACACCGGCTATCTGGCTTCGCCGCGCCTGCTGACCTTCATGTACGAGGGGATCGCCGCGCCGCGTTAGGTGCGGGCGGGGAACCCCCGGCGGCCTCCGCCTGTTGTCGAGGCACGGGGAGCGCAGGCGCGGAGGTCAGCGGTGCTGAAGATCCTGGGCTGGATCGTCCTTGTCATATTCCTCATCGGCCTGCTGGTGGTGCTGGGCATCCTCGACCTGATCTTTTGACGCCGCGGCGCGCGCGGCGCCCTGACGATGCGACGGCATGGCGCTCGCCCCCACCAGCAGCGCATAGCCGACCACTGCCGACACCAGCGAGCCGCTGAGCACACCCAGCCGCACACCAGCGGAATAGCCGACCTCGGGGAAGGCGAGGGTGCCGATGAAAAGGCTCATGGTGAAGCCGATGCCGGTCAGCACGGCGACGCCGTAGAACTGGCCCCAGGTCGCCCCCTCGGGCAGGCGCGCCATGCCGGTGCGCATGGCCGCCCAACTGAAGCCGACGACGCCGATCTGCTTGCCGACGAACAGGCCCAACGCGATGCCCAGCGGCACCGGCTCCAGCAGCGAGCCGAAGGTCAACCCCGCCAGCGAGACGCCGGCATTGGCGAAGGCGAACAGCGGCAGGATGCCGAAGGCCACCCACGGGTGCAGCATGTGCTCCAGGTGGCGCAGCGGGCTGTGGTCGGTGCCGCTGCGGCCGCGCAGCGGCACCGCCATGCCGATCACCACCCCGGCGAGGGTGGCGTGCACCCCCGATTTGAGCACCGCCACCCACAGGAACAGGCCGACGAGCATATAGGGCGCCAGGCGCCGCACCCCGAACAGGTTCAGCAGCCCCAGGCCCAGGATGCCCGCCGCCGCCAGCCCCAAGGCCGTCAGCGACAGGTCGCCGGAATAGAAGATGGCGATGATGACGATGGCGCCGAGGTCGTCCATCACCGCCAGCGCCAGCAGGAAAATCTTCAGCGAGGAGGGCACCCGCCGCCCGGCCAGCGCCAGCACGCCCAGCGCAAAGGCGATGTCGGTGGCGGCGGGAATGGCCCAGCCCGACAGGGTCGCCGGCGTGCCGATGTTGATGGCCACATACACCAGCGCCGGCACCGCCATGCCGCCGATGGCGGCGATGCCCGGCAGCGCCGCCTGCCCCAGGGACGACAACTCGCCCTGCAGCACCTCGCGCTTGATCTCCAGCCCCACCAGCATGAAGAAAATCGCCATCAGGCCGTCGTTGATCCACAGCAACAGCGGCTTGGCGATCTTCAACGCCCCGACCTGGACCACCACCGGCGTATCCAGCAGATTGACGTACACCGCCGCGGCCGGCGAGTTGGACCAGATCAGGGCCAGGACCGCGGCCAGCACCAGCAGGATGCCGCCCGAGGCCTCCAGGCGCAGGAATTCGCGGATGGCGGAGATGGCGGGGGTCAGGGGCATGGGACTTCCGAGTCGTGGCCGATTGTCATTGCGGCGGGAGGGTAGCGAAACACGTCCGCCGCGTCACGCCCATCTCGCACCGTTACCAGTAACGCAGCGCGGCGCGGAACAGCTCCGCCAACTCCGGCTCGCCGACGGGACGCGGGGCATTGACGAGCAGCCGAGGCTGCGCCGCCGCGCCCTTGACCAGCGCGGGGATGTCCTCGGGGCCGTAGCCGACGGCGCCGACGCCGTTGGGGATGCCGGTGGCGCGCATCAGGGCGATCAGGCGGTCCGCCAGCAGCGGGCCGGCGTCCTCGGCGGCGGCGCCGGTGGTGTCGGCGCCCAGGGCGGCGGCGGCCTCAAGATGGCGTTCGGGTGCCGCCGGGGCGGTGAACCGGAAGCAGGCCGGGGCATTGACCACCACCGAGATCCCGTGCGGCACCATCGGCTTTTCCACGCCATAGCCGTCGGCGCGGAAGGTGTGGCGCACGCCGGCGACGGCGTAGGACATCGCGTGGGGCAGATGAACCCCGGCGTTGCCGAAGGCGATGCCGGCCAGGGCGGCCGCGAACATCAGCCGGTCGCGCGCCTGGTGGTCACTGGCGTCGTTGACGGCGGGCTCGATGCAGGCGCCGCCGATGCGGATGGCCTCCAGCGCGCCGAGGTCGCTCCACGGATTCGCCCCCTGGTGCGGCGGGCGGCCGCGCGGCGGCTGCGGCCGCTCGCGGGCGGTGAAGGGGCGCGCCGTGTACGATTCAATGGCGTGGGTCAGCACGTCGAAGCCGGTCGAAGCCACCACGCCGCCGGGCAGCGAATAGGTGGTGCGCGGGTCGACCACCGCCAGATCGGGGCGCAGGCGCTGAGAATGAATGACCGTCTTGACCTTCTCGTCCACCAGGTCGAAGACGGCAACGCCGGTGGTCTCGCTGCCGGTGCCGCAGGTGGTGGGGCAGGCGATGTGCGGCATCAGCGGCCCCGGCACCGGCTGCACGGCGCCGAAGGGGGCGGCGACATAGGCCACAAAGTCGGCGGGATGGCTGGCATAGAGGTTGGCGGCCTTGGCGGTGTCCATCACCGAACCGCCGCCGATGGACACGAAGCCGTCGCAGCGCGCCGTGCGGGCGAAGGCAATGGCGTCCTTGAAGGATCGGTCGGTGGGCTCGACCTCGACGGCGTCATAGACCGCCGCCTCGACGCCGGCGCGGCGCAGCGAATCCAAGGCGCCGGCGAAGGGCTCGGTGCGCGCGACATTGCGGTCGGTGAAGACGGCGGCACGGGTGACGCCGAGGACGGCGGCGTCGTCGCCCACCTCGTCCAGGGCGCCGGCGCCGAATTTCAGCGGCACCGGAGCAATGCTGAAGACGCCTTCACCACCCTCGCGCGGCGTGTAATACGGCATGACCGCCCTCCCGTGTCGTTCCGCGATCTCCGGCGGGGATCATAGCCGAGGCGCCCGGCCGCGCCCATGTCTACCTTCGGCCAGGGGGCGTCATGGTTTTTGCCTCAGGCCGTTGCCAGCCAGAGGGCGGCAAGGGCGGCGAAGGCGGCCCAGAACAGCAGGCGCAGCAGGATCTCGCGCCGGGGCGGACGGTTGTCGTTGGCGGGGCGAAACGGGCGGCGCGGCGGCCCCGGCGGCAGCGGCCGGCCGCCGCCGCGGGGTTTGCGCCTGTTGCCTGCCGGCAGGGGTACCAAACGCCCCATGACCGCCCATGTCCCTCGCCTTGGGCCGCCCTTCGCGCGGGGCGGCCGGCCTATTGCCGCTGGTGCAGCGGGATGAACTTCCGCGATTCGTAGCCGGTGTAGAGCTGACGCGGGCGCCCAATTCTCTGCTCGGGATCCTCGATCATCTCGTTCCACTGGGCCACCCAGCCGACGGTGCGCGCCACCGCGAACAGCACCGTGAACATGCTAACCGGAATGCCCATCGCGCGGAAGATGATGCCGGAGTAGAAATCGACGTTGGGGTACAGCTTCTTCTCGACGAAGTAGTCGTCCTCCAGCGCGATGCGCTCCAGCTCCATCGCCAGTTCCAGCAGCGGTTCGTCGCGCACGCCCAGCTCGTCCAGCACTTCGTGGCAGGTCTGCTGCATCACCTTGGCGCGCGGGTCGTAGTTCTTGTAGACCCGGTGCCCGAAGCCCATCAGGCGGAACGGATCGTTCTTGTCCTTGGCCTTGCCGATGTATTCGGGGATGCGGTCCTTGGAGCCGATCTCCTGCAGCATGTTGAGGACGGCCTCGTTGGCGCCGCCATGCGCCGGCCCCCACAGCGAGGCGATGCCCGCCGCGATGCAGGCGAACGGATTGGCGCCCGAGGAACCGGCCAGGCGCACCGTCGAGGTCGAGGCGTTCTGCTCGTGGTCGGCGTGCAGGATGAGAATGCGGTCCAGCGCCCGCCCCAGCACCGGGTTGACCTTGTAGGGCTCGCACGGGACCGCGAACATCATGTGCAGGAAGTCCTCGGCGTAGCGCAGGTCGTTGCGCGGATAGACGAAGGGCTGCCCCATCGAATACTTGTAGGCCCAGGCGGCAATCGTCGGCATCTTGGCGATCAGCCGGTAGCTGGCGACCATGCGCTGGTACGGGTCGGCGATGTCGGTGGAGTCGTGGTAGAAGGACGACAGCGCGCCAACCACGCCCACCATCACCGCCATCGGGTGCGCGTCGCGGCGGAAGCCCCGATAGAAGTAGTTGAGCTGCTCGTGCAGCATGGTGTGCATGGTGATGTCGCGCTCGAACTTCTTTTTCTGCTCGATCGTGGGCAATTCGCCCTTGAGCAGCAGATACGCCACCTCCATGAAATCGGCGTGCTCGGCCAGGTCGGCGATGTCATAGCCGCGGTGCAGCAGCACGCCGTTGTCGCCGTCGATGAAGGTGATCTTGGAGGCGCAGCTTCCCGTCGACGTGTAGCCCGGGTCATAGGTGAACATTCCAGTCTGCGCGTACAGCGAACGGATGTCGATGACGTCGGGGCCCGTGCTGCCGTGCAGCACCGGGAACTCGTACTGCCGGCCGGTGCGGTTGTCGGTCAGGGTTACGCTTTCCTTGGCCTCCTGCGTCGGCGTGTTGTTGTCAGCCATGTTCGAACCTTCCCTTGTGTCCTCTCCAACAGACGCGGCCGCCGTTGTTTCGGCGGCTGTTGTTCCGCTACGGCGCGTCGATGCGGTCGCCGATGCGGGCCAGGCTCTCCTCCCGTCCCAGAATTTCCATCACCTCGAAGATCGGTGGCGACACGTTCGAGCCCGTCAGCGCCGCGCGCAGCGGCTGCGCCACCTGGCCCAGCTTCAGGCCCGCCTCCTCGGCATAGGCGCGGCAGGCCTCTTCCAGCGCCTGCCGGTCCCACGCGCGCACCGCCCGCAGGCGTTCCCGCAGGCCCGCCAGCCGCTCCGCCCCCTCGGCCAGCAGCTTCGCCGCCTTGTCGTTCAGCGGAATCGGCCGCGCGCATACATAGAAGGCGGCGGCATCGGCCAGGTCGGTCAGCGTACGCGCGCGTTCCTTCAGGCCCGGCATCGCTGCTTGCAGGCGCGCCCGCGCCGCCGCGTCCAGGCCGCCGCCCGCGGCCTCGGCCAACGGGGCGGCGATCAGGTCCACCAGGCGGGCGTCGTCGGACTGGCGTAGGTAATGGGCGTTTAGGCTGGTCAGCTTGTCCATGTCGAAGCGCGCCGCCGAGCGCCCGACGGCGTCGAGGTCGAACCAGGCGATGGCCTGTTCGGTGGAGATGATCTCCTCGTCGCCGTGCGACCACCCCAGGCGCAGCAGATAGTTGCGCATGGCCTCGGGCAGGAAGCCCATGTCGCGGTACTGCTCGGCCCCCAGGGCACCGTGGCGCTTCGACAGCTTCTTGCCGTCGGGGCCGTGAATCAGCGGTATGTGCGCGAACTCAGGCGCCTCCCAGCCCAGGGCGTCGTAGATCTGGCGCTGGCGAAAGGAATTGGTCAGGTGGTCGTCGCCGCGGATGACGTGGGTGATGCCCATGTCGTGGTCGTCCACCACCACCGACAGCATATAGGTCGGCGTGCCGTCGGCGCGCAGCAGCACCATGTCGTCAAGCTGGGCGTTGGCGACCCGCACCTCGCCCTGGACATGGTCGCGCACGACCGTCTCGCCGTCCCTCGGCGCTTTCAGGCGCACCACCGGCGGCACGCTCGGCGGCGCCTCGGCCGGGTCGCGGTCGCGCCAGCGGCCGTCATAGCGCACCGGCTTGCCGGCCTGGCGCTGCTCCTCGCGCATCCGCGCCAGTTCCTCGGGGCTGCAATAGCAGTAATAGGCCTTGCCGGCGTCGAGAAGCCGGCGGGCGACCTCGGCATGGCGGGCGGCGCGCGAGAACTGGAACACCGGCTCGTCGTCCCAGTCCAGGCCCAGCCAGCGCAGGCCGTCGAAGATGGCCTCCACCGCCTCGGGCGTCGAGCGGGCGCGGTCGGTGTCCTCGATGCGCAGCAGGAAACGGCCGCCGTGGTGGCGGGCGTACAGCCAATTGAACAGGGCCGTGCGGGCGCCGCCGATGTGGAGGAACCCGGTGGGCGAGGGGGCGAAGCGCGTGACCACCGACGACATCGTCTTCCGCCGTTTCTCCATGCGATGTGTGGAATGGCGGCTTTGTTTACCACATTCTTTGCGCGGGTGCAGCATGAGTTGCGCCCCCAACCCCAGGGCGTGTGGCGGGCCCGGAAAACAGCGCCGCGCGCGCCGTCGCCGACACGCGCGGCCGCCGTCAGGCGGGGGTCGCCGGCGCCACCGTCACCGTCACCGCCGGGGGGCGTGCCAGCGTCTGATACACCACGCAGTAGCGCTCGGTTAGCTTGTGCAGCGCGGCGAGGCGATCCGGGGGCTCGTCGGTGTCGAGTTCGAAACTTAGGCGAATATCGCGAAAGCCCACCGGCGCGTCCTTGGCCACGCCCAGCGTGCCGCGAAAGTCGAGATCGCCCTCGGCGCGCACGACGCCGCCGCGCAGCTTGAAGTCCAGCGCCGTCGCCACCGCCTTCAGGGTGACGCCGGCGCAGGCGGCCAGGGCTTCCAACAGCATGTCGCCCGAACAGGCCTGGGCGCCGGTGCCGCCGGTGGCGGGGTGCAGCCCGGCCTCGACCAGCGCCCGGCCGGTGTCGACCTTGCAGGCGATGCCGTCGCCGTCCAGGCGCCCCGACGCCTTCAGGGTGACGACGGCGGCGTCGGGCGCCTCGCGGTATTTGTCTTTCAGGGGCGCCTGCAGCGCCCGCAGATCGTCTGGGTTCATCCTTTTCACTCCTCAGGAAAGATCCAACGCCTGGATCACCCGCTCCTTCAGCGCCTGCACGTCGGGCAGGCAGCGGCGGCGGGGGCGCGGCAGGTCGATGTCGATGCATTCATGCACATGGCCCGGATGCCCGCGCATGACCACGATCCGATCGGCCAGGACCACCGCTTCCTCGACATCGTGGGTGACCAGCAGCAGGGTGAAGCGCGCGTCGTCCCACAGTGCCGCCAGATGGTCCTGGAGTCCCTGGCGCGTGAAGCTGTCCAGGGCGCTGAAGGGCTCGTCCAGCAGCAGCACCTTCGGGCGGCGCACCAGGGCGCGGGCGATGGCGGCGCGCTGCGCCATGCCGCCGGAAAGCTGCCGGGGCAGGGCGGCGGCGAAGGCGGACAGGCCGACCTTCTCCAGGGCCTCGGCGATGCGGCGGTCCTGCACGTCGCGCGGCAGGTCCAGCACCGCCAGGCGGGCGTTTTCGCGCACGTTCAGCCACGGCATCAGGCGCGGTTCCTGGAACACCATGCCGACCTCGGGCGTGGGACGGGTGACCGCGCGGCCCTGGAGCCGCACGGCCCCACCGCTGGGCCGTTCCAGCCCCGACACCAGGCGCAGCAGCGTCGACTTGCCGCACCCCGAGGTGCCGACGAGGGCGACGATCTCGTGCTCGCGCACGGCGAGGTCGATGCCGTCGAGGGCCAGATGGCGCACCCCGGCGGTGTCCTCGAAACGCTTGCTCAAGGCGGCGATGTGCAGCATCAGGCGGTCTCCTGGCTGGCGCCGAAGCCGTCCTGCCAGGCGAGCACCCGGCCGGCGACGGCGGTGATGGCGGCGTCGGAAATCTTGCCGGCGGCGGCGAACAGCACCAGCGCGCCGACGATGATGGCGGGGCGGCCGGTCATCTGACCGTCCAGCATCAGGAAGCCCAGGCCCCGGCTCGCCCCCATCAGTTCGGCGGCGATGACGAACATCCAGCCCAGCGCCAACCCGGCGCGCAGGCCGGTGAAGAAACCGGGCAGGGCGGCGGGGACCAGCACGCGCCGCACCATGTCCAGGCGCGAGAGGCCGCAGATGCGCCCCACCTCGACCAGACGGCGGTCGGTCTGCAGGATGCCGGCCATCAGGTTCAGATAGACGGGGAAGAACACGCCCACGGCGATCAGCGCGATCTTCGATGCCTCAAAGATGCCGAACCACAGGATGAACAGCGGCACCCAGGCCAGCGACGGCACCGCCTTCAACGCCTGCAAGGTCGGGTCGAGATAGGCGCGGGCGGTGCGCGAATAGCCGGTCAGCGCCCCCAGCAGGGCGGCGGCAACGGTGCCGGCGCCGAAGCCCATCGCCACCCGCCAGGTCGTGGCGCCGATGTGGCCGAGGAGTTCGCCGCGCCGCCACAGCCAGGTCAGTTCGCCGACCACCGCCGCCGGCGACGGCACCAGATGGGCGGGGAAGGCGCCCGTTACCGCCAGACCCTGCCACACCGCCAGCAGGCCCAACGGCAGGACGATGCCCCGCCATCGCCATCGGGGAAGGCGGACGGCGGGCGCCGTCCGCTCCCCGCCGCCGGCGCGCGGCCGGCGGGCAATCGCTGCCGCGATCATCGCCTGTTCACCGGCTGGCGATTTCGGACAGGAAGGTGGTGTCGATCAGCCCCGCGACCACCTGCTCGACGTCGACGTCGGGCCGGATCACGCCGATGTCCTGGAGGATGCGGCCGGCGGCGAGGAAGGTGTCGCGGTGCTGCGGCCCCAGGGCAGGCGTGCTCAGGTCGGTGCGCTGCTCCAACTGGCGCCGCGCCACGTCGTCGGAGATGCGCGCCGCCTCGACAAGCACCCGGCGCAGTTCGTCGGGATGCTGTAGGGCGTGGTGACGGGCGCGCTCATAGACCGCCAGCACGCGGTGCACCAGGTCGGGGTGCTCCGCCGCGAAGGCCTCGCGCACGTTCAGGATGCCATAGGTGTTGAGGTCCGGGGCGCGGTGGAACAGGACCGCGCCGTCCTCCAGTTCCGCCCGCGCCATGTGCGGGTCGAGCCCCGCCCAGGCGTCCACCTGGCCCTTGGCGAGGGCGGTGTAGCCGTCGGGATGCTGCAACAGCACCGGGCGGATGTCGCGCTCGCTCAGGCCCTCGGCGGCAAGCGCGCGCAGCAGGAAGATGTGCGGATCGGTGCCGCGGGTCACCGCCACCGCCTTGCCCTTGAGATCGGCGACGGTGGCGATGCCCGATCCCTCGCGGGTGACCAGCGCCGTCCATTCCGGCCGGGAATAGGCGTAGATGGCCTTGATCGGCAACCCGCCGGCGCGCCCGATCACCGATGCGGCGCCGGCGGTGGAGCCGAAGTCGATGGAAGCGCCGCGCAGATATTCCAGCGCCTTGTTGGAGCCAAGGCTCAGCACCCAGCGCACCTCGATGCCGTCGGCGGCGAACTCCTCTTCCAGCCAGCCCTTCTCCTTCAACAGCAGGCTGACGGGATTGTAATAGGCGTAGTCGACGCCGATGGCGCCGGGGGGCTCCGCCGCCTGGGCGGTGCCCAGCAGCGGCAGGGTCAGCAGCGCCGCGCCGGCGGCCTTCAGAAAGGTTTTCCTGGTGATGGTCATGTGGTCCTCCTCACGTTGCGCCGCGCCGCCTTGTGACGGTCGTTCGGCCGGTGACGAGGCTCGTTCGGCGTGTCGGGGAGGAAAGGGCCGCACCGCGGCGGCAATAAAAAGCCCGCCGGCAATCGGGTGCGGCGGGTCGGTCCTGTCCCGCTCGCTTTAGCTGGTATTTTTATAGCGCCCCGCAAGCTGAGCCTCAAAGCGGCGCTGTGGAAGGACACTATCGCCAGCCCGATTCGCTGTCAAATAAAAAACAACAACGGCAATGAGACGTGAAATAGGGGCGCGGCTATCTCCTTCGACGGTCGCGCGCTATCGTGGCGCCGATGGAGCGCGATTGGTCAGGGGCGGGCGGCGTGGGCGGTCGCCTGATGGCGGCGCTGGCCGCCGAACGGGAGCGCTGGGCCCTGTGGGCGCCGGTGGCCCTGGCGCTGGGAATCGCCCTTTATTTCAGCCTGCCGCGCGAGCCCCCCTCCTGGGCGGGGGCGCTGGCGCTGGCAGTTGGGGTCGCCGCCTTGGCGGCGGCATGGCGGCGGGGCGGTCCGGTGGTGCCGCCGCTGGCGGCGGTGTTGGCGGTAGCGGGGTTCCTGGCGGCGCAGGGGCAGGCCTATCTGGCGGCGGCGCCGGTCCTGACCGACGAGGTGGGGCCGGTGGGGCTGGTCGGCCGGGTGGCGGCGGTGGAGAGTTTGAGCGCCGGGCAGCGGGCGGTGCTGACCGATCTGCGCTTCGAGCGCCCGCCGGACGCGGTTCCGGCGCGGGTGCGGGTGCGGCTGACCTCCCGCAGCGCGGCGGTGGCGGTGGGCGACGAGATCGACATCCTGGCGGTGTTGATGCCGCCGCCGGCGCCGGCGATGCCCGGGGCCTATGATTTCGCCCGCCGTGCCTGGTTCGAGGGCCTGGGCGGTGTCGGCTATGCGGTTTCGCGCACCGACATTCTGCGCCGTGGCGTTGCGCAAGGGCCGCTGGAGCGCCTGCGCCAGGGCATCGCCCACACCCGGCAGGCGGTGGCGGCGCGGGTGCGCGAGGGCATCCCCGGCCCGGCCGGCGCCATCGGCGCCGCTCTGCTGACCGCCGAGCGCGGCGCCATCCCCGACGAAGTGCTGGAGGCGTATCGCGGCTCGGGCCTGGCGCATCTGTTGTCGATCTCGGGGCTGCACATGACGCTGGTGGCGGGGCTGGTGTTCGTGGTGGTGCGCGGGTTGCTGGCCTTGATCCCGCCGCTGGCGCTGCGCTTCCCCATCAAGAAGTGGACGGCGGCGGTGGCGCTGGTGGCCACCTTCGGCTATCTGCTGCTGGCCGGGGCGCCGGTGCCGACGCAGCGGGCCTTCGTGATGATTGCCCTGGTGCTGCTGGCGGTGATGGCGGACCGCAAGGCAATCTCGCTGCGGCTGGTGGCGTGGGCGGCGGTGGCGGTGCTGCTGTGGCAGCCCTACGCCCTGGTGGGGCCCAGCCTGCAGATGTCGTTCGCGGCCGTGGTCGCCCTGGTGGCCGCCTATGAGGATCTGGCGCCGCGGCTGGCGCGTTGGCGCCGCGCGCATCCGGGCCTGCCGCAGGCGGCGCTGCTGTATGTCGGCGGGGTCGCCCTCACCACGCTGGTCGCCGGCGCCGCCACGGCCGCCTATGCCGCCCACCATTTCGACCGCGTCGCCGCCTGGTCGTTGGCGGCCAATCTGGCGGCGGTGCCGGTGTTCGGCATGGTGGTAATGCCGGCGGCGGTGGCGACGCTGGTGCTAATGCCGCTGGGTTTGGAGGGGCTGGCGCTGCCGGTGCTGGGGAGGGGCATCGAGGCCGTCAACGCGGTGGCGGCGATGGTGGCGGCGTGGCCCGGCGCGGTACGGGCGGTGACCGGGCTGACGCCGCCTCTGCTCGGTCTTTATACCCTGGGCGGGCTGTGGCTGTGCCTGTGGCGGCGGCGCTGGCGCCTGCTGGGGCTGGTGCCGATGGCGGTGGCCCTGCTGCTGGCGGCGCTGCACCGGCCACCGGACGTGCTGGTGACGGGCGACGCCCGGCTGGTGGCGGTGCGCGCCGGCGACGGCGGTCTGCTCGTCAACACCCTGCGGGCCGCCCGGTTCGAGCGCCGGGTGTGGCTGGCGCGCGGCGGCGGTGGTGTCGCCCGGCGCTGGCCGCCGCCGGGCGAGGCCAGCGACGACGGCACCCTGCGCTGCGACTCGCTGGGCTGCGTATACACCGCCAAGGGGCGACGGGTCGGGCTGGCCTTGGCGGCGGGGGCCTTGCCCGAGGACTGCGCCCGCGTCGACGCCCTGGTCAGCCTGGTGCCGGTGCGGCGACGCTGCCCGCGCCCGGCGGTGGTCGTTGACCGCTTCGACCTCTGGCGCGCCGGCGCCCACGCGCTCTGGCTCGACGGCGGCGCCGTCCGCGTGTCAAGCGTCGCCGAGGCGCAGGGGGAGCGGCCGTGGTCGTTGAAGGCACGGCGCCGATGAGGGGGGAATGACATGGGACGGCACGGATGAGGCCTCTCGCCCGCCGCGTGGTGTTGCCTCAGTACCGCCGCAGCAGTCCGACCAGACGGCCCTGCACCCGCACCCGGTCGGGCCCGAAGATGCGGGTTTCATAGGCGGTGTTGGCGGGCTCCAGCGCGACGGAGGCGCCCTTGCGGCGCAGGCGCTTCAGCGTCACCTCGTGGCCGTCCACCAACGCCACCACGATGGCGCCGTTGTCGGCGGTTTCGCAGCGGCGGATGAGCACCGTGTCGCCGTCGAGGATGCCGGCATCCACCATCGAATCGCCCTCGACGGTCAGGGCGTAGTGGTCGCCGCCGCCCAGCATGGCGGCGGGCACCTCGACACAAACAGAATCGTTGCGCAGCGCCTCGATGGGCGTGCCGGCGGCGATCTTGCCGTAGAGCGGCAGCGACACGGTCTCGGCGCCGCCCGCCACCTCGGCCGGGCGCGCGGGGCGGCCGAACTCGGCGGCAACGACATTGGGGCCCAGATCCCGCGCCCCCGGGCCGTCGTCCGAGGCCCCCAGGTTCTCGGGCAGCTTGAGCACCTCCAGGGCGCGGGCGCGGTGCGGAAGGCGGCGGATGAAGCCGCGCTCCTCCAAGGCCGTGATCAGGCGGTGAATGCCGGACTTCGAGCGCAGACTGAGGGCGTCCTTCATCTCGTCGAAGGAGGGCGGCACGCCGCTGGCGTTCAGTCGCTGGTGGATGAACATCAACAATTCGTGCTGCTTGCGGGTCAGCATGTGATTGTCTCCGGCTGCCGGACGGCCCGCGTGCGGAACATTGCCCGAACACGCCTTTAATGTTCTAGTTTGGTTCCCGCCCGGCGTCAAGGGGGCAAGCGCGGCCCTGGCCTCCTGCTACAGCATTCCCTCCAGCGGGATGACCTCGACGGGGTCGTCCGCCTGGGCCGCCGGCGCGTGCGGCGCGCGGAGGACGAGGGCATCGGCGGCGGCGAGGCGCGAGAGCATGGCACTGTCCTGGCGCGGGAAGGGGGTAGCGTACAGATGCCCGTCGGTGCCGCGCGAAAGCGATGCCCGCAGGTGGTCCTGGCGTGCATCGTTGGCGGACAGCCCGCCGGTCAGCCGCGCGGTGACGGTGGGCAGGCCGGTGGGCTGGTCCAGCATGGAGCGCAGCACCGGCCCCAGGAAGATCAGCGCGCAGACCAGCGCCGAGACCGGGTTGCCCGGCAGCCCCAGCACCGGCACCTCGCCCAGGCGCCCGAACATCAGCGGCTTGCCGGGCCGCATGGCGATCTTCCAGAAGTCGACCTCCAGCCCCTTGGGGCCCAGCGCGCTTTGCACCAGATCGTAGTCGCCCACCGAGGCGCCGCCCGAGGTCACCAGCAGGTCGGCGCCACGGGCGCCCGTGGCCATCTCGGTCACCGCCGTCTCGGTGTCGGCGGCCACGCCGAGGTCGATGGGTTCGCCGCCGTGGGCGATGACGAAGGCCGCCAGCGCCAGGCTGTTGGACCCCGGCAGGTCGTGCGGCCCCAGGGGGTCGCCGGGGCGCTTGATCTCGTCGCCGGTGGAGAGGATGGCGACTCGCGGCCGGCGCCGCACCCGCAGCCAGGCGTGGTTCATCGCCGCCGCCAGCCCGATATCGCGCGGCCCCAGCACCTTGCCCGCCGTCAGCAGCGCCTCGCCGGCGGCGAAGTCGAGGCCGGCGGGGCGGATGAAATGCCCCTCGGGCACGCCTTCCAGCACCTCCACCGCGTCGCCGTCGCGGCGGGTGTTTTCCTGCATCACCACGGCGTCGGCGCCCTCGGGCACCGGCGCGCCGGTGAAGATGCGCGCCGCCTGTCCGGCCTCGACGCGCCCCGCGAAACCGCGCCCGGCGGCCGATTCGCCCACCACGCGCAGCGACGCCGGCGCCTGGGCCACGTCGGCGGCGCGCAATGCGTAGCCGTCCATCGCCGAGACGTTCGCGGGCGGGTGGGTGGTCCGCGCAGCCACGTCCTGCGCCAGCACGCGGCCGACGGCGTGGGCGACGGTGATCTCCTCGGCGCCGGTGGGCCGGATGGCGGACAGGATGCGCTCGCGCGCCTCAGCGACCGAAATCATTCACTTCGCCTCGTAGGTTCCGGATTTGCCGCCGCTTTTGTGCACCAGGCGGATGTCGGCGATGCGCATGGCGCGGTCGACGGCCTTGCACATGTCATAGACCGTCAGCGCCGCCACCGCCACCGCGGTCAGGGCCTCCATCTCGACCCCGGTGCGGCCGCGCAGCTTGCAGGTGGCGGCGATGTCGACGGCGTTGCGCTCGGGGTCGGTGGTCAACTCGACGGTGACCGAGGTCAGCGGCAGGGGATGGCACAGCGGGATGAGGTCCGGGGTGCGCTTGGCGCCCATGATGCCGGCCAGTTGCGCCACCGAGAGCACATCGCCCTTCTTGACCCCCTTGTCGAGGATCAGGCGCAGGGTGGCGGGCTGCATGTAGACGCTGCCCTTCGCGGTGGCGACTCGCTCGGTGACGTCCTTGGCCGAGACGTCGACCATCACCGCGTTGCCCTCGGCGTCGAAATGCGTGAACTCGCCCATGCCCGGACGCAGCCTCCCTGACCGTCACGATGGGGGCGCCCCGCCGCCGCGGCAAGACGCCCGAAGTGGCCGACTTTACCCGCACGGCGGGCGGTTTTGAAGGGTGCGGGGGATATAGGCGGCGACACCCCCTGCCGAGGGTACGATTGCTTCAAAATTTGGAGAGCAACGCCCTTGTCGCCGCCGTCACATCCTCCCGCCGCATCAGCGATTCCCCAATGAGGAAGCGCTTCGCCCCCGCCTTGGCCATGCGGGCGAGGTCGGCGGGGGTGTGCAGGCCGCTTTCGGCGACCAGGGCGCGGCCGGGGGGGACCATTTTCGCCAGTTCCTCGGTGGTGGCGAGGTCGGTGGTCATGGTCTTCAGGTTGCGGTTGTTGACCCCGATGAGCGGCGAGCGCAGGCGCAGCGCGCGCTCCATCTCGGCGGCGTCGTGGACCTCGATGAGCACGTCCATGCCCAGGTCCAGCGCCAGGGCCTCCATTTCGGCGGCTTCGGCGTCGTCCAGCGCCGCCATGATCAGCAGCACGCAGTCGGCGCCCAGGGCGCGGGATTCTATGATCTGCCACGGGTCGACCATGAAGTCCTTGCGCAGCGCCGGCAGGTCCACCGCCGCCCGCGCCGCCACCAGGAACTCGTCGCGGCCCTGAAAATACTTTTCGTCCGTCAGCACCGACAGGCAGGCGGCGCCGCCGGCCTGGTAGGCCCGCGCCAGCGCCGGCGGGTCGAAGTCGGGGCGGATGAGGCCGGCCGAGGGCGAGGCCTTCTTGATCTCGGCGACGAGCCCGTAGCCGCCCGCCTCGATCTTGGCGGCCAGGGCGGCGGCGAAGCCGCGCGGCGCCGCCGCCGCGCGCGCCGCCTCCCGCAGTTCGGCCAGGGGCCGCGCCGCCTTGCGGGCGGCGACCTCGTCACGCTTGTCGGCGCAGATGCGGGCAAGAATGTCGGTCATTTTCGTTCGACCCAACCGGAGACACAAAGTGATGAGACCCAGGGCGGGAACCGCGCCGAAAGGCGCGCTTACTCGCGGTTGGTGATCGCCACCAGCTTATCCAGGGTCGCCTGGGCGGCGCCGGAGTCGATGGCCTCGGCGGCGCGGGCGGCGCCGGCCTTTAGGTCGGCGGCTTGGTCGGCGACCACCAGCGCGGCGGCGGCGTTGAGCAGCACGATGTCGCGATAGGGGCCCCGGTCGCCCCCCAGCAGCGCCCGCAGCGCCGCGGCGTTGGTCTCCGCATCGCCGCCCTTGAGATCCTCGGGCGCGGCGCGCTCCAGCCCCGCGTCCTCGGGCGCGACGTCGAATCCGTTCACCCGGCCGTGCCGAAGCTCGGCCACCCGCGAGGTGCCGGTGGTGGTGAGTTCATCGAGACCGTCGGAGCCATGCACCACCCAGGCGCGCTCGGTCCCCAGGCGGCCCAGCACCAGGGCCAGCGGCTCCAGCCAGCGTTCCGCGAACACGCCCAGAAGCTGCCGCTGGGCCCCCGCCGGATTGGCCAGCGGCCCCAGCAAGTTGAAGATGGTGCGCACCCCCATCTCGACGCGCGGGCCGGCGACGTGGCGCATGGCGGCGTGGTGGCGCGGCGCCATCAGAAAGCCGATATTCGCCTCCCACAGCGCCTCGCGCACCTGCTCCATCTCGGCGTCGATCTTCACCCCCAGGGCGGCCAGCACGTCGGCGGAGCCCGATTTGGACGACAGCGCCCGGTTGCCGTGCTTGGCCACCGGCACGCCGCAGGCCGCCACCACCAGGGCGGCGGCGGTGGAGATGTTGAAGGTGCCCGAGGCGTCGCCGCCGGTGCCACAGGTGTCGACGGCGCCGGGCGGCGCCTCGATGGGGGCGGCCTTGGCGCGCAGGATGCGGGCGGCGCCGGTGATTTCCTCCACCGTCTCGCCGCGCAC
>JAWLGJ010000058.1:0-14560 GCA_041685145.1 Magnetospirillaceae bacterium | reverse complement strand
GCAGGCGCGCGAGCTCGGGGTCCTTGGCCTGCAGCGCCGCGCCGCGCGCCGGGGCCGGGTCGGCCGCCTCGGCCAGCTTCGCGGCGACGTCCTCGGGGCTCTCGCCCAGGGCGCGCCAGGCCTTCAGCGCCTTCTCGGCCTCGCGCGCCGCCTTGCGCTCCTTTTCCAAGGCCGAGGTCAGGCCGGAAACATCCAGCTTCTGGGCCAGCGACTCGTCGAGATGGAAGGCGCCGTCCTTCTCGGCATACAGCCCGCGATAGGGCTCGGGCACGTCGTCGAGGCTCTCGACGACGGGGGAGAAGTCGAACATCGGTCCTCCTTGTCTGGCTTTGAACCACAGAGACACAGAGGCACGGAGGCGAAGGGAGGGGGAATTACTGCGCGCGGTGCGCGCATCTTTTCTGTCCTCTGTGTCTCTGTGCCTCTGTGGTTTGTCTCATTCCTCCTCGCCCAGCACCCCCCGCCGGCGCAGTTCGGCGAGGAAGGCGGCGCGGTCGATGTCGCCGCTTTCGCGGGCGTGGATCAGGGTCTTGAGGGCCTCGCCGTCGGCGCGGGGCAGGCCGAGGGCGTCGTTGACGTCGACCGAGCCGCCGTCGGCGCCGAGGCCCTCCCACTGCGCGAAATGCACCAGCATCTGCTCCATCGCGTCGGCCATCGCCAGCGCCCAGGCCTGCAAGGGCGCCAGGCTTTCGGCGGCGTCGATGGCGCGGCCGGTGGCGGTGCTGCGGCCGTCGGGGCGCAGCTCGAACTGCAGGCCGAACAGGCGCATGGCGTCCTCCAGCGCCTCCAGTTCCGCCCGCCCGGCGGCGAGGTGGGCGCCGCCGGATTCGACGTAGTAGAAGCGCCCCTGGGGGTCGGCGGTGGTGAGGAACTTGTTGGGCCCGAACTCCACCGGGCCGTCGCCGTCCCTGCTCCACCCCGCCGCCGCCAGCACCGGGAAACTGGTGACGTTCAAGGCGTTGCGCTGGTCGGAGCGGATCTGCCAGTGCTCCAGGTTGAGCCAGGCGAGATCTTCCAACGGCGGCTCGGCCTCCAGCGGCGCGGTGCGGCCGGCATAGACGGTGACCAGCGGGATCAGCGGCAGGCTGGTGGCGCCCTCGGCGTGGACGCGCCAGCGGCCGCGCTCGTCCTGGCGCCAGACCTGCCAGCGCCCCGGCTCCAGCACCCGCACCTGCTCGACGAAGGCCTCGCCGAAGCGGCCCTCGGGCTCGGCGACGGTCTCGCGGATGCGCAGTTGCGCGAGCATCGGCCGCCCGGCCGAGGCCTCCAGGCGCCAGCCGATCACCTGATCGGCGCGCACATGCACGGCATAGGGCCGCGCCGCCTCGGCGTTGTCGGCGGCGGCGGGGTAGTCGACCAGCACATGGCTCAGCCCGGCCACCAGCGCGTCCTCGAAGACGTCGCGGGCGAAGACGTTGAGGTGGCGGCCCTGGCGGTCGACGTCCTCCATCAGCGCCGCGATGCGCGGCGGCACGTCGGCGCCCAGCACCAGCGGCCGCGCGAACACCTTGCCCACCAGCCCGGTGACGGTGCGGCGGAAGAAATTGCGCAGCACCGTGCGTTGCAGCCGAGTCTGGTAGTGGTGCGGGCTCTCGGCCGGATGGCGGGGCAGGTATCGCTGCCCCGCCTGGCGCATGGCGCGGGTGCCGCCCATCAGCGCGCGCGGCAGTTCCCAACGCTCGGCCATGCGCAGCCACGCCGCGCCGGGAACGGACGGGTCGAAGGTCATGCTTCACCTGATAAGTGTTACAAAGGGCGCTATTCGCGTACCGCAGCCTGATATGCTGGCTTTGATATCGCCTTAGTGGTATGCTAGGCGGGTCAGCGTTAGGGGCAAGGGGAAGCAACCATGAGCGATGCCTATTCGGTCTTCAGAGAAGCAATCGCAAAAAGGCAACAGGTTATCTGCACGTATCATGGCTTGCGCCGCGAGGTCTGTCCGCACGTCCTTGGCGTGAAGAACGGCCGAGTCAACGTGCTGGTATATCAGTTCGGCGGTCAGAGCTCGTCAGGCTTACCTCCTGAAGGAGAATGGCGTTGCATGGATGTTTCGGGCGTTACTGATGCAACGGCCAGAGATGGTGAGTGGCATACGGGTGATAACCACTCTCAGCCGCAAACGTGCGTCGATGATATTCATGTGGAGGTCAACTACTGACGGATTTCGACGCCCTGGTATTTGGACTTCGCGTATTCCGCTGCCCGTTCTTTGGCATGTGGTCCGAAGAAGATTGTCACGTAGATGCTGCCGTCTTGGGCATCGTCAATAGCTTCGACCCTCCAGCTCACCGGTCGGGTGTCACCGCGCAGCACGACTGCCGTAATCGGACTTTGTTCCATGGCGAGCACTCCTCTCCTGACCACTAAACAAACGCATTCGCCGATTGTTTCGGCCTCCCTCCTTCACCACAAATCGGCGACGGTATTCCCCCGCCGCCCCGCCATGACGCGGTAGCGGGTTTCGTCGGCGATGTGGTCCTCGGCGTTGGTGTCGATGTCGTCGGGGTCGCGTTCGGCGCGGGGCAGCACCGGCACCGTGCGCAGGAAGTGGCGGCATGTCTCGCTCACATACAGCCCCGGCGCCTCGCCGCCGCCGGCGGCCTGGAGCATGGCGCGCAGGCGCAGCCAGCCGGCGCGGCGCGAGCCGGGGGACTTGTCGGCTTTCTCCCAGCGCACGCCGACGCGCGCCATGTCGTCGGCGATGGCGTTGCCGTTGGCAACGTCGAAGATCGAGGTGTCGGCCGGGCCCGGCCGCACCCGCCCCGCCAGGCCCATCGCCGCCTCGCGCTCCAGCACGCCGCGGGCGATCTCGGCGGCGATCATGCGGCAGCCCTCGTTGGGGGCGCCGCTCCAGCCATACCACTCGCCGATGCGAAACAGGTCGCCGGGCACCGTGGACCGGCGGGCGCCGCCGGGCAGCACCAGGTCGGAGCCGTCGCTTTCCGCCCACCAGCCCACCGAGAACGGGCGCGACGAGCCCCAGTCGAAACTGCGGTCGACGCGCCAGCCCGGCGGCGGCGCGAAGGGCGGCAGCAGATGCGCCGCCGGGGCCCAGACGTCGTCGAACATGCCGCCGGCGACGATGTTCCAGTCGCCGGCGCGCATGGCCTTGACCAGCGCCGGGCTGCCCAGGCCTTCCAGCCGCTGGGCATAGCCGGGATCGTTGGCCAGCAGCGTCGGGTTGTCCTCCAGCCGCGCCGGGATAAACTGGCGCGCCATGCCGCCCTCGGCGGCCGGCATGGCGGTGATCGCCAGCGGCGGCGCCAGGTCGATGAAGTCGGCCTTCACCCAGTTGTGCCCCACCCCGCCGGGATTGGCGCCGCACAGGATGCGCGGGAAGCGCCCCGCCTCGGCGTCGGGCACCGCCAGCCCGCCCAGGCGCAGGCGCCCGCGCAGGAAGGCGTACATGGGTCGCGTCCACTGCGTCAGCTCGTCGATCATCAGCACATGCATCTCGGCGCCCTGATAGGCGTAGACGTCGCGCTCGTGCCGGCAATGGCACAGATTGATCTTCGAGCCGTTGGCGAAGGCGATGGTGTGGGCGGAGCGGTTGACCGCCGCCAGGCCGCGCCGCGTCCACCCCGCCAGCAGCGCCGGAAAGCCGCCGGGGCCGTCCATATGGTTCTTGTACAGTTCCGGGAACTCGCGCCGGAACAGATAGACCTGCAAGCCGGCGACCGCCCGGCACCAGGCGATGGCGGCGACGCGCAGCAGATGGCTTTTCCCGCCGCCGGCGGCGCCGCCGTACAGGATTTCAGTCGCCGTCGTCGTCAGCGCCGTCCCCTGGCGGGGGTGCAGGCTCAGCGTCAGCGCCGACGACGATGGTGACGGGCGGCAGGCGGCCGCCGGCCGCTTCGCCTTCGACGGGGCGGGGATCGGCACGGTCGCGGAACCTCTCCGGTCGGTGGGCCTTGAGCAGCATTTCCAGCAGGCGGTCATTGTGGCGGCGGATGGTCATGACCCGCCCGTCGTCGTCGCGAATCAGCTTGCCGCCGCCCATCAGCGGCTCGGCCACCCCGTCCAGGGCGCGCCGCCGCGCCTCCTGCTCCAGCAGGTCGACGGCCTCCTGCTCGGCGTCGTCCCAGGCGGCGGCGAAGGCGGCGTCGCGGCGCCGCAGCCGATAGGCCGAGGAGCGCGCCAGCCCCACCGCGCGGGCGGCGGCGCTGACATTGCCGGTGGCGCGCAGGGTCTCCAGGAACCGCTGCCGCGCCGCGCGTGTCCACCGCTGGGCCATGCCGGGCGCCCTTTGCAAACAAAAGCCCGGGCGACAGGGGCGCGCCCGGGCAGTTGGTGTCTTGAGAGGAGCAATCGCAGAACGACGCCGCGACCGAGCCCCCATCCTAGGGCGGCGGCCGCCGCCGCGCTGTGACCGCCGTCACACCCGCCACGACGGCAAAACGCCCGCCACCGTGCGGTGCCGGGCGCGCCATCCCCATCGTTGAGCCCATTTGTACCCGTTTTGTTCCGGCGGTTCAAGCCCAAAATGGAAAAAAATTCACTCCCCCGTCGGCCGCGCCGGCACGCCCTCGGCCTCCAGGCGCTCGCGCAGCGCCATCAGCGCCGCCACCCACAGCCGCCAGGCGGTGGTGCGCCCGCGGCCGAGGCGCTGGCACAGGGGCCGCCAAGGGACTCCGGCGGCGCGCGCCCACAGCAGGCGGATCTGCTCGTCGTCCAGCCAGCCCATCCAGCCCAGCACCTCGTCGAGGCGGTCGATGGCGGCCGGAGGCGGCGGCGGCGGCCGCAGCCGCGCCGGGGTATAGCCATGGGCCTCGCTGACGCTGCGCACCGGCTCCGGCCAGGCGGTGAAATAGCCGCGCGGGCGGGCCAGCGGCAGGCGGCGCAGGGTCTCGGCGGCCTCGCGCAGGCGGGCCTCGACCAGAGTCGTCGTCCAGCCGCCGCTCATCGGCCGCCCCCGGCGGGCGCGCCGGCGAGGCGCTCGCCCAGTTGGCGCAGCAGCTCGCGCTCCGGCCAGGTGAGGCGGCCGTCCTCAAGGGCGATCACCAGGATGCCCTGCTCGCACCAGGCGCGGACGGCGTGGCGGCGGGCGCGGTCGCGAAGTTGTTCGGCGCTGTAGCCGGAAACGGCGTGGCGTTGCAGGCTGGTGCGCAGCGGCGCCGGGCCGGCGGGGCGGTGATCGGTCATGTCCGTGTTCCCTTTTTGTTCATGGTGGCGGCGGCGATGTTGCGAATTACGCAATTCACTGTCAAGATGCTTTGCGATTTCATCCGCTGACAGCGATTGCGGAGCGCGCAAGAATGCCCGCCATGCAGCGCGACTGGCTGAAGCAGCGCCTGGCCCTGCGGGGCCGCACCCAGGCCGGACTGGCCCGCCATCTGGGGCTGGACGCCTCGGCGGTGACGCGCCTGCTCAAGGGCGAGCGCCAGTTGAAGGGCGCCGAGGCGGCGGCCATCGCCGCCTATATCGGCTGCGCCGTCGACGAGGTGTTGGCCGCCTTCGGCGCCGGCCCGGCCGCCGACGCCTTCCTGCCCCGCCCGCGGCCGCTGCCGGCGGCGGCGGAGCTGCCGCGGGATCTGCCCATCCACGGCGCCGCCATCGGCGGCCACGACGGCGCCATCGAACTGAACGGCGAGGCCCAGGCCCACACCGAACGGCCGCCGCAGCTTGCCGGGGTGCGCAACGCCTATGCCGTCTATGTCACCGGCGACAGTATGCGGCCGATGTTCCAGCCGGGCTGGGTGGTGCACGTCAACCCCAACCGGCCGGTGACGCCCGGCTGCGGCGTGGTGGTGCAACTGCGCCCCGACGACGGCACCCTGCCGCTGTGCTACATCAAGGAATTCCGCCGCCGCACGCCCTCGCAGCTCGTCCTTGCCCAGTACAACCCCGCCGACGAGATCGCCTGGCCGCTGGCGCGCGTGCTGGCCATCCACCGGGTGGTCGGCATTGCGGAAATGTGACCGCCGCCGCAAGACGCGGCGTTGCGCCACTTGACAAGTGATTGCCGTTATCGCAATATTGCCTCAACGCCCCGGCGGGGGCGTTCTCCTCTCCCCCCTGCAAACTCCCGGCGGCCACGGCCGCCGGGTTCTTTCACGGAGGCCAGGATGGCGACGGGCCCTACCCGAGTGTTGATCGAGGCCGCCCGCGCCGCCCGCCGCCATCCCCCGCTCGCCGCGCCGCTGTTCATCAATCTTTGGTGTCGCCGCCACGGCGGCGCGCAGTCCTGGCACCCCGACGCCTTCACCGACCTCGACGAGGCCGCCGCCGACGCCGCCCAGCCCAGCCTTTACGCCTATGCCGGCACGCTGATGGTCACCGGCGGGCGCGGGCGGCTGCTCGACCTCTCGGCCCACGGGGCGCGGCTGCTGGCGGAGGCGCGGCGCGAGCGCGCCGACGAGCGCCGCCACCGCCGCGGCCTCGCCGCCGGCGCCGGGCGCAACGTGCTTTGACGGCGGCTGGCGGATGATTGGATAATACGCAAGGTCGGGGTGGCGGCGGCGGCGCCGCCCCCTTATCCTCGCCCTCCGTGACGAATGCGAGGGAGGAGCCCCATGAGCACGTTCCAGGCCCTGGTGCTGCGCGAGGAAGCCGGCAAGGTCGTCCCCACCATCCAGCCGCTGGCCGTCGACGATCTGCCGGCGGGCGAGGTGCTGGTGCGGGTGGACTATTCCACCCTCAACTATAAGGACGGCCTGGTGCTCAACGGCCTCGGACGGCTGGTGCGCAGCTATCCCCACGTCCCCGGCATCGACTTCGCCGGCGTCGTCGAGGAATCGGCCTCGCCGGACTACAAGCCCGGCGACGCCGTGATTCTCACCGGCTGGCGCGTGGGCGAGCTGCACTGGGGCGGCTATGCCCAGAAGGCGCGGGTGAAGGCCGAGTGGCTGGTGCCGCTGCCGGCGGGGCTGACCGGCCGCCAGGCGATGGCCATCGGCACCGCCGGCTTCACCGCCATGCTGGCGGTGATGGCGCTGGAGCGCCACGGCCTCAGCCCCGAGGCCGAGGGCGAGGTGCTGGTCACCGGCGCCGGCGGCGGCCTCGGCGGCGTGGCGGTGGCGGTGCTGAGCAAGCTGGGCTACCGGGTGGCGGCGGTGACCGGCCGCGCCGCCCTGCACGACTATCTGCGCGACCTGGGCGCCGCCACCATCGTCGACCGCGCCGAGTTCGAGGGCGGGCCGGCGAAGCCGTTGCTGTCGGAACGCTGGAGCGGCGCCGTCGACGCCGCCGGCGGCCCCACCCTGGCGGCGGTGATCGCCGGGCTGCGCTACCGCGCCTCGGTGGCCGCCTGCGGCAACGCCGGCGGCATCGAGATGAAGGGCACCGTGCTGCCCTTCATCCTGCGCGGCGTCAACCTGCTGGGCATCGACTCGGTGATGTGCCCGCGCGCCGAGCGCCTCGCCGCCTGGGAGCGCCTGGCGCGCGACCTGCCGCTGGAGCGCCTCGACCGCCTGACCACGGTGCATCCGCTGCGCGACGTGCCGGAGCTGGGCGGCAAGATTCTCAAGGGCGAGGTGAAGGGCCGCACCGTCATCGACGTCAACGCCTGATCCCCGCCCGCCTTTCGCAAGCCGGCCGCACGGCCGGCTTGCGCCGCCGGGGGGCGGCGCCACATGCGTTGCATGTCCCGGCGCCCGCTGTACGGCTTGGTGGTGTGCGTGCTGCTGGGGGCCTGTGCGGCCCCGGCGACGGACATCGCCGCGCCGCCGCCCATCTGGTGCTACCGCAGCCTCGCCGACCCGGTGTGCTACCCTCAGCCCCTCGCCCGCGACCGCGAGCGCCTGATCGGCCAATACGAGCCCGGCCCCTATCCGCCGGTGGTTTCCGAACCCTATCCGGCGGCGGAGGCCGAAGCGCCGCCGCCTACGCCCCCTGCCCCACCGCCTTCATCAGGCCGCCGTCGATGACGAAGCTCTGGCCGGTGACGTAGTCGGCGTCGTCGGAGGCGAGATAGACCCCAAGCCGCGCCACCTCCCACGGTTCGCCGGCGCGTTTCCAGGGGATGTTGGCGACCTGCTTCTCATAGACCGCGCGGTCGTCCATCGCCGCCTGGTTCATCGGCGTCAGCACCATGCCCGGCGCGATGTTGTTGACGTTGATGCGGTCCGGCGCCAGCTCCAGGCACAGCGTGAAGGTCAGGTTGCGCAAGCCTCCCTTGGAGGCGTCGTAGCCCGCCGAGCCGATGCGCGGGATCTCCTCGTGGACCGAGGTGACGTTGATGATCCGCCCGCCGCCGCCGCGGGCGCGCCGGGCGCGGATGAAGGCGCGGCAGAAATAGAACGGGCCATAGAGATTGGTGCGGATCTCGCGGTCCCAGGCGGCGTCCTCCATGTCGGCGACCTGGACGCCGGAGGAATCGATGCCGGCGTTGTTGACCAGCACGAACACCGGCCCCAGCGCCCGCTCGGCCTCCTCGAAGGCACGCGCCACCTGCGCCGGTTCCCGCTGGTCGACCTGCACCACATGCGCCCGCCGCCCCTGCGCCGCCACCAGCCGCCGCGTCTCCTCGGCGCCGTCGCGGTCGCGGTAATAGGTGACGCAGACGTCGGCGCCTTCCTTGGCGAATTCCTCCGCCATCGCCCGGCCGATGCCGGAGTCCGAGCCGGTGATGATGGCCGTCCTGCCCTTGAGCCGCTCGCCCATGCCAAGCCCTCCCGCTCATGCCGCCGTCCTTCGGACAACAGCCGCGCCGGGGGCCGGGTTCCTTGCCTCAGCCGCCGCCCCACCAGTAGACCCAGACGAACAGAAAGATCCACACCACGTCGACGAAGTGCCAGTACCAGGCGGCCGCCTCGAAGCCGACATGGTGCTTGGGGCTGAACTGGCCCGCCGCGACGCGGCCCAGATTCACGGCCAGGAAGACCACGCCGACGAAGACGTGGAAGCCGTGGAAGCCGGTGGCCATGTAGAAGACGCTGGGATAGACGCCGTCGGCGAAGCCGAAGGTGGCGTGGCCGTATTCGACCATCTGCAGGGTCAGGAACACCGCCCCCAGTAGCACCGTCAACGACAGGCCCTTGAGCACGTCCGGCCGATTGCCGGCGCGCAGGGCGTGGTGGGCCCAGTTCAGGGTCAACCCCGAGGACAGCAGGATCAGCGTGTTCAGGAAGGGCAGATCCCAGGTTTCCAGCGGCTCGATGCCCGCCGGCGGCCAGGTGTCGATGGAGGGATTCACCCCCAGGCCGGCGTTGAAGAAGGCCCAGAAGAAGGCGACGAAGAACATCACCTCCGAGGCGATGAACAGCCCCATGCCCACGCGCAGCCCGTGGCGGACGACGTCGGTGTAGTCGTGGAAGGACTCGCGGATGACGTCGCGCCACCACATCGCCATCGTGAACAGCACCAGGGCGATGCCCAGCGCCAGCACCCAGTAGCCTTCGCCGTGGAAATAGCGCACGGCGCCATAGGCGGTCAGGAAGGCGGCGCCGGAGCCGATTGCCGGCCACGGGCTGGGGTTGACCAGGTGATAGGGGTGGGCCGCGTGTTCGGCGTGTTTGGCCTCGGTCATGACGGACTGTCCTCCCCGGCGGCTTCCGGTGCCTCGGCCTTGAAGAAGGTGTAGGCCAAGGTGATGGTTTCGACCTCTTGGGCGTTGCGGTCGCCGGCCAGCGCCGGATCGACGAAGAAGGTCACCGGCATGTCGACGCGCTCGCCCGGCTGCAGGGTTTGCTCGGTGAAGCAGAAGCAGTCGATCTTGGCGAAATAGCGCGCCACCTTCGCCGGCGTGACGTTGAAGGTGGCCCGGCCGGTGACGGGGCGGTCCGAGGTGTTCTCGGCGGTGAAATGCACCAGGCCGCTTTCGCCCAGGCGCAGATGCACCGGCGCCTCCGGCGGCCGGAAGCGCCAGGGCAGGGCGCTGTTGACGGTGGTGTCGAAGCGCACCGTCACCGCCCGCTCGCCGGCGGTTCCGGGCACGGCCTCGGCGGTGGTGGTGGTGCCGCCATAGCCGGTGACGCGGCAGAACAGGTCGTAGAGCGGCACCGCCGCCGCCACCAGCCCGCCCATGCCGGCGACCACCACCAGCAGGACCGCCACCGTCGCCGCCTTGCCGCTTGGCCAGGCCATCGCCGCGCCTCCCCTACTCCGCCGGGCCCTCGGCCGGGCGCGCGGCCGGGCCGAAGCGCGGCAGTTCCTCGAAGCTGTGCAAGGGCGGCGGCGAACTCACCGTCCATTCCAGGGTGGTGGCCCCGCGCCCCCAGGGGTTGTCCGGCGCCCGCTCGCCGGAGGCGAAGGTGCGCCAGACGACATAGACGAAGAACAGCGCCCCGGCGAACCCCAGATAGGCCCCGACGCTGCTGACCATGTTCCAGCCCGCATAGGCGTCCGGGTAGTCGGGAATGCGCCGCGGCATCCCCGCGAGGCCCAGGAAATGCTGCGGGAAGAAGGTCAGGTTGGCGCCCACGAACATCAGCCAGAACTGGATCTTGGCCAGGCCCTCGGGGTACTGCCGGCCGCTCATCTTGCCGATCCAGTAGTAGAAACCGGCGAACATCGCGAAGACGGCGCCCAGGCTGAGCACATAGTGGAAATGCGCCACGACGTAATAGGTGTCGTGCAGGGTGATGTCGACGCCGGCGTTGGCCAGCACCACCCCCGTCACGCCGCCGATGACGAACAGGAAGATGAAGCCGGTGGCCCACAGCATCGGCGTCTTGAACTCGATCGAGCCGCCCCACATCGTCGCCAGCCAGCTGAAGACCTTGATGCCGGTGGGCACGGCGATGATCATCGTCGCGGCGGTGAAATAGGCCCGCGTGTCCACGTCCAGCCCGGCGGTGAACATGTGATGCGCCCACACCACGAAGCCGATGGCCCCGATCGCCACCATCGCATAGGCCATGCCCAGATAGCCGAAGATCGGCTTCTTGGAGAAGGTGGCGACGATGTGGCTGATGATCCCGAAGGCGGGCAGGATCATGATGTAGACCTCGGGGTGCCCGAAGAACCAGAACAGATGCTGGTACAGCACCGGGTCGCCGCCCAGGCCGGGCGCGAAGAAGGCGGTGCCGAAATTGCGGTCGGTGAGCAGCATGGTCAGGGCGCCGGCCAGCACCGGCACCGCCAGCAGCAGCATGACGGCGGTGACCAGCATCGACCACGCGAACAGCGGCATCCGGTGCAGCGTCATGCCCGGCGCGCGCATGTTCAGAATGGTGGTGATGAAGTTGATCGCCCCCAGGATCGACGAGATGCCGGCGATGTGCAGGCTGAGGATGGCGTAATCGACGGCGGCGCCGGGATGGCCGCTGGTCGACAGCGGCGGGTAGAGCGTCCAGCCGGTGCCGACCCCCATGCCGCTCAGCGCCGCCAGCACCAGCAGCAGGAAGGCCGGCGGCAGCAGCCAGAAGCTGATGTTGTTCATGCGCGGAAAGGCCATGTCCGGCGCGCCGATCATCAGCGGCACGAACCAGTTGCCGAAGCCGCCGATCAGCGCCGGCATCACCACGAAGAACACCATGATGACGCCGTGGGCCGTCAGCATGACGTTGTAGAACTGGGTGTCGTCGGAAAGCTGCAGCCCCGGCGCCGCCAGCTCGGCGCGCAGATAGACCGACATGGCGCCGCCGATGATCCCGGTGATCACCGAGAACACCAGATACATGGTGCCGATGTCCTTGTGGTTGGTCGAGAACAACCACCGCCGCCAGCCGGTGGGGGCCTCGTGGTGGTGGGCGGGGGCGGGTTGCGTCTGGACGGTCATCGTCGCTGTCTCCTCGAACCTGCCGGGCAACCTACCGGGCCGCCAGCCGCGGCGCGTCGGCGGCGAACTGCTGGCGCGCCTGGCCCAGCCAATCCTCGAACTCGGCCGGCGGCACCGCGTGCACCTCGATGGGCATGTAGGCGTGATTGATGCCGCACAGTTCCGAGCACTGCCCGTAATAGATGCCGGGCTCGTCGATCTGCACCCAGGTCTCGTTCAGGCGCCCGGGCACGGTGTCGGTCTTGATGCCTAGCCCCGGCAGCGCCCAGGAGTGGATGACGTCGTCGGCGGTAAGCTGAATGCGGATCGGCACCCCCGCCGGCAGCACCACGGGGTTGTCGGTGGCCAGCAGGCGCGGGCGGCCCTCCAGGGCCTCCTCGTCCCAGATCATGTTGGCGTCGAAGGTGATGCCGTGCTCGGGGTACTCGTAGTTCCAGTACCACTGCCGCCCGGTGACCTTGAGGGTCAGGTCGGCCTCCTCCACCCGGTCCATGAAATAGAGCAGCCGGAAGGACGGGAAGGCGATGACCACCAGGATGAGGGCCGGAATCAAGGTCCAGGCCAGTTCCAGCTTGGTGTTGTGGGACCAGCGGGCGGGCTCGGGGTTGCGGCTGGCCCGGAAGCGCCAGGCGATGTAGGCCACCAGCCCGGTGACCAGAACCACGATGCCCAGAATCACCGAGTTGAGCAGGACGTTCAGCTCGTTGATCCGCGCCGCCGTCGGCGAGGCCGCCGGCGGCCACAGCATCTGCCAGTCCGAGGCCTCGCGCGCCCACGCCGTCCACGGCGCCAGCACCGCCGCGGCAAACGCCGCGGCGCCGGAAAGGATGCTCCGCTGCTCGTTCATCGTCCCTGACTTCCCTGCCGCTCGTTCGGGCTTTCGCGCGCCTTCCCCAATGGGGGAAGAACGCTAGCCCCTCTGGGTTAGACCGCTTCCCATTTGCATGTTAGATGGGGGCGCTTTCGGGGCTTGCAACGGTCCGCCGCCGCTTTCTGCCCGAAACGTGGCGCCGCCGCGCCGCCCGCACCATCGAACCAAAGGCCAATCCCCCGCTGCCGAACGTCCAGGTTGGCGTTGACCCCCCCGGCGCAAGGCGCCATAACCGCGGAATGCTCCAAAAGCTCGTGTTCACCCTGCTGGCGGTCGTGGTGGTGTGGGTCGCCTTCAAGTATTGGGACCGGATGCTCCGCCAGCGCCCGGGCGACCGGCCGCTGCCGCGCCGGTCGGCGGCGGCGCGGCGGCGCCGACCGGCGCCGCGCGAGGGCGCCGTCTTCGAGACCGAGCAATGCCCGGTGTGCGGCAGCTATGTGGCGGCGTCGGGGGCGGCGCATTGCGGGCGGCCCGATTGCCCCTACGGCGGCTGAGGGCGGCGGCGGGGCAGCTTGACCACAACCGGGGGCGCGGCTAGGTTGCCCCAACGCTTCTCGCAACCGTAATGAGCACCGAGGATGCCGGAGAACGGCCGGGACCGCCCGAGCTTTCAGTCTCTGATCCTGAGTCTGCAGCAGTTCTGGGCGGAACAGGGCTGCGTGCTGCTGCAGCCCTATGACATGGAGGTCGGCGCCGGCACGTTTCACCCGGCCACGACGCTGCGCGCCCTGGGCCCCGAGCCCTGGCGCTGCGCCTATGTGCAGCCCTCGCGCCGGCCCACCGACGGCCGCTATGGCGAGAATCCCAACCGCCTGCAGCACTATTACCAGTTCCAGGTGCTACTCAAGCCCTCGCCGGCCAACGCCCAGGAGCTTTACCTGCAAAGCCTGGCGCGGCTGGGCATCGACGCCGGGCGCCACGACATCCGCTTCGTCGAGGACGACTGGGAAAGCCCCACCCTGGGCGCCTGGGGCCTGGGCTGGGAGGTGTGGTGCGACGGCATGGAGGTCACCCAGTTCACCTATTTCCAGCAGGTCGGCGGCATCGAATGCGACCCGGTGGCGGTGGAGCTGACCTACGGCCTGGAACGGCTGGCGATGTACATCCAGGGGGTCGAGAACGTCTACGACCTCGACTTCAACGGCGCCGGGGTGTCCTACGGCGACGTCTTCCTGCAGGCGGAGCGGGAATACTCCGCGCACAATTTCGAACACGCCGACACCGAGATGCTGCTGCGCCATTTCACCGACGCCGAGACCGAGTGCCGCCAGCTTCTCGACGCCGGGCTGGCGCTGCCCGCCTATGACCAGTGCATCAAGGCCAGCCACCGCTTCAACCTGCTCGACGCGCGCGGGGTGATCAGCGTGACCGAGCGCCAGGCCTATATCGGCCGGGTGCGGGCGCTGGCGAAGGCGTGCTGCGAGGCTTGGCTGGCCTCGCGCCGGCCGGCGGAGGGCTGAGCCATGCCGCAGTTGCTGCTGGAACTGTTCTGCGAGGAGATTCCGGCCCGGATGCAGGCCCGCGCCGCCGAAGACCTGCACCGGCTGGTCGCCCAGGGGCTGGCGCGGAACGGCCTGCCGGGCGAGCGTGCCGAGGCCTTCGCGACGCCACGGCGCCTGGCGTTGGTGGTCGACGGCCTGCCCGCCGCCCAGCCCGATCTGCGCGAGGAGCGCCGCGGCCCCCGCGTCGGCGCCCCCGAGCAGGCCATCGCCGGCTTCCTGCGCGCCAACGGCGTGACGCTGGAGCAGTGCGAGACCCGCGACACCGGCAAGGGTGAGTTCTATTTCGCCGTCGTCGAGCGCAAGGGCCGCCCCGCCGCCGAGGTCGTCGCCGAGGTCGTCGCCGACACCCTCGCCGCCTTCCCCTGGCCGAAGTCGATGCGCTGGGGCGCGCGGCCGGAACGCTGGGTGCGGCCGCTGCACCGCATCCTGTGCCTGTTCGACGGCCGGGTGGTGCCGGTGAGCTACGCCGGCGTCGCCGCCGGCGACGCGACCCAGGGGCACCGCGTCCTGGCGCCGGAGCCCGTCGCG
>JAWLGJ010000057.1:0-15467 GCA_041685145.1 Magnetospirillaceae bacterium | reverse complement strand
CAGCGCCTGTTCCAGCGCCATGTCGAAGTAGGCGCGGTTGCCGATGCCGGTCAGGCCGTCATGGCTGGCCATGTGCTCCAGTCGCCGCTGGTACAGGTGAACGGCATAAATGATCGCGGTCATGGTCAGGGCGATGACGCCGGCGCCGATGGCCAGATTGGTCAGGAAGCTGCGCCACAGGCCCCGGAACGCCTCCGACTCCAGTTGCTCGACCACCACATGCCAGCCGAGTTCGGGGATGAAGCGGGTGGTCGCCAGCATCGGCTCGCCGGCGCGCTCATATTCGAAAAAGCCCTGCTCCGACGCCAGCAGGCGCTCCGCCACCGCCGCCAATCCCTCGACGTCGTGAATGTTGTCGGCGTCCAGCCCCGGTTGCCCGGCCCGCACGGTGACGGCGCCCTCCCGGTCGACGAAAAACAGGTTGCGCCCGAAGGTCTGGCCGTAGCGCGCGATGATGTTGGCGACGCTGTCGACGGCAAGGCCGACCCCGGTGACGCCCAGGAAGTTGCCGTCGTAGTCCAAGACCCGATAATTGACGAAGACGGTGATGGCGTCGTCCTGGGCCTGGTTGTAATCGATGTTGATTTCGTAGGGCTCCTCCATCGCGCGGACTCGGAAGAACCACACGTCGGCGGGGTCGCGCGCCTCGACCACCTGGGTAACGCCGCTGAAATGGTAGTAGCGGCGGGTGGTTTCGGAAATGAAGAAGCTGGTGAAGACGCCGTAGCGGCGGCGGATCTCGTCCAGATAGCGGGTGACCGCCTCGACGTCGCCTTCTCCGGCGAGCACCCAGTCCTTGAGGAAGGTGTCGTGCGCCATCAGCGAGGAAACGAAGACCGGCCGCAGCAGGTCGGCCTGGATTTCGCTGTAGATGTTGCTGCTGGTCAGCGGCAGTTCGTTTTCGAGGATCGTCGCCTTCAACGTCTGCGTCGAGACGCGGAAGCTCACCAGATTGGTGGTCAGGAAGCCGGCGGTCAGCAGCAGCGCGATGACGGTCACCAGCCGCCCGCGTATGGACAGGCCCCTCGGACGCACGATTCCCCCCTTCGGTCGGCCGCCCCAGGATCGCACCCCGGCGGCGGCCGGGCAAGCGGTCGCGGGTGGCTCAGGCGCCGTCGAGGCCCATTTGCCAGAAATCCGTCTCCAGGCGGGTGGCGACGCGGAAGGTTTCGGTCAGCGCCGCCATGCGGGCGGGGCCGCCCCGCGCCGCCATCAGGCGGTCGAGCTGCTCGATATGGGCGCGGGCGACCTGCTGGTACTCCTCGCCGGCATACATCTCGATCCAGTCGGCGTAGGGGTTGGCCTCGTCCCGCCCGCCCGGCCGCGCCGCCAGCATGGCGCCGATCTCGGCATAGCCGACGATGCACGGCGCCAGCGCCACATGCAGGTCGAGAAGGTCGCCGGCGAGGCCGCGTTCCAGCACATAGCGCGTATAGGCGACGGTGGCGGCGGCCTCGGGCTGGCGGGCGATCTCGTCCTGGCCGATCCCCCAGCGCCGGCAATAGCGCACATGCAGGCCCATCTCGTCGAGGATGGCGGCCATGCCGCCGGCGGCCTGGCGCATGTCGTCGAGGGTGTCGCTCTTGAACACCGCCAGGGCGTGGGCGCGGGCGAAGTGGATCAGGAACAGGTAGTCCTGGACCAGGTAGCGGCGGAAGGCCGCCTCCGGCAGGCTGCCGTCGCCGAGGCGCAGCACGAAGGCGTGGCGGGTGTAGGCGCGCCATTCGTCGCCGCAGGCCCCGCGCAGGCGCTCGAACAAGGTCGGCGCGTCGTCCGCCGCCGTCATGGCGCTAGCCGGTCATCATGTTGCGGGTGGCCGCCGGCAGGCGCACCACCAGGCCGTCCAGCTCCTTGGTGATGATGATCTGGCAGCCCAGGCGCGAGGTCTGCTCCAGCCCGAAGGCCAGGTCGAGCATGTCCTCCTCGTCGTCGCTGGCGTCGGGCAGGTGGTCGAACCAGCCCGGATCGACGATGACGTGGCAGGTGGAACAGGCGAGCGAGCCCTCGCACGCCCCCTCCAGGTCGATGCCGTGCCGGTGCGCGACCTCCAGCACGGATAGCCCCTCGGGGGCCTCGACCTCCTTGCGGGTGCCGTCGGCGGAGACGAAGGTGATCTTGGGCATGGGCGCGAACCTCGGACTGTGGCGACAGGCGGTCAGGGCAAGGAGATAATCCCAACGGCGCCGGCGCGTCCAGCCCGTCCGTGCCTCAGACGGTAAAGGATTCGCCGCAGCCGCACCGGCCCGTCTCGTTGGGGTTGCGGAACACGAAGCCGGACTGCAGCTTGTCCTCGACATAGTCCATCTCGGTCCCGAACAGGAACATCGTCGCCTTGGGGTCGACGAAGACCGTCACCCCGTGCTCCTCCACCACCTCGTCGAACTGCTGGCGCTCGTCGACGAACTCCATCGTGTAGGACAGGCCCGAGCAGCCCTTGGGGCTGACGCCCAGGCGCACCCCCGCCGCCGGCTGGCCGTTGCCGGCCATCAGCGCCTTGATGCGCGCGGCGGCGGCCTCGGTCATGGTGATGGGCTTCATGGCTCGCCGTTCGGTCATGCTGTCGACTCCCTTTCGCTGTCGGCGTGCGGGCCGCGCGCGGCCAGCGCCGCCCAGGCTTCCACGAAACGCGCCACGTCCTCCTCCCGGCTCCCCCAGCCGAGGCTGACGCGGATGGCGCTGCCAGCCGTCGCGGCCGGCAGCCCCATTGCCGCCAGCACATGCGAGGCGGCCACCTTGCCCGACGAGCAGGCGGCGCCGGCGCTGACGGCGATGCCCTCCAGGTCCAGGGCCATCACCTGTATATCGCTCGCCAGGCCCGGCAATGCCAGGCATACGGTGTTGGGCAGGCGCTCGGCCTCCGCCGCCACCACCCGCGCCCGGGGCACGCGGCGGAGCGCCTCGGCCTCCAGGCGCTCGCGCAGGGCGCGCAGGCGGGCGCGGTCGTCGCCGGCCGCCGCCCGCGCCGCCGCGCCGAAACCGACGATGCCGGGCAGGTTCTCGGTGCCGGAGCGCCTGCCGCGCTCCTGGCCGCCGCCGCGCAACAGCGGCGCCAGGTCGAGCCCGTCCTCGGCGAGCACCAGCGCCCCCACCCCGGCGGGGCCGCCCAGCTTGTGCGCCGACAGCGTCAGCAGATCGACGCCCATCGCGCCGATGTCGACCTCCAGCCGGCCCGGCCCCTGCACGGCGTCGCAATGCACCAGCGCGCCGTGGCGCCGGGCGATGGCGGCGGCCTCGGCGACCGGCTGCACCACCCCGGTCTCGTTGTTGGCGAGCATGATCGACACCAGCGCCGGGCGGTGGTCGGCGGCCAGCATCTCCTCCAGGGCGTCCAGGCGCACGCGGCCGGCCGCGTCCACCGAAATCAGCTCCGCCGCCGGCGCCGCCGCGATCACCGAGCCGTGCTCCACCGCCGAGACCAGAATCCGCGTCCGCCCGGTGCCGCGCAGGGCCAGGTTGTTGGCCTCGGTGCCGCCGGAGGTGAACACAACACCCGCCGGCGCCGCCGCCACCAGTTCGGCCACCGCGGCGCGGGCCTCCTCCAGCCGCCGCCGGGCGGCGCGGCCGAAGGCGTGCACCGATGAGGGGTTGCCGGGCTCGGCAAGGCAGGCGGCCATCGCCGCCGCGACCTCGGGCCGCGTCGGCGCGGTGGCGTTATAGTCCAGGTACACGGCCGGCGTCATGGAAGGGGCCTTCGGCCGGCTATTGCGCGGCGACGCCCTTGCTGGCGCCGTGGAACATGCCGCTGGTGCCCAGCACCCGCCGCTCGCAGACATCGGCCAGCGACACCGAACTGAGGTACAGATAGATCTGGTTGCCCAGTTCCTCCCACAGGTCGTGGGTCAGGCAGCGGCCCTTGTTGTTGTGGCAGCCGGCCGGCGAACCGGGGGTGCAACGGGTGGTCTGGATGGGCTCGTCGACGGCGAGGATGATGTCGGAGACGCGCATCTGCTCGGCCACGCGCGCCAGCAGATAGCCGCCGCCCGGCCCGCGCACGCTCTTCACCAGCCCGCCCTTGCGCAGCTTGCCGAACAACTGCTCCAGATAGGACAGCGAGATCTCCTGGCGCTCGGCGATGTCGGCGAGCGCCACGGGGCTTCCCTGGCTGTGGACGGCGAGGTCCACCATCGCCATCACCGCGTAGCGGCCCTTGGTGCTCAGCTTCACGTTTCGATCCTCCAGACTTGCATGGCCATGCCGTTACTGCGACCCCCCGCCCGAGGCCGCGACGCGCGTCTGCCCCGACGCCTTGTCGGCGCCCGGCGCCTCGCCGTCCCGCCCGCGCAACTCTTCCTCCAACGTCTCGATGCGGTGGCCGAGATCGGCGATGTGCTGGCGCATCATCTCGAAACTGCGCGCCACCGGGTCGGGCAGGTGCTCGGTGGTGACGCCATAGGCGCAAAATTCCTTTTCCTGCTTCTTCGTGCGCCGCATCACCGCCCGCGCCGGGATGCCGACCATGGTCACGCCCCCCGGCACGTCGCCGATGACCACGGCGTTGGCGCCGATGCGCGCCCCGGCCCCCACGGTGATCGGCCCCAGCACCTGCGCGCCGGAGCCGACGATGACGCCGTCCTCCAGGGTGGGGTGGCGCTTGCCCTTGTGCAGCGAGGTGCCGCCCAGGGTGCAGGCCTGATAGAGGGTGACGTCGTTGCCGATCTCGGCGGTCTCGCCGATGACCACGCCCATGCCGTGGTCGATGAACAGCCGGCGGCCGATGCGCGCGCCGGGATGGATCTCGATGCCGGTCAGCCAGCGCCCGAGATGCGAGACGAAGCGCCCCAGCAGGTGCAGTCGCCGCCGCCACAGCGCGTTGGCGAGGCGATAGAACATCACCGCGTGCAGGCCCGGATAACAGAAAACTACTTCCAGGCGGGAGCGCGCCGCCGGGTCGCGGGCGCGGATCGCTTCGATGTCTTCCTTAAGAGTCTTGTAAAACATTGCCAGCGTTGTGCTATTATCCGGGCCCGCGTTGGGGCGATCGCCCCATCCAATCGGGCGCTCCTGTCCAGGCACTATAAGATGCCCGAGCGCACGAGTCAAGTTTTCTTGCTAAGGTGTTACGATAAAAAGGATAGATTCCTGAGTTCATCCGTCAACTTCCCAGCGTCAGCGGTCGGACATGCCTGAAGTGATCTTCAGCGGCCCCGAAGGTCGCCTTGAGGGGCGCTACCATCATGCCAGGGGCCAGAACGCCCCCATAGCCCTGTTGCTGCACCCCAACCCGCAGCATGGCGGGACGATGAACAACCGCATCGTCCATGCGATGTCCCAGGGGTTCCGGCAGCGTGGCTTTTCGGTGCTGCGGTTCAATTTCCGCGGCGTCGGCCGCTCGCAGGGGCGCTTCGACAACGGCCAGGGCGAGTTGTCGGACGCCGCCGCGGCGCTGGACTGGATGCAGGGCTTCAACCCCAACGCCGGCGGCTGCTGGATCGGCGGCTATTCCTTCGGCGCCTGGATCGGAATGCAGTTGATGATGCGCCGGCCGGAGATCAACGGCTTCATCTCGGTGGCGCCGCCGGCGAACCTTTACGATTTCGGCTTCCTGGCGCCGTGCCCGGCCTCGGGGCTGATCGTCCACGGCGCGCGGGACACCTATGTGCCGGCGGCGGCGGTGGCCAAGCTGGCGCAGAAACTGTCGGCGCAGCGCAACATCGACATCGCCTTCCGGCTGATCGAGAACGCCACGCATTTCTTCAGCAACGAAATCGGCGACGTCGCCGCCGCCGTCGGCACCTATCTCGACACCGCCCTGGCGGCGCCGGCGCCGCCCGTGGCGGTCCCCGACGCTCCCGGCGACGCGCTTGCCCCCGAGGCCGAGCCCCAAACCCAGCCCGAGCCCGAGGCCGAGGCCGTCTGAGCGGCGGCGGGCTACTCCGCCGGCCGCATCAGCACATGCCGCTTCCGGCCTGCCGAGAGTTTAACCACCCCGTCGCGCAGGTCGGCGGCGCCGACGATGCGGTTGGCGTCGTCGATGACAGCGTCGTTGAGGCGCGCGCCGCCGCCCTTGATGAGGCGCCGCGCCTCGCCGTTCGAGGCCGCCAGCCCCGCCCGGCGCACCGCCTCGAAGGCCGGCAGGCCGGCCTCCAGATCGGCGCGGGGGATCGCCACCGTCGGCAGGGTCTCGGCCAGCGCCCCTTCCTCGAAGGTGCGCCGCGCCGTCTCGGCGGCGGCCGCCGCCGCCGCCTCGCCATGCGCCAGACGGGTGGCCTCGGTGGCGAGGATCTTCTTGGCGTCGTTGATCTCGGCGCCCTTCAGCGCCTCCAGGCGGGCGATCTCGTCCAGGGGCAGTTCCGTGAACAGGCGCAGGAAGCGCCCGACATCGGCGTCCTCGGTGTTGCGCCAGTATTGCCAGTAGTCATAGGCCGCCAGCTTCTCGGCGTTCAGCCACACCGCCCCCTGCGCGGTCTTGCCCATCTTGGCGCCCGAGGCGGTGGTCAGCAGCGGGCTGGTGACGCCGAAGACCTCGCGGCCGTCGACGCGCCGCGCCAGTTCGACGCCGTTGACGATGTTCCCCCATTGGTCCGAGCCGCCCATCTGCACGACGCAGTCGTGGCGCCGCGCCAGTTCCAGGAAGTCGTAGGCCTGGAGGATCATGTAGTTGAACTCCAGGAAGGTCAGCGGCTGTTCGCGGTCCAGGCGCAGCTTGACGGAATCGAAGCTCAGCATCCGGTTGATGGTGAAATGCCGGCCGTATTCCCGCAGGAAGGGGATGTAGTGCAGGCCGTCGAGCCAGTCGGCGTTGTTGACCATCACCGCGTCGGTGGCGCCGGCGCCGAAATCCAGGAAGGTGGCGAACACCTTCTTGATGCCGGCCATGTTGGCGTCGATCTGCGCCTCGGTTAGAAGCTGGCGCGCCGTGTCCTTGCCGGAGGGGTCGCCGATCTTGGTGGTGCCGCCGCCCATCAGCACGATGGGCTTGTGGCCGGTCTTCTGCCACCAGCGCAGCAGCATGATCTGCACCAGCGAGCCGACATGCAGCGAATCGGCGGTGCAGTCGAAGCCGATATAGGCCGTGCGCCGGCCGCTGGCGAGGCGTTCGTCCAGGGCCTCCATGTCCGTGCACTGGTGCAGGAAGCCGCGTTCGCTGACGACGCGCAGGAATTCGGAGCGGGGTCTGCTGGTCATGTCTGATGCCGCCGCGCTGGATGCTGGATGCTTGCCGAAGCGGCTGGCCGTTTAGCACAATCGCGGGCACACGACAACGCGGCGCCGAAACGGGGGAGCCATGCAGGATCATTGCGTCCGGGCCATCGGCCTGATGAGCGGCACCTCGCTGGACGGCGTCGACGCCGCCGTCGTCGTCACCGACGGCGAGACGGTGGCCGCCACCGGCCCCGCCCTCACCCGGCCCTATCCCCCGGCGCTGCGCCGACGCCTGCGCGCCCTGCTGGGCGGCGAGGCGCCCGACCCGGCGGAGGTGGCGGCGGCCGAGCGCGCGCTCACCCTCGCCCATGCCGAGGCGGTGCGCGCCCTGCTGCCGGCGGCGGGGGGCGAGGTGGCGCTGGTGGGCTTCCACGGCCAGACGCTGCTGCACCGCCCCCACCGGCGCCGCACCTGGCAGATCGGCGACGGCGCCCTGCTCGCCGCCGAAACCGGCCTGCCGGTGGTCAACGACTTCCGCAGCGCCGACGTCGCCGCCGGCGGGCAGGGGGCGCCGCTGGTGCCGCTGTTTCACGCCGCCCTGGCCGCGGACCTGCCACGGCCGCTGGCGGTGCTCAATCTGGGCGGGGTCGGCAATGTTACCTGGATCGGCGCCGATGGCCGCCTGCTGGCCTTCGACACCGGCCCCGGCAACGCCCTCATGGACGACTGGGCCCGCGCCCGCACCGGCGCGGACATGGACCGCGACGGCGCCCTGGGCCGCGCCGGGCGGGTGGACGAGCCCGCCGTCGCCTCCTTCCGCGCCCACGGCTGGTTCCGCGCCCCGCCGCCCAAATCCCTCGACCGCGACGATTTCCAGGATCTCGCCGCCGACCTGGTGGCGGGGAAGAGCGCCGAGGACGGCGCCGCGACGCTGACGGCGCTGACGGCGGCGGCGGTGGCCGAAGCGGTGCGCCACCTGCCGGAGCCGCCGCGCCAATGGTTGGTCGCCGGCGGCGGCCGGCGCAACGGGCTGCTGATGGAAATGCTGGCGCGGGCGCTGGCGGCGGAGGTGGGCCCGGTCGAGGCGGCGGGCTGGGATGGCGACGCCCTGGAGGCGCAGGCCTTCGCCTTCCTGGCCGTGCGCAGCCGCCGGGGGCTGCCGCTTACCCTGCCCGAAACCACCGGCGCCCCGGCGCCGATGCGCGGCGGGCGGCTGTGGCTGCCGGAGTAGGGACGGGGCGGGCGCCTATGCCCCCGCCAGCCAGTCCTCGATCAGCCGCCGGGCGATGGTGCCGCGATGGGGCAGGAAGCGCCCGGCGTCGGCGAAGGCGCGGACGTCGGCGCGGCTGAACCAGCCGGCGTCGGCAAGCTCGACCTCGTCGACGGTGATGGCGTCGTCGGCGGCCTCGGCGGTGAAGGCCACCATCAGCGACGAGGGGAAGGGCCAGGGCTGCGAGGCGACATAGCGCGGCGGCGCCACCAGGCGCACGCCGGTCTCCTCGAAGACCTCGCGCGCCACCGTCTGCTCCAGGCTCTCCCCGGGCTCGACGAAACCGGCCAGACAGGAATACAGCCCGCCGGGCCAGGTGCGCTGCCGTCCCAGCAGGGCGCGGCCGCCATGCGTGACCAGCACGATCATCGCCGGGTCGGTGCGCGGGAAATGCTCGGCGGTGCACTCGTCGCGCCCGCACAGCCGCCCCCAACCGGCCAGCACCGCCACCGTCTCGGCGCCGCAGGCGCCGCAGAAGCGCGCCCGCGCGTGCCATTGGCTCAGGGCCTGCGCCGCGCCCAGCAGCGCCCAGTCCTCCGGCCGCAGCCGCGCCGCCGCTCGCCGCAGGGTGGTGAAGGCGCCGGGCAGGCCCACATCGGGCCCGTCGTCGTCGCCGGGCCGGGTCGAAATGTCGACGGCGAACACCGGCGCCCCCGCCAGCAGCCCCAGCAGGACGGCGGGGTCGGCGCCGCGCAGCATCTCCTGGGCGTCGGGCCCGGCGGCCAGCACCGGGCGGGCGTCGTCGTCCAGCGGCATGGTGCCGCGCCACACCGGCAGCACCCGCGCCGCCGCGTCCCGCCGCAGCGCCGCCACGCGCTCGCGGTCGGCGCGCAGATGGGCGGCGCGGTCGAAGGGCGGGGGCGGCGGCGCGGACTCCATGCCGGAAAACTGGCACGGCGGCGGCGGAGCCGCAAGCGGTCGCATCGCGGGCGGCGGCGAGGTGCAGAAGCGCGGCTAGGCGCGAATCGGCGGGACGCAAGAATTCATCGCCGTGACACATGCCAGAATAATAATGTTCTAATAGTGAAGACTTTCCCGCAACTTGTCGCACCGTACCCACCCGAACGGGCAGGGAAACGGGTGGGGCGCCTCCCCCGAACGGCCTAGGCAGTTCGCTTGACAGGCCCGCCGCACTGGATTAGATGGGCGCAACCCGCGCGGGTCCGCTTTCGGGGGTGTAGCTCAGTTGGTTAGAGTGCCGGCCTGTCACGCCGGAGGTCGCGGGTTCGAGCCCCGTCACTCCCGCCACGCGCCGCCCGGCGCGCCGAAGGTGGCGGTCATGCGCGCGAACGGGTGGTTCTAAATCGGAGGGCGCTCCGCGGTTCACTTTTTGATCTCCCCCGCTTGGCTTCCGTCGCAACAATAGTCATGTGCAGCACGGAGCCGACTGTGACCCGGTGGGGAGAAGGTTTTACGCCGCGCGACTTTCCGGTGCGATGCGCTGAGGGGACGAAGTATGGACACGCTGCTCCTCGAATACCTGCCGATCCTGATCTTCCTGGGGATCGCCGTCGCCATCGCCTTGATTGCGGTGGCGGCGTCGTGGATTGTCGCGCGCCAGCGCCCCGACACCGAGAAGACCTCGGCCTATGAATGCGGCTTCGAGGCCTTCGACGACGCCCGCAGCAAGTTCGAGGTGCGCTTCTATCTGGTGGCCATCCTGTTCATCATCTTCGACCTCGAGGTGGCCTTCCTGTTTCCCTGGGCGGTGTCGCTGGGCGAGATCGGCCTGTTTGGCTTCTGGTCGATGATGGTCTTCCTTGCCGTGCTCACCGTCGGCTTCGTCTATGAGTGGAGGAAGGGAGCCCTGGAATGGGAATGAGCCACGAGCAGACCCGCCCCGGCGCGCCGCTGCCGCCCGGCCCGGCGCAGGACCAGGCGCTGCGCGCCGTGGCCGAAACCCTGCAGGACAAGGGTTTCGTGCTGTCCTCGGTGGACAAGCTGGTCAACTGGGCGCGCACCGGCTCGATGTGGCCGATGACCTTCGGCCTGGCCTGCTGCGCCGTCGAGATGATCCACAGCGCCTGCGCGCGCTACGACCTCGACCGCTTCGGCGTCGTCTTCCGGCCCAGCCCGCGCCAGTCGGACGTGATGATCGTCGCCGGCACCCTGACCAACAAGATGGCGCCGGCGCTGCGCAAGGTCTACGACCAGATGGCCGAGCCGCGCTGGGTGATCTCGATGGGCTCCTGCGCCAACGGCGGGGGCTATTACCATTATTCCTATTCGGTGGTGCGCGGCTGCGACCGCATCGTGCCGGTGGACGTCTATGTTCCCGGCTGTCCGCCCACCGCCGAGGGGCTGATCTACGGCATTCTTCAGCTCCAGAAGAAAATCCACCGCACCGGCTCCATCCTGCGCTAGGGCAAGGCAATGGCGACGCAACCGCTTGAAGAACTGGGCGAATACATCGCGGGCGCATTGTCCGACGACGTGCTGTCGTGGCAGGTGACGAGGGGCGAGCTGACGGTGGAGGCGCACGCGGCGGCGGTGGCGCGGGTGCTGGGCTTCCTGCGCGACGACGCCAACTGCCTGTTCAAGCAGCTCGTCGACGTCTGCGGCGTCGACTACCCCGAGGACGAGCGGCGCTTCGCCGTCGTCTACCACCTGCTGTCGATGAAGCACAATCAGCGGGTGCGGGTGCGGGTGCGCACCGACGAGGACACGCCGGTGCCGTCGGTGACCGGGGTGTTCTCGGCCGCCGGCTGGTTCGAGCGCGAGGTCTGGGACATGTACGGGGTCTATTTCACGGACCACCCCGACCTGCGCCGCATCCTCACCGACTACGGCTTCGAGGGCCATCCGCTGCGCAAGGACTTCCCGCTCACGGGCTTTGTCGAGGTGCGCTACGACGACGAGCAGAAGCGCGTGGTCTACGAGCCGGTCAACCTGCGCCAGGAGTTCCGCTATTTCGACTTCCTGAGCCCCTGGGAGGGACCGGGCGTGCTGCCGGGCGACGAGAAGGCGGAGGGCAAGACCTGATGGCCGAGGCGAACATCCGTCCCTACACCATCAATTTCGGGCCGCAGCACCCCGCCGCCCACGGCGTCCTGCGCCTGATCCTGGAGATGAACGGCGAGGTCGTCACCCGCGCCGATCCGCATGTCGGCCTGCTGCACCGCGGCACCGAAAAGCTGATCGAGCACAAGACCTATACCCAGGCGCTGCCCTATTTCGACCGCCTCGACTATGTGGCGCCGATGAACCAGGAGCACGCCTTCGCGCTGGCGGCGGAGAACCTGCTGGGGGTGGTGGTGCCGCCGCGCGGCCAATACATCCGTGTGCTGTTCTCCGAGATCGGCCGCATCCTCAACCACCTGCTCAACCTGACCAGCTACGCGCTCGACGTCGGCGCCATGACGCCGCTGCTCTGGGGCTTCGAGGAGCGCGAGAAGCTGATGGAGTTCTACGAGCGCGTCTCGGGGGCGCGGCTGCACGCCAACTATTTCCGCGTCGGCGGCGTGGCGGCGGACATGCCGGTGGGGCTGGCCGAGGACATCATGACCTGGGTCGAGGCCTTCCCCAAGTTCATGGACGACTTCGAGAACCTGCTCAACGACAACCGCATCTTCAAGCAGCGCACCGTCGACATCGGCATCGTCACCCCCGAGGAGGCCCTGGACTGGGGCTTCACCGGCCCCAATCTGCGCGCCACCGGCATCGCCTGGGATTTGCGCAAGGCGCAGCCCTATGAATGCTACGGCGACCTCGACTTCGATATTCCCGTCGGCAAGCACGGCGACTGCTACGACCGCTATCTGGTGCGGGTCGAGGAAATGCGCCAGTCGCTGAAGATCATGAGGCAGTGCCTGGAGCGGATGCCCGACGGGCCGGTGCGGGTGGACAACCGCAAGGTCACGCCGCCGCCGCGCGCCGAGATGAAACGCTCGATGGAAGCCCTCATCCATCACTTCAAGCTGTTCACCGAGGGCTTCCACGTTCCCGAGGGCGAAACCTACGCCGCCGTCGAGGCGCCCAAGGGCGAATTCGGCGTCTATCTGGTCTCCGACGGCGGCAACCGCCCCTATCGCTGCAAGATCCGCGCGCCGGGCTACGCCCACCTGCAGGCGATGGACCTCATGTCCAAGGGCCACATGCTGGCCGACGTGGTGGCCATCATCGGCTCCATCGACATCGTTTTCGGCGAGATCGACCGATGACCTCTCCCAGCACCGCAGACATCAAGCAGCCCGAGAGCTTCGCCTTCAGCGACGACAACCTCGCCAAGGCGCAGGCGGTCATCGCCAAATACCCCGACGGTCGCCAGGCCAGCGCGGTGATGCCGCTCCTCGACCTCGCCCAACGGCAGGAGGGCTGGGTCAGCCTCGCGGCGATGAACCACATCGCCGCCATGCTCGGCGTCGAGCCCATCCGCGTCTACGAGGTCGCCAGCTTCTACACGATGTTCAACCTGCGCCCCATCGGGAAGCACCATGTGCAGGTGTGCACCAATATCTGCTGCTGGCTGCGCGGCTCCGACGAGATCATGGGCGCCTGCAAGCAGGAACTGGGCGTCGAGGAGGGCGGCACCACCGACGACGGCGCGTTCACCCTCTCCGAGGTCGAGTGCCTGGGCGCCTGCGTCAACGCGCCGATGATGCAGATCGGCGACGACTATTACGAGGATCTGGACCCCGACGGCGTCCGCCGCATCCTGCAGGCGCTGCGCAAGGGCGAGGTGCCGAAGGCCGGTTCGCAGATCGGGCGGGCCGGCTCCGAGCCCAAGGGGGGGCCGACCACGCTTGCCGATGTGCCGGCGAAGGGGGGCAAGTAGGCGATGCTCAGCGACAAGGACCGCATCTTCACCAATCTCTACGGCCGCCACGACTGGCGCCTGAAGGGCGCCCAGGCGCGCGGCGACTGGGACGGCACCAAGGCGCTGATCGAGAAGGGGCAGGACTGGATCATCGATGAGGTGAAGGAATCGGGGCTGCGCGGACGCGGCGGCGCCGGCTTTCCCACCGGCGTCAAGTGGTCCTTCATGCCCAAGCAGGTGGGCGAGCGCCCGCACTACCTGGTCGTCAACGCCGACGAGGGCGAGCCCGGCACCTGCAAGGACCGCGACATTCTGCGCTGGGATCCCCACAAGCTCGTCGAGGGCTGCCTGCTGGCCAGTTTCGCCATGCGGGCCCATGCCTGCTACATCTATATCCGCGGCGAGTTCGTGCGCGAGGCCGAGCACTTGCAGGCCGCCATCGACGAGGCCTATGAGGCTGGGTTGATCGGCAAGAACGCCTGCGGCAGCGGCTGGGACTTCGACCTCTACGTCCACCGTGGCGCCGGCGCCTATATCTGCGGCGAGGAAACGGCGCTGATCGAAAGCCTGGAAGGCAAGAAGGGCCAGCCGCGCCTGAAGCCGCCGTTCCCGGCCGGCGTCGGCCTCTACGGTTGCCCGACCACGGTCAACAACGTCGAATCCATCGCCGTGGTGCCCACCATCCTGCGCCGCGGCGCCGCCTGGTTCGGTGGGCTGGGGCGGCCCAAGAACACCGGCACCAAGGTTTTCTGCATCTCCGGCCACGTCAACGAGCCCTGCAACGTGGAAGAGGAGATGGGCATTCCGCTCAAGGAATTGATCGAGAAGCACGCCGGCGGCGTGCGCGGCGGCTGGGACAATCTGCTGGCGATCATTCCCGGCGGCTCGTCGGTGCCGGTGCTGCCCAAGGAAACCTGCGACACCGTGCTGATGGACTTCGATTCCCTGCGCGAGGTGCGCTCGGGCCTGGGCACGGCGGCGGTGATCGTCATGGACAAGTCCACCGACATCATCCGCGCCATCAGCCGGCTGTCGCGCTTCTACAAGCACGAAAGCTGCGGCCAGTGCACACCCTGCCGCGAGGGCACCGGCTGGATGTGGCGGGTGATGGAGCGCATCGCCCGCGGCGACGCCACCATCGACGAAATCGACATGCTCGAAGACGTCAGCCGCCAGATCGAGGGCCACACCATCTGCGCCCTGGGCGACGCCGCCGCCTGGCCGGTTCAGGGCCTGATCCGTCATTTCCGTCCCGAGATGGAGCGCCGCATCAAGCAGCGTGGCGCCCGGGCGGCCTAGGGGGAGAGCAGGGACCGATGCCGAAGCTGACCATCGACGGCCGCGAGATCGAGGTTCCCGCCGGCACCAGCCTTTTGCAGGCGGCCGAGGCGCTGGGAATCGAGATTCCGCGCTTCTGCTACCACGAGCGCCTGCAGATCGCCGGCAACTGCCGCATGTGCCTGGTCGAGGTGGAGAAGGCGCCGAAGCCGGTGGCCTCCTGCGCCATGCCGGCCGCCGACGGCATGGTGGTGCGCACCGACACGCCGATGGTGCACAAGGCCCGCAAGGGGGTGATGGAGTTCCTGCTCATCAACCATCCCCTCGACTGCCCCATTTGCGACCAGGGCGGCGAGTGCGACCTGCAGGACCAGGCGCTGGTCTACGGCTTCGACCGCGGCCGCTTCGCCGAGAACAAGCGCGCCGTCAACGAAAAGGACTTCGGGCCGCTCATCAAGACCTACATGACCCGCTGCATCCACTGCACCCGCTGCATCCGCTTCATGCGCGAGGTGGCGGGGGTGCCGGAGCTGGGCGCCACCGGGCGCGGCGAGGGCATGGAGGTGACGACCTATGTCGAGAAGGCGCTGAGCAGCGAGTTGTCGGGCAACATCATCGACCTGTGCCCGGTCGGCGCCCTGACCAGCCGTCCCTTCGCCTTCACGGCGCGGCCGTGGGAGCTGGAGAACACCCCCTCGGTCGACGTCCTGGACGCGGTGGGCGCCAACATCCGCGTCGACGCCCGCGGCGCGGCGGTGATGCGGGTGCTGCCGCGCGTCAACGACGACATCAACGAGGAATGGCTGGGCGACAAGTCGCGCTTCTCCTATGACGGGCTCAGGCGCCAGCGCCTCGACCAGCCCTATGTGCGCCGCGACGGCCGCCTGCAGCCGGCCACCTGGACCGAGGCGCTGGACACCATCGCCGCGCGGCTGAAGGACGTGCCCGGCGAGCGCGTCGCCGCGCTGGCCGGCGACCTCGCCGATTGCGAATCGATGCTGGCGTTGAAGGATCTGATGGCCGGGCTGGGCTCGCCGCCGTTGGTCTGCCGCCCGGACGGCGCCGCGCTCGACCCGGCGG
>JAWLGJ010000098.1:507-2808 GCA_041685145.1 Magnetospirillaceae bacterium | reverse complement strand
GGTCGGCGCCCAGCCCGGCACCACGCCCTTCTACACCGCGGTCTATTCCGTGCTCGACGGCGACGAGGCCAACCCGCGGATCAAGCTGTTCGAGACCTTCGGCGCCTCGGTGCAGGCGCTGCGCGCAGGCGACGTCGACATGGTGCTGACCGACGGCACAGCGGGCAAGGGCTACGTCGACGCCAGCCCCGGCGTCTTCAAGCTGACCGGCGGCCCGCTCGGCACTGAAGACTTCGGCTTCATCTTCCCCAAGGGCTCCGACCTCGTCGCCCCGGTCAATGCGGCCATCGAGCAGCTGAGGGCCGACGGCACGCTCGACGCCCTTAACAAAACGTGGTTCCTGGACTACAAGATGGGCGACTGAGCCCGCCCTCATCGGAACGGGAGAGCCCGTTCCCCTGGTGGCTTGCGGCCGCCGCCGCCCTCGCCGTCGCGGCGGCGGCGACGATCGCCGCCGACGACGTCTACGGCCAGATCTTCTCGACCGTGGCGAAGGGGATCGGCATCACCGTGATGGTGTCGCTGGTCTCCTTCGCGCTCGCCTCGGCCCTCGGCCTCGCGCTGGCGGTGGCGGCGCTGTCGCGGAGCCGCATCGCCCGCGAGACGGCGCGCCTCTACATCGAGATCATCCGCGGCGTCCCGATCCTGGTGCTGCTGCTCTACATCGCCTTCGTCGCCGCCCCCGCGCTGGTCGCGGCGGCGAACGTCGTCACCCAGCCGCTGCAGCGGGCGGGGATCATGGATCCGCTGGTCACGCGCGACGTCCCGCTGCTGTGGCGGGCGGTGATCGCGCTGATGCTCGCCTATGGCGCCTTCCTGGCCGAGATCTTCCGGGCCGGCATCCAGTCGGTCGACCGTGGCCAGGTGGAGGCGGCCGAGGCGCTCGGCCTCACCCGCTGGCACGTGTTCCGGCTGGTCGTCATGCCGCAGGCGATCCGGACCGTGCTGCCGCCGCTCGGCAACGACTTCGTGGCCATGGTCAAGGACTCCTCCCTCGTCTCCGTGCTCGGCGTCGCCGACATCACGCAGATGGGAAAGGTCTATGCCGCGGGCTCGTTCCGCTTCTTCGAGACCTACAACGTGGTCGCCTTCATCTACCTGATGATGACGATCAGCCTGTCGCTCGCCGTCCGCCGCCTGGAACGGCGGCTGTCCCGGGACCGCGCCGGCTGAGCCCGCCGCTCACCGACGACGCCGGCAGTGCCGCCAGCTCCGCTTCGGCCCGATGTCCACGTGCACCATGCCGGTCCGGCTGCCGCAGTAGGTGCCGACTCCGCCCACCAGCGGATGCGCGCGGGCGTATTTGGCGATCGCGCCCGCCGAGACGCCCTGGATGCGGATGTCGGCCGCCTTGCAGAAACGGTGCTGCGATCCGCGGCGGGCATGCCGCCCGGTGCGGTGGCCCGAGGTGACTACCACCGGCCGGTCGAACTTCTTGCGAAGGTCGCCGAGGATGGTCCTGAGGTCGTCTGGGAAGCAGTCCATCTGTACGGTGCGCGTCTGCTGGACGAAGACGACGAAGGCCTTTCCCTTGAGGTCTGTTGCGGCGGCGGTGTGGGGAAAGAGAAGGCATGAAAGGGCGATGAAAAGCGCCTGGCGCACTATGAAATCCTCCCTGGAAAACACGGGAGCGCACGGCGAGGGCTGCTGCCGGGGGCCGCCGCACCCCCGAAAACCGCACTCGACAGCAACTCACGTGGAACAAACGGCTGCAAAACCCCGCAGCGCGCAGTTGGTTCCCATCGGAAAAGGAATTTTTTGTGGCAAGCCGCCGCCAATCGCATGTCGGGCGCTGTTCGGGCAAACCGCACGTGCCCCTTGCGGCGATGCGCCGCCCCGTCTAGCTGATCGCGCATGAACTACCGCCACGCCTATCACGCCGGCAATTTCGCGGATGTGGTGAAGCACGCCGTGCTCGCCCGGGCGATCACCCTGCTCCAGCGCAAGGAGGCACCCTTCCGCCTCCTCGACACCAATGCGGGCACCGGGCTCTACGACCTCGCCTCCGAGGAGGCGCTGCGCACCGGCGAATGGCGGGACGGCGTCGGCCGGGTCGCCGGCGCGGCGCTGCCCGGGCCGCTCGCCGGCTTCCTCGAGCCCTGGCTCGCCGCGGTCAGGGCGGCGAACGGCGGCGACAACCTTCTCGTCTACCCGGGCTCGCCGATGATCGCCACGGCGCTCGGGCGGCCGCAGGACCGTTTCGTCTTCAACGAGTTGCACCCGGTCGACGGCGACGAACTCGCCGCCCGCTTCGCCGCCGAGCGGCGCGGGCGGGTGATGCGGGGCGACGGCGACGTGGCC
>JAWLGJ010000098.1:0-497 GCA_041685145.1 Magnetospirillaceae bacterium | reverse complement strand
GATCGATCCCCCCTTCGAGGAGCCCGGCGAGTTCGACCGCCTCGTCGGCGCCTTCCGCGACGCGGCGAAGCGCTTCGCCACCGGGGTGGTCCTCGCCTGGTACCCGATCAAGGACCCGGCCGCCGTCGCCCGCTTCCACGCCGCGCTGGCCGGCAGCGGCCTCGCCCGGCTGCTCAGGATCGACCACTGGACCCGCCGGGTCGGCGCCGAGGGCCCGCTCGCCGGCGCCGGGCTCGTCGTCATGAACCCGCCCTGGCCGCTCGCCGAGGAACTGGCCGCCGTCCTTCCCCCGCTCGCCGACCTCCTCGCCACCGGCCCCGGCGCCGGCTGCCGGGTGGACTGGCTGGTGGGTGAGTAGGATGGGAGCACACGACCCCGCTTGACCCGCGCTCGCCCGCTGACGCATCGTTCGGATACCCGAGGCACAGAGGAGTTCCCCATGCGCGCCATTGTTTCCGCCCTTCTCCTCGCGCTGGCGGCCCTGCCGGCGGGTGCGG
>JAWLGJ010000056.1:0-15585 GCA_041685145.1 Magnetospirillaceae bacterium | reverse complement strand
TCGCCGACGGCGGTCTCCAGGGCGGGCAGCAGCGGCGCGAGGTCGCAGGGAACCGGGGGCTCGGCCGCGTCCTGGGGCAGCGCCTGCGTCGCCAGCGCCAGCCCGGCGGGCATCGCCAGCAGGGCGGCGAACAGCGACAGCCGCGCCCCCCCCTTCAGGGCCGGCGCCAGCCGCCCCCAGGCGACAGCGCAGGCAACGGCGCCCAGGGCCGAGGAGGTCAGGGCGACGCGGGCGTGCAGGAAGGCCTGCCCGGTATAGGCCAGCAGGATCAGCGCCGCGACCGCGAACGCCACCGCCGCCGGCCGCGACCGCTGCCGCGCCGCCAGCCACGTCAGCGCCGCCAGACCCAGCAGCGGCGGGGTCAGGCGCAGGAAGAATTGGGCGGCGTTTTCCACTGCCTTCAGTTCCTTGGTCTGTTCGACGACGAAGGCCATCACGCCGGCGTCCTCGATGCCCAGCGGGTTCAGCACCGCCGGAAACAGCCCCACGGTCGCGCCCGCCGCCACCGCCGCCGCCGCCAGCGTCAGCCCCACCCGCAGGCGCGGCCGTGTTCGTAGGGGCGGCGCCAGCGGCAGCAGCAGCGCCGGCGCCGCCGCCGCCGCCAAAACCAGATGCGGCAGGGACAGCCGGTCCGGGGCGATGCCGGCGTGGGGCGGGTCTAGGATCAGCGCCGCCGCCACCGTCGCCGGCACCAACAGCGCCAGCGCGCCGCCGCCGGGGCCGAACCGCTCTGGCCACCAGGCCGCCAGCAGCGCCGCGCCCGCGAAGGCCAGGCCGACAAGGGGCAACGCCTCCAGGCTCACCCACAGCGTCAGCGCCCCCGCCACCGCCAGCAGGGCGCCGGCGGTCGCGCCGGGGGCCAACCAGAGGCGCCCCAGCGCCCCCAGCGTCCACAGGCTGCCGGCGACGATGAGCACATGATGATCGACGCGCCCCCACATGCCGTAGGTGGCCAGCATTGGGGCGGTGGCGACCAGCGCCCCGGCGGCGATGGCGGCGTCCTCCTGCCGCAACGGCGCCAGCGCCCACACCGCTGCCGCCACCGCCAGCACGCCGCTGGCCGGTCCCACCGCCGGCGCCGCCGCCACGGCGGCCTCGCTCCAGCCCAGGAAAGGCGCCAGCGGCGCCGCCAGCGCCAGGATCAGCAGGTCCAGGGGCATGGTCCAGTGCAGCGCATAGCCGTAGGGGGCCCCGTCGGCGGCGATCCAGCCGCCGTTCCAGCCGCCGCGTTCGAGGATGCCCAGCAGCCGGACCATGCGCATATAGCTGTCGGGGCCGACGAAATCGCTCGTCTGCATCAGGCCGACGGCGACCGAGATCGCCAGCCAGGCCACCCCGCCGGGCAGCGCCCACGGCCACCAATGCGGCCGCGGCACCGGGCCGGGGGCGGCCGTGGCGGCGGCGGCGGTCATGGCGCCTGTGCGGCCGGCGTCGCGGCGGGCTCGGGCGCCGGCCCTTCCTCGTGATAGGAATCGTCGACATTGACCGCCCACAGCGCCGCCTTGTCGGTGTCGCCGGCGATGATCTTGTCGACGGCGATCCTGGCGGTGAGCATCGAGTGGTCCTGGTTGTTGTAGCGGTGCATCCCGTTGCGGCCGACCAGGAACAGGTTGGGGATGGCGTCGAGATGGGCGCGCACGGTGTCGAAGCGTTCATAGGCGCCGAAATAGGCCGGATAGGCCTTGGGCATCCGTACCACCGTTCCCGTCAGCACGTCGCCGGCCGCCGCCAGGCCGATGGTCTCCAATTCCCCGGCGGCGAAGGCGATCAGGGCGTCGTCCGCCATCCGCCACAAATCGTCGCCCTCGCGGCAGAAATATTCCAGCCCGATCCAGATGGTGTCGGGGTCGCGCACCATGCCCGGGCTCCAGTTGTTGAAGATCTGCAACCGGCCCACGCGCACGTCGTGTTCCTGGACATAGATCCAGTTGTCGGGCGGCATCCCGTTGGGGGCGTCGCCGCCCTTCATGCGGCGCAGCAGCAGCCCGACGGTGAGGAAATCGCGATAGGGAAGGGCGGCGGCGACCTCGGCCACGGCCGGCGGCGGCGCCGGGCGCAGGCCCGCCACCAGATCCTTGACCGGCATCGACGACAGCACCCAATCGGCGGCCAGCGATTCCTCGGCGCCGTCCGGGCGCCGCACACGCACGCGCGTCGCCCGCCCGCCGGCGTCGAGGTCCAGCCCGACGACGGCATGGCCGAACAGCACCCGGCCGCCGCCCGCCTCGACGCGCCGGGCCACCTCCTCCCAAAGCTGGCCGGGCCCGTGCTTGGGGTACAGGAAGCGTTCGATGAGGCTGGTTTGCACCCGCTTCTGCGCCGTGTCGTCGCGCCCGGCGCGCAGGGTCTGGCGCAGGGCGTGCCGCAGCGCCTTGCCGACGTCCAGGCCCTTGATGCGCTGCGCCCCCCATTCGGCGCTGATCTCGGTGCAGGGCACGCCCCAGACCTTCTCGGTGTAGTCCCTGAAGAAGGTCTCGTAGAGCGCCCGGCCGAAGCGGTTGATCAGGAAGTCCTCCAGCGAGCGTTCCGGCCGCCGCGGAAAGGCGCGGGCCCAGGCATAGCTGGCGCCGATGCGGGCCATGCGCGCCAGGCCCAGATTGCGCACCGTGTTGAGGTTCAGCTTGACCGGATAGTCGAAAAAGCGGCGCAGGTAATAAATCCGCGACAGGCGCCGGCGCACCAGCATGACTCTGTCCCCGGCCTCGCCGTCCGCCGACGGCGGCGCCACGGCGACGTCGCGGCTGCGGTTCTGGTAGGTGATGCGCACGGCCGCGTTCGCGTCCTCGGGCGCGGCGATGGGCAGGATGCCGCGCCACCAGTCCATCACCCAGTCGGACTTGGAAAAGAAGCGGTGGCCGCCGATGTCCATGCGGTTGCCATCATGCACCACCGTCCGCGAAATGCCGCCCACGGTTTCGGAGGCCTCCAGCACCAGCGGCGTGAAATCGGACCGCCGCAGCAGTTCCAGGGCGGCCGTCAGACCCGCCGGGCCGGCACCGATGATCGCCACCGTGCGTCGTGCGGATGCCGTCGGCGCGGCGCTGCCGGAAGCAGGCGAAGATGTGTTCAAAAGATGTCTCCGCAGGTTGCGCCCACCGGGTGCCGCAGCCAAGGCGCCTCGTATCCAGGGAAGTCGCTTTTGCGCGGCGGGTCAAGCCGGACGGCGGTCAGCCGTTCGAGTATGGCCTCGCCCCATGGCAACATGGCCAAGCCAGTTGGCTTATGCCCACCGCCCACCCTGAACGGCTCCTCGCCTACTCGCCGCCCCCCGGAGGAGGGAAGGCTCGCATCAGGGCGGCGCGGAAATCGGCGTCCGCCTCTGCCGCGCGGCGGGCCCGTTCCGCACCCTCGGTCACCCGATGCCCGATAACGAAATGGGTTCCATCTTGCAGGCCGAGGATTTGGTAGAGGGCAAAAAAGGACGGCCTGTCGGTCTGGAAACACGTGCTGTAAAAGCGGATCGCCGGTGGGCCGTCGTCCGCCGGTGGATCGACCTCATAGGCATCGTAATCCCCGCTACACCGGCCCCGGTCCGCCGCCGCCACGCCCTCGGCGACGTGTCCGAAGTGCCGGGCGGCGCCGGTCGGCACCTCTTGGACGCCGCCTGTGACGCCGTTTCGGCGCCAGACCGCCGCATAGTGGGCGAAGCCCGGGCCCCAGGCCTCCTTGTCCAGAAGGAGCGCCTCCTGCCCATCCATCTCCTGCAGCACCGCATCGGCGAAATGCGCCGCCCGTTGCTGCTGCCCGTCGGCGGGCGTCGCGAACGCCTTGGGCCGGTGATCCCGATTGCGCGCGACGCAGTCCGCGATGGCCCCAAGCGCGGCATTGCTCCCCTTCAGGGAAAAAGCAAAGATCTTGCCATCCACGATGGCGTAAAGCTCACGGCCGCCGCGAATGGCCGCTATCAGCGCCTCGCCGCTCGGCAGCGTGATGCGGGTTTGATTGATGCCTACGACCAGGCCCTTGGTGTCGTGGGGAGTTTGAGTGTCCACCTGGAGCGTGAGCGGGACCGCAACGCCGGGGCCCGGGCGGGGCAGGCTCCAGTCCGTCCGCCGAAGGTCGATGTTCCAGGTCTCACCAGTGCCCTTGAAGAACCCCAGGACGTAATCATCGTGGCTGGCATAAATGGCGCAGTGGCTGAAAGTCCCCTCATCGAGTTGGCTGAAGGCCGCTCCCCGCCATTCCCCAACAGCGAAGCGCTCGATCTCGACGGCATGGGCGGCGGCGGTGACGGCGAGAATCGCCAGCGTGATGAGCGCGGTGATTGGGCGGTGCGGCACGTTACTCCCACTCTCTCTTTTGTTGCTTTCCGGAGGCATGGTGGAGCACCCGGCCCGGCGCCGCAAGTGAGGCGGGAACTCCAGCAGGCGCGTCCGTTTCGTTTTCCAGCGCCCGGGGCATGATTGGGCGCGGTCAAGTAAGCACATATTCCTAGCCGCTGGACATGCCCTGCGGCGTAGGTAAAGGTTCGGCCATGATCCTGTTCACGCTCAGATGCCCGCACGACCACCGCTTCGAGGCCTGGTTCCGCGACGGCGCCGCCTTCGAGGCCCAGGCGGCGGCGGGCGCCATCGCCTGCCCGTCCTGCGGGGCGGTGGATATCGTCAAGGCACCGATGGCCCCGGCGGTGGTGCGCGGCGGCGCCCCGGCGCCGGCCGCCACCGATCCGGCCGCCAGCGAATCGCCGCCGCCGCAGGCCCCGCCCGCCGGGGCGGCCCGCCTGCGCGCCCTGCTGACGGAATTGCGGCGCCATGTCGAGGCCACCTGCGAGCCGGTCGGCGAACGTTTTCCCGAGGAGGCACGGCGCATCCACTACGGCGAGGTCGAGGCGCGGCCGATCTACGGCGAGGCGACAACCGAGGAGGCCGAGGCGCTGGAGGGGGAGGGCATCGCCGTCGCCCGCATTCCCTGGCCGCGCACCGACTCCTAGCACTCCTGGCGAATGGTGGCGGCGGGCACGGCAACGGCCTAGTCGCCGCCGTGAACCCGTACCAGGGCGGCGCGGAAATCGGCGTCGGCGGTGCGGGCGGCGGCGCCGTCGCTGTCGCCGTCTTTCAGCGACCAGTGGCCGACGATGAAGAACGATCCGTCCTGCAGCGCCAGGATCTGATAGGCGAGGTAGAAGCCCGCCGCGGCGTTGCCGTTGCCGCAGGCGGTGAACAGGCGCAGGGCCGGCGGCCCGCGGTCGGCCGGCGCCTCGATCTCGCCGGCGTCGAAGGTGCCGTTGCAGTTGCCCCGGTCCGCCGCGACCAGCGACTTGGCCACCGCGCCGATATCCGGCGCCGCCCCTGGCGGCACCACGTCGAGCACCCCCATTACATCCTCCCAGCGCCACACCGCCGCGTGGCGGGCCAGCGGCCCCTCCAGGCTGCCACGGTCGAGGAGGTCCACCTCCTTGTCGGTCATGGCGCGCAGCACGCCGACGGCAAAGGCGACGGCCCCTTCCTCGGGCGCGCCGCCCCGTGCCGTGTCCGTGGCCCGGCTTTGGCGGTCCACGCACTCCTTCAGCGCCTCCAGGGCGCGGCGGCTGCCGGCAAGGGTGAAGGACAGCCTTTGTCCCTGCGCCACCACATGCAGGGCCCGCCCCTGGCGCAGGGCATAGTCCAGCGAGTCGGAATCGGGCAGGGGCATTCGCGCATGGCCGCTGGCGGCGGCGATGCCCTCGACGTCCAGGACCGGGCCGCCGTCGACCTGGATCGAGGCGGCGAAGGACGCGCCGGGGCTGAGGCTCCAATCCTCGTTGACGAGGTCCATTGCCCAGGCGCCGCCGCGCCCCATCGACAGGCCCAGCAGGAAGCCGTTGTCATGGCCGGCATAGACGGTGCAGTGGCTGAAGCCGCCATTGTCGGCGTTGAAGGCGGCGCCTTGCCAGTGGCCGGCGGTGAAGGTCTCGATCTCGGCGGCGCGGCTGGGAACGATCCCCAGGCCAACCCCGGCCAGGGCCGTCAGCGCCGCGACGGCGGCGGTAATGCCTCGCACCTCGGTTCCCCCCCCTTGTCTGTCGCGGGCGATGGTCGCAAAAGCGCCGCTGCCGGCGCAAGGAATTCCCGCCGGGGGGCGGGCGCGATCAGGCCGCGAGGCGAAACTGCCGTTGATGGTGGCGGCCTTCGCGGCTTCGCCAGCGGATGGTCACCTCGGGCGGCAAGGCGGCTTCGGGCCGCAGCTTGATGCGCTTTCCGGGCGGCAGCCGCTCCGCCCCCTGCCGGCGCGGCGCCAGATCGACGTCGATGTCATAGGCGACGCCGCCGCCAATATTGCGAAGCACGAGGAAGACGGTGCCGTCGACTTTCGCGCAGTGCGCCTCGATGTCGGGCTGGCAGGCATCCTCCCGCTGGCGCCGCAGCCGCCGCTGGCGCGCGATGTCGCGCCACAGAAACAGCACGCCGATGCTGCCGAGCAAAATCGCCAGCAGCGACATCGCGAAAATCAGCATCTCGTATGAGGTCATATTCCCTCGGCTCCCCCTTGCCGTGCGCCCAAGGTTACGGCAAGCGCGGCGCGACTTCCAGCGCGCCGGAAGGTGCCGAGCGGCGTAGCGGAGCGATGGGGGCGTCCCTAGGAATCGGCCTTGACGCCGCAACCCATGTAGTTCACGGCCAGGTCGCCGCTCAGCCGCCACTCGTCGCGGAACAGGTCGAAGGACATGCCGGTCATGTCGCGCACCGCCACACCGTGACGGCGCAGGCCGCGGGCCAGTTCCGACGGGCGCAGGAACTTGTGCCAGTCGTGGGTGCCGGGCGGCAGCCAACGCAACAGGTATTCCGCCCCCACGATGGCCAGCGCATAGGCCTTGGCGGTGCGGTTGACGGTGGCGAAAAAGATCATGCCGCCGGGCTTGAGCCGCGCCGTCGCGGCGGCGAGGAAGGCGTCGACGTCGGGGACATGTTCCAGGATCTCCATGATCAGCACGACGTCGAAGCTCTCGCCGGACAGATCCTCGGGGCGGGCGGCGCGGTAGTCGACGGCGACGCCGCGGCCCTCGGCGTGCAGGCGGGCGACGGCGATGTTCTTCTCGCCGGCGTCGATGCCGGTGACGGCGAAGCCGGCCCCGGCCAGCGGTTCCGCCAGCAGCCCGCCGCCGCAGCCGATGTCCAGCAGGCTCAGGCCCGCAAAGGCCCCCGGCGCCGCGGCGTCGCGGCCCAGATGCGCGGCGACCTGCCGGCGGATGTAGTCCAGGCGCATGGGGTTGAAGCGGTGCAGCGGCTTGAAATCGCCGTCGGGATCCCACCACGCATCCGCCATTGCGGTGAAGCGGGCGATCTCGTCGGGCGAGGCCGTGCCCGAACCAGGCGCGGGGCGCACCATGCGCGTCTCCTTGTTTTCGGCGGCAGCGGATCGGGGGCGCCCTTGCGTCCCCGGACGCGACAGAGTATGAATAGCCGCCCGCCGGGCGGCAAGGTCAGTATCCGGGCAAGCGCCGGCCACGCGCACGACAGGAGGGGCCGCCCGAGCGACGGCGCCGCGCGCCGCTCTCCGCAAACCGGAATCGTTCGACAGGAAGTTTCCCGATGGCTCGCATCGTAATGAAATTTGGCGGCACGTCGGTCGGCGACATCGAGCGCATCAAGAATGTCGCCCGCCGCGTCAAGGCCGAGGTGGACGCCGGCAACGAGGTGGCGGTGGTGGTCTCGGCGATGGCCGGGGTCACCAACCAGCTCGTCGAGTATTGCGGCCAGATCGCGCCCATGTACGACGCCCGCGAATACGACGCCGTCGTCGCCAGCGGCGAGCAGGTCACCGCCGGCCTGCTGGCGCTGGCGCTGCAGGATTTGGGGGTGGCGGCGCGCTCGTGGCTGGGGTGGCAGATTCCGGTCATCACCGACGGCGTCCACGGCAAGGCCCGCATCACGGAAATCGACACCGCCACGATGCGCGGGCGCATGGCCGACGGCCAGGTGGCGGTGGTCGCGGGGTTCCAGGGCATCGGCCCCGACCGGCGCATCGCCACCCTGGGGCGCGGCGGCTCGGACACCAGCGCGGTGGCCCTGGCGGCGGCGCTGGAGGCGGAACGCTGCGACATCTACACCGATGTCGACGGCGTCTACACCACCGACCCGCGTATCGTTGCCAAGGCCCGCAAGCTTGATAAGATCACCTACGAGGAAATGCTGGAGCTGGCGTCGCTGGGGGCCAAGGTCTTGCAGACGCGCTCGGTCGAAATGGCCATGAAGCACCGAGTACGGGTGCAGGTGCGCTCCAGCTTCTCCGATGCCCCCGGCACTTTGGTTTGCGACGAGGACGAAATCGTGGAACAGGAACTGGTGAGCGGCATTGCCTACAGCCGCGACGAGGCGAAGATCACCCTGGTCAATGTCTCCGACCGTCCCGGCGTCGCGGCCCACATCTTCGGCCCGCTGGCGGACGCCAACATCAATGTCGACATGATCGTTCAGAACGTCTCCGAGGACGGCTCCACCACCGATCTGACCTTCACGGTGACGCGGGGCGACCTCGACAAGGCGGTCAAGGTCGTCGAGGACTTGCAGGCGGAACTGGGCTACGACGTGTTGCTTCCCGACCCCGGCGTGGTCAAGATATCGGTCATCGGCGTCGGGATGCGCAGCCATGCCGGCGTCGCCCAGACCATGTTCCAGGCCTTGGCGGACAAGGGCATCAACATCCAGGTGATCTCGACCTCCGAGATCAAGATCAGCGTGCTCGTCGCCGAGGAATACACCGAACTGGCGCTGCGCGCCCTGCACACGGCCTACGGACTGGATGCTGCCTGACGCCACCTTGCCGGCGCGGGCCAGGCTGGAAGGCCTATGGCACCGCGGCAAATCCTTTCTCGGCACCGACGTCGCCATCATGGGCGGCGCGATGTCGTGGGTGTCCGAGCGCAACCTCGTCTCCGCCATCTCCAATGGCGGCGGGTTCGGGGTTCTGGCGTCGGGATCGATGGCGCCCGAGCAACTGGCCGAGGAAATCGCCGCCACCCAGCGTCTCACCGACCGGCCCTTCGGCGTCAACCTCATCACCATGCATCCGCGCCTGGAGGCGCTCATCGACGTGTGCGCGGCCGCCGGGGTGGGGCATGTGGTGCTCGCCGGCGGCCTGCCGTCGGCGGCGGCCATCCGCCGCGTGAAAGACAGCGGCGCCCGCGTGCTGTGCTTCGCGCCCACGGTGCCGTTCGCCCGCAAGCTCATCCGCAGCGGCGCCGACGCCCTCATCGTCGAGGGCACCGAGGCCGGCGGCCATGTCGGCCCGGTCTCGACCAGCGTCCTGGCGCAGGAGATCCTGCCCGCCATTCGCGAGGTGCCGGTGTTCGTGGCCGGCGGCATCGGGCGCGGCGAGGTGATCGTCAGCTATCTGGAATTGGGCGCCGCCGGCTGCCAGTTGGGCACGCGCTTCGTCTGCGCCACCGAATCGATCGCGCATCCGCACTTCAAGCAGGCCTTCATCCGCGCCAACGCCCGCGACGCGCTGCCCTCGGTGCAGGTCGACCCCGGCTTTCCGGTGATTCCGGTGCGGGCGCTGGCCAACGAGGCCACCCGCCGCTTCCCCGCCTTTCAGCAGGAGGTGATCCGCCGCCACCGCAGCGGCGAACTCGGCAAGGAGGAGGCGCGGCTCGAAATCGAGCATTACTGGGCCGGGGCGCTGCGGCGGGCCGTCGTTGACGGCGACGTTGCAAACGGCTCGCTGATGGCCGGCCAGAGCGTCGGCATGGTCACGCGCGAGCAGTCCACCGCCGAGATCCTGCAGGAACTGGTGGAACAGGCCGTTGCCGCGATCGTGGCAAGGGAGCGGCCCGGGGCCGGGGCGTGATGCAGGCCGCCAGCGCCACCGTCTCCCGGCGTCTGCTCAGCCGCCTGCGCGACGTGATGGCCGGGGGCGGCTCGGCCCAGGACCGCCTGAACAAGGTGGTCAAGCTGATCGCCATGGACATGGTGGCAGAGGTCTGCTCCTGCTACGTCATGCGCGCCGGCGAGGTGCTGGAACTCTTCGCCACCGAGGGCCTGCACAAGTCCGCCGTCCACAAGACCCGCCTGCGGGTCGGCGAGGGCATCGTCGGCCACATCGCCGGCAGCGCCCGGCCGCTGGCGCTCTCCGACGCCCAGGCGCACCCGGCCTTCGCCTACCGCCCCGAAACGGGCGAGGACATCTACCGCTCGATGGTCGGCGTGCCCATCATCCGCGGCGGTCGCGTCATGGGGGTGCTGGCGGTGCAGAACCGCACCCAGCGCCACTACACCGAGGAAGAGATCGAAACCCTCGAAACCGTGGCGATGGTCCTGGCCGAACTGGTGACCAGCGGCGAGCTGGTCGTCGCCGAGGAACTGAAGCCGGTGGACGGGCTGGGCCTGCTGCCGTTGCGCCTGGAGGGGGTGCGCCTTACCGGCGGCATCGGCATGGGGCTGGCGGTGCCGCACGAACCGCGCGTCAGCGTCCAGCGCCTGGTGGCCGAAAACCCCGAGGAGGAACTGGCGCGCTTCCGCGACGCCATCGCCAGTATGCACAGCCGCCTCGATGAGCTGTTCTCGGCCCCGGAACTGGACGGAGGCGAGCACAAGGACGTGCTGGAGGCCTACCGCATGATCGCCGAGGACGCCGGCTGGATCGCGCGCATCAGCGAGGCCATCCGCACCGGCCTGACGGCGGAGGCGGCGGTGCAGAAGGTCAACGAGGACATGCGCGTGCGCATGAGCCACGTCAGCGACCCCTATCTGCGCGAGCGCCTGCACGACCTCCAGGATCTTACCAACCGCCTGCTGCGGCATCTGGCCGGCGGCTCGGGCACCGCCGCCGGCGGCGAATTGCCCGAGGACTTCATCCTCGTCTGCCGCAGCATGGGCCCGACCGAGCTGCTCGACTACGACCGGCGCAAACTGCGCGGCGTGGTCATGGAGGAAGGCTCGCCCACCATGCACCTGACCATCGTGGCGCGGGCGCTGGACATTCCGGTCATCGGCCGGGTCAAGGACGCGCTGGCGCGGATCGAGGCCTATGATCCGGTGATCCTGGACGGCGAGCACGGGCAAGTCTTCATCCGCCCCAGCGACGACATCCAGGAGGCCTTCGCCAACGCCGTGCGGGTGCGCGAGGAGCGCCAGGCCGCCTATGCCGCCCTGCGCGACGTTCCCGCCGTCACCCGCGACGGCGTGGCGGTGGAACTGCTGCTCAATGCCGGCCTGCTGGTGGACCTGCAGCACCTGGAGGAGACGGGCGCCGACGGCATCGGCCTGTATCGCACCGAAATTCCGTTCATGGCGCGGCCGCACCTGCCCGATGTCGAGGCCCAAACCCTCCTCTACAGCCGCGTCCTCGAACACGCCGGCGGGCGGCCGGTGGTCTTTCGCTCGCTCGACGTCGGCGGCGACAAGGTGCTGCCCTATTGGCGGAGTTCCGAGGAGGACAACCCGGCGCTGGGCTGGCGCTCCATCCGCATCACCCTCGACTGCCCGGCGGTGCTGCGCCAGCAGTTGCGCGCCCTGCTGCGCGCCAGCGTCGACCGCGAACTGAAGATCATGTTCCCGATGATCGCCGATGTCTCGGAGCTGGACCGGGCGCGGGCGCTCCTGGACATGGAGATCGAACACGAACGGCGCCTGGGGCGGGCGCTGCCGTCGGCGGTGCGGGTGGGCACGATGCTGGAGGTGCCGGGCCTCGCCTTCCAACTGCGCGAGGTGCTGCGGCGCGTGGATTTCGTCTCCGTCGGCAGCAACGACCTCACCCAGTTCCTGTTCGCCTGCGACCGCGGCAACCCGCGCATCGCCGAACGCTATGATCCGTTGTCGCCGGGAATGCTGCGCTTCCTGCGTCAGGTGCGCATCAAATGCGACGAGGCGGGCGTGGAGATCAGCGTCTGCGGCGAGATGGCCGGCAAGCCGCTGGAGGCGCTGGCGCTGCTGGGCCTCGGCTTCCGCCGCCTGTCGATGGTGGCGCCGGCGGTGGGGCCGGTGAAGACGATGATCCGCAGCGTCGATCTGGGGCCGGTGCGGGATTATCTGGAGCGGCTGATCGACAAGGGCGAGACCGACCTGCGCACGCCGCTGCGCATGTTCGCGCTGGACCACGACATCGCGCTCTGACCCCGATTCGGCCGCTTTTGCGCTGCCGATTGCCTCGCCTGTGCCTCAGGTGGTAGAAAATACCTGCCGAAGTGGTTACGCCCTTTGGATTTCGCGAACCTTCTCGGGAAGGACGACGTGGAGACGATCGATACGGACCGGCCGCGGGAAGCCGGCACGGCGATGCGTCCGGGGACCGGCGCGGTACTGCGTTCGGCCCGGGAAGAGGCCGGCTTGGACTTGGTCGATGTGGCCAAGGTGCTGCGGATTCGCCCGTTGTACCTGCAGGCCATCGAGGATGGCCGCTATCAGGATTTGCCGGGCTCGGCGTATGTAATCGGCTTCATCCGCACCTATTCCCAGTATCTCGGCCTCGACGCCGCCGAGATCGTCCGGCGCTTCAAGCACGAGACCGAGGGCGCCCTGGAGGCGCAGCCGGAGCTGGTCTTCCCGGCGCCCATTTCCGATGGCCAGCTTCCCACCCGCGCCATAATCCTGGGCAGCCTGCTGGCCGCCGTCGTGGCCTACGGCGCCTGGTACCATTACAGCGACAACCAATCGCCGTCGGAACTGGTCTCCGAGCTGCCCGAGCGCCTGCGCCCCGTCGTCGCCGAGACCGAGGCGCCGGAGCCGGCGCCACAGTCGCCGCCGGCGGGGGACGACGCCGCGCCCGTCGACGGCGCGGCGGCACCGGATGCCGAGCCCGACCCGGCGCCCGTGGAGGCGGCCGGGGCGGAGGCCGAAGCCGAGGCCGAGGCGGCGGCCGTCCCGGCGCTGACGGCGCCCGCCGAGGAAACGGTTGCGGCGGAGTCGGCCGCAACCGCCGAAACCGCCGATGCCGATGCCGATGCCGACACATCGGCCGGCGATGACGTCGCCGCCGAAGACGCCGCCACTGAAGAATCGGCCGTCGAGGACAGTGCGGCCGAGGCCGCTGCCGTCGATGCGACCGCCGACGAGGCCGACGCCGCTTTGGCGCCTGAATCGCCGGTGGCCGCCGCCCCGGCCCGTCCGGTGCCGCCGCCGCCCGCCCCGCCGACGCGACCGGAAACCGCGGCCGCGGCCACCGGCGCCGTCGACGGCCTGGGCGGCCTGCCGGCGGTGCCCGAGGACAACGGCGCCAGCCCCAGCGTCTTCGGGCGCCATAATGCCGATTCGCGCATCACCGTTCTGGCCGTCGACGAGGCATGGATACAGGTCCGCGACGCCGACAACCGCCTGCTGCTCAGCCGCCTGATGCGGGCGGGCGACCGTTACCTCGTGCCCAACCGCGACGGCCTGCAACTGATCACCGGCAGCGCCGGCGACGTGCGCATCTTCGTCGACGGCCAACAGGCGCCGTCGCTGGGCGAGCCCGGCGAGGTGCGCCGTGACATTCGGCTCGAGGCCGACTATCTCCTGGCCGGAAACTGAACCGGTTCCCTGCCGCCTGAGTGCTTCTGTGCCGGCGGGGAATGCGCTATAACGCCCGCCCGGACACACGAGACGACCCATGACTCTCCGGCCCTATCGACAGATCCGGCGCCGCCCGAGCCGCCCGGTGCGCGTCGGCCCGGTGGTGGTGGGCGGTGACGCGCCCATCAGCGTGCAGTCGATGACCAACACCGACACCGCCGACGTCGCGGCGACGGTGGCCCAGGTGCGCGCCCTGGAGGAAGCCGGCGCCGACATCGTCCGCGTCTCCTGCCCTGACGAGGAGTCGACGCGGGCGCTCAAGGACATCGTGCGCCAGGCGCGGGTGCCCATCGTCGCCGACATCCATTTCCACCACCGCCGCGCCATCGAGGCCGCCGAGGCCGGCGCCGCCTGCCTGCGCATCAATCCGGGCAATATCGGCTCGGCGCAGCGCGTGCGCGAGGTGGTGCGGGCGGCGAAGGACCACGGCTGCTCCATGCGCATCGGCGTCAACGCCGGCAGCCTTGAGAAGCACCTGCTGGAGAAATACGCCGAACCCTGCCCCGAGGCGCTGGTGGAAAGCGCCCTTGAACACGCGCGCATTCTGGAGGACAACGACTTCACCGACTTCAAGATCAGCGTCAAGGCCTCGGACGTGTTCCTGGCGGTGGGCGCCTATCGCGGCCTGGCGGCGGCCTGCGACTATCCGCTGCACCTGGGCATCACCGAGGCCGGCGGCCTGCGCGCCGGCACCGTGAAATCGGCGCTGGGCATCGGGGCGCTGCTGATGGAGGGCATCGGCGACACCCTGCGCGTGTCGCTGTCGGCGGACCCGGTGGAGGAGGTCAAGGTCGGCTTCGACCTGTTGAAGGCGCTGGACCTGCGCCACCGGGGCGTGCGCATCGTCGCCTGCCCGTCCTGCGCGCGGCAGGGCTTCGACGTCGTCGAGGTGGTGGCGGCGCTGGAGCGGCGGCTGGAAGCCATCGCGGCGCCGATCACGCTGTCGATCATCGGCTGCGTCGTCAACGGCCCCGGCGAGGCGCGCGAGACCGATATCGGCCTCACCGGCGGCGGCGGCGGCGCACACATGGTCTATGTTGCCGGGCGGCCGGACCACAAGGTCGACACCGCGGCCATGATCGAGCACATCGTCGCCCTGGTCGAGGAGCGGGCCGCGCGGATGGAGAACGAGGGGAGCACGAACTGATGGCGCGAGCGTTGCAGCCGGTGAGGGGTACGCACGACCTCCTTCCCGACGACCTTCGGCGCCATCGCCATGTCGAGGAGACGGCGCGCGGCGTCGCCGAAGGCTATGGCTTCGGCGAGATCGCCACGCCCATCTTCGAATTCACTGAGGTCTTCGCCCGCACGCTGGGGGAGACCTCGGACGTGGTCACCAAGGAGATGTATACCTTCACCGACCGCGGCGGCGAGTCCATCACCCTGCGGCCCGAGGGCACCGCCGGCGCCGCGCGGGCGTTCATTTCCAACGGCCTGACCCAGAACCTGCCGCTGAAGCTGTTCTACCGCGGGCCGATGTTCCGCTACGAGCGGCCGCAGAAGGGACGGCTGCGCCAGTTCCACCAGGTGGGCGTGGAACTGCTGGGGGTGGAGACGCCGCAGGCGGACATCGAGGTCATCGCCCTGGGCGCGCACCTGCTGGAGGCCCTGAACCTGAAGGGGCGGGTGACCCTGGAGCTGAACACCCTTGGCGACGCCGACAGCCGCGCCGCCTATCGCGGCGCGCTGGTGGACTACCTGCAGGGCCACTACGACGCCCTGTCCGAGGACAGCCGCAGCCGCCTGGAGCGCAACCCGCTGCGCATCCTCGATTCCAAGGACGAGGGCGACCGGCGGATCGTCGCCGGGGCGCCGCGCCTCGCCGACTACCTCAACGACGCCTCGCGGGGGTTTTTCGCCGCGCTGACCGAGGGGCTGGAGGCGCTTGCCATCCCCTATGTCGTCAACCCGCATCTGGTGCGCGGCCTGGATTACTACTGCCACACCGCCTTCGAGTTCACCACCGACGCCCTCGGCGCCCAGGGCACGGTGCTGGCGGGCGGGCGCTATGACGGCCTCATCGCCCAGATGGGCGGGCCGGCGACGCCCGGCATCGGCTGGGCCGCCGGGGTGGAGCGGCTGGCGATGCTGCTGGCGGTGGCGCCGCCGGCGCCGCGGCCGC
>JAWLGJ010000055.1:0-15587 GCA_041685145.1 Magnetospirillaceae bacterium | reverse complement strand
CGGCGGCGCCGGCTCCGGCCGCGCCCACCGCCGCCCCCGCCGAGGCGCCCGCCCCGACGCCCGCCGCCCCGCCGGCCCGGCCGGCGGCGGAATCCCCGGCCGCCCCGCCGCCGCCGCGCCACCCGGCCGGCGAGCGCCAGCGCGTCTTCGCCAGCCCGCTGGCGCGGCGTCTTGCCAGGGAGGCCGGGATCGAACTGGAACGCATCGCCGGCAGCGGCCCGCGCGGGCGCGTCGTCAAGGCCGATGTCGAGCGCGCCAAGGCCGAAGGCGTGCCCGCCGCGCCCAAGCCCGAGGCCGCGCCGGCCGAGACGGCGGCGCCCGCCGCCGCGCCGGCCGCTGCCCCGGTCACGCCCGCCATCCCGCCGGAACTGCTGCCGCCCTTCGAGGAGGTGCCTAACACCACCTTCCGCAAGACGGTGGCGCGGCGCATGGTCGAGGCCAAGCAGGCGCCGCATTTCTATCTGACCATCGACTGCGCCATCGACCGCCTGCTGGAGCTGCGCAAGGAGCTGAATGCCAAGGCGGGCGAGGGCGAATACAAGCTGTCGGTCAACGACATGATCATCAAGGCCGCCGCCTTGGCGCTGAAGAAGGTGCCGGCGGCGAATGCCTCCTGGTCCGAGCAGGCCATCCGCCGCTACACCCGCCAGGACATCTCGGTCGCGGTGGCGACGCCCAACGGCCTGATCACCCCGGTGATCCGCGACGCCGGCAACAAGGGACTGGCCGTCCTCTCCAACGAGATGCGCGACCTTGCCGCCCGGGCGCGGGACGGCAAGCTCAAGCCCGAGGAATACACCGGCGGCGGCTTCAGTGTCTCGAATCTGGGCATGTACGGCATCAGGGATTTCGCCGCCATCATCAACCCGCCGCAGGGCTGCATCCTGGCCGTCGGCGCCGGCGAGCAGCGTCCGGTGGTCAGGGACGGCGCGCTGGCCATCGCCACGATGATGACCTGCACCCTGTCGGTGGACCACCGCGTCGTCGACGGCGCCATCGGCGCGGAATTCCTGGCGGCGTTCAAGGACATCGTCCAGGAACCGCTGCGGATGCTGTTGTAGGTGCTGTTTTTGCACCACGAAGGCACGAAGGACACGAAGGTTCGACAAACCAGCTCTTCGTGCCCTTCGTGCCTTCGTGGTGAATTTTCTCACGGAGAGTTTTAAAATGGCCGACAATAAGAACGACTTCGACATCGTCGTCATTGGCGGCGGGCCGGGGGGCTATGTGGCCGCGATCCGCGCCGCGCAGCTTGGCATGAAGACGGCGGTGGTGGAGCGCGAGCATCTGGGCGGCATCTGCCTCAACTGGGGCTGCATCCCCACCAAGGCGTTGCTGCGGTCGGCCGACGTCTTCCGCGAGATGCAGCACGCCGACGCCTACGGCCTGTCGGCGGGGAAGATCGGCGTCGACATCGGCAAGGTGGTGAAGCGCTCGCGCGCCGTCGCCAACCAGCTCCAGCAGGGCGTGAAGCACCTGCTGAAGAAGAACAAGGTGGCGGTCTTCGACGGCCACGGCCGCCTTGCCGGTAAGGGCAAGGTGCATGTCTCCAACGACGGCAAGGGCATCGCCGACCTGAACGCCCGCAACGTCATCCTTGCCACCGGCGCCCGCGCCCGCACCCTGCCGGGGCTGGAGCCCGACGGCAAGCGGGTGTGGACCTATAAGGAGGCGATGGTGCCGGAGTCCATGCCCAAGTCGTTGCTGGTGGTGGGCTCGGGCGCCATCGGCATCGAGTTCGCCAGCTTCTACCGTACCCTCGGCGCCGAGGTGACGGTGGTCGAGGTGATGGACCGGGTGCTGCCGGTGGAGGACGAGGACATCTCGGCCTTCGCCCGCAAGGCCTTCGAGAAGCAGGGCATGAAGATTCTCACCGGCGCCACGGTGAAGAAGCTCGACCACGGCCCCGACGCCGTCACCGCCACCATCGAAACCGGCGGCAAGACGCAGCAGGTGACCGTCGAGCGCGTCATCCTCGCGGTGGGCATCACAGGCAATGTCGAGAACATCGGCCTGGAGGACACCGCCATTCAGACGGAAAAGAGCCACATCGTTGTCGATGAGTGGCTGCGCACGCACGAGCCCGGCGTTCACGCCATTGGGGATATCGTCGCGCCGCCGTGGCTGGCGCACAAGGCCAGCCACGAGGGCGTGATCTGCGTCGAGCGCATCGCCGGCGTCAACGACGTACACCCGCTGGACCCGATGAAGGTGCCGGCCTGCACCTACTGCCATCCGCAAATTGCCAGCATCGGCCTCAGCGAGGCCAAGGCGAAGGAGCAGGGCTATGACGTCGCAGTCGGCCGCTTTCCCTTCGTCGGCAACGGCAAGGCCATCGCGCTGGGCGACACCGAGGGCATGGTCAAGACCGTCTTCGACAAAACCACCGGCGAGCTTCTGGGCGCGCACATGATCGGCGCCGAGGTCACCGAGATGATCCAGGGCTACGGCATCGCCAAGACCCTGGAGACCACCGAGGCGGAACTGATGCACGCCGTGTTCCCGCACCCGACCCTGTCGGAAATGATGCACGAGTCCGTTCTTGACGCCTTCGGGCGCGCCATTCATTTCTAGGGCGCGCATACCAACGGTTAGCCCAATGAACCACCTGCCCAAGCCCCGTCATCCCGAGAAGGCCCACCGGCCGGAGACGCCGTCGCCGCGCAAGCCGGCATGGATTCGGGTCAAGGCGCCGACGTCGAAGGAATACGCCGAGACCCGCGAGCTCATGCGGCGCCTCAGCCTGAACACCGTCTGCGAGGAGGCCGCTTGTCCCAATATCGGCGAGTGTTGGTCGCGCAAGCACGCCACGGTGATGATTCTGGGCGAGGTCTGCACCCGCGCCTGCGCCTTCTGCAACGTCGCCACCGGCAAGCCGGCCCCGCCCGACCCGCTGGAGCCCGATCACGTTGCCGAGGCCGTGGCCGAGATGGGGCTGCGGCATGTGGTGGTCACCTCCGTCGACCGCGATGACCTGCCGGACGGCGGCGCCGGGCAGTTCGTGCGCGTCATCCGGCGCCTGCGCGACACCGCCCCGCACACCACCGTCGAGGTGCTGACCCCCGACTTCCGGGGCAAGGAAGGCGCGCTGGAGGCGGTGGTGGCGGCGCGGCCGGATGTCTTCAATCACAATCTGGAGACGGTGCCGCGGCTGTACCCGTCCATCCGGCCCGGCGCGCGCTATTTCCAGTCGCTGCGCATCCTGCACGACGCCAAGCGCCAGGACGGTTCGCTCTTCACCAAGTCCGGCATCATGGTCGGCCTGGGCGAGACGCGCGAGGAGGTGATGCAGGTGATGGACGATCTGAGGGCGGCGGATGTCGATTTCATCACCATCGGCCAATACCTGCAGCCCACCACGCGTCACGCGGCCGTCGACCGCTTCGTCACGCCCGATGAGTTCAATGAATACGCCCGCGTGGCACGGGCCAAGGGCTTTCTGATGGTCTCCGCAACGCCGCTGACGCGGTCGTCCTATCACGCCGACCGCGACTTCGAGGAATTGCGCGCCGCCCGCGAGCGCGCGCTGGCGGCGGGCTAGGAGCGGTATGCCCACCCACGCCGAGCAGCGCCGGCTGCCCTACACCCCCGAGCAGCTCTTCGACCTGGTCGCCGATGTCGAACGGTACCCGGAGTTCCTGCCCTGGGCGCTGGCCTGCCGCGTGCGCAGCCGCGAGGGCGACACCCTTTACGCCGACCTCGTGATCGGCTTCAAGATGGTGCGCGAGCGTTTCACCTCGAAGGTGGTGCTGGACCGGCCGCGCCGCGTCGATGTCACCTACACGCAGGGGCCGTTCAAGTACCTGAACAACCATTGGATTTTCAATCCCACCGAGGATGGCGGCACCGTCATCGACTTCTACATCGACTTCGAGTTTCGCTCGCGGCTGTTGCAGAAGCTGATGGGGGCGCTGTTCAACGAGGCGGTGCGCCTGATGGTCTCGGCCTTCGAGCGCCGGGCCCGGCAGCTTTACGGCGCCGACGGGCGCGTCGAGGGCCGGGCGCGGTAGACAGCACCCGCCAACGCCGTAGACTTGTTCCCATGACGATGCCCGATTCGGTTCGCCTTGCCGCGCGCCTGACGGCGGAGGTGCGGCCCGCCCTTGGCGAGGCAGGCTGCCTGCTGCCGGTGTGGAATGACGTCGAGGCGGTGCGGCTGTTGGAGTTGCTGGGCCTGGCGCCGCCCTTCGAATGGCTGCGCGACGCCCGACACCCCGGATCCCTGCGCCTGAAACAGCCGGTGCTCGGCATCGTCGTGCTGGCCGGCACGCCCGAGGGCCTGGCGGACGGCATCGAGCACATCGGCCGGACCGTCGACGCCATCCTGACGCATGGCCGCCCCGGGCCCGACGCGGCGCCGCGGATGGTGGTTGCGGCGCTGCGGGCGCACTTTGCCACCCGGCCACCGTCGGCGCCGATGCATGTGGCGTTCGAGGTCGCCGACACGGAGCCCGCCGGCACCGCCGCCTGGGATGTCGACGGCTGGCGCGAGCAGGCTCACGCCCCCGAAGTCGAGGACCACCGGCCCTTCGGTTCCGCCCTCTCGCGGCGCGAGTCCGCCCACCCCCGACGCGGCGGAGGTAGGCGCGAACCTTGAGCGGGAGGTGCTGTTGCCGTGGTGTCAGCCACGATGTTTCGGGAGGCTACCATGCGCAGCAAATCCATCCTTGCCGCCGGGGCGCTGTTCGCCGTTCTGGCCGCTCCCGCCGCCGCCCAGCAGGAGCAGCAACAGCAGGCCGCCGCCCCGCCGGCCACCGCCGACGAGGCTTTCCAGGAAATGGAGGAGATGCTGGGGTCGGTGCCCGGCTTCTTCCGCGAGATACCGGAACAGGCGGTGCCGGGTGCCTGGGCTGAAATGAAGGCGGTGCAACTGAACCCCGACACCGCGTTGGAGCCCAAGCACAAGGAGCTTATCGGCCTGGCGGTGGCGGCCCAGGTTCCTTGCGACTATTGCGTCTATTTCCACACCGAGGCGGCGCGCCAGGCCGGCGCCGACGACCAGGAGATCCAGGAGGCGCTGGCGATGGCGGCGATCACCCGCCACTGGAGCACGGTGTTGAACGGCTCCCAGATCGAATTGCAGGCCTTCCGCCAGCAGACCGACGAGATCATGGCCCACGTCGCCGAGGGCGCGCAGGCCGCCGAGGCGCCGGAGACGCAGCCGTCGGCGGAACAGGAACAGGAGCCGCAGCAGCAGGAACAGCCGTCCGAACAGCAACAGCAACAGCAACAGCAGCAGTAAGGGACGGACCCCGACCAGCGCCTCAGGCCGGCTGGCGCTGCTCGCGCCGGTCGGGGTCTTCCTCCTCCAGGCGCCGCAGGAACCGGCGCACGTCGTCCACGGTCTGGGGGCCGTATCGCTGCTTCAGGGCGCGGCCGTTGCCGCGGCGCAGGTCGTCGGCGAGGTCGTGGAACAGCGCCACCATCAGGGCGTGGAAGCCCCGCTCGCCCAGTTCCCAGGCGGCGTCGGCGGTGCCCGGCCGCGCCGGGGCGAGGTTCATGTTGACGACGGTGATGAACCAATCCCGCCGCTTGCGGAAGGCGGAGAAATAATGCGCCATCACCACCAGCACGTCGCTGACCAGGGCCTTGCCGGTGGCGTCGGCGTAGATCGCCTCCCAGTCGATGGTTTCGTCGCCCCGGCGGTGGGCCTCGACCACCGCTTGCGCCTTATGCTGGCACTGGTCGTATAGGTCGGGGCCGATCATCTTGGTCACCGCCTCGGTGAAGCCGGGCAGCATCCGCCGCGACAGCAGGCTTCCCTCGCGGCTGCCGTCGTCGCCGACGCGGGCGGGGAACAGATGCGCGAACCGCTTGGCCAGGATGCGGTCGAAGGGCCGGTTGCGGACCTGCTCCCACATCAGCGCCGTATAGGCCTGTCGCGCCGCCGCCTGACAACGGGCGTGGACCTGCTGCATCGCCGGCGAGGCGAGAAGCCGCCGCGCCTCGATCTCGACGTCGGTCAGGGTCAGGACGTCACCGTTCCGGCGCGCCACCGCCGCCAGCGCGCGCAGCAGTTCGCGCACCGTCACTTCGCTCATGGTGCGGCACCAGTTCGGTTCGGGTTTCGTGTTCGCGCGCTGCTGGGTCACGGGCGCGATGGTAACATATTCGCCGCCGCTGTCGCGCCTCGGGGATGGGCGGCGTTGACTTGTGCGGGGGCGCGGCCATAACTTCCCCGTCTCGCTTCCACTGGCCGCGTCTCCATGACCGACACCCTCACCATCGCCCTGGCGCAGATCAACCCGCTGGTCGGGGATGTCGACGGCAACATGGCGCGCCTGCGGGCGGCGCGCGCCGAGGCCGCCGCCCTGGGGGCGGACCTGGTGGTCACGCCGGAGCTGTTCGCCTCCGGCTATCCGCCCGAGGATCTGGTGCTGAAAAGCGCCTTCATCGCCCGCGTGCGCGCCGCCGTCGAGGCGTTGGCGCGCGAGACCGCCGACGGCGGGCCCGGCGTGCTGGTGGGGGCGCCCTGGCCGGGGGAGGCGCGGCCGCACAACGCCGCGCTGCTGCTGGACGGCGGCGGCGTCACGGCGGTCGTGCGCAAGCATCACCTGCCCAATTACGGCGTCTTCGACGAACAGCGGGTCTTCGCGCCCGGCCCGTGTCCGGGGCCGGTGGCGTTCCGGGGCGTGCGCCTTGGGGTGATGGTCTGCGAGGACATGTGGTTCGCGGATGTCGCCGAGTGCCTGGAGGAGTCGGGCGCCGAGGCGCTGGTGGTGCTGAACGGCTCGCCCTTCGAACTGGACAAGGCGGATGTGCGCCTCAACCACGCCGTGGCACGGGTGACGGAAAGCCGCCTGCCGCTGATTTACGTCAACCAGGTCGGCGGGCAGGACGAACTGGCCTTCGACGGCGCTTCCTTCGCCCTCGACGCCCGTTGCCGCCTGAAGGCACAGGCGCCGGCGTGGCGCGAGGCGGTGCTGCCGCTGGTGCTGCGCCGCGCCGCCGGCGGCTGGGAGGTGGAGCAGGGGCCGCTGGTGCGCGCCCCCGAGGGCGAGGAGGCGGTCTATCAGGCGATGATGGTCGGCCTGCGCGACTATGTCGGCAAGAACGGCTTTCCGGGGGTCATCATCGGGCTGTCGGGGGGCATCGACAGCGCCCTGACCGCCGCCGTCGCCGTCGACGCCCTGGGCCCCGACAAGGTGTGGTGCGTGATGATGCCCTCGCCCTACACCTCCGCCGCCAGCCTGGAGGACGCCGCGGCGGTGGCGCGCCTGTGCGGGGCGCGTCTGGACACCATCGGCATCGAGCCCGCCATGCGCGCCTTCGCCGCCATGCTGGCGCCGCGGTTCGAGGGCACCGCGCCCGGCATCGCCGAGGAGAACATCCAGTCCCGCGCCCGCGGCCTGACCCTGATGGCGCTGTCCAACAAGTTCGGCCACATGGTGCTGTCGACCGGCAACAAGTCCGAGATGTCGGTGGGCTACGCCACCCTTTACGGCGACATGTGCGGCGGCTTCAATCCGTTGAAGGACGTCTACAAGACCACGGTCTATGCGCTGTCGCGTTGGCGCAACGCCCACCGCCCCGAGGGCGGGCTGGGCCCCGGCGGCCCGGTGATGCCGGCCGGCATCCTCACCAAGGCGCCGTCGGCGGAACTGAAGCCCGACCAGACCGACCAGGACACCCTGCCGCCCTACGAGGTGCTCGACGCCATCCTTAAGGAACTGATCGAGAACGAGGCCTCGGTGGCGGAGGTGGCGGCCAAGGGCCACGACGAGGCGGTGGTGCGCCGCGTTTGGGGCATGGTCGACCGCGCCGAATACAAGCGCCGCCAGGCGCCGCCGGGGGTGAAGATCACCCCGCGCGCCTTCGGCCGCGACCGCCGCTATCCCATCACCAACGGCTTCACGAGGCTGGCGTGAACCTCAAGGTCCGCTTCGCCCCCAGCCCCACCGGGCGGCTGCATGTGGGCAACGCCCGCATCGCCCTGGTCAACTGGCTGCTGGCCCGGGCGGGCGGCGGCGCGTTCGTGCTGCGCATCGACGACACCGACGCCGAGCGTTCGCGCCCCGAATTCGTCGCCGGCATCGAGGAGGACTTGCGCTGGCTGGGGCTGACCTGGGAGGAGCGGGTGTTCCAGTCCCGCCGCCTTGCCCGGTATCGCGATGCCGCCGAGGCCCTGAAGGCGGCGGGGCGGCTGTATCCCTGTTATGAGACGCCCGAGGAACTGGAATACAAGCGCCGCCGACAGCGGGCGCGGGGGCGGCCGCCGGTCTATGACCGCGCCGCGCTGGCGCTCTCCGACGACGACCGCCGCCGCCTGGAGGCCGAGGGCCGCCGCCCGCACTGGCGGTTCAAGCTGGACGAGGCCGAGGAGGTGTGCTGGCACGACCTGGTGCGCGGGCCGTCGCACGTCCAGGCCGGCAGCCTGTCCGATCCGGTGGTCATCCGCGCCGACGGCACGTTCCTTTATATGCTGCCGTCGGCGGTGGACGACATCGCGCTCGGCATCACCCACGTCGTGCGCGGCGAGGACCACGTCACCAACACCGCCGCTCAGATCCAGATGATGCGCGCCCTGGGCGGCGACGCGCCCGCCTTCGCGCATGTGCCGCTGCTGCTGGGGGCGGAGGGCGAGGGACTGTCGAAGCGCCTGGGCAGCGCCTCCCTGGCCGATCTGCGTGCCGGCGGCATCGAGCCCGAGGCGCTGGCCAGCCTGCTGGCGAAGCTGGGCAGTTCCGAGCCGGTGGAGCCGCGCCTGTCGCTCGCCGATCTGGCGGCGGAATTCGACATCGCCCGGCTGGGGCGGGCGTCGCCGCGCTTCGACCCGGCGGAACTCGATCACCTCAACGCCCGCCTCCTGCACGCCATGAGCTTCACCCAGGCGGCGCCGCGCCTGCGGGCGCTGGGCCTGCCGGACGTGGACGCGCCGTTCTGGGAGGCGGTGCGCCCCAATCTGGCCCGCCTGAGCGACGCGGCGGAGTGGTGGGCGGTGTGCCGCGGCCCGGTGCGCCCCGAGATCGCCGCCGAGGACCGCGACTGGCTGCGGGAGGCCGCGGCGCTGCTGCCGCCGGAACCGTGGGGCGAGGAGACATGGGCGGCGTTCGCCGCCGCCGTGCGCGGGGCTACCGGCCGCAAGGGCAAGGCGCTGTTCCGGCCCCTGCGCCTGGCGCTGACCGGGCGGGAGCATGGACCGGAATTGAAAGTTCTGTTACCTCTCGTCGGCCGCGCGCGGGCGCGGGCGCGGCTTGTGGGCGAGACAGCGTAAAGGGGGGCCGCGTGGCGCTGGTTCTGTACAACACCCTGACCCGCAGGAAGGCGGCCTTCGAGCCCCTCGATCCGGCGCGGGTGGGCATGTATGTTTGCGGCCCCACCGTCTATGACCGCATCCACATCGGCAACGCGCGGCCGATCATCGTCTTCGACGTGCTGTTCCGGCTGCTGCGGCGGCTGTATCCCGACGTCGTTTATGTCCGCAACATCACCGACGTCGACGACAAGATCAACGCCCGCGCCCGCGAGCAGGGCGAACCCATCGCCGCGCTGACCGAACGCACCATCGAGCTGTTCCACGCCGACGTCGCCGAATTGGGCGCGCTGGAGCCGACGGTGGAACCGCGCGCCACCGCCCACATCGCCGGCATGATCGCCATGATCGAGCGTCTGCTGGCGGCGGACTGCGCCTACGAGGCCGAGGGGCATGTGCTCTTTCACGTTCCGGCGATGGCCGAATACGGTCGGCTGTCGGGCCGCACGCTCGACGAGATGGTGGCGGGCGCCCGCGTCGAGGTGGCGCCCTATAAGCGCCATCCGGCCGATTTCGTGCTGTGGAAGCCCTCTTCCGACGACCTGCCGGGCTGGGACAGCCCCTGGGGGCGGGGGCGGCCCGGCTGGCACATCGAATGCTCGGCGATGTCCAGCCGCTATCTGGGCGAGAGCTTCGACATCCACGGCGGCGGCCAGGATCTGATCTTTCCTCACCACGAGAACGAGATCGCCCAAAGCACCTGCGCCCACGGGCACCACACCTTCGCCCGCTACTGGCTGCACAACGGCTATGTCATGGTCGAGGGCGAGAAGATGTCCAAGTCGCTGGGCAATTTCATCACCCTGCGCGACCTGCTCGACCGCGAGCCCGGCGAGGCCATCCGCATGGCGATGCTGGGCACGCATTACCACCGCCCCTTCGACTGGACCCAGGAGGGGCTGCGCCAGGCGCGCCTGACCCTGGACCGGCTGTATACGGCGCTGAAGGGCGCCGCCGATATCGAGCCGGTGGGCCGCGACGCGCCGCCGACGGAGGTGATGGCGGCGCTGGAGGACGACCTCAACACCCCCCAGGCCATCGCGCGGATGCACGATCTGGCCCATCGCCTCAACAAGGCGACGACGGTCCTGGACCGCGCCCGCGCCAAGGGGGCGTTGCTGGCCGCCGGCGATCTGCTGGGGGTGCTGCAGCACGAGCCCGCAGCGTGGTTCAAGTGGCGGCCGCCGGGCAGCGCGCCCCTCGACGACGCCGCCATCGAGGACCGCATCGCCCAGCGCGCCGCCGCCCGCAAGGCCAGGGACTTCGCCGCCGCCGACCGCATCCGCGACGAACTGGCCGCCCAAGGCATTGTCCTGGAAGATTCGGCCCAGGGCACCACCTGGCGGCGCGGCTAGGCTCCGGGGCCTGCCCTCGCCGGGCGGCACTGGCCCTTTTCTCAACCTCCTGTGACTTTCGTCACCGCGCAACGCGCGGCCGCGGCGCAGAGTGGGGGCGTGATCTCAGGAGGTCTCGCAATGACCCGCATCGGCGCCACCATGATCGTCATGGGCCTCAGCCAGCTTTGCTACCAGGTCTGGCTGTGGCTGGAGACGGGCGTGTGGCACGCGCTGTCCTTCACGACGATGCTGCGCCAACTGGGGCTGGGCGAGGTTTCACTGGGCTGGGGTGCCTTGCGGACGACGGCCGAGGCGGCGCTGTCCGTCGAGGCGGGGGCGGTGCTGGTCTTGCTTGGCATCTGCCTGGTGCTGGTGCGCCCCGTCAGCATGATCCTGCATGAGATCGGCCTGCAGCGCAGGTTGGCTCAAACCCGGCGGGAGATTCGATCCCGGCGGGAAAGCGCGGCGTAGCTCCCAATCTCCTCTCCACCCATCGCCGCGAACGGGAAACGCCCGCCTCCAAGGAGGCGGGCGTTTCTTCTGCGGTCGTGAATCTGGGTCGCCTAAAGGCCGGGGCCGTCGCTCTGGCTGCTGAAGCGGCCGAGATTGCCGATCGCCTGTTCGAGGATGGTCATCTCGCGCCCGCGTGTCGGCGTCTCGCGGTCGACCGGGTCGACCGCCTGGCCGTCGGCGAGGTCGAGGGTGTCGACACCGGCGACGACGCCGTCCTCGTCGAAGCGGACGGCGATGATCTCGCGCGCCACGGTCTCGGGATTGTCGAAACTCTGCGGCATCATGACGCTGCTGACGTAGTACCAGGTGTCTTCGCCATAGACGGGAACCACCGACGGGCTTCCCAGAAGCATCAAGATGTCGTCGCGCGTCTGCACCCCCGGCGTCACCTCTTGCAGGCGCGACACCGGCGGGCGGTTGCCGTGCGTCGAGGGCTCCATGCAGCCCGCCAGCCCGGCGGCGAGGCCGAGGACGAGCAGGGAGGGCACAAGCTTCCTTCGCATTGCGGGCGTGTATCCGGCTCTTGGCAAGGCGACGCCATTGACGGGGCGGCGCCGCCGTTTCATATCTTGTCGGCCAAACATTGCCCCCCGGGGCCGCGGCTTGTCAACGGCGCTGCGTGCAGGACCAAGGTCGATCGATGCTGCCATTCCGTTTGTTCCAACGCTCGCCGCACCTGCCCGCCGCCCGCGCGCTTTACGAGGCGGTGGTGGCGCAGGCGCGCCAACCGGCCTTCTATGCCGAGGGCGGCGTCCCCGACACCATCGACGGGCGCTTCGACCTGATCGCCCTGCACGCCTTCCTGGTCATGCGGCGCCTGAAGCGGGACGGCGAGGCGGCGCGCGACTTGTCGCAGGCCCTTTTCGACATCATGTTTGCCGATATGGACCAGAGCCTCCGCGAAATGGGGGTTGGCGACATGGGCGTCGGGCCGAAGGTGAAGCGGATGGCCAAGGCCTTCTACGGCCGGGTTGCCGCCTATGAGGAGGGCCTGGCCGGGGAGGACGCCACGCTGGCGGCGGCGCTGTGCCGCAACCTGTTCCGCAAGACCGAGCCGACCGCGGCCCAGGTGGCGGCGGTGGTGGCCTATATGCGCCGCGAGGACGCCGCCCTCGCCGGGCAGGACGGCGCCGAATTGGCCCGCGGCCGGGTGCGGTTCGGCGAGCCGACGGTGCCCGCCGATGGATGAGGTCAGGCCGGAATTCTCGCGCCGGGTGGAGGTCAACAAGATTGGCACGACCGCCAGCGCCGCCGCCATCGAGGCGACGCCGGCGGAGCGGGCGGCGCTGGCGGCGCGCTTCGATCTGCCCGAGATCCCCTCGCTGCGGGCCGACGTCACCCTGCGGCGGGTGGGCGACGGGGGGCTGGCGCGGGTCACCGGGCATCTTTCCGCCGAGGTCGTCCAGACCTGCGTGATATCCTTGGAGCCCTTCGCCGCGCGGGTCGAAGAGGATTTCGAGTTGTTGTTCGGTGGCGAGGCCGGGCAGGAGGAGGCCGAGGTGGTCATCGAGATGGGCGAGGAGGAGCCGCCGGAACCCATCCGTGGCGGCGCCATCGACATCGGCGAGGCGGTGGCCGAACAGCTTGCGCTGGCGCTCGACCCGTTTCCCCGCAAACCCGGCGTCGCCTTCGACGGCTACAGCGTCGGCGGGGCCCCGGAGCAGGACGCGGAGCGTCCCAACCCCTTCGCCAAGCTGGCGCAACTGAAGAGGCGCGGCGGCTGAACGCTAGGCGGCACTTGCTCCCGCCGCCGTTTTTGGCTAAGAAGGCTGCCTTTCCGGCCGATCCCGCAATGTGAGTGTGAACCAATGGCAGTTCCCAAGAAGAAAACCTCCAAGTCGCGTCGGGACATGCGGCGCGCCCATGACGCCCTCAGCCAAAGCAGCTATGTCGAGTGCCCGAATTGCGGCGAGTTCAAGCGCCCCCATCATGTCTGCGCATCCTGCGGCCATTATGCCGGTCGCGAGGTGATCGCCGAGGCCGAGAGCGCGGCCTGAGGCGGCGCACGGCGCGTTTCCCACTGGGGCAGCACGAGGGCTAAGTCGAGGTGACCACGCGCTTTACGGTTTCACTGGACGCAATGGGCGGCGACCACGCGCCGCAAATCGTGGTCGACGGCCTGCGCCTCGCCAGGAAACGGTTTAGCAATGTCGACTTCCTGCTCTTCGGCGACGAGCGCAAGCTCGCGCCCATGCTGGAGCGCGCCAAGCTTCACGACGGGGTGACCGTCCGCCACACCGAGGCGGTGGTCCGCAACGACGACAAGCCCTCGCAGGTGCTGCGCACCGGGCGCCAGACCAGCATGTGGAAGGCGGTGGAGGCGGTCGCCGAGGGCGCCGCCGGTGCCGTGGTTTCGGCCGGCAACACCGGCGCGCTGATGGCGGTGTCGAAATTCGTCCTGCGCACGCTGCCCGGCATCGACCGTCCGGCCATCGCCAGCTTCTTTCCGACCGAGCGCGCCGAAACGGTGATGCTCGACCTTGGCGCCAATGTCGAGTGCAACGCCAACAATCTCGTCGAGTTCGCCGTGATGGGCGAGGTGTTCGCCCGCGCGGTGCTGGGGCTGGAACGGCCGACCATCGGTCTGCTGAACATCGGCTCGGAAGAGGTGAAGGGCAACGACACCCTGCGCGAGGCGGCCGAGATCCTGCGCAACAGCCAGTTGCCGATCCATTTCCACGGCTTCGTCGAAGGCACCGACATCGGCGCCGGCACCGTCGACGTGGTGGTGACCGACGGCTTCACCGGCAATGTGGCGCTGAAGACGTTGGAAGGCACCGCCAAGCTCTACAGCCGTTTCCTGCGCGAAGCCTTCACCAGTTCGCTGACCTGCCGCCTCGTCTATCTGCTGGCGCGCCCGGCGCTGAAGAAGGTGAAGATGCGCGCCGATCCGCGCCGCTACAACGGCGCCATGTTCCTGGGCCTCAACGGCATTGCCGTCAAGAGCCACGGCGGCACCGACGCGCTGGGCTTCGCCAATGCCATCGGCGTGGCCGTCGAACTGGTGGGCAAGGGCTTCAACGAACGCATCAAGCAGGACTTCACCCGCCTGCATGACGGCCACCACTCCCCCGCGCGGGCGGCCATCGGCTGATGCCACGACGCGCGCTTATCGCCGGCTGTGGCTCCTACCTGCCGGAACGGGTGGTGACCAACGCCGAACTGGCGCGGCGCATCGACACCACCGACGACTGGATCGTCGAGCGCACCGGCATTCGCCAGCGCCACATCGCCGCCGAGGGTGAAACCACCTCCAATCTCGCCCTGGCTGCCGCCCGCCGGGCGCTGGAGGCGGCGGCGATGACCGGCAGCGATCTCGACCTCATCGTGCTGGCCACGGCCACCCCCGACGAGACCTTCCCTGCCACCGCCACCCGCGTCCAGGCCGAATTGGGCATGACGCACGGCATGGCCTTCGACGTGCAGGCGGTGTGCTCCGGCTTCATCTACGCCCTGGCGACGGCAAACAATTTCATCCGCCTGGGGCAGGCGGGCAACGCGCTGGTGATCGGCGCGGAAACCTTCTCGCGCATTCTCGACTGGGACGACCGCGCCACCTGCGTGCTGTTCGGCGACGGCGCCGGCGCGGTGGTGCTGCGTGGCGCCGAGGGCGACGGCACGGTGGCGGACCGGGGCGTGCTCTCCACGCATCTGCATTCCGACGGGCGCTATCACGACCTGTTGTATGTCGACGGCGGCCCGTCCTCGACGGGCACCGCCGGGCACCTACGGATGCAGGGGCGCGAGGTTTTCCGGCACGCCGTCGCCAAGCTTGCGGCGGTGGTGCAGGAGGCGCTGGAGGCCAACGGCCTGCGTCCCGAGGCGGTGGACTGGCTGGTGCCGCATCAGGCCAACCGTCGCATCATCGACGGCACCGCCCGCAAGCTCGGCCTTGACCTGGAGCGGGTGGTGGTGACGGTCGACCGCCACGCCAACACCTCCGCCGCCTCGATTCCTCTGGCCCTGGCCGAGGCGGTCGGCGACGGCCGCATCCGCGAGGGCCAACTCGTGCTGCTGGAGGCGATGGGCGGCGGCTTCACCTGGGGATCGGCGCTGGTCCGCATGTAGGGCGTGTAGGGCTCAGGGCGGCGCGCCGTTCAGCGCCGCGCGCAGCCTGCGCAGCTTTCCGGCCACCATCGCACGCTCGGGCCTTAGCGTCGCGGCGCGTTTGGCGGTGGCGGCGACCATCGTCGCCTGTCGGCGCAGTGCCTGGCGGGCGATGGGGTTGTCGGTAAGCTCGGCCAGATCCGCAAGGCAGTCCACAAGGCGGACGAGAACGCTGACGTTGTCCCGCGCCGACTGCCGGATGGGGCCGAAGGCGCTGTCCAGCAGGGCGGCGAAGGTGACCGGGCGGGTGACCAGCCGTGGGCGCCCCTCGCGGCCCAGGTGCACCGCCGGTTGCGGCCGCCCGTTCATGGCCTGGGCCAGCGCGCCGCCCAGGCGGTCGATGCAGGCGACGGCGGTGTAAAGGTCGTTCAGGCTCG
>JAWLGJ010000054.1:0-15635 GCA_041685145.1 Magnetospirillaceae bacterium | reverse complement strand
GCGGCAGCGGCGCCTCGTCGTCCCCCAGGGTCAGCGTGGTGGCCGGAGGCGGCGGCGCCCGTTTCTCGGGCGCCGCGTCGCCCTCGCCCAGCGGACCATCGTCAAGTTCCAGCTTCGCCATCTCAGCCCCGAGTATCCCCAATGGGCTAGGGCGGGACAAGCGCCGTGGCGGCGGCACGGGTCGCACCTGGTTCTGGTCTGGCGCCAGACCAAACGCCGAAGGGCCGCCCTACAGCGAGGGCGGCCCAGCGAACGTCAGCAAGTCCCCAACCCGATTACTGCACCTGCAGCGCGACGATGCATTGCGCCGCATCGTCCAGGACATATTCGCCCGTGCTTGCCGTGAAACAGTCCGTATCGCTGCCCTGCCACGCCTGAATGGTGCCGCTTGTGGCGAGATCGTCGTCCCACTTGCGGTCAACTTCCGAAGCCTGCTTCGGCGACAACAAGACCCCAGGCGAAGTGTTATCGTAGTCCGCCGCGGCTTGCAGGCGCAGGAAGTGCCCGCTGTAGCCATTGATATTGGTGCCATCGTTGTAGAAAACGAACATGCCACCACCGCTCAATTTGGTGGGCAGGCGGTACTTGTCGTTAGCGGGGTCGGAATCCTGGATGCCGGAAATCAGATTCGCTGCGCGCAGATGCGCCCACGCCAAGCTACTCTCCACATTCAAGGCGGCATCCAAGGCGGTGGAGGCGCCAATCACACCATCGCCATCGCCGTTGGTAAGCGAAGCCTCAATCTTTCCGGGAAGACCGCCAGACGTGTCCCCTGCCCGCTCGTAATCCCCCGGCAGCGCCAGATACTTGTCCTGGAAGGTGTTGACGGCGGCCTTGGTCGCATCCCACTGCGAGACGGTCGTCTTGAGCTGGGTGCTGCGGATCATCTCCTGGCCCTTGAGGATGCCGCCGATGATCAGGCCGATGATCACCAGCACGATCGACAGCTCGATCAGCGTAAAGCCGGCCTGACGGCCGCCGGCGGTGTTGCCGTTGCTCACGGTTCTGCTCCCCTTTCGATCTGACGCGCGGCCCCCAAATCGCTCCGAGGACCGATGGTGGTATTACACCAGACCTTCCGGCTAGACCTCAACGCATTTTGTTAAAAAACTTCGAATGTATTGGCAAAGGCCGCGCCGCCATTCGCGCCTTGCGGCGCGCCTACATGGCTTGGTTGTCCATGCGGGCGATGAAGTCGCGCATATAGGCCGCCTCCTCGCGGCTGAGGTCGGGGGTGGAGGCCAGCAGCGCCGCCATCAGGTCGCGGGCGGCCTCGGCCTCGCCGGCGGCCGAGAGCACGAAGGCCGGCATCTGGCGCGTCCACATCGGCAGGTCCGGAACCTCCAGGGCCGCCAATTCATGCGCCGCCGCCAGCGCCAGGTCGAGGTCACCGACGCGATGGCGGGCCAGATAGACGGCGTGCGCCAGCCAGCGCCACTTGCGCGCCGGGTCGCGGGCGGCGTGGGCGCGCAGGAAGGTCACCATGCGGCGCACCTGGTCGGGCTCAGGGCTGGCGCCGTAATAATGCCCCGCCACCGCCGGCAGGAAATCGGCGCCGTGGTCCAGGGCCTCGATGCGCCGGAACCAGCCCGCCAAGCGGCCGTAGTCGTAGTCGCGCAGGGGCGGAAACCGGCCGCCGCCGTCGCCCATGTTCTGCAGCCTGAGCGTCAGCGCCCGGTAGAGGAACTGCGCGTCCCCGAAGGCCAGCGCCGCCACGGCGCGTTCCGACGGCGGCGGCGGCACCAGCGCCGCCTCCACCCGCGCCTCCCGCGTCCAAACCCAGAACGCCCCCTGGGCGGCAAGGACGAGCAGGAAAAGGGCGATCAGACGGGGCATCGCCGGCTAGAACCGCTTGCGCCGCAGATCGATCATCGCCGCCAGCAGCAGCAAGGGCACATAGATCAGCGCCTGCGCGGCCACCGGCGCCGCCGCGCTCCAATCGGCGCCGTGCACCAGCCACGCCCCCGGCGCGAACAGGTCCAGACGCGGCATGAGCATGAACAGCGCCGTCACCACCGCCTCCGCCAGCGGCGTCAGCGCCCCCAGGTCGCCGGCGCCGCCGACGCCCTTTTCGGCGATGTCGGCAAAGAAGGCCATCATCCGCCCCAGCACATAGAAGCCCAGCGCCGCCAGGGTCGCCGCCACGGCGCTGGTCAGGGTCAGCGCGCAGAACAAAGCCAGCGCCACCACCAGCAGGCTCTCCAGCAGCAGGCTCGCCCCCCACGCGGCCAGCCCCGCCGCCGGCGGCGACAGCGCCAGGCCCACCCCCGCCACCACCGGCACCACCAGCAGCACCGCCACCGCCGCGAAGCCGCCGGCATAGCCAAGCACGAAGGCCTCGCGCGACAGCGGCCGCGCCAGGATGGCCTCGATCTCGCGGGTTTCCTGGAGGCGGCGCACATGAAAGGCGATGAACACCACCAGCCCCAGCACCAGGATGGCGCGCCCGGAGGCGCCGGCATAGGCCAGCGACAGCGCCCGCCCCTCGGCCAGGGCGGCGTCGCCCAGGAACGCGGCCAGCAGCAGCGCCGCCAGCACGAGCAGGAACAGCACACCGAACAGCCGGTCCTTGACCGCCGTCAGCAGCACATAGCGCAGGGTGGCGATCATGGCCGCGCGGCTTCCCGGGTGACGGGGGTGGGGGAGACGGCTTCCGGGGTGACCGGGGTGACGGGAAATGGGGGCCGGGGCATGGTGGGGCCTCCCGCCCCTAGAAGGCCAGCGGGCGCGGGTCGACGCTGAAGCGGCGGTACAGATCCTTGTCGGCCGGATGCACCGACTCGCGCCCCTTGATGATGCTGGCGCGCAGGAAGATCACCAGTTCCGTCACCTCGCCGACGTCGTCGCGGGCCTTGAACAGCTCGCCCAGCACCGGCACCCGCGACGCCCCCGGCACGCCCTGGGTGTCCTTGTTCAGGGTTTCCTGCATCAGCCCGCCCATCACCACGACCTCGCCGGAGGGGATGCGCACCACGGAATCCATCTCGCGCACCTCGACCACCGGCACCAGCGAGCTAACCCCCGACACCCGCTGAAAGGCCACCGCCGGGTCGGCAACCTGCCGGGTGATCCGCGAGACGGTGGGGCGCAGCGAGAGGATGACCTCGTCGTCCTCGAAGTCGATGGTCGGTTGCACGGTCATCACCACGCCGATGGGCACGGTGTTCAGTTCGCTTTCCACCGTCGTCACCGAGATGCCGTCGGTGGTGGTGGTTTCGATTTCCAGGCGGAAATAGACCTCGTTCTCGGCCACCTTCAGCACCGCGGTCTGGTTGTTCATCACCGTCAGGCGCGGGCTGGACAGGGTACGCACGGTGCCGAAGCGCTCGATGAGGCTGACCAGGCCGGCAAGGTCGCCGCCGGCATAGGACAGGGTCAGCACGTCGGCGGGCGCGGTGTCGGGCTGGCTGAAGGGCGGCGAGACGTTGGGCAGGTTGCCGAAGTCGTTGCCCAGCGGCAGGGCGAATTCCAGGCCGGCGGTGCCCAGGCTGCGCCAGTTGATGCCGCTTTGGAACTCGTCGCGCAGCCGCACCTCCAGCACCTTGGCCTCGATGAGCACCTGGGCGCCCAGCGTCGTCATCACCTGCTTGAGATATTCCTGCACCTCGCGGTGCTGACGGGTGGTGCCGAAGACCGACAGCATCCCCGCCTGCCTGTTGATGCTGAACCAGCTTTCCGGCTGCTCCGGCATGTCGTCTTCCGGCGCGGCGGCCGCGCGCGGTGCGGGCGTGGGCGCGCCGTCGGCCGCGGCCTCGACCTCGGCCTCCAGTTCGGCCAATTCCTCCAGCGCCGCCGCGACCTCGCCGTTGCCGTTGCCGTTGCCGTTGTCGTTGTCGTTGCCGTTGTCGTTGTCGTTGCCGTTGCCGGCGCCGTCCACGGGCGCCGGCACCGGGTCGGCGGGCGCCGGCACCTGCGCCACCGGCGGCGGCGCCCCCGGCCGCGATGTCGCCATGAGGCGGCGCGGCGCGGTGTTGATCATCACCTGCTGCACATTGGCCGACAGTTCCTGCCAGAAATTCGATTCCGACTCCATCTCGACATGGCTGCGCGAGCCATTGCCCCCGCCACCGCCGCTGCCGCCGGTGACGGCCGAGAAGACGTCGGTGGAGGTGGAGACGCTGCTGCTGGCGGTGCGGACCAGGTTCAGGTAGTCGAGGCGGTAGTTGCGATGGAACATGCGGTCGATCTCGACCCGCAGCACGCCATCCTCGAAGCTGTAACGCAGCTCGGCGAGATTGGCGATGCGGCGCACCACCTCCTCGACGGGGCGGTCGTGAACGATGAAATTGACGCCGCCCCGGATCTCGGGGTCGAGTTCGAGGTCCAGCCGCGCCTTGCGCGCCAGTTCGATGAGCACGTCCTTGAGCGGCGTGTCCTCGGTGACGCTGATCGACACCAGGCGAGAGGCGCCGGGGTCGGGCGGCGCCGGCGCGGCCAGCAGCGGCCGCATTTCGGGAATGGGCGGCGCCGGCGCCGGCGGCGGCGGTGCCTCGGCCTCGGCCCGGCGCTTGGCCAGGGCCTCGTAGTCCGCGCGATCGCGTCCGGCGCTGGGATCGTACTCGCCGACGGTCGAACACGATGCCAGCCCCGCCGCGAGGACGGCGACCAGCAGGTTCCGAGCGGCCGTGGCGATCGTCATAAACCTCATCTGCCCGAAGGGGGTAGATCCTTGGCCGGGAGTGAAGCAAATTTGACGCACTTTAGCACCAAATTTCTTCGCCGAATGCGTCCCTCCCCGCCAGCCTCCGACCGTAGGGGCGGGCGCGTTAACAATCAATGAATTTCGACGATGTTGCGGCTCTGCGGGGCCCCGGCACGCTATATTTGGATTCGCGGCCGCCGGCGCGCCCGTCCTTCAGCCCGGCGCCCAACCCGGCGGCGCCAGCACCAGCAGCAGCAGCGCCGCCGCCAGCGCCGGGCCAAAGGGGAACACCTCGCCCCGGCCGCCGAGCCGCCAGGCGGCGCCGAAGGCTACGCCCAGCAGTCCCGCCGCGATCAGGAAGGCGGGCATGGCGCCCAGCCCCAGCCACACCCCCGCCACCGCCAGGAACTTGACGTCGCCCAGGCCCAGCGCCTCGCGCCCCGTCGCGGCGCGAAAGCCCCACCGCAGCCCCAGCCCCAGCCCCAGACCGGCCAACGCCCCCGTCGCCGCCGCCAGCGGCTCCCAGCCGCCCAACCACTGCCACGCCACGCCGGCCGGAAGCAGCACCAGAAGCGCCTGATCGGGAATCAGCGTGTGGGAAAGGTCGACCAGCACCACCACCACCAGTCCCGTCACCAGCACCGCCAGCACCGCCGCCTGCCACCAGCCGTCGGCGCGCGCCCACGCCAGCGCGAACAGGCCCGCGGTCGCCAGTTCCGTCAGGGGGTAGCGCCAGCCGATGCCGCCCCCGCAGGACCGGCAGCACCCGCCCGCCAGCAGCCATGACAGCACCGGCACCAGATCGCGGGCTGCCAGCGGCGTGGCGCAGGACGGGCAGCGCGAGCGCTCCGCGCCGATGGGTTCGCCGCGCGGCAGGCGCCACGCGGCGGCGGTGGCGAAACTGCCGAAGACGGTGCCCAACAGGGCGAACAGCGCCAGACCGGCGCCGCCGCCCGGTCCGCTCACCGCCCGGCCTCCGCCGCGCCGCCCAGGTGACGCTGGACCTGCTCGCGGAAGGCGCCGGCGGTGTCCCCGACCGCCGGCAGGCCGCCGGCACCCATCGCCAGCAGCGCCAGCACCACCACGGCCGCCGCGCCGGCCGCCGCCGCCATCACCCATGCCGGGCGCCGGCCGGGCCGCGTCGCCAGCAACGTGCGCGAATCGGCCACCGCCTTGCCGACATGCCGCCCGGTCACCGTCCGCGCCCCCTCGGCGAAGGCCGCCAGCAGCGCCTTGTCGGCCAGCACATTGGCGACGCGGGGAATGCCGCCGCTGGCCGCCGCGAGGCGGCGCAGGGCCCCGCGCGTGAAGATACGGAAGCTGACGCCTTCGGCGCGGGCGCGGTCGAGGCGGAATTCGATGTAGCGCCGCGTCTCGGCGCGGCTGAGGGGCTGGGTCCGGAAGCTGAAGACGATGCGTTGGTTGAGCTGGCGCAGGCCGTCGGCCCTCAGCATCTCGTCCAGTTCGGTCTGTCCGAAGAGCACGATCTGCAACAGCTTGTGGGTCTCGGTCTCCAGCGTCGACAGCAGCCGCACCGCCTCCAGGCCGCCGCGCCCCAGGGCCTGGGCCTCGTCGATGACCAGCACCGCCAGCCGCCCCTCGGCGTGCCGCTCGACCAGAAAGGCGCGCAGCATCTCATAGGGATTGTCGCCCTCGCCCGGCTCCAGGCCGAATTCACGGCAGACGGTCCGCACCACCAGCGCCTCGTCGTCGTGGGGGGCGTGCAGATAGGCGACGTCGTCGCGCTCGCCGATGCGGCGCAGCAGCAGGTGGCACAGCAGCGTCTTGCCGGTGCCGATGTCGCCGGTGACCTTGAGAATGCCCGCCTGGCGCCCGAGGGCGAACTGCAACGCCTGCAGGATGCGCTGATGCTCGGCACCCGGGAAATAGTACTCGGGGTTGGGGATGAGCTGGAACGGGTAGCTTTCCAGGCCGAAATGGGGGCGGAAAGGCATCGCCTAGCGCCCCTTCAGGTGCCGCAGCCGCGCCCGCAGCCCCGCCTCGTCAAGGGCGAGGCCGGGCGCCGCCCCCCGGGCGACGGCCGCCAGCACGCCCTCATAGGACGCCGCCGCCTGCGTGGCGAAACCGGCTTGGTCCTGCAGCACCGCCAGGTTGTAGAGATACAGCACGTTGTGCGGCTCGACCTCCAGCGCCGCCGCCATGTGGGCGACGGCCTGCTCCAAATCGCCGAGGCGGGCGTGGGTCTGGGCGATCTGCGCCAGGACCGGCCCGAAGCGCGGGTGGCGGGCGCGCAGGCGCTCCAATTCGGCCAGGGCGTCGCGCGGCGCCTGCTCGCCCACCAGCGCCAGCAGGTTGGTCAGGGCGGCGCGGTTGCCGGGATCGACGGCCAGCACCCGCTCGTAGCCGGCGCGGGCCTCCTCGTTGCGGCCCAGCTTGTGCAGGGCGGTGGCGCGGCCCATCAGCACCGCCGGATCGCCGGGATTCAACCGCGCCGCCTCGTCGTAAAGGGCCAGGGCCTCTTCATGCGCGCCGCGCAACAGGGCGGCGAAGGCTGCCCGCCCCGCGTCGCGGCGTTCCGGCGCCGTTTCGGTGACGCGGATGGATTCGTCCAGCGACGGCCGCGCATCCGCCCGCGCCACCTTCACCGGCGTCGCGGCCTCCTCCTGCTCGCGCCGGTTCATCTCGGTCAGCAAGGTTTCCAGGTCCGCGCGCGACGGCGGCGCGGGGGGCTCGGCGGGCACCTCCGGCAAGGCCGGGGCGGCGGCGGCCGGCGGCTCGGGCGCGGGCGCGGGCCGGGACTCGGGGTCGGGCGCGGGCTCGGGCGCGGGCTCGGACTTGGGGTCGGGCGCGGACGCGGGGTCGGGCTCGGGCGCGGGCGCGGGCGCAGGCTTGGAGCTTTGTGCGGGTGGCGGCGGCGCGGCAACGCTTGTTTCCGCCGCCACTGCCGCCGGCTCCTCGGCTGCCGGTGCCTCGACCTCGGCCGCGACCTCCGGCACCTCGGGCGCCGCCGGCTCCGCGTCCGGCGCGGGCTGAACCTCGGTGCCGGGCGCGGCCTCGGACGCGCCCACCGGCTCGGCGTCGGGCACCGACTCGGTCTCGGGCGGCGGCGGGGGCTCGGCGGCGTCGCGAGGGGGCGCTTGCGGTCGCGGCGGCGCCGGGTCCGCCCGCAACGCCATCAGCACCGGCGGCGGCACGGCCCCCGTCATCTCCTCGACCAGCGACAGCGTTTCCTCGGGATACGCGAACAGGGCGCCCACCACCACCGCCAGCGCCGCCACCGTGCCCAGCAGCGCCGCGCGCACCACGGCGCGGCCGCGCCGGGGCGGGTCGTCCAGCACCGGCAGGTCGGCGGCCGCCGGCACCGGCTCCGGCTCGGCGCGCGCGGCCTTGTTGGCCTTTGCCGCCCGGGCCAGAGCCTTGTACAGCACGCTCATCGCGGTCGCTTTCCCCCCGGCGTCCCCAGGTCCATCGCCGCCGCGGACGGGCGGGGCGGCGGCCACGCCGATGGAAGCACAAGCCACCCCTTTCGGCAAGACAACCCGGGGGAAAACCCCGGCGCCGGGGGCGATGGACTCACCGGCGGCGGCGCCGCCCCGGCCTTACTCCCACTCAATCGTCCCCGGCGGCTTGCTGGTGATGTCGAAGGTCACCCGGTTTATGCCCTTGACTTCGTTGATGATGCGGTTGGCGACGCGGCCGAGGAACTCGGGCGGGAAGGGGTAGAAATCGGCGGTCATGCCGTCGGTGGAGGTGACGGCGCGCAGCGCGCAGGCGTAGTCGTAGGAGCGCGAATCGCCCATCACGCCGACGGTGCGCACCGGCAGCAGCACGGCGAAGGCCTGCCAGATGGCGTCGTAAAGGCCGGCGTTGCGGATTTCCTCCAGATAGATGGCGTCCGCCTTGCGCAGGATGTCCAGCTTCTCGCGGGTGATCTCCTGGCCCGGAACGCGGATGGCGAGGCCGGGGCCGGGGAAGGGATGGCGGCCGACCATCTCCTCGGGCAGGCCCAGCTCGCGGCCCAGCGCGCGCACCTCGTCCTTGAACAGCTCGCGCAGCGGCTCCACCAGGTCCATGTTCATCCGCTCCGGCAGGCCGCCGACATTGTGGTGGCTCTTGATGGTGACCGAGGGGCCGCCGGTGAAGCTGACCGACTCGATCACGTCCGGGTAAAGCGTGCCCTGGGCAAGAAAGTCGGCGCCGCCGACCTTCCTGGCCTCCTCCTCGAAGACGTCGATGAAGGTGGCGCCGATGATCTTGCGCTTCTTTTCGGGGTCGGTGGTGGCGGCGATCTTGTCCAGGAAGACGTCGGAGGCGTCGCGGTGCACCAGGCGGATGTTGAAGCGGTCGCGGAACACCCGCACCACCTGCTCGGCCTCGCCGGCGCGCATGAAGCCGGTGTCGACGAAGACGCAGACAAGCTGGTCGCCGATGGCCTCGTGCACCAGCGCCGCGACAACCGACGAATCCACCCCGCCCGACAGCCCGCACAGCACCCTGCCGTCGCCCACCTGGGCGCGGATCTTGGCGATTTCCTGCTCGCGGAAGGCGGCCATCGTCCAGTCGCCGGCGCAGCCGCAGACGCCGTGGGTGAAGTTCCTGAGCAACGCGGCGCCGTGGGGGGTGTGCACGACCTCGGGATGGAACTGGACGCCGTAGAAGCGGCGGGCGTCGTCGGCAATGGCGGCGAAGGGCGCGCCCTCCGAGGTGCCGACCGCCCGGAAGCCGGCCGGCAGGTCGATGACGCGGTCGCCGTGGCTCATCCACACCTGTTCGCGGGCGCCGCGCGCCCAGACGCCGTCGAAGAGGGCGCAGTCCTCGACGACATCAAGGAAGGCGCGGCCGAACTCGCGGTGCTCGTGCTCGTCGACGGTGCCGCCAAGCTGCGCCACCATCGTCTGCTGGCCGTAGCAGATGCCCAGCACCGGCAGCCCCATCTCGAACAGTTCCTGGGGCGCGCGCGGGCTTTCCGCCAGCGTCACCGAGGCCGGCCCGCCCGAGAGGATGACCCCCTTGGGCGCGAAGGCGCGGACGCTTGCGGCGCTGACCTTGTTGAAGGGGTGAATCTCGCAATATACGCCGCTCTCGCGCACACGCCGGGCGATGAGCTGGGTGACCTGCGAGCCGAAATCGACGATGAGGACGCGGTCCGACACCTTAAACCTCCGGGACTGGAAGGCGCGACTGTAGCCCCGGAGGCAGCGCCGCTCAAGCGGCAGGACGCGGCCCTATTGCGTGCGCGATTCCGGCCAGCGCCAAGCCCGGTTGGCGATGGGGCTGCCGGCCCTCTCGTCATAGTTCTCCCAATCGGCGTCCGCCGGCACGGCGGCGGTCTGTTGATAGCCGCCGTCCCACATGCCGGCGCATCCCGCCAGCAAGGCGGCGGCGGCCGCGAGCATCACCAGACGAAGCATGGCGTCCTCCCACAGGCTGGTCCGCCCCACCAACAGGAGAACCCGCGCCGGGTTTCAGCCCAGCCGAAAGAGAACGGCTCTGCCAATTTCGATCGGCAGGGGGTCAGCGCAAGTCCACCGCCTGCCAGCGGTGGCCGCAGGCACGGATGAAGGTCAGCAGGCCGCCGGCGCTGACGGTGGTGGTCATGTCGTTGCGCAGCGGATGGTAGTTGACCAGCGGCTGTTCGGTCATCCACTGGTCCAGCACCACCCTGACGCGGCAATCGCGGTCGTTGACGAGGGCGAAGGGCGTCACCGAGCCCGGCTCGACCCCCAGCACCTCGCGCAGCAATTCGCCGCGCCCGAAGGACAGCCGGGCCGAACCGATGCGCGCCGGCAGCCTTTTCAGGTCCACCTGGCGGTCGATCGGCGCCACCACCAGCCACAGCGCCTTCTTGGCGTCCTTGAGGAACAGATTCTTGCAGTGCACGCCGGGAATGCCCTTCCAGGCCTCGTGCCCGTCCTCGACGGTGAAGATAGGCTGGTGGCGGTGGGTTTCGTGCGCGATGCCCAACGCGTCCAGGCGCGCGAACAGTTCCTCGGGGGTGGCGGTCAATGAACGGTCTCCGTGCGGTGCCTATGCGCCTGTGTGGTTAAAAGCAGCGCGGCCGCCCCGTCAAGGCGCCCCGGCTTGACAGCGGCCAATCCTTGCCCCATCCCCTTGGCCGGTCCTCATCACGACGGAAAACATGGCCCAGCCCCCGATCATCGCCCTCAAGGACATTCGCCTCGGCTTTGGCGGCGCCCCGCTGTTCACCGGCGTCGAGGCGGCGGTGGCGCCGGGCGAGAAGGTGTGCCTGGTGGGCCGCAACGGCAGCGGCAAATCGACCCTGCTGAAGATCATGGCCGGCGAGGTGGCGCCCGATTCCGGCGAGGTCTTCGTCCAGCCCGGCGCCCGCGTCGCGCGGCTGGAGCAGGAGCCGCGCCTGGAGGGGGAGACGGTGGCCGCCTATGTCGCCGCCGGGCTGCCGGCGGCCGAGCGCGAGGAGACCCACCGCGCCGAGGCGGTGCTGGAGCGCCTGGGCTTGGACGCCGCCGCCGATCCCGCCACCCTCTCGGGCGGTCAGGGGCGCCGGGCGGCGCTGGCGCGGGCGCTGGTGGGCGAGCCCGACGTGCTGCTGCTGGACGAACCCACCAACCATCTCGACCTGCCGGCGATTCTGTGGCTGGAGGAGCGCCTGCGCGGCTTTCGCGGCGCGCTGGTGGTCATCAGCCACGACCGCGCCTTCCTGGCTGCGGTCTCGGGCAGCACCTGGTGGCTGGACCGCGGCACCCTGCGCGCCAACCCCAAGGGCTTCGCCGATTTCGACCGCTGGTCCGAGGAGGTCTACGCGGCCGAGGAGGCCGAGCTTGCCCGCATGGACAAGAAGCTGCTCGCCGAGGCCCGCTGGCTGCACCGGGGCGTGACGGCGCGGCGCAAGCGCAACCAGGGCCGGCTGCGCGCCCTGGCGAAACTGCGCCAGGAGCGGCGCGAACGCCAGCGCCCCGGCGGCGCCCTCAAGCTGGAGGCCGACGCCGGCGCCGCCAGCGGTCGGCTGGTCATCGAGGCCCGGGGCGTGGGCAAGAGCTTCGGCGACGACGTGGTGGTGCGCGATTTCTCCACCCGCATCCTGCGCGGCGACCGGGTGGGGGTGATTGGACCCAACGGCGCCGGAAAGACGACGCTGTTGCGCCTGCTGATCGGCCGGATGGAGCCGGACGCCGGCACCGTGCGCCTGGGCACCAATCTTGAGATCGCCTGGTTCGACCAGCGCCGCGAGGCCCTGGACCCCGACGAGACGGTGTGGCGCACCCTGACCGGCGGCAGCGGCGATCAGGTGTGGGTGCGCGGCAAGCCCCGCCATGTGGTCGGCTATCTGCGCGACTTCCTGTTCGAGGAACGCCAGGCGCTGATGCCGGTGAAGGCGCTGTCGGGCGGCGAGCGGGCGCGGCTCTTGCTGGCGCGGCTGCTGGCGCGGCCCAGCAACCTGCTGGTGCTGGACGAGCCCACCAACGATCTGGACATGGACACCCTCGACCTGCTTCAGGAAGCCTTGGCCGATTACGACGGCACCCTGCTGCTGGTCAGCCACGACCGCGACTTTCTCGACCGGCTGGTCACCAGCGTCATCGCCGTCGAGGGCGGCGGCGAGGTTGGCGAATACGCCGGCGGCTATGGCGATTATCTGCGCCAGCGCGGTGCCCCGCCCGGCCAGGCGCCGACCGCGAAGAAGAAGGACGCCGCCAGGGAGAAGCCACGGCGGAAACAGCCCAAGCTGAGCTATCACGAGCAGCGCGACCTGGAGCGCCTGCCCCGCCGCATGGAGGAATTGCAGGCCGAGGCGGCGCGGCTGGAGGCGACGCTGGCCGACCCCGACCTCTACGCCCGCGACCCCGCCGCCTTTGAGGCCACGGGCGCGCGGCTGGAGGAACTGCGCCGCGACCTGGAGGCGGCCGAGGACCGCTGGCTGGAACTGGAAATGAAGCGCGAGGAACTGGCGTCGGAATAGGGGAGGGTGGTGCCGGCGGCGGCGCGCCCGTGCTATCGTCGCGGCGTGATCGACTGCATGGAAACGCCCTCGCCCAACCACGAGCCGCGCCCGCCGGGGGTGCCGGTGGACATGCTGGTGCTGCACTACACCGGAATGCCGACGGCGGCGGCGGCGCTGGCGCGCCTGTGCGACCCGGCGGCGAAGGTCAGCGCCCATTACCTGATCGAGGAGAACGGCCGCGTCCACCGCCTGGTGGACGAGGACCGCCGCGCCTGGCACGCCGGGGTTGCCTGGTGGCGAGGCGCCGACGACGTCAACGGCCGCTCCGTCGGCATCGAACTGGTCAATCCCGGCCATGAATTCGGCTACCGCCCCTTCAGCGGGCCGCAGATGCAGGCGCTGCGCCGGGTGGCGCGCGACGTCCTCGCCCGCCATCCGATCCCGCCCCACAACGTCGTCGGGCATTCCGACGTGGCGCCGGGGCGCAAGGCCGATCCTGGCGAATTGTTCGACTGGCACTGGCTGGCGCGCGCCGGCATCGGGCTGTGGCCACCACACTGGCCGGACCCGCCCGACGGCGACGACCGCCCCGTCGAGGCGGTGCAGGCGCTGCTGGCCCGCATCGGCTATCGCGTGCCCCGCCACGGCACCCTGTGCGCCGAAACCCGCGCCGCCGTGGTCGCCTTCCAGCGCCACTGGCGGCCGCAACAGGTGGACGGCCGCCTCGACGGCGACACCGTGCGGCGCGTGGAGGCGGTGGCCCTCTGCGCCGGCGCCTAGGGCGTTATCCGCTCACGCGCGGTCGCGCCCAGCCGCCGTTGAGGCGGCGGCCTTGACCGCCGGGCGGCGTCGTGCCTAGGTTTGCAGCGGCGCCAGATGACCGGATGGCCGCCTTTCGCCTGACGGCGGGGGGAGGAAAGTCCGGGCTCCACGGAAACACGGTGCCGGATAACGTCCGGCGGGGGCGACCCCAGGGAAAGTGCCACAGAAAGCAAACCGCCCCGCCGCCCGCAGGGCCGCGGGGCAAGGGTGAAAGGGTGCGGTAAGAGCGCACCGCGTCCCCGGCGACGGGGGCGGCACGGTAAACCCCACCGGGAGCAAGACCAAGTAGGGGCGGCAGTCGTCCGCGAGACGACAGGCGGGTTTCCGCGCCGCCGCCCGGGTCGGTCGCGCGAGGCGTCCGGTAACGGACGTCCCAGATGAATGGCCATCCTCGACAGAACCCGGCTTACAGGTCATCTGGCGCCGCCGGTTGCCCGCCGCCATTGCACCCGCCCTCACAAGAACACAAAGTGAACGCAGTCCTGCCATAAGGCTGTGGCAGCCTGGCCGATATGGGGATTTTCCCTGACGGACGAACTATTTTCGGCCGTTGTCTCTGCATTGTGTTTTTTCGGCGTCTACACGGATCATTACTGCTCTGCTCCGTTGACGCCCACCTTGTACCATGATATCCCATAAGAACCCGATTCGTGCCGGCGCGGCTATGGCAGTGCGCCGGAGGCGGACGGGGCAGCGGGGCTTGGCAGGTTTGGTGGCGCGCAGAATGCCGCTCTTCCTCGGCACATTCGTCAACAAGGTCGACAAGAAGGGCCGGGTGTCCGTCCCCGCCACCTTCCGCGCGCGTCTTGCCGCGCAGTCATTTCCGGGCGTGGTCGCCTACCCCTCCTTTACCGGCCCCGCGATAGAAGGGTGCGGGATGGACCACATGGAATCCCTGATGCAGGGCACCGACCGCCTCGACGTCTTCTCCGAGGAGCAGGACGAGATGACGACGCTGATCTTCGCCGGGGTGCGCGAGCTGCCCTGGGACGGCGACGGCCGCATCGTCCTGCCCGAGGAGTTCATTGCCCACGCCGGGCTTGCCGGCGCCGCCGCCTTCGTCGGCAAGGGCCGCACCTTTCAGATCTGGGAGCCCGAGCGCCAGCGCGCCCATATGGAGGAGGTGCGCCGCCGCGCCATGCAGAAGCGCCTTACCCTGCCCGCGCCCCTCAAGCCGGAGGACCGCGCGTGAGCCCGGCCGCGCCGCATATTCCGGTCCTGCTGGCCGAGGTGCTGACGGCGCTGGCGCCGCGCGACGGCGGCGCCTATGTCGACGGCACCTTCGGCGCCGGCGGCTATGCGCGCGGCATCCTGGAGGCCGCCGACTGCCGCGTCTGGGGCATCGACCGCGACCCCGAGGCCGTCGCCCGCGGCCGCGAACTGGCCAAGGGCTATGACGGCCGGCTGAACGTGCTCGCCGGGCGCTTTGGCGACATGGAGGGGCTGCTGGCCGCCGAGGGCGTGCGCGCCGCCGACGGCGTGGCGCTGGACCTGGGGGTCTCCTCCATGCAGATCGACGCCGCCGGGCGCGGCTTCTCCTTCCAGCAGGACGGCCCGCTGGACATGCGCATGGAGCGGACGGGCCCCACCGCCGCCGACGCCGTCAACACCCTGCCCGAGCGCGCCCTGGCCGATATCATTTTCCGCTATGGCGAGGAACGCCGCGCCCGGCGCGTCGCCCGCGCCGTCGTCGCCGCGCGCGCCGAGGAGCCCATCACCACCACCGGGCGCCTCGCGGCGGTGGTGCGCGCGGTGGTGCCGGCCTCGGGCGATGGCATCGACCCCGCCACCCGCACCTTCCAGGCCCTGCGCATCCACGTGAACGACGAACTGGGCGAGTTGCATCGCGGCCTGGAGGCGGCCGAACGCCTGCTGCGCCCCGGCGGCCGTCTGGCGGTGGTGTCCTTCCACTCGCTGGAGGACCGCGCCGTCAAGGACTTCCTGAAGCGGCGCGCCGGCGGTGCCCCGCGTCCCTCGCGTCACATGCCGGCCGCTCCGCCCGGTCCGCCCCCCAGCTTCCGCCTGCTGCACGCCAAGGCGCTGCGCCCGCGCGCCGCCGAGGTGTCGGCCAATCCACGCGCCCGCTCGGCCCGCCTGCGCGCCGCCGAACGCACCGACGCCCCGGCCTGGGCGGGAGGCGCGGCATGATGCGCAGCGCCCTGCTCTGGACCATCCTGGCCACCGTCGCCGGCATCGGGCTGTTCGTGCTCAAATACGAGGTCAAGGCGCTGGAGCGCGAGCTTGCCGCCACCCAGGCCCGTATCGAGCGCGAGACGGTGAACCTTCACG
>JAWLGJ010000097.1:0-2927 GCA_041685145.1 Magnetospirillaceae bacterium | reverse complement strand
GCCCGAGAAGGCGCCGCCGCCATGCGGGGCGGCGCCGCCATAGGTGTCGACGATGATCTTGCGCCCGGTCAGGCCGCAATCGCCGTCGGGGCCGCCGATGACGAAGCGCCCGGTGGGATTCACATAGAAGCCGTCCTCGGGGCACATCCATCCCTCGGGCAGCACGTTGACGACGTGCGGGCGGACGATCTCGCGCACATCGGCCTGGCTGACGCCGGCGTCGTGCTGGGTGGAGACGACGACCGAGGTGGCGCCGACGGGGCGGCCGTCGACATAGCGCAGGGTGACCTGGCTCTTGGCGTCGGGGCCCAGCATCGGCGCGGCCCCGGAATGGCGCGCCTCGGCCAGCGATTTCAGGATGGCGTGGGCGTAATGGATCGGCGCCGGCATCAGCATGTCGGTCTCGTTGACGGCGAAGCCGAACATGATGCCCTGGTCCCCGGCGCCCTCGTCCTTGGCGCCGCCGGCGTCGACGCCCTGGGCGATGTCGGCCGACTGGGCGTGGACGTAACAGTCCACCTGCGCCGTGCGCCAGTGGAAGCCGGCCTGCTCATAGCCGATATCGCGCACGCAGCGCCGCGCCACCTCCTCCAGCCGCTCGGGCGTGATGGCGGCGGGGCCGCGCACCTCGCCGGCGAGGACGATGCGGTTGGTGGTCGCCAGCGTCTCGACGGCGACGCGCGCCTCGGGGTCGGCCGCGAGATACAAATCGACGACGGCGTCGGAAATGCGGTCGCAGACCTTGTCGGGGTGGCCCTCGGCCACCGATTCACTGGTAAAGAGGAAATCGCGTCTCACGGCCCCATGCCTCCCCGCCTCGGCTTCCCGCGCGGCCACACACAAAGGGCCGCGTCCCGCGGCCCGTTTGTTGCAGGCTTCCCCCCGATCGTCAAGCGGCTTCGCGCCTGCCGGGCGGGGGCTATTCGGTGCCCTCCGCGGCCTCCTGGGGCAGGCTGGCGTTGGCCAGCGCCTTGGCCAGTTCGAAGACGCGCTTGCGCACCCCGGGGTCGGCGATGCGGTAATAGGCCCGCACCAGTTCCAGCGTCTCGCGCTTGCTCAAGGGGTCGGCCTCGAACTCCGCCGGCTCTTCCGCGACGCCGGCGATCAGCCGCGGGCTCTGCTGCTGGATCTGGTCGGGCATGTCGTCGAAAAAGAACGACACCGGCACGTCCAGCACCCGGCTGAGGTCGTACAGCCGGCTGGCGCCGATCCGGTTGGCGCCGCGTTCGTATTTCTGCACCTGCTGGAACGTCAGCCCGATGGCCTCGCCCAGCTTTTCCTGGCTCATGCCCAACAGGGTCCGCCGCAGACGGACGCGCGAGCCGACATGCACGTCGATGGGATTGGGCTTGCCGGACGGAGTCCGGCCGCGGCTGCCACGCCGCACCGGCTTCACATTCTTCTCACCCAGATCAGGCGTTCGTGCGGAAGATGCCATCGGATCATCCGTGATTTTTATGAGGAAAATGACGGCAGTAGCCGTGCGGACATCACAATAGGCATACGGCTGTATGCAAGTCAACTGGCATCCTTGTGCCAGTTACCCACGCTTACACCTATTGAACTCGGCTAATATATCTACCCAGCAAGTAAGACGAGAGGAAAAAGGCCATCATAACCGTCAGTGGTGCTGCAAAGGGGTATCTCGAAAAGAAGGTGGTGCCGGGCCAGGGCGGCGGCAAGGGGGCGTCGAGCACGCCCTCCTCGCCCAGCGGCAGCGACGCCACCGTCCGGCCCAGGCCGTCGACGACCGCCGAGATGCCGGTGTTGGCGGCGCGGACGAGCGGCAGGCCCTCCTCGACGGCCCGCATCCGCGCCGCCGCCAGGTGCTGATGGGGGCCGGCGCTGATTCCGAACCAGCCGTCATTGGTGACGTTCAGCAGCAGGGCCGGGCGGTCGCCGGCGGCGACCACGGCACCGGGAAAGATGGCTTCGTAGCAGATCAGCGGGCTGAAGGGCGGCAGGCCCGGCGCCCGCAGCGTGCGCGGCCCCGGGCCGGCCGAGAAATCGGTGCCGCCGGGGGTGATCTTGTCCAGCGGCAGCAGGCCGCGGAAGGGAACGTACTCGCCGAAGGGCACCAGATGCGCCTTGTCGTAGGTGGCCAGGATGCCGCCCTCGGCGTCGATGACCTGCAGGCTGTTCCAGACCCGGAAGGGCCGCTGACCCGGTGGGGTGGCGCGCGGGGCGCCGGTGATGACGGCGCCGCCGGGCGGCGCCGCGCCGGCGACCAGGGCGCGGCGCCGGGGGTCGTGTTCGAGGAAGAAGGGCGCCGCGGTCTCCGGCCAGATCACCGCCGCCGCGGCCTCGAAGCCCGGCGCGCGCGACAGCGCCACATGGCGGCGCAGATGGGCCTCGCGCAAGTCCTCGCGCCATTTGTGCGACTGGGCGATGTTGGCCTGCACGATGCGCACCATCGGCGCGCCCGCCGTCAACTCGGCCACCGACGGCGCCGCCGCCAGGCGCGCGGCGCCGCCCGCCCACACCAGGCCCAGCGCCACATGCGCCGCCGCCACGGCGGCAAGCCGCCGCCGCCGCGGCCCGCCGTCGCCCAGCACCGCCGGCATCGCCGCCACCGCCACCGTCGCCACGCCCAGGCCCAGGGTGCCGATGATGGCGGCCGTCTGCAGCATCGCCGGCACCGGCATCCACACGGTGCCGAGCAGGTTCCACGGAAAGCCGGTCAACACCCAGACGCGCAGCCATTCGCCCACCCCCCAGGCCCCGGCCAGGGCCAGCACCCGTGCCGCGCCGCCCGGCGCCAGCCGCGCCGCCAGCGTCGCCAGCCCCACGAACACCGCCAGCACCGCCGCCAGCCCCACCACGGCGAAGGGGATCATCCAGGCGTATTTGTCGGGTTCGGTGAGCAGCGCGTGGGCGATCCAGTACAGCGCGGCCGAGAAATGCCCCAGCCCGAACCACCAGCCCAC
>JAWLGJ010000096.1:0-3024 GCA_041685145.1 Magnetospirillaceae bacterium | reverse complement strand
CTGCGCGCCGAGTGGAGCCATCTCAACGCCCCCGAGCGCCTGCGCCGCCTCGCCGAGGACCATCTCGGCCTGCGGCCGGTGGACCCGGCCCAGGTGACCGCCCTGGACCTCGACGCGGCGCCGGGCGACGTGGCCCACCTGCTGGCCGCCAACGGGGAGGCGGAGCGATGATCGGCCGCCTGCTGCAACGCCTCCGTCGCGTCGATCCCGTCGTCCTGCCCGGCCGCGACATCCAGACGCCCGAGCGCCCGCAAATCGAAAGCCGCAGCCGCGCCGCCGTCGAAACCGGCCGTGTGCGCCTGCTGGTGTCGGGGGGGATCGTGCTCGCCGCCTTCGCGGTGGTGGGGCTGCGCCTGGTCGACGTCAGCGTCATCGAGGCCGGACGCCCCGCCCACGCCGCCGCCTCGGTAGCGAGGCCGGCGGTTGCGAGCGCGCGCGCCGACATCCTCGACCGCAACGGCGTGCTGCTGGCCACCAGCCTGCCGACGGTGTCGCTCTACGCCAACGCCCGCGAAATTCTCGACGCCCAGGAGGCGGCGGCCAAGCTGGTGTCGGTGCTGCCCGACCTGCGCCACGCCGAGGTGCTGGAGCGCCTGACCAGCGGCCGCCCGTTCATCTATCTCTACCGCCACCTGACGCCGCGCCAGCAGGCGGCGGTCAACCGCCTGGGCATTCCCGGCGTCTATTTCGAGAAGGGCGAGCGCCGCGTCTATCCCCACGGCGCCGCCGCCGCCCATGTCGTCGGGCTGACGGACGTCGACAACATCGGCATCGCCGGCGTCGAAAAGACCTTCGACGACCGCCTGCGCCGCCAGGGCCTGCCGCTGCGGCTGTCGATGGACATTCGCGCCCAGGGCATCCTGCGGGCCGAACTGGCGGCGGCGATGGAAACCCACCGCGCCGTCGGCGCCGCCGGGGTCTTGCTGGACGCCCGCAGCGCCGAGGTGCTGGCCCTGGCCTCGCTGCCGGACTTCGACCCCAACAACCCCGGCCGCGCCAGCGCCGACGCCATTTTCAACCGCGCCACGCTCGGCGTGGTCGAGATGGGCTCCACCTTCAAATTGTTGACGGCGGCGGTAGCGCTCGATGCCGGCGTCGTCGGCCTTGAGGACGGCTACGACGCCTCCAAGCCGCTGCGCGTCGCCCGCTTCACCATCAATGACAGCCATCCCGAGAACCGCTGGCTGTCGGTGCCCGAGATCATCGTGCACTCGTCCAATATCGGCGCCGCCAAGATGGGCCGCGACGTCGGCGGCGAGCGCCAGCGCGCCTTCCTGGAAAGCCTGGGGCTCCTCGACCCCTCGCCGGTGGAACTCCCGGAGGTGGGGCGGCCGCTGGTGCCCTCACCCTGGCGCGAGATCAACACCATGACCATCAGCTATGGCCACGGTGTCGCGGTGACGCCGCTGCAGATGGCCAACGCCATCGCCGCCATCGCCAATGGCGGCATCTACCGGCCGGCCACCCTTCTGCCGCGTCCGGCCGCCGCCTATGCCGGCGCGCGGGTGGTCGAGCCCGCGACCAGCGCCGCCGTGCGCCACCTCATGCGCCTGGTGGTCGAGGAGGGCACCGGCAGACAGGCGGACGTGCCCGGCTATCGCGTCGGCGGCAAGACCGGCACCGCCGAAAAGCTGGGGCCGGACGGACGCTATCGGCGCAAGGCGCTGGTGTCGTCCTTCGTCGCCGCCTTCCCGGTCGACGCGCCGCGCTATGTGCTGCTGGTGATGCTGGACGAACCCAAAGGCACCGAGGCCACCTTCGGCTGGGCCACCGGCGGCTGGACCGCCGCCCCCGCCGCCGGGCGCATCGTCGCCCGCCTCGCGCCGCTGCTGGGCGTGCCGCCCCTGCGCCTGCCGCCCACGCCAAGGGAGGAACGGGTTGCCGCGGCTCAGTGACATCGCCGGCACCGCGGCGCCCGCCGGCCGCGACCCCCGGATCGCCGGCGTCACCGCCGATTCGCGGCAGGTTGAACCGGGCTGGCTGTTCGCAGCCCTGCCGGGCAGCCGGCGCGACGGCCGCGACTTCATCCCCGAGGCGCTGGCGCGCGGCGCCGTCGCGGTGCTGGCGCCGCCCGGCGCCCGCGTCGAGGGCGAAGCGGTGCTGATCGTCGACGACAACCCCCGCCGCGCCCTGGCGCTGATGGCGGCGCGCCTGCACCCGCGCCAGCCGGCGACGATGGCGGCGGTAACCGGCACCAACGGCAAAACCTCGGTGGTCGGTTTCGCGCGCCAGATCTGGGCGCGGCTGGGCCGCGCCGCCGCCAGCCTGGGCACCCTGGGGGTGGTGTCGCCGGCGGGCGCCGAACCCGGACGCATGACCACCCCCGACCCGGTGGCGCTGCACCAGCGCCTTGACGCCCTGGCCGGGGCCGGCGTCACCCACGCCGCCATCGAGGCCTCCAGCCACGGCCTGCACCAGCACCGCCTGGACGGCGTGCGCCTGACCGCCGGCGCCTTCACCAACCTCACCCGCGACCATCTCGACTATCACGGCGGCATGGCGGAATACGGCGCCGCCAAGCTGCGGCTGTTCGCCGAGTTGCTGCCCGAGGGCGGCGCGGCGGTGGTCAACGCCGACGATCCGCTGGCCGGCGACATCGCCGCCATCGCCCGGCGCCGGGGCCTGGGCCTGCTGACCTACGGACGGCGGGGCGCGGACCTCCGCCTCGATGAAATCCACCCCGAGGCCGACGCCCAGACCCTGCGGCTGCATGTCGGCGGGCGGTCCTTCGCGGTGCGCCTGCCGCTGGTCGGCGATTTCCAGGCCATGAACGCGCTGTGCGCCCTGGGCCTGGCGGTGGCCGGCGGCGAGGATGCCGCCGCCGCCGTCGCCGCGCTGGAGCATCTGCGCGGCGTGCCCGGACGGCTGGAGCGGGTGGGGGCGCGGGTCTGCGGCGCGCCGGTGTTCGTCGACTACGCCCATACCCCCGACGCCCTGGCGACGGTGCTGCGGGCGTTGCGGCCCCATGCGGCGGGGCGGCTGGTGGTGCTGGTCGGCGCCGGCGGCGAGCGCGACCCCGGCAAG
>JAWLGJ010000005.1:0-100464 GCA_041685145.1 Magnetospirillaceae bacterium | reverse complement strand
CGCTCGCTTGACCGCCGCCTCAACGGCGGCTGGGGCGTGCGTGCAGGGTCACGCCCGCGTTAGGGCCCCTTGCTCGGCGGGCGCGACAGGCGCAGGGGCTTGGCATAAGGGGTGTGGATGCTGTCGACCTTATGGCTGAAGCCGTCATAGGTGACGTGCAGGCGCCACACCTCGCCGCTCAGCACCGCCTCGCCGGTCTCGGCGTCGCGGCCCGCGCGCAGTTCGATCCACTCCGGCGGCGACCATGCCTCGACGAGCTGCGCCACCACGTCCGGCGGCAGATTGATGATGTCGCGCGCCTCGCGCAAGGTTCGCCGCGCCTCCAGGCGCTCGCCGATGCGCACGGCGCTGTCATAGGCGAAGGCGCTGCCGTCGCCGCGCGCCGAGGTGATGATGACCGCCGCCACGCGGCCGTCCCCGGTGGGCTCGGGCAGCGGCGGCGGCGCGTCGGCAAGGGCCGGCCGGCCGTCCTCGCCGCCCGCTTCCAGTTCGGCGATCTCGGCTTCCAGACGTTCGATCTCGGCCTCGGCGTCGGCGACGGCGTAGTGTTGCCCGCCCCATTCCCAGGGCATGTCCAGGCGCTTGAAGCGGGCCTGCTCGATGCGCTCGCCGGTCTCCGGATTCTCCCAGACATAAACCCGCGAGGCCTTGATCTCGGCGATGCGGGCCGCCTTGGCGGCGATGCGCTCGGCCGGCGACGGCCCGGTGCCCGCCGCCGCCGGCGGCGCCGGTGGCGCGTCGGCGCCGTCCGGGGGCAGGATGATCCACCGCCGGCCGTCCTGGTCCCGCCAATGGCCGAAAATGCGCAGCGGCTCGTCCAGCAGGTCTTGCCAATCCTGCACGTCCACCGGCTCCGCCGCCGGCGCCACCGCCAGTTCCAGCGCGCCCGACGCCCCCGCCCGCGCCTGGGTGCGGCCGCGCAGGGTGGTGCGGAAGGGGGCGCGAAAGGCGTCTCCGGCGTCCTCGACGCCGATCTCGAAAATCTCCTCGCGCGGGCGCCACTCCAGGCTGACCCGTTCCGGCCCGTCCGCCGCCATCTCATGGCGGCGCGGCAAGTCCTTCCAGGCCGCCGCCAGCGCGGCGTCGACGGCGCGCTTCATGGCGGCCAAGCCCTCGTCGTCCGGCGCCGGCCGGCCGAGGGCGGCGAGGATTTCCAGGATCACCTCCGGCGCGCTGGAGCGCAGCAGGCGCGGCAGCAACGGCTCGGCGCGCGCCTGCCCATCCGCGTCCAGGTCGGCAAGCTCCAGGGCCTCGGCCAGCGCCGGCAGCAGGGTGCGGTGGCGGAAATTCGCCGCCGACCAGCGGGTCATCTTCTGGCGGTCCAGCGCCGTTTCGGCGCGCCGGAGCCCCCAGCCGCGGGCGGTGTCGGCGTCGGCGGCGCCGAGGTCGTCGCTGAGCGCCCGCACCAGTTGGCCGGCCATGCTGGCCAGATGCGGCGGCACTTCCTGGGCGGTCGCGGCCCCGCCCCCGACGACAATCGCCAGGACGACGGCCGTGGACGCGGCGCGCCCCCGGCGTGCCGCGTCGGTGCGCGATAAGCCTTGGCTTGCCAATGCGACGCCCCCGCCGTAAACCAAAGGAGGGATAAGTTTACGCGAAAGGCATTGCGTATCGCTATGTCTGCGTGTTCGCGAGGCGCAACTGGGAGGTCTGCAATGATGGGATGCAAGGGAGTGGCCGCCGCCTGTCTGGCCGTCGCGGCCGCCACGGCCCCGGCGCACGCTGCCACAAATATGCTGTTCGTGCTGGACGGCTCGAACTCGATGTGGGGCCAGGTTGACGGCGTGGCCAAGATGGCGACCGCCAAGGAGGTGCTCGGGCGCCTGGTGGCGGAGCTGCCGGCCGACACCCGTGTCGGGCTGATGGCCTATGGCCACCGGCGCGAGGGCGACTGCGAGGACGTCGAGCTGGTGGCCGAACTGGGCGCCCTGTCGGCGCAGGATTTCGCCGGCGCGGTCAATACCGTCACCCCCACCGGCAAGACCCCGATCGCCCACGCCCTCGCCAGCGCCGGGCCGGCCTTCGAGGCCTTTCCGGAGGAGAACAACCACATCGTCGTCATCTCCGACGGCCTGGAAACCTGCGGCGGCGACCCCTGCGCGGCGGCGGCGGCGCTGGCGGCGCGGCAGATCAAGGCGCGGGTGCATGTGGTCGGCTTCGCCCTGGGCGCCGACGAGCAGGGCAAGCTGGATTGCATCGCCGCCAATGGCGGCGGCCAGTATTTCCGCGCCGACAGCACCGAGGACTTCCGGGCCGCGGTGGCCGAGGTGCAGCAGGTGGCCCAGGCCGCCGAGCCGGCGCCGCCCGAGCCACGGCGCAGCGAGTGGTTCCGCGACGACTTCGACGGCGAGGATCTGGCCGAGCACTGGGAGATCATCAATCCCGATCCCAACAGCTTCATCGTCGAGGACGGCGAATTGTTGATGATCGCCAGCGAGCCGGCCGCCATCGCCCAGGAAAACGTGCCCAACGTCTTCCGGCTCACCCAGGGCCTGCCCAAGGGCGACTGGGTGATGACCGCGAAGGCGTCGGTGGATTTCCAGACCGGAAAGGAACTGATGTTCCTGGGCGTCTACGACGACCCGGAAAATCACGTCGTCGTGCAGCCGCACGCCTATCCCTGCGACTACAACCGCGACACCTGCGTCGTAGTCAAGGGCCACAGTGTGCGCGGCGGCAAGGACTCCTCGTTCGAGAAGACGGTCTGGCACAGCCGGGCGATGCGGCAGGCCTACCGCTTCGACGAGGACGTCAGCGCCATGCCGCAGCCGATCTATCTGCGCCTGCGGAAGGCGGGCCGCAAGATCACCCCCGGCATCAAGCTGGGCGACGCCCCCGAGGCGGAATGGACCGACCTGGAGTCGTTCACGGTGTTGCGGCTGAAGGGCGTGCCGGCGGTGGGCTTCTATCAGGCCGGCGACGTCAGCGGCGAATCGGCGGCGATGGTCGACTGGGTGCGCATCGAGACGGTGGAGTGATCCGTCCGCCCGCGGCCCCCGGCGACGCCCGGGGGCCGCTCAGGGCGGGTCGTCGCGCCCCAGGCTCATGATGCCGACGCCCATGCCGACGCTGCCGAAGGTCACGAACAGGCCGAAGAACAGCAGCCCCAGCGCCAGGGCGGGCTGCTGCGAATTGAACGCCAGCGTGCGCAGGCCGGCGATGTCGAAGGCCAGCATCAGCATCCCGAAGGTGACGCCGCCGACGGTGCCGTAGAGAAGGTGCCGCAGCAGGAAGAGAACGACGTGCTTTTCGTGTGGCCGCATTGCCCGGTCCGCCGGTGGCCCTATGCGTCCCCGCCGGTTCCCGCGTCAGTTTCCGGCATCGCCCCCAGCGCGCGCGCCAGGTCCGCGACCTCGGCCGCCGCGCGCGCCACTGCACCGGGGTCGGTGCCGCGCACCACGATGACCGCGCCGACGCGGTCGTCGCGGAAGAAGGGATAGCTGCCCACCTCCACCGCCGCGTGACGGGCCTGCAGCGCGCCCAGCCCCGGGGCCAGGACGCTCTCCGGCACATATATGGTGACGCTTTGCGATGTCATCGGCGTGCCGCCGCGCAGCGACGGGCGCAGGGCCTCGAACACCGCCTGCATGATGCGCGGAATGCCCGGCAGGACGTGGACGTTCTCGACCCGGAAGCCGGGGGCGGCGCTGACCGGGTTGTCGAGAAGGGCGGCGCCCTCGGGCACCCGCGCCATCAGCAGCCGCGCCTCGGTCAGCGCGGCGCGGCCGTAATGCGCCTCCAGGCGGCGCACCGCCTCGGGATCGCGGACCAGGCGGCGGCCGAAGGCGCGGGCCACCGCCTCGGCGGTGACGTCGTCGTGGGTGCTGCCGATGCCGCCGGTGGTGAAGACGTAGTCGTGGGCGGCGCGCAGGGCGTCCAGCGCCGCGACGATGACCGGAATCTCGTCGGGAACCACGCGCGCCTCGCGCAGCCGAATGCCCTGCGCCGCCAGCCCGGCGGCGATGGTCTGCACATTGGCGTCGCGGGTGCGGCCGCTGAGGATCTCGTTGCCGATGACGAGCACGGCGGCGGTGACGACGACATCCGGCACGGGCGGGCCTCCGGCGCGATTGCGTTGTTTCTGGTTACCAGCCGGCGGCGCGCCTGCCAACCGTGGCGCGCGGACCTCCCCCGCTTGCGGTAAGGCCGATGCCTTCCCTCTGCTCCTGCGCGGCGACGTAGGCTGGGGGCCGTTTCGACCGCAACCGGAGTCCCATCATGATCGTTGCCCGCTGGCACATCGAGGCCCGATTTGGCCACAAGCAGGAGGCGACGGAGTCGGTGCAGGCCTGGTGCCGCGACATCGGCGCCCAGATCGGCTGGAGCGACCGCGTCCGCCTGCTCACCGGCGCCGTCGGCGCCAAGGAGGCGGCGCTGGTGCTGGAGGTGAGCCTCGACGACCTCACGCAGCTCGACGAGAGCTGGAAGAAGCTGGCCGCCATCGAGGCCCACAAACGCTGGAGCCGCGATTTGGAGCCGCACATCGTCTCGGGCTCGACCTACTGGACGGTGTACCGGGCGCTGGCCGACTGACGCGCCGGGCGCGGTCTACAGCCAGTCGCGCAGCAGCGCCACCAACGGCACGTCGGCGGGGGGCATGGCGTAGTCCGCCAGCCGCGCCGCCCGTGCCCAGGCGGTGCCCTGGCCCTCGCGCGGCTCCACCCGGCCGCGCCAGTTGCGGCAGACATACAGCGGCATCAGCAGGTGGAAGCGGTCGTAGTCGTGCGACGCGAAGGCCAGCGGCGCCAGGCAGGCGGAGGTCACGTCGACGCCCAGTTCCTCGTGCAGTTCGCGGATGAGGGCGTCTTCCGGCGTTTCGCCCGCCTGCACCTTGCCGCCCGGGAACTCCCACAGCCCGGCCAGGGGCTTGCCCTCGGGGCGGCGGGTGATCAGCACGCGGCCGTCGGCGTCGACCAGCGCCGCCGCCGCCACCAGCAGCATCGGCCGCGCCGCGTGCGCCGCCACCCACTCGCCGCGCTCCAGGCGATAGACGGCCATGTCGCCGTCGGCCCCCCGCGCCGGCATGAAGCGGGTGCGGTCGGCGTCGTGGCGGAATCCGGTTCCCTCCAGCACCCGGCGCGAGCCGGTGTTGTCGACGAGGCAGTCGGCGGTGACCCGCGCCACGCCGAGGTCGTGGAAGGCCAGGCGCAGCAGGCGCCGCACCGCTTCCGAGGCGTAGCCGTGGCGCCAATACGGGCGGCCGATCCAGTAGCCCAGCACCGCCCCGTCCTCGGTGATGTCGAGGCCGATGGCACCCGCCACGGCGCCGTCGCGGCGGCGTTCGATGACGAAGACGTGGCCGGCGGCCGCCTCCAGCCACTCCAGCACCGCCGCCGCGGTCAGCGGGTGGGGAATGTTGCAGGTCCAGCGCGCCACCTCCCAGTCGCCGGCCAGCGCCGCCAGCGCCTCGGCATCGGCGGCGGCGGCCGGGCGCAGGCGCAGATTGGCGGTGTCGAGGGGCTCGCCCCGCCAGCCGCGCGCCGCCAGGCAGCCCTCCTCAGGTGCGGTAGGAGGCATTGATGTCGATATAGCCGTGGGTCAGGTCGCAGGTCCAGACGGTGGCGCGCCCGCGCCCGACGCCGACATCGACATGGATATCGATTTCCCGCCCCTTCATATGCCGGGCCACCGGCGCTTCATCGTAGTCGGGAACGGCCTCGCCCTTCTCGGCGATGCGCACGCCGCCGATGGCGATGGCGAGGCGGTCGCGGTCGGCCTTCTCGCCGGCCTTGCCCACCGCCATGACGATGCGGCCCCAGTTGGCGTCCTCGCCGGCGATGGCGGTCTTGACCAGCGGCGAGTTGGCCACCGCCAGCCCGATGCGCCGCGCCGCGCGGGCGCTGGCGGCGCCGGTGACGGTGACGGTGACGAATTTGGTGGCGCCCTCGCCGTCGCGGACGATCTGGTGCGCCAGGTCGATCAGCACCGCCTCCAGCGCACGGCGGAAGCCGCGCAGCGCCGGGTCGCGGTGGTCGCGGACGCCGGGGTTCCCGGCCCGGCCGGTGGCGAACAGCAGCAGCGTGTCGCTGGTCGAGGTGTCGCCGTCGACGGTGATGCAGTTGAACGAGCGGTCGGCGCCGGCCTTCAGCATCGCCTGCAACACCGGCGCCGGGATGCGGGCGTCGGTGAACACGAATCCCAGCATGGTGGCCATGTCCGGGGCGATCATCCCCGAGCCCTTGGCGATGCCGGTGATGGTCACCGGCACGCCGCCGATGTCGGCGGTGCGGCTGGCGCCCTTGGGGAAGGTGTCGGTGGTCATGATCGCCCGCGCCGCCGCCTCCCAGTCGCCGGGGGCGAGGGCGCGCTTGAGCGGCTCCAGGCAGGCGGTCAGCCGCTCGGCGTCCAGGCGCTCGCCGATGGTGCCGGTCGAGGCCAGGAAGACGTCGCGCTTGTCGCAGCCGGTCAAGCCCGCCGCCGTCTCGGCGGTTTGCAGCACCGTCGCCTCGCCGGCGGCGCCGCTGAAGGCGTTGGCGTTGCCGGCGTTGACCACCAGGGCGCGGGCCTCGCCGTTCTCCAGCGCCATCCGGCACCAGTGCACCGGCGCCGAGGCGGTCAGCGAGCGGGTGAGCACCCCGGCGACGGTGGTGCCGGGGACGAACTCGGCCAGCATGAGGTCGAGGCGCCCCCGGTAACGCAGCCCGCAGGCGGCGGCCGCCACCCGCACCCCCGCCACGGGCGGCAGGTCGGGGAAGGCGGCCGGGGCCAGCGGCGAAACGGCGGTCATGCGCGGTCTCCGGTGCGAAGGCTCACTCGGCGGCGCCCGCCCCCGCGCCGTTCTCCAGCGGCGTGCCGTCGAGGGCGAAGCGGTCGATGTCGGCCTCCTCGCGCAGGCGCGCGACCTCTTCCTGGGCAACCTGCTCGGCCAGATTGCGGCGCAGTTCGTCGCGCATCTCGGCGAAGGCCGGCGGCTCGGACATGCGGCGGTCCTCGACCTTGATGACGTGCCAGCCGAACTGGGTCTGCACCGGCTCCGCGCTCACCTCGCCGGCCTCCATCCCGAAGGCGGCCTCGGCGAAGGGCTCGACCATGTCCTCGCGGCTGAAATAGCCCAGATCCCCACCGTTCTCGGCCGTGGGGCCGGTGGAACGCTCCCGCGCCACCTCCTCGAACGCGGCGCCGCCCTCGATGGCGGCGATGGCCTCGCGGGCCGCCTCCTCGCTGTCGAGCAGGATGTGGCGGGCGCGGACCTGTTCCTGCGGGGGATTGCTCTCGACGTATTCGTCATAGGCGGCCCGCAGGCGTTCGTCGGTCATGGCGTCGTCGACGCGCTCAGCCAGATAGGCCTGCTGCAGGATCTGCTCTTCCAGCATCTTCAGGCGCTGCTGAACCTCGGGGTCGTCGGCCAGCCCCGCCTCGCGGGCCTTGCTGGTCAGCAGGTGGCTGATGATGACGTGGTCGAGAAGCTGCTCGTAGACCATTTCGAGCGGCACCTGCTGCAACTGCGGCAGCGAGCCGCGCACCTCTTCCACCGTCGAGCGGCGAATTTCCTCGCCGTCGACGACGGCCACCACCGGATCCTCGCTTTCCTGGGCGACCAGCGGCCACGGGGCGGCGAGCGCGGCGGCGGCGGCGACGACGGCGGCGGCGATGTGGTTGCGATGGCGCATGGATGGCTTCCCCTCGCTGTGGCGTTGTGCGGACCGGCGGTTCCCCGCCACGTCGTATGTCCCCGCATAATGCACAACCGCTTGGCCGGCACAAGCGGCCATTGGCCCCGGCCGAGGGCCCGCCGCGCCGGCCGCGGGCGCGTTGACATGACCTGCCGGGGGCTCTATCTGTGTCTCCGTCGCAAAGCCATGCGTGCGTTGCCGCTTTTTCGAAGGACACCCGAATGTTCGGCGCGATCGCCCGGCGGTTTTTCGGGACCGCCAATGACCGCTACCTGAAGTCCCTGCGCCCCGTTGTCGATCAGATCAACGCCCTCGAACCGGCGGTCGAGGCGCTGTCGGACGAGGAGTTGCGCGCCCGCACCCCCTGGTTCCGCGAGCGGCTGGAGAAGGGGGAATCCCTCGACGACCTGCTGCCGGAGGCCTTCGCGACGGTGCGCGAGGCCGCCAAGCGCACCCTCGGCCAGCGGCATTTCGACGTGCAGCTCATCGGCGGCATGGTGCTGCACAAGGGCCAGATCGCCGAGATGAAGACCGGCGAGGGCAAGACCCTGGTGGCGACGCTGCCGGTGTATCTGAACGCGCTGACCGGCAAGGGCGTGCATGTGGTCACCGTCAACGACTACCTGGCGCGCCGCGACGCCGGCTGGATGGGCGAGATCTACCGCTTCCTGGGGCTGACCGTGGGGGTGATCGTCCACGGGCTCGACGACGCCCAGCGCAAGCAGGCCTATGGCGCCGACGTCACCTATGGCACCAACAACGAGCTGGGCTTCGACTACCTGCGCGACAACATGAAGTTCCGCCTGGAGGAGATGGTGCAGCGGGACTTCAGCTATGCCATCGTCGACGAGGTCGACTCCATTCTCGTCGACGAGGCGCGCACGCCGCTGATCATTTCCGGCCCCACCGAGGACAATTCCGAGCTTTACACCCGCGTCGACAAGCTCATCCCCAAGCTGGTCGAGGACGACTTCGAGAAGGACGAGAAGCAGCGCGCGGTGACGCTGACCGAGCAGGGCGCCGAACACATCGAGGAACTGCTGCGCGAGCACGGCCTGCTGACCGACGGCAACATGTACGACATCGGCAACATCTCGCTGGTGCATCACGTCAACCAGGCGCTGAAGGCGCACAAGCTCTTCACCCGCGACATCGACTACATCGTCAAGGACGACAAGGTCGTCATCATCGACGAGTTCACCGGCCGCATGATGGAGGGGCGGCGCTACTCCGAGGGGCTGCACCAGGCCCTGGAGGCCAAGGAAGGCGTGCAAATCCAGAACGAGAACCAGACCCTGGCCTCGATCACCTTCCAGAACTATTTCCGCCTTTACCCCAAGCTGGCGGGCATGACCGGCACGGCCATGACCGAGGCGGGCGAATTCGCCGAGATCTATGGCCTTGAGGTGGTGGAGATTCCCACCAACGAGCCCATCCGCCGCACCGACCACGACGACGAGGTCTATCGCACCGTCGGCGAAAAGGACGACGCCATCATCGCCGAGATCGAGGCGGCGCGGGAGCGCCAGCAGCCGGTGCTGGTCGGCACCACCAGCATCGAGAAGTCCGAGCACCTGGCCGCCGTCCTCAAGAAGAAGAAGATCCCCCACAACGTCCTCAACGCCCGCTATCACGAGCAGGAGGCGTACATCATCGCCCAGGCCGGCGTGCCCGGCGCGGTGACCATCGCCACCAACATGGCCGGGCGCGGCACCGACATCCAGTTGGGCGGCAATCTCGACATGCGGCTGCAGCGCGAGCTGGAGGGCATCGAGGACGAGGCCGAGCGCCAGCGCGGCGCCGAGCGCATCCGCGCCGAGGTCGCCGCCGCGCATGAAAAGGTGGTGCAGGCCGGCGGGTTGTACGTCATCGGCACCGAGCGGCATGAAAGCCGGCGCATCGACAACCAGTTGCGCGGCCGCTCCGGCCGCCAGGGCGACCCCGGCGCCTCGAAGTTCTTCCTGTCGCTGGAAGACGACCTGATGCGCATTTTCGGCTCCGGGCGCATCGATTCGATGCTGCAGAAGCTGGGGCTGGAGGAAGGCGAGGCCATCGTCCATCCGTGGATCAACAAGGCGCTGGAAAAGGCCCAGCAGAAGGTGGAGGCGCGGAACTTCGACATCCGCAAGAACCTTCTGAAGTTCGACAACGTCATGAACGACCAGCGCAAGGTCATCTACGAACAGCGCAAGGAGCTGATGGCGGCCACCGACGTCTCGGCCACCGTCACCGACATGCGCCACGAGGTCATCGACGCGCTGGTGGCGCGCTGCATCCCCGAAAAGGCGATGGCCGACGAATGGGATGTCGAGGCGCTGCACGAGGAATGCCGGCGCGTGCTGGGCCTTGATCTGCCGGTGGCGGACTGGGCCAAGGAAGAGGGCATCGCCGACCGCGAGATGAAGGAGCGCATCCTCGCGGCCTCGGACCGCAAGATGGCCGAGAAGGCGGCCAATTACGGCCCCGACGTCATGCGCACGGTCGAGAAGAGCCTGCTGTTGCAGCTTCTCGATCAGTCGTGGAAGGAGCACCTGCTCCAGCTTGACCATCTGCGCCACGGCATCGGCCTGCGCGCCTATGGCCAGCGCGACCCGCTGAACGAATACAAGCGCGAAGCCTTCAACATGTTCGACGAGATGCTGGGCCAGCTTCGCGAGCGCGTGACCGAGGTGCTGTCGCATGTCGAGCTGCGCGTCGAACAGCCGCAGCAGGCCGCCGCGGCGCTGGCGCCGCAGGCACCGCGCCAGATGCACGAAGGCCGCACCGACCCCGCCTTCGCCACCGCCGGCGCCGGGTCCGACGCACCCCCGGATGGCGGCGGCGCGGCCGCCAAGGCGCAGCCGGTGCGCAACCCCGCCTTCGACGCCGCCGACCCCGGCACCTGGGGCAAGGTGGCCCGCAACGCCGCCTGCCCCTGCGGGTCGGGCCGCAAATACAAGCACTGCCACGGCAAGGTGGCCTGAGGCGCCTGTCCCGTCGCCGCCAACTCCGCGCGGGCTGGAAATCCTCTCTCCGGCGGGCTAATACTGCCCGAACGCCATGTGGGGAGAGGGATGCGATGAGCGACGACACCATCAAATACGTGCTGCCCGAAGGGCGTCTGCCCAAGGCGTGGTACAACATTGCCGCCGACCTGCCGGCGCCGCCGCCGCCGCCGCTGCATCCCGGCACCGGGCAGCCGCTGGGCCCCGACGATCTGGCGCCGCTGTTCCCGATGGCGGTCATCCAGCAGGAGGTCAGCGCCGAACGCTGGATCGAGATCCCCGAGCCGGTGCGCGAGGTCTACCGCCTGTGGCGGCCGGCGCCGCTGTACCGGGCGCGGCGGCTGGAACAGGCACTGCGGACGCCGGCGAAGATCTTCTACAAATACGAGGGCGTCTCCCCCGCCGGCAGCCACAAGCCCAACACCGCCGTCGCCCAGGCCTTCTACAACCAGCAGGAAGGCGTCAAGCGCCTGACCACCGAAACCGGCGCCGGGCAGTGGGGCTCGTCCCTGGCCTTCGCGGGCTCGCTGTTCGGGCTGGAGGTGGAAGTCTTTATGGTCAAGGTGTCGTATCAGCAGAAGCCCTACCGCCGGGCGCTGATGGAGACCTATGGCGCCACCTGCCACGCCAGCCCCACCGACATCACCGAGGCCGGGCGCGCCATCCTCGCCCGGTTCCCCGACAGCACCGGCTCGTTGGGCATCGCCATTTCCGAGGCCGTCGAGCGCGCCGTGCAGCGCGACGACACCAAATACTCGCTGGGCAGCGTCCTCAACCACGTCCTGCTGCACCAGACGGTGATCGGGCTGGAGGCCATCGAGCAGATGGCGATGGCCGACGCCGAGCCCGACATCGTCATCGCCAGCACCGGCGGCGGCAGCAATTTCGCCGGGCTCGCCTTTCCCTATCTGCGCCAGAAGGTCGTCGAGGGGAAGGACATCCGCGTGGTGGCGGTCGAGCCCACCTCCTGCCCCACCCTCACCAAGGGGCGCTACGCCTATGACTTCGGCGACACCGGCCGCCTCACGCCGCTGGTGAAGATGCACACCCTGGGCTCGTCCTTCATGCCGCCGGGCTTCCACGCCGGGGGGCTGCGCTATCACGGCATGGCGCCGATGGTCAGCCACATCAAGGAGCTGGGCCTGATCGAGGCCCGCGCCTATCAGCAGACCGAATGCTTCGCGGCCGGGGTGCAGTTCGCCCGCAACGAGGGCATCGTGCCGGCGCCGGAAACCACCCACACCATCAAGGCGGTGGTGGACGAGGCGCTGCGCTGCCGCGAGGAGGGCACGGCCCGCACCATCCTGTTCAACCTCTCCGGCCACGGCCATTTCGACATGCAGGCCTACACCGACTATTTCGCCGGCAAGCTGGAGGACGTGCCCTTCGACGAGACCGCCCTGGACGCGGCGCTGGCCGACCTGCCGGCCGCCGAGTAGGCGGCCCTACACCGTTTGCGGCGGGCGCTCGGCGACCGGGCGCGCCGCCAGCCGCGCCACCACCTGGCGCAGTTCGCTGGGGGCCAGCGGCTTGTGCAGGATCTCGAAGCCGCTTTCCAGCACCTCGACGATGCGCTGCGGCGAGGTGTCGCCGGTGATGACGATGCTGGGCACGTCGCCGTAGCGCCGGGCGATGCGGCGCAGCGCCTCGGTGCCGGTCTCGCCCCGGCCGAGGCCATAGTCGGCCAGCACCACGTCGGGGGTGCCGCCGTGCAGGGCCAGCCGGTGCAGGGCCGCCTCGGCCGAGGCGGCGGCGACGACCTCGTAGCCCCAGGATTCCAGCATCAGGGTCAGGCTGTCGCGCAGCAGGGCGTCGTCCTCGATGGTCACCACCAGCCGCGGCTCCGCCGGCCCCTCCTCCAGGAAGGGCTCGGCGGCCTTCGGCGCGACCGCGGCCGGCTGTGCGCGCGGCAGATACAGCGAGAAGCGCGACCCCCGGCCGGGCTCGGAGGCCACCTCCAGCCGGTGATCCAGCAGCCGCGCCAGCCTTTCCACGATCGACAGGCCCAGGCCCAGCCCCTGGCGATGCCCTTCGACCGTGCCGGCCTGCACGAACTCGCCGAAAATCGCCTCGTGCTGCTCGGGCGGAATGCCGACGCCGCTGTCGACGACGTCGAGGCGCACGCGGTCTCCGCGCCGGCGGCAGCCGACGACGATCCCACCGGCCTCGGTGTAGCGCAGCGCGTTCTGCAGCAGATTGCGCAGGATGCGCGCCAGCAGCGCCGGGTCGCTGCGCACCCACAGGCCGCAGTCGACGGCGTGCAGGCGCAGGCCCTTGTCCTCGGCGCAGACCAGCACCTCGACGGCCAGATCCTCCAGGAAGGGGCCGATGGCCAGGGGGCGGGGCTCGGGCGTCACGGCGCCGGCGTCGAGGCGCGAGACGTCCAGCAGGGTGTTGAGCATGGTGCGCAGGCCCTCCTGGGCCTGATTGAGCTTGGCCACCAGCGGCGCCGCCGGATGCCCGCGCAGGCGTCCCGCCAGCACGGCGGTCAGCAGGCTCATCGCCTGCACCGGCTGGCGCAGGTCGTGGCTGGCGCCGGCGAGGAACTTGGAGCGCGCCAGATTGGCCCGCTCGGCCTCGGCCTTGGCAAGCTGCGCCTCGCGCCGCGCCCGGCGCAGCGAGTTTTCCATCGCCCGGCGCTCGGTGATGTCGATGGCGATGCCGCGCGCATACAGCGGCCGCATCGGGTCGTCGTCGTCGTCGGCATAGGTGACGCGGCCGATCCAGCTCAGCCAGCGCACCCCGCGTTCGGGATGGGTGACGCGGCTTTCGATGTGAAAGTCCTCGCGCCGGCCGCCCAGCAGCGTGCGGATGGCGGCGGTTACCGTCTCGCGGTCGTCGGGATGCAGGCAGGCGAGGGTCTTCCTCACCGTCAGGGGGCGCGGTGCCTGGCCGACCAGGGCGAAGACCTCGTCGGACCACAGCACCCGGCCGCGCGGGATGTCCCATTCCCACGATCCCGCCTGGGCCCCGGTCAGGGCAAGCTGCAACCGCACGGCGTTGGCGTGGGCGGCGTCCTCGGCCAAGCGGCGTTCGGTGATGTCAAAGGTGACGCCCTGCAGGGCCAGGGCGCGGCCGTCGGCGTCGCGCACCACCTGCCCCTGCGACAGCATCCAGCGCAGGCCGCGCTGCGGGTGGTGGATGCGGAACTCATAGGCGAAGTCGCCCTGGCCGCTGGCCCGGACGTCCTCGACCTGCCGTTCCAGGCGGGCGCGGTCGTCGGGGTGGACGCGCCGCAGCCAGGAGTCGACGGTGCCGTCGAAGGCCTCGGGCTCGATGCCGTAGAGATTGTGCATCTCCTCCGACCAGGCCAGGGCGCGGCCGTCGGCGCTGCGCTCCCAGGCCCCCGCCTGGGCGCCGCGCAGCGCCAGACGCAGGCGTCGGCGTGCCTCGTCGGCGGGTGCTTCGTCCCCCGCGCCGGCGGCCGTCGCCACCGGGCGCCCCGACAGCAGCACCGCCACCACCGCGCCGGCGTCGTCGCGCACCGGCTCCAGGCGCACGTCGGTCAGGCGATGGCCGGGGCGCCCCGGCAGCGGCAGGCTCTCCAGCGCCTGGCGCTCACCCGCCAGGGCGCGGCGCAGGTGGCGGGCGGCGTCGCTGCCGTCGCCGCCGGGCAGCCGCCGGCCGCGACGCGGCGGCCGCCCCTGGCCGGCGCGCACATGCTCGGCATAGGCGGCGTTGAACAGGATATGGCGGAGCTGTGGATCGAAGGCGGCGAGCGGTTCGCGAGCGGAATCGACGATCGCCCGCAACAGCGCCGGTTGCATGGGCATCACCCCCCAATGCCGCGCCAAGGCAGGGCGGCAGTCTATCGGCGCCGGCCGGGGCCGCGCAACCGAATCAGCTTGCCGCGCGGCGGGGTGACGGCGCGGCGGCGGCCCCGGGCGTCGGCAGGCGCAGTTCGGCCACCACCGGCAGGTGGTCCGAGGCCAGCTTGGCGATGCGGCTGTCCGGCACCTCGACGGCCAGCACCTCGATGCCGGAGTCGATGAAGATGTGGTCGATGCGCGCGTGCGGCAGGCGCCCGAAAAAGGTGCCGCGCGGCCGGTGCCCCGGCAGCATCGCCTGCGCGTCGGCCAGGTGCCGCCGCAGCCGCCGGCACACCGGCGACTGCGGCAGGGCGTTGAAGTCCCCACACAGGATCACCGGCGGCCGGCACTGGGGATGCCCCAGCCAATCCGGCCCCAGCAGCGCCGCGATCTGGCGCTGGCGCTCGCGCCCCCACAGGCCGAGATGGGTGTTGATCACCTGCACCTCGACGCCACCGACATCCACCGCCACCCACAGCGCCCCGCGCGGCTCCAGGCGCGGCCGCGCCACCAGTCCCGGCAGCGGCGCCGCCTTCACCAGGCGCATGGGCAGGTGGGTCAGGATGGCGTCGCCGTAGCGTTCCTCCTCGACGTGCAGCACGGGGTGGAAGTGGAAGGTCATGCTCAGGATGCGGGCGATCTGCTGCGCCTGGTCGATGCCGCCGGTGCGGCGGCGCGCCACGTCGATTTCCTGCAGGGCGACGATGTCGGGCCGGTGGCGGGCGATGACGCGGGCGATGCGCTGCGGAGCGGCGCGCCCGTCCATGCCGACGCAGGAATGCACGTTGTAGGTCATCACCCGCAGGCGCGCCGGCGCCGCGGCGGCGGGCGCCGGCGTCGCCAGCGCCGGCTGGCGCCCCAGCCAGCGCAGCGCCGCCACCCGCAGATCCAGCGCCCGCAGCGCCGTTTGCCGGGGATGGGCCAGCGGCGCGTCCGGGGGCAGCAGGGCGAATCCCGAGACCTCGGCCGGAGCGACGCCGGCGTGCGAGCCGTTCTCGACGGCGAAGGTCAGCGGCGCCGCGCCGGCGCGCCAGCCCAGCAGCACCAGATCCCCCGCGTCGTGGTGGCGGCACAGCGCGATGAGGTCGTCGGTGACCTCCTCCAGGAACGGGTGGTCGGCGCCCAGCAGCTCGCGGCGGTCGTGGGGCAGGCGCCGGCGCCGGCCGTCGTCGGTCCAGGCGTCGACGGCGCCGTCCTCGCGCAGCGCCAGCACCAGCGGCACACCGGCCGCCCCGGCCAGGGCGGCGGCGATGGCGGCGCGCTCGCCCGCCGCCGGGCGGGTGTCGAAATAGACCAGCCCCACCGGCCCCAACGCCGCGACCTGAAAGGGGGGCGTGTCGGCTTCCGCCGCCATGTCGTAGCGCGGCAGGACACGCTGCAGCCGCCGCCCGCCCAGCAGGCGCGCGCGCTGCGACTGCTCGCCGCGCTCGCGATTCCGCGCCGCCACCGCGTAGGCGCCCAGCCCCCGGCGCACCGCCAGCGCCACGCCCTCCTCGATGCCGCGGCCGTGGACCAGGGCATAGGGGCGCGTGTCAACCTGGCCGTGGTCGGCGTAGATCCAGACCTCGTAGCCGCGCCGCGCCGAGCGGTGGGCCGCCCCCCAGATGCGGGCGACGGCGTCGTCGATGCCCTTCAGCGCCCAGTGCGCAAACAGCGACGACGGCCCCCGGCGGTGCGCCTGCTCGTCATAGCCCAGGAAGTTGGCATGGATGACCGGCAGGCCGCGGGCGATGTCGATCTCGACGCCCATGCGCACCAGTTCGCGCAGCAGCACCGCGATCGCCACCCGCGTCGGCACGAATTTCAGCTCCTTGCCCAGGCTTTCGCCGGCGGCGACGCCGCGCACGAAATCCACCACCGCCAGCACCGTTTCGATGCCCAGCAGGGCGGCGGTGCGCAGGAAACTGAAGGCATTGGCCACGAACAGGAAAACCAGGCCGCGCAGGCGCGTCCCCTCGAACTTGCCGCCCCAGCCCAGGGCGGCGGGGCAGAAATGCGCCTCGGCGGCGCCGCCGGTGAAATTGTCGGCATAGGCCGCCCCCCCGCGCAGCAGCGGCGCCCCCCGTCGGGCGAGGTCGGCCTCGACCCGGGCGGCGGCGGCGGGCTCGTACATGCGCACCGGCTGGCCGCTGCGGTGGTCGACGAAGGCGAAGGCGGGCACCGCCGCCTTGACGCCGTAAAGCAGTTCGCCCTGCACCGCCGGCGTCGTCGAGGGCACGCCGGCATAAAAGGTGCGCAGGCGATAGCCCTCGCGCTCCATCAGACGGCGCAGAAAGGGCATCCGCCCCTCGGCGACGGCACGCTCCAGTTGCGCCCGCGCCAGCCCGTCGATCTGGATCATCACCAGCCCGTGCGCCGTCGGCGGCGCGGCGGTGACCGGCAGGCCCAGCAGGCGCGCCGCCCATTCGCTGCGGCTGACGGCGCGGCGCAGGCCGCGCACCAGGCGCTCGGTGCGCAGGATCATTGCCGCTCGGGCCCGGGCGGCTCGGTGGTGGCGACGCCGGCGGCCCCGGCCATGCTGCGCAACAGCTCCCACTCGGCCCGCACCCGGCGCAGGGCGCTGTTCCACATCCCAATCTCCTCCTGGTGCTCGCCGAAGCTGGCCTCGCGCAGGGCGGCGTAGGCGTCGAGCGCCTTGCCGGCCGTGGCCTCGATCGAGAAGGCGCGCGCCGTCTCCGCCACCCGTGCCCGCATCGCCGCCCGCTCCGCCGGCGCCAGCGCGGTCATCCAGGCCAGGGCGGCGGCGAAGCCCTCCACGCTCTCCTCGGCCAGCAGGCGGCCGTTGAGGCGGTCGCGCACCACCTCGCGCACGCCGCTGGCGTCCACGGCCACCACCGGCACCCCCGCCGCCATCGCCTCGGTCAGCACCATGCCCTGGGTCTCGCTGCGGGAGGAAAAGGCGAAGACGTCCATCGCCTTGTAGGCGCTGACCAGGATCATCTTCTCCAGCACCCCCACCAGATGCACCCGCGCCAACAGCCCGGCCTGGGCGAAGCGGTCGCGCAGCGTCTTGTGCCAGGGCCCGCCGCCCGCCACCAGCACATGCGCCCGCGGCTCGGCGGACATGAAGGCGATCAGCGCGTCGGTGAGGAAGCCGAGATTCTTCTCCGCCGCCAGGCGGCCGACATGGCCGACCACGAAGGCGTCGGGCGGAATGCCGACGGCGGCGCGAAAGCCTTCGCCGCTGCCGCCCTCGAAGCGGGCGAGGTCGACGCCGGTGGGCACGATGTCGATGGGGGCGCGCACGCCGCGCTCGCGCAGCACCGCCGCCACGCTCTCGCTGGGGGCGAAGACCTGATTGCACAGATTGGCATAGCTGGTGGACAGGCGGATGACGAAGCGCTTCAGCGGTTCGGAATTGCCCGGCACATAGTGGGTGTATTGCTCGTACATCGTGTGGTGGGTGAACACCAGCGGCAGGTCGTGCAGCCGCGCGATGCGCACCGCCGAGGCGCCGATCAGGAACGGGTGGTGGGAATGCACCACGTCGGGCCGGAAGTCCTCCACCGCATCGGCCAGGTGGCCGAACAGCGGCAGCGACACCGAGAAGTCGCTGCCGTTGAAGTGCTGGATCGCCGGCACCCGCACCACGTCGACCTCGTCCTCGGGCATGTTCTCGAATTCGGGCGCCACCACCAGCACGCGGTGGCCGCGGCGGCGGTATTCGGCGGTGAAGCTCTCCACCGAGCGCGCCACCCCGCCGACATGGGGGGTGAAGGTGTTGGTCATCATCAGGATGTTCACGACACCGCCCCCCGCTCCAGCACCACCTCGCGGGCCCCCGGCGCCGCCGCCACCGGCGCCCGCCCCGGCAGGCGCACCGTCACCGCCGGCGCCTCGCGGTGCCAGGCGCCCTGCCAGCGCACCCGCGCGGCGTCGCCGTCGGCCTCGATGGTCAGCGTCACCGGGCCGAAGGCGGTGGGGGCGGGGCCGAAGCGCACCGCCCGTCCCGCCGCCAGCCAGTCCTCGGGGACGCCGCCGCCCAGCACCAGGCCATCGCCCTCCTCGCGCAGCAGGCAGTTGCGCAGCATCAGCACCCATTCCGCCGCCGCCCAGACGTGCTGGCCGTCGCCCATGCAGCCGCCCAGGGTGCGGGGGTGCACGGCCTCGGGCCATTGGCCGGTGGGCGAGGCCAGGGCGCCGACGCGGCGCATCAATTCGGGCGCCGCCGCGTCGCCGGCGCGCAGCAGCACCTGGGCGATGTGCAGGGTCAGATAGGGATTGATGCCGGAGTGGATCATGTCCTGGAAGAAGCCGCCGTCGACGAAGCAGGCCTCGCGCAGCCACGCCACCGTGTCCAGCAGCCGGGGATCGTCGGGGGCGAACAGTTGCAGCGGGTAGCCCGCCGCCAGCGAGCCGACGGCGCCGGCGTCCAGGCGCCGGTGCGGCGAGGCCGGCATCGCCGGCCGCCCCAGGCGCGCCGCTGCCTGCGCCAGGCTGCGCTCGACGGCGCCGGCGAAGTCCTCGGCATGGCCGGCGAAGTCCTCGGCGGCGCTGGATTCGTTGAGACGCGCCGCCATCCAGGCGGCGGCGCGCAGCCCGGCGATGCCCCAGAAGTCGTCCCAGTAATAAAAGTCGTTGGGGCCCAAATGCTCGGCCGAGAAGCCCGCCGGCAACAGCCCGGAATGCGCCGTGCGGCCGTCATCGGCAAGGCGCTTGCGCTGGATCCACTGCCCGCCCTTGAGGATGGCGTTGCGCCAGGCCTGTTTCGGCGGTCGTCCGGTCAGGCGGCAGAAGCGTTCCATGATCCACAGCGCCTCGCCGTTGGAATCCCACTCGCCGTCCTGGCTGTGGAAAAAGCCGAAGGCGGTCTGGCGCTGCGGGAACAGGTCGAGGGCGCGCTCCGCTCGCCCCGTCAGTCCCGCGCAGAGCAAGGCGTGGACGATGAAGGCCGCGTCCCGGAACCAGAACCGCTTGTAGGTGTAGGGGCCGGGCCAGACCTCGTGGGGGCTGTGCAGAACCAGGCTGCGCACGGCGATGTCGTAAAGGCGCTGGGCGGCCGCGTCGGGCACCGACAGGCGCGCGTGCCCCTCCAGGGCCTCCGGCCAGGACGGGCGCCGCCGCCGCCGATGCTGGTCGGCCGGCGCCCCCAGGGGCACCGCCACCTCCAGCCGTCGCCCCTCGCCGCCGCGCACCGGGAACAGCGCCGCGGCGGTCAGCATCCCCACGTCGCATGAGCCCGACTGCTGGTCGTCGAGGTCCAGCAGATGCAGGTGGACGTCGCCGGCGCGGTAATTGGAGACATGGTGCCGCGCCGCCGGTTCGCTGAAGACGACGCGGCGCTTGCCTTCCACCAGCCACGAGCGCCGGTCCGCCGCCAGCGCCGCCTCGTGGATGGTGCTTACCCCTTCGGGATTGCAGGGGCGCAGCGACGCCACCAGCCAGCCGTCGGCGTCGGCGTGGGCATCGACGCTCAGGCGGCAGACGGGCGCGCCGCCCTCGCCGTCCTCCTCGACCTCGGCGCGGGCGATCAGCGCCAGAGCGCCGTCGCGGGTCTCGGTGGTCACCGCCAGCCCGTCCACGTCCAGCGCCTGGCTGGCCCCGGGCGCCCGCGACGGCAGCAGGATGCGGCCGTCCCCGGTGATCAGCCACAGATCGATCGACCAGCCGTCATAGAACGGCGTCAGCAGCCCGCGCGGGTCGACGATGGGCATGTCCGGCCAGTCGGGGACGCCGATGGCCGTCCAGTTGCGGTGGGTGAGGTTGATATGGGTGATGGTGAAGGCGCGCGGCACGAAGGCGTCGTCGTGGGGGTCGAACTGGCGCTCGACCCAGAACGGCCACACCCAGTCGCGGTTGTGCTGGATGACGCGGCTGTTCAACAGCCCGCGGGCGTGGAAGATGGCGCCGGCGCGCAGCAGTTCCAGGGGCTCGGCGACCTCGGAAGGCTGCGCGAAGGCGTGCATCCGCGTCATCAGGGCGATGGGGTCGAGGAAGCCGTGCGCCTTGGCCAGGCGCCGCACCACGAATTTCCAGGGCAACCGTCTCCAGGGAATCATCCTCGGGGCTCGCTCTTCGCTTCGGCCGCGATCCGGCTCGCGCTTTGCGCCCGCCGGCCGCGCGTCCCATATGTGCTGGCGTATCGGCGCCGTGACGGCGCGGCGCGGCGGATGCGATGCCGCCGCCTAGCCCAAGAGATAAGGATGACGGACGGCTTTCGCGATAGGGCGGCCGAGGGTCGCGGCACCGTTCCCACCTTCGCGGTGGGGCCGACCTTTCTTGCCGCGCGGGCGCGGGCCGAGGACGCCGCCTGCTGCGTCGCCGGCATTCCCTTCGACCTGGGCACCACCAACCGCCCCGGCGCCCGGTTCGGCCCGCACGCGGTGCGCCACGCCAGCCGCATGTTGGTCGACGGCGACAACCCCGCCACCTGGACCCATCCGCTCGATCTGCCCGTCGCCGATGTCGGCGACTTCGCCATTCGGCTGGGCGAGACGGCGGAAAGCCTGGCGCTGATCGAACGCCAGGCGCGCGGCCATGCCCATCTGGCCGCCATCGGCGGCGACCACTTGGTGACCCTGCCGCTGCTGCGGGCGCTGCGGGCGCGGCGCGGGGCGGCGGTGGCGCTGATCCACCTCGACGCCCATGTCGACACCTGGCCGGAGAATTTCGGCCAGGTGTTCGCCCACGGCACCGTCTTCCGCCACGCCATCACCGAGGGCCTGGTCGACCCGCGCGCCATGATCCAGATCGGCATCCGCTCGCCGGTGGAGCGCGCGGTCTGGGAGTGGACGCTCGCGCAGGGGGTGACGGTGCTGGGTGCCGAACAGGTGCACGAGGAGGGCGTGGCGGCGGCGGCGGCGCGGGTCCGCGCGGTGATCGGCCGCCGCCCGGTCTATCTGAGCGTCGACATCGACGCCATCGACCCCTCGCAGGCGCCGGGCACCGGCACCCCCGAGGTGGGCGGGCTGTTCACCTGGCAGGTGATGGCGCTGCTGCGCCGCCTGCGGGGCCTCGATTTCGTGGGCATGGACGTCGTCGAGGTGGCGCCGCCCTACGACCACGCCGAAATCACCGCCCTGGCCGGGGCGAGCGTGCTGTGGCAGTACCTCGGCCTGCTGGGCGCCCGGCGCGACTAGGGGGCGGCATGGCGCGCAGCCTTCGCCTCGCCGTGCCGCCGCCGCGCCGCCTGCGCGCCACGCGCCGGCCCAGCGTCGACGAGGTCATCGCCCGGCACCGCCCCTGGGAGCCGGTGCACTGCCTGCGCCCGCGGGTGCTGGAGGCGCAGGCGCGCCGCTTCGTCGCCCTGTTCCCCGGCGTGGTGCTCTATGCGGTCAAGGCCAATCCCGATCCGGGGGTGCTGCGGGCGCTGCATCGCGGCGGCGTGCGCAATTTCGACGTCGCCTCGCCGGGCGAGGTGCGGCTGCTGCGCCGGCTGCTGCCGCGGGCGCGGCTGCACTACATGCACCCGGTGAAGCCGCGCGCCGCCATCGCCAAGGCCTACGGCGCCCACGGCGTGCGCGACTTCGCGCTCGATTGCGCCGCCGAACTCGACAAGATCCTCACCGAGACCGGCCACGCCGACGACCTGGGGCTGTTCGTGCGCCTGGCCCTGCCCAAGGGGCGGGCGGTCTATGACCTGTCGGGCAAGTTCGGCGCGCCGCCGGAGGAAGCGGCGCTGCTGCTGCGCGCCTGCCGCCGGGTGGCGCCGCGGGTGGGTCTGTGCTTCCACGTCGGCTCGCAATGCCTGGACCCCGGCGCCTACGAGGCGGCGCTGGAGCTGTGCGGCGCGGCGCTGCGGCGGGCGGGGGTGGCCATCGACGTGCTCGATGTCGGCGGCGGCTTTCCGGTGCCCTATGCCGACGACGACCCGCCGCCGCTGGAGGACTTCATCGCCGCCATCGGCCGGGGGGTGGCGCGCCTTGACCTGCCCGCCCATTGCCGCCTGTGGGCGGAGCCGGGGCGCAACCTGGCGGCGCCGGGGGTGTCGGTGGTGGCGCAGGTGCTGCTGCGGCGCGGCAGCGCCCTGCACATCAGCGACGGCGTCTATGGCAGCCTTGCCGACGCCGGCAGCGCCGGGGTGCGCTTCCCGGTGCGGCTGATCCGCCCCGACGGCTTCGCCGAGGCGCCGCCGCAGCCGTTCTCGCTGTTCGGGCCCACCTGCGACTCGGCCGACCGCATGGCGGGGCCGTTCCACCTGCCCGGCGACGTGCGGGAGGGCGACTGGATCGAGTTCGGCCAGCTTGGCGCCTATGGCGCCACCCTGCGCACCGCCTTCAACGGCTTCGAGGCCGCCTACGCGGTCGAGGTGCGCGACCCGCCGCTGGTGCTGCCGCAGGCGCCCGCCGTTGCCGGCGCCGCCGGCGCCCGCGCCTTTGCGAAGCGGCCCGTGGCGCGCTAGCATGGGCGGATGATCAAATTTGTCGCCAGGGCCTTTGCGGGCCTGTTCCTGGACGAGAAGGCGCGCGCCGCGCTGGCCAAGCGGCGGGCGGCGCGCGTGGCGCCGGCCGGCGGCGGCAGCGAGCGCGAACGCAACATCGCCGCCATCCAGGCGCGGATGCAGGACATCGCCACGCCGGAGCGCCAGGAACTGCTGCGCCGGGCGATGGAGGTGCGCCGCGCCAAGCAGCAGATCCTCGCCGACCTCTCGGACGAGGACCGCCAGAAGCTGGTCGCCCTGGCCATGAAGAAGTTGTTGCGCGAAGGGCGGGAGTAGCGCCAGTGAGCACCGGCGACGCCGCCGCCCTCGCCGCCGCCGTGCGCAACGGCGACCGCCGCGCCCTGGCCCGCGCCATCACCCTGGTCGAATCGACCCGGGCCGAGCATCGGCCCCGCGCCGAGGCGTTGTTGCAGGCGCTGCTGCCCCATGCCGGGCACGGGGTGCGGCTGGGCATCTCGGGCGTGCCGGGGGTGGGCAAGTCCACCTTCATCGAAAGCTTCGGCCTGCACGTTATCGGGCAGGGGCACCGGGTGGCGGTGCTGGCGGTGGACCCGTCGAGCCCGCGCAGCGGCGGCTCGGTGCTGGGCGACAAGACCCGCATGGCGGAGCTGTCGCGGCGGACCGAGGCCTTCATCCGCCCCTCGCCCTCGGGGGGCACGCTGGGCGGGGTGGCGCGGCGCACGCGCGAGGCCATGCTGGTCTGCGAGGCGGCCGGGTTCGATGTCGTGCTGGTGGAGACGGTGGGCGTCGGGCAGTCGGAAACCGCCGTCGCCGACATGGTGGACATGTTCCTGCTGTTGCTGGTGCCCGGCGGCGGCGACGAGTTGCAGGGCCTGAAGAAGGGCATCGTCGAACTGGCCGACGCGGTGGTGGTCAACAAGGCCGACGGCGACCTGGCGCCGGCGGCGGAGCGCGCGGCGCGGGATTACCGCAACGCCCTGCATCTGCTGCGGCCGGCCTCGCGTCACTGGACGCCGCCGGTGCTCAAATGCTCGGCCCTGAACGGCTCCGGCGTCGCCGAGGTCTGGGAGGCGGTGCGTTCCTACCGCCATGTCATGGGCGAGGCGGGCGCGATCGGGCGCCGCCGCGCCGAGCAGGCGCGGGCTTGGATGTGGAACGAGGTGCGCGAGGCGCTGACCACCGCCTTCCGCGACGATCCGGCGGTGGCGCGGCTGCTGCCGGGGCTGGAGGGCGAGGTCGCCGCCGGCCGCCTGCCGCCGGCGGCGGCGGCGCGGCGGCTGCTGGAGGCGTTTCGGGCCGCCGGAAAAGGTTGACCTGCCGCGCCCCTGGCACCATCAATGCAAACGGGGTATATCCATTGTGGGGGCTGATGATCGAAACACCGCGCACAGGGAGGGGCTGAGATGCCTCCCGATCCCGAGGTCGCCCGGCTCAGGAAAGAGCTGATCGGGCTGTTCAACCTGATTCAACGCATCCGCAAGGAGCTGGCGGCGATCCGCAAGCCGGGGGTGGAGGCGGACGACGACCACTTCAACCAGATGTCCGACCAGCTCGACGCCATCGTCGAGACCACCGAAGAGGCCACCAACACCATCATGGAGCAGATGGAGGCCATCGACGACCTGGTGAACAAGGCGCGGCAGGAAAAGAACAGCCCAGCGACCCAGAAGATCCTCGACCAGATCAACGACCGCTCCAACGTCGTTTTCGAGGCCTGTGCCTTCCAGGATCTGACCGGGCAGCGCGTCACCAAGGTGGTGCGGACGATCAAATTCATCGAGGAGCGCGTCAACCGGCTGATGAAGGCCTGGGGGGCGCACGCCTTGGCGCAGGTGGCGGTGGAGGCCGAGGAGACCGACCCCGACAAGCGCCTGTTGCACGGCCCGCAGCGCAAGAGCCAGGCGCTGGGCCAGGACGCCGTCGACAGCCTGTTCGGCGACGGCGGCAAGGACGGCGACGGCGACCTGGAGGACAAGGAACAGTTCAACCAGGACGACATCGACAAGCTGTTCGGTTAGGGCCGCCCGCCGCCGCGGGGGCGCTTTCCCCCTTGACGCGGCGCCGTTGCCGCCGTAAAAGGCGGGCCTCCGGCCCTTGGGGCCGGGAAGGCTTTCTTTTTGTCTAGGGGACCGAGGACATGGCACGACGCTGCGCTGTCACCGGCAAGGGCGTGATGACCGGCAACAATGTCAGTCACGCCAACAACAAGAGCAGGCGCCGGTTCCTGCCCAACCTGCAGGAGACGTCGGTGCTGAGCGACGCCCTGGGCGCGATGGTGCGGCTGCGCGTCTCGGTTCACGGCCTCAAGACCATCGAGCACAAGGGCGGCCTGGACGCCTGGCTGATGTCCACGCCCGACGCGCGGCTGACCACCGAGACCCGCCGGATCAAGCGCCGCATCGCCAAGGCGATCGCCGCGCGCGAGGCCGCCGAGGCCTGAGCGGCCGCGAAAGGGTTTCTCCTCCCGAGATGCAGCGGGGCCCCGCCGGAAGGCGCGGGCCCCGTCTTTTTGTGCCCCCAACCCGCCCCATATCAGCAGCGACGCCCGTCATGCAGACGCCCGTCACGGAAGGGAGGGTTGCCGATGATGCGCCGCCGTACCGTCATCAAGGGCATGGCCGGCCTGCCCCTGGCCGCCGTGCTCGCCGATCCGCTGCTGGCCCGCGCCGTGGCCCAGGAGCGCACCCGCGAGGTGAGCGTCACCACCCCCGGCGGCCGCAAGGTCGGCGGCGCCCTGGCGCGTCCGGCCGAGACGCCGGCGCCGGCGCTGCTGCTGGTGCATGAATGGTGGGGGCTGAACGACCAGATCCGCGCCGTCACCGCCGAATTTGCCCAGCAGGGTTATCTGGCGCTGGCGGTGGATCTCTTCGGGGGGCGCGTCACCGACGACCCGCAGCAGGCCCGCCGCCAGACCCAGCAGGTCGATCCCGAGCAGGCCGTCGACACCCTGACCGCCTGGGTCGAGTGGTTGCGCGGCCACGACGACTCCACCGGCCAGGTGGCGACGGTCGGCTGGTGCTTCGGCGGCGGCTGGGCCTTGCGCGCCGCCACCCATGCCCCGGTCGATGCCGTGGTGGTGTATTACGGCCGCGTCAACCTGCCCGCCGAGCAACTGAGCAACCTGCAGGGGCCGGTGCTGGGCCATTTCGGCCGCCAGGACCGCAACATCGACGCCGCGATGGTGGAGGAGTTCGAGCGCAACATGGACGCCGCCGGCCGGCGCTATGTGGTCAACTGGTACGACGCCGACCACGCTTTCGCCAACCCCACCGGGGACAACTACGACCGCGAGGACACCCAGCAGGCCTGGCAGCGAACCCTGGAGTTCCTGGAACGCACACTGGGTTGAGGGGGCGTATCCCCCGCCCTATTCCGCCGCGCGCCGGGTTTCGCCGTTGCTTCGTGCCTTTGCCGATGCGGCCTCGGCCTTGTCGCGGCGTTGGGCGCGGCGGGTGCGGCGGCGTTGGTTCCAGGCGATGACGTTCTCGCGCAGCATCAGCAGCGACGGCGTCACCGCCAGGGTCAGAACGGTGGCGAACAGCAGCCCGGCGACGATGGTGGTGGAAAGCTGCGTCCACCACTGCGTCGACGGCGCGCCGACGGTGACCTCGCGGGTGACGAAATCGATGTTGATGCCCAGCATCATCGGCAGCAGCCCCAGCGCCGTGGTGATGGTGGTCAGCAGCACCGGGCGCAGGCGCTGGGCGCCGGTGCGCAGCACCGCCTCCAGGGGGTCGGGCACCTGCCGGCGGATGCGGTCGAAGGTGTCGATGAGCACGATGTTGTTGTTGACGACGATGCCCGCCAGCGCGATGACGCCGACGCCGCTCATGACGATGCCGAAGGGCTTGCCGGTGACCAGCAGCCCCAGCATCACGCCGATGGTGGACATCATCACCGCGGTCAGGATGAGCAGGGCGGAATAGAAGCTGTTGAACTGGGTGACCAGAATCACCGTGATCAGCATCAGCGCCGCCACGAAGGCCTTGCCGAGGAAGGCGCTGGACTGTTCCTGCTCCTCGTTCTCGCCCTTGAAGACATAGGAGATCGCCGCCGGCAGGTCGGCCTCGACCAGCCAGGCGTTCAGGGCGCGCACCTGGTCGTCGACCAGCAGCCCCTCGGCCACGTCCGCCTTGACGGTCATCACCCGCCGCCCGTCGACGCGGTCAATCTCGCCCACCCGCGCCTGCGGCACCCGCTCGACGAAATTCGACAGCGGCACCATGCCGTAGCGGGTGTTGACGCGCAGGCGGTCGAGCTGCTCCAGGCTGCGTTCGGTTTCGGGAAAACGGGCGAGGATGTCGACCTCGTCGGTGGCGCCCTCGGGGCGGTAGTCGGTGAATTTGAGACCGCGGGTGACCAGCTTGACCACCTCGCCCACCGTGGCGACGTCGGTGCCGTAGCGCGCCGCCTCGGCGCGGTCGATGAGCAGGTTCCACTGGATGCCGGGCAGGGGACGGGTGTCCTCGACGTCGACGAAACCGCCCAGTTCCTCCATGCCGCGGCGCACCGTCGCCACCGCCTCGTCCAGCAATTCCGGGCGCTGGGCCGCCAACTGCACCTGCACCGGCTTGCCGGTGGGCGGCCCCTGTTCCTGCTCGCGCACCTCGATGAGCACGCCGGGCAGGTCGGCGGTGCGCCGGCGGGCCTCGGCCATGATGGCGCGGGCGGGGCCGCGCTCCTCCCAGGACGCGAACTCAAGCTGCAGCACGCCGATGACGTCGGGCGCCAGGTTCTCGCCGCCGAGGCCGGCGGCGCCGGCGCGGGCGTAGACGGTCTCGACCCCCTGCAGGCCCAGCAGGCGCGCCTCCACCTCGCGCACCAGGGCGTTCTTTTCGTCGACGGCGAGATTACCGCGCGCGTGCACCTGCACCATCGCCCGCTCGGGGTCGACCTCGGGGAAGAACTCCACCCCCCGGCCCCACAGCGCATAGGCCGTCTGCGCCGCCACCAGCGCCGCCAGCGCCAGCAGCGCCACCTTGCCGGGGTGGCGCAGCAGGCGGCGCATGGCGCGGACATAGCCGCCGGTGACGCCGGAAAGCTCGTCGAGACTGCCGCCCTCGCCGGCGGCCAGCGCCTTCATATGGCCGGGATCGGCGGCGCCGGCGCGCCCGAACAGCGCCCCCAGGGTCGGCACGAAGATCAGGGCCATCGCCAGCGAGGCGGTCAGGGTGGCGACCAGGGTGATGGGCAGGAACTTCATGAATTCGCCCACCACCCCGGTCCAGAACAGCAGCGGCAGGAAGGCCGCCAGCGTCGTCAGGGTGGAGGCAATCACCGGCGTGGCCATGCGTCGCGCCGCCTGGCGATAGGCCTCGCGGCGCCCGACGCCCTCGATCATCTTGCGGTCGGCGTATTCGGTGACGACGATGGCGCCGTCGACCAGCATCCCCACCGCCAGGATGAGCGCGAACAGCACCACCATGTTGACGGTCAGCCCCAGCGCCGCCAGCACCAGGATGGCGGCCAGGAACGAGCCCGGCACCGCCGTGCCCACCAGAAGCCCCGAGCGCAGCCCCAGCGCCGCCACCACCACCACCATCACCAGCAGCACCGCCGCGATGACGTTGTTCTGCAGGTCGGTCAGCATGGTGCGGATTTCCTGCGACTGGTCCTGCAGATAGGCGACCTGGACGCCGGGCGGGAAATCCTGGCGCGCGCGCTCGACGACGGCGCGCACCTCGCGCACGGTGTCGATGATGTTGGTGCCGGTGCGCTTCGACACTTCCAGCACCAGCGCCGGATCGCCGTCGATGCGGGCGAAGGATTCGGCGTCGGCGAAGCCGTGGCGGACCGAGGCGATGTCGGCCACCCGCACCACCGCGTCCTCGCTGACCTTCACCGGCAGGGCCATGATGTCGCGCACGTCCTCCAGCAGCCCCGGCACCTTGATGGCGAAGCGGCCCTGGCCGGTGTCCAGGGCCCCGGCGGCGACGAGGCGGTTGCTGCGGCCGATGAAGCCGGCGAGTTCGTCGGCGGCGAGGCCGTAGGATTCGGCCCGCATGGGGTCGATGATGATCTCCACCTGCTCGTCGCGGTTGCCGGCGATGTCGACCTCCAGCACCGAGGCGATGCCCTCCAGCTCGCGCTCCAGGTCGCGGGCGAGGCGCAGCAGCAGCCGCTCCGGCACGTCGCCGCTGATGGCGACATTGATGATCGGGAACAGGCTAAGATTGATCTCGTGGACCTCGGGTTCGTCGGTGTCGGCGGGCAGCTCCGACTTGGCGAGGTCGACGCGCTCGCGTACGTCGTCGAGGGCCCGGTCGGCGTCGAAGCCGGCCTCGAATTCCAGCAGCACATTGGCGCCGCCCTCATAGGCGGTGGCGCGCATCTCCTTGACGCCCTCGATGGTGCGCAGCTCGGTCTCCATCGGGCGCACCAGCATCCGCTCGGCGTCGGTGGGCGAGATGCCGGAATGCGTCATCTGCACATAGATGATGGGGATGTTGACGTCCGGCGACGCCTCCTTGGGGATCTCGCGGAACGCCACCGTTCCCGCCACCAGGATCAGCAGCAGGACCAGCAGGACCGTGCGCGAGCGGTCCAGCGCCGAAGAGATGAATTCCCTCAATCTATCCCTCGATGCTCTGGTCGGGCACCGGCTGCACCGGCTGCCCGGCCGCGACGTATTCCTGCCCGACGATGATGACCCGGGCCACGTCCGGCAGTCCCCCCAGCCAGACGCCCTCGGCGCCGTCGCCCAGGATCATGACGGGGTGAAACGCCACCGTGCCGTCGTTGTCCACGGTCTTGATGCCGATCTCGCCGGAATCGTTCAGCGTCAGGGCCGAGGGCGGCACCAGATGCGCCCGCACCGCCCGCGTCGGCAGGTGCATCTCGGCCGACTGCCCGGCGACGATGCCCTCGGGGTTGGCGACCGAGATTTCCACCGGATAGGTGCGGGTGCCGGGGCGGGCCTGGGCGGCGACATAGGTCACCCGCCCCTCGACGCGGCGCCCGTCGCCGATGCGCGCCGCCGCCGGGGCGCCGATGGCGATGGCGGCGACCTCGCGTTCGGTGACCTCGCCGGCGACCACCAGCGGGTCGAGGTCCAGCAGCGTGCCCAGGTCGGTGCCCGGCGTGATGTAGTCGCCGACCTCGACCGCCACGCCGTCTAGCACGCCGGCGAAGGGGGCGCCGATGCGGGTGCGGGCCAGCTCGATCTCGGCCGCCGACAGCCGCGCCCGCGCCGCGTCCAGCGCCGCCCTTGCCTCGGCGACCCGGCTGCGCGAGGCGAAGTCCTCCGCCGCCAGCTGGCTGGCCTGCTCATATTCCAGGCGCCGCTGGTCCAGCAGCGCCCGCGCCTCGGCCAGGCGCGCCTCGCGGTCGTCGCCGTCCAGGCGCACCAGTTCCTGGCCCGCCTCGACTTGGGTGCCCTCGCGCACCGGCAGTTCGAGGACGCGGCCGGTGGTCTCGGCGCGCAGGGTCACCTGCCGCGAGGGCCGCGTCTCGCCCCGCACCACCACGTCGCGCACGCGCTCCTCCGCCCGCACCTCGCGCACGCGCACCCGCGGCAGCGGCCGTTCCGCCGCGGCGGTCGCCGCCGTCGGGACGGCGGGCGGCGCCTCGGAGCCGGTGCCCGGGCCCACCTGCCCCGACACCAGCCACAGCCCGACGGCGGCGGCGATCAGTGCGGCGGTAACGTAGGAGCCGCGTAGTCTCATGGCGATTCGTCCGTATTGTCGCCGATGCGTCGGATGCATTCGGGGATGTCGGCGGGGCGCGAGAGGCCGGCGGCGATCAGCCGGGCGATGAGGATGCGCAGCAGGCGCTTCAGCTCCTCCTGCTCGGCCGGCGCCATGCCGTCGCCGGCCAGCGCGTTCAAGGCCATTGCCTCGGGGATCAGGTCGTCCTTGAGGCGGCGCCCCTGCTCGGTCAGGAAAATCAGCACCTCGCGCCGGTCGCGCGGGTTGCGCTGCCGGCGCACATGGCCGTCGCGGACCATGCGGTCGATGGTGCGCGTCAGGGTGGGCGCCTCGACGCCGATGTGGCGGCTGAGTTCGCGCTGCGGCTGGCCGTCCTCGTGCCAGAGCATGACCAGGATCGGCCACTGCCCGAAGGCGGTGCCGTAGCGTTGCAGGCGTTCGTGCAGCGCCCGCTGGAAAAGGCGGGCCGCAATATTGGTCAGGGCGCCGAGGCTGTCGCCCAGATCCCAAAGCGGCGCATCGCCGTGCCCGCTGCGCCCGCGCGCCGAGGTGTCGTTCATCGCGTCCGCCGGAAAGGTTAGCCGGCTAAGAAAATAGTATGGCGCGCCGGAACAGCAAGGGTCAATTGCCGACGACCCCGGCCGTGCGGGTCACGGCGTGCGGAGTCAGGGCTTGCGGAACAGCATGATGCCCCAGGCCATCTGCCCGGCGTCGGCGGCCTCCACCCAGTTCCGCAGCCCCACCAGCATCCGGTCGAGATAGTCGCGGCTGGCGCGGGAGGTCATCTCGTCGTATTTGCCGCGCAGCACCTCGCCGACGCGGTGGTAGTGGCGGCGCAACTGCGGCGTCAGGTCGATCACCGCGCCCTCCTCGAAGCCGACGCGCCGCGCCGCCTCGCGGTAGAAGGCGAAGGAGCCCAGGCTTTGCAGGTGGATGCGGTCATAGACCGGCTGCAGGGCGGCGGGGTCGCAGTCGTCGGCCTGCATGGGGTCGGTGAAGACGAAGCGCCCGCCCGGCTTCAGCACCCGGAAGGCCTCGCGCAGCACCTGCTCCCGCCGGCCGCTGTGCAGGATGGCGTCCTGCGACCACACCAGGTCGAAGCGGGCGTCGGGCTCGGGGATGGCTTCGAACGAGCCGTGGACGACGGTGATGTTGTCGGCCAGGCCCTGCTCCGCCGACAGCCGGCGGTTCTTGTCGTTCTGGACCTCGCTGATGTTGAGGCAGTGGACGCGGCAGCCGAAGCGCCGCGCCAGTTGACGGGCGGCGCCGCCGTACCCGGCGCCGATGTCCAGCACGCGCTGTTCGGCGGTGATGGGGGCGGCGACCTCGGCCATGCGCGCGACGGTCAGGCGGCTGGCCTCGGCGATGTCGTCGGTGCTGTCGTAGAGGCCGACATGGATGTCCTCGCCGCCCCAGATGTGGAAATAGAATTCGTCGGCGTCGCGGCTGTCGTAATAGCGTTCGGCGACCGCGACGACGTCCTTGGTGGCGGTGTCGCTCATCGTTGCCTCACTCCTCGGCGTTGTATTCCTTCTCGGCGACGTGGACGAAGAAGTCGGGCTCGGTGTCCTGGTACGTCTCCTGGAAGTCGCCATAGGTGTGCATTCGCTGGAACCCGGATTCCTTCAGAAGGTTGCGCATGTAGTTCTTGCGCAGCGGGAACATGTTCAGCTTGTATTCCGAGCCGTCGGGGAAGGCATAGCGGAAGCGCGCCAGCCCCTCGTCGACATGCTCGGGTTCCGCCGTCACCCGGTCGCCGCAGTAGTAATATTTGTGCTTGGACCGGAAGCCCTGGTCGAGGATGACGTCGTAATTGCGCTGGTCGATGATCAGCACGCCGTCATGCTTCAACGCGGCGTAAAACTCCGCCAGCGCCCGGCGGCGGTCGAACTCGTCGAACAGATGGGTGAAGGAATTGCCCAGGCAGATGATGGCATCGTATTTGACGTGCACGTCGCGGTTCAGCCACCGCCAGTCGGCCTGGATGGTCTTGAGGATCAGGCGCTCGCGCTTGGCGTTCTCGAAGGCCTTGGCCAGCATGGCGGCGCTGCCGTCGGCGCTGGCGACGTCGAAGCCGGCCTTGATGAGCTGGACGGAGTGGAAGCCGGTGCCGGTGGCGACGTCCAGCACCTGATGCTTGCCGCGCGAGCGCAGCACGTCGATGAAGAACTGCCCCTCGCTCTTGGCGCGGGCCTTCCAGTCAATCAGTTCGTCCCATTTCTCCACGAAGCTTTGCACATATTCGGCCCGGTACTGGTCGGTGTCGCGCACCGCCAGCGGGTCGCGGCCGTAATGCTGCTTGGTGGCCTCCAGATCGGGGTTCGGCAGGATCTGGCTCTCCATGTCGGCTCCCCTTTGTGGTTTCGCTTATACGGCGGCCTTGACTCCCGCCTCGGCGGCCAGGGCCTCGGCCTTGTCGGTGCGTTCCCAGGTGAAGCCCTCGCCGTCGCGGCCGAAATGGCCATAGGCGGCGGTGGGCCGGTACACCGGGCGCAAGAGGTCGAGCATCTGCACGATGCCCTTGGGCCGCAGGTCGAAATGCTCGCGCACCAGGGCGGCGATGCGGTCCTCGCCGACGGCGCCGGTGCCGAAGGTGTTGACGTTCACCGACACCGGCCGCGAGACGCCGATGGCATAGGCGATCTGCACCTCGCACTGTTCGGCAAGGCCGGCGGCGACGATGTTCTTGGCGACGTAGCGGGCCGCGTAGGTCGCCGAACGGTCGACCTTGGACGGATCCTTGCCGGAGAAGGCGCCGCCGCCGTGCCGGCCCATGCCGCCATAGGTGTCGACGATGATCTTGCGTCCGGTCAGGCCGCAGTCGCCCACGGGCCCGCCGATGACGAAGCGGCCGGTGGGATTGATGTGATAGGTGATGTCGTCGGTCACCCGCAGCCCTTCCAGCTCGGGCTTGACGATCTCCTCGATCACCGCCTCGCGCAGGGTGTCGTGGCTGACGTCCTCGTCGTGCTGGGTGGACAGCACCACCGTCTCGATGCCGACGGGGCGGTTGTCCTCATAGCGCACCGACACCTGCGACTTCACGTCCGGGCGCAGCCACGGCAGGGTGCCGGCGCGGCGCACGGCGTCCTGGCGCCGGGTCAGGCGATGCGCGAGCTGGATGGGCAGCGGCATCAGCTCGTCGGTCTCGCGGCAGGCATAGCCGAACATCAGCCCCTGGTCGCCGGCGCCCTGGTCCAGGTCGAGGCCGTCGCCCTCGTTGACGCCCTGGGCGATGTCGGGCGATTGCTTGTCCAGCGCCACCAGCACCGCGCAACTGTGGCCGTCGAAACCGAAGCGGGGGTGGTCGTAGCCGACATCCAGGATGGTGCGGCGCGCGACGTCGACATAGTCGACATTGGCGCTGGTGGTGATCTCGCCCGACAGCACCACCATGCCGGTGTTGACCAGGGTCTCGCAGGCGACGCGGGCGGTGCGGTCCTGTTCGAGGATGGCGTCCAGCACGGCGTCGGAGATGTTGTCGGCCAGCTTATCGGGATGGCCGGCGCCGACCGATTCAGATGTGAAGATGTAGTTGCGCGACATGGCTCCCCTTTCCATCAGGCCCGTCGATGCGGCGCGGTCGCCCCGATGCCGCCCGGGTCGTGGGTGGCGGCGTCGGGCGGCGGCGACGGGCGGTGCCCTGCGGGGGCGCGGCCCCGCGAACGGAACAGGATCTGTTCGTTTCCGTGGCGGCCCGCGCCGGTTGTTCTTGTTCCGCGCCGTGGCGGATGTTGTGGCGGGCCGAAGCTGCAAGAGGCTACAGACCGGCGGGCGGCATTGTAACCTTCAAATGGCAAAAAGAATCCGCTACACTCGCCGGTTTACGGCGAAAAGAATAGGGCCCGACAAGATGCCGGGCCCTATTTGCGTTGGAACCCACGAAATCTAGTAGCGGTACCAATCCGGCTTGTACGGCCCCTCGGCCGTGACGCCGATATAGGCCGCCTGCTTTTCGCTCAGCTTGGTCAGGCGCACGCCCAGCCGGTCGAGATGCAGGCGCGCAACCTTCTCGTCCAGGTGCTTGGGCAGCACATAGACCTTGTTTTCATAGGCGGCGGTGTTGGTCCACAGCTCGATCTGCGCCAGCACCTGGTTGGTGAAGGAGGCGCTCATCACGAAGCTGGGATGGCCGGTGGCGCAGCCCAGATTGACCAGGCGCCCCTCGGCCAGCAGGATGATGCGCTTGCCGTCGGGGAACTCGACCTCGTCGACCTGCGGCTTGACGTTGTGCCACTTGTAGTTCCGCAGCGCCGCCACCTGGATCTCGGAATCGAAGTGGCCGATGTTGCAGACGATGGCGCGGTCCTTCATCCGGCGCATATGGTCGATGGTGATGACGTCGACATTGCCGGTGGCGGTGACGAAGATGTCGCCGTTGGGCGCCGCCTCGTCCATCGTCGTCACCTCATAACCCTCCATCGCCGCCTGCAGGGCGCAGATGGGGTCGATCTCGGTGACCAGGACGCGCGCCCCCTGGCTGCGCAGCGAATCCGCCGAGCCCTTGCCGACATCGCCGAAGCCGCAGATCACCGCGGTCTTGCCGGCCAGCATGACGTCGGTGGCGCGCTTGACGCCGTCGACGAGGCTCTCGCGGCAGCCATAGAGGTTGTCGAACTTCGACTTGGTGACCGAATCGTTGACGTTGATGGCGGGCACCAGCAGGGTGCCGTCGCGGGCCATCTCGTACAGGCGATGGACGCCGGTGGTGGTTTCCTCCGACAGGCCGCGCACGTCGCTCTTCAGCAGCTCGGCGTGCTTCTCGTGCATCACGGCGGTCAGGTCGCCGCCGTCGTCCAGGATCATGTTGGGGCGCCAGCCGTCGGGGCCCTCGATGGTCTGGTCGATGCACCACCAGAATTCCTCCTCGGTCTCGCCCTTCCAGGCGAAAACGGGAATGTTGCGCGCCGCGATGGCGGCGGCGGCGTGGTCCTGGGTGGAGAAGATGTTGCACGACGACCAACGCACCTCGGCGCCCAGCGCGATCAGCGTCTCGATCAGCACCGCGGTCTGGATGGTCATGTGCAGGCAGCCGGCGACGCGGGCGCCCTGCAACGGCTTCGACGGGCCGTATTCCTCGCGCAGGGCCATCAGCCCCGGCATCTCCGTCTCGGCGATCGCAATTTCCTTGCGTCCCCAGTCGGCGAGCGAAATGTCCGCGACCTTGTAGTCGGTAAAGCTCATTCGACTCTCCTGATTGTTGGGACTTCCGCGCGCTTGTAGCCGCTCATGCCATGCGGGGCAAGGGCGCGGCGGCGTTTTCAGTCCTCGTCGAACTTGTCGGCGACCAGGCGCGCCAGCGCCTCGACGGCCTCGTCCGCCTGGCGGCCGCTGGCGGCGATCTCGATGGCGCAGCCGGGCCCCGCCGCCAGCATCATCAGCCCCATGATCGACAGGCCCGAGACCTCGACCCCTTTCTTGGACACCGACACGGCGGCGTCGTACTGGCCGGCCAGCTTGACGAACTTGGCCGCCGCGCGCGCGTGCAGGCCGCGCTGGTTGGTGATGGCGGCGGTGCGGCGGATGGCGGCGGCGCCGGCATCGCCCTCGGGGGCATCCTTCATGACTGGTCCTGGGTCAACAGTTTGCTGGCGACATTGATGTATTTGCGCCCCGCCTCCTGCGCCTGAGTGACGGCGGCGTCCAGCGGCTCGGCGTTGCGCACGCTGGCCAGCTTGATGAGCATGGGCAGGTTGACGCCGGCGATGACCTCCACCTTCGCCTTGTCCATGATCGAGATGGCCAGGTTCGACGGCGTGCCCCCGAACATGTCGGTCAGCACCACCACCCCGGCGCCGTCGTCGACATCGGCGACGCGGCCCAGGATGTCCAGGCGCCGCTGCTCCATGTCGTCGTCGGGGCCGATGCACACCGAGGCGACATTGGGCTGCGGCCCCACGACGTGCTCCAGGGCCGCCACCAGTTCCTCGGCCAGCCGGCCGTGCGTGACAAGCACCATTCCGATCATGACGCTGCCCCCTCGCCTTCCACTCCCCCCGGCAAGTCCCGGTGGCGCAGGTCCACCGGCACCCCGGCCGCGCGCAGATGCGCCGCCAGCCGCTCCGCCACCACCACCGAGCGATGACGCCCGCCCGTGCAGCCGACGGCGATGGTCAGATAGCTCTTGCCCTCGGCGGCGAAGCGCGGCAGCAGCCGGTCGAGCAGGCCGGTCACCGATTGCACGAAACCGGCGAAGTCGGGGTCGCGCTCGACATGCTCCGACACCGCGGCGTCGCGGCCGGTCAGCGGCCGCAAGGCGGGATCGTAATGCGGGTTGGTCAAGAAACGCACGTCGAACACCAAGTCGGCCTCGCGGGGCAGCCCGGCACTGTAGCCGAACGAGGTGACGAAAACGACCATCGGCGCCCGGTTCTCCAGGCCGAAATGCCCCGTCACCACCCGGCGCAGGTCGGCCGGGCTCATGTCCGAGGTGTCCAGCACCAGGTCGGCCAGGGCGCGCAGCGGCGCCATCAGGGCGCGCTCGTGGCGGATGCCGTCGCCCAGCGGCCGGTCGGCGGCGAGCGGGTGGCGGCGGCGGGTCTCGCTGAAACGCTGGCGCAGGGTTTCGTCGTCGCAATCCACGAACAGCAGCCGCGCGTCGACCTCGTCGTCCTCCAGCAGCCGGCGCAGGACCGCCTGCACGGGCTGCGGCCCGAAATCGCGGCTGCGGATGTCGATGCCGACCGCCAGCGGCCGCGCCACGGCCCGCCGCGGGCGCACCAGATTGCGCAACAGCGACATCGGCAGGTTGTCCACCGCCTCATAGCCCAGATCCTCCAGGCTTTTCAGCGTCAGGGTGCGCCCGGCCCCCGACAGGCCGGTGACCAGCACGACCTGACCGCGCGCCCCTTGCGGCGGCGGGGGCGCGGCGGCGGTCGGGCGCGGGGCGGGGCTCGAAGTCATAGCGGCGGCATTATATCGCTCGTTGCGAAACGCAGGGCAAGGCGAACCTTGGCGGCGGCCGAGGCCTCGAAGGCGGCGAGGGCGACGCGGGGCAGCGTTACCGCCAGCAGGGTGGCGACCTCGGGCACCGGCAGGCGCTCGACCGCGGTCGCCGGCACCAGGTCGACGACCAGGCGCACCGGCACGCCGCCGCGGTGCCGCTCCAGCCGCAGCACCCCCACGCCCCGCACCTCGATCAGGCCCGCCAGCGCGGCCGGCGCCGCCGCCAGCAGCCGCCCGTCGGCGGCCGTCAACTCGGTCTGGTCGTCGGCGACGAGCTGCGCGCCGGCGTCGATCAGGCGCAGGGCAAGGTCGGACTTGCCGCTGCCCGACGGCCCCCGCAGCAGCACGGCGGCGTCGCCGAGCGCGACGCAACTGGCGTGGACCCGGCTCATCGGCGAGGACATGGCGCGCCGCCCCCCGCAAGTCAATCGGGCCGTCCGGCCGGCAGGCGCACGACGAATCGGGCCCCGCCTTCGGTCCGGTTGCCGGCGACGATGCCGCCGCCGTGGGCCTCGACGATCTGGCGCGAGATCGACAGCCCCAGCCCGGAATGGGTGCCGAACTTCTCGCCGCTGGGGCGCTCGCTGTAGAAGCGCTCGAAGATCGCCTCGCACTTGTCGGCGGGGATGCCCGGCCCCTCGTCCTCGACGCTGACCATGATCCAGTCGCCGGGCGCGCGCCGGGCGGCGAGGCGCACGGTGCCGCCGGCCGGCGAGAACGACACCGCGTTGGCGATCAGGTTGCGGAACACCTGCACCAGCCGCCCCTCGATGCCGGCGATCTCCAGCGCATCGGCGGCGTCGGCCTCCAGCACCAGGCGCACGCCCTTGGCCTCGGCGTCGGTGCTGCCATGCAGGTCGACCAGCGCCGCCAGCATCGGCCGCAGCCGCACCGGCTCGACCTCGGCCCGCGACAGTTCGGCATCCAGGCGCGAGGCGTCGGAAATGTCGGAGATCAGGCGGTCGAGGCGCTGCACGTCGTCGACGATGATCGCCATCAGTTTCCGTTGCTGCTCGGGATCCTGAAGGCGCGCCGCCGTCTCGACGGCGCTGCGCAGGGAACTCAGCGGGTTCTTGATCTCGTGGGCGACGTCGGCGGCGAAGGCCTCGATGGCGTCCATGCGCCGCCACAGCGCCTCGGTCATGTCACGCAGCGCCGCCGCCAACTCGCCGATCTCGTCGCCGCGCCGGGTGAGGTCGGGGATGCGCACCGAACGCCCGTGCCCGTGGCGGACGCGGTCGGCGGCGCGGGCCAGAACCCGCACCGGGCGGGCGATGGTGCCGGCCAGATAGATCGACAGCAGCACCGTCACCGCCGAGGCAAGCAGGAAGATCTGCACGATGGCGATGCGCACCTCGAACAGGCTTTGGGCGATGGCGTCGCCGTCGCGCGACACCATCACCGCCCCCACCACCTTCTTGTAGCGTTGCACCGGGGCGGCGACGCTCAGCACCACGGTGCCGTCGGTCCGCTGGCGCACCGCGGCGCGGGTCTCGCCGCCCAGGGCGGCGACGGCCTCGTCGAGGCCGGCGGCGGTGCGGCCGGCGCCCTCCGTCCAGGGCGGGAAGGCGTCCTTGATCGCCGCCAGCCAGGCGATGACGGCGTCGTAGGCGCGGCGCAGCCAGGCGCCGGGGTCGGGGGCCTCCTCCGGCGGCGGCAGATACTCGATCTGCACGCTGTCCAGGCCGCCGCCCAGGAACAGGCTGTCGGCGACCAGGTCGCCGTCCAGGTCGTACAGCCGCGCCCGCAGCCGCGCCGGCTCGGCCAGACGCCGGACCATGTGCAGGGCGGGCTCGCGCGCCAGGGCGTACTGCGCCACCCCGTCCTCGACCACCGCGCCTTCGCCGATCGCCGCCGCCAGCATCTCGGCATGGGTGGCCAGCGAGCCCAGCTCGGCCTCCACCAGCCCCTGGCGGTAGTGGCCCAGATACAGCACGCCGCCGGCGAGGATCAGCGGGGCGATGAGGTTGACGGCCAGAATCCGCCGGGTGAGCGGCGAGGCCAGCGCCCGCCACGGCGCCCGCCGCCGGAGGCGGGGCTTGTCGACGGCGGGGCGCGCGTCCGGCTCAGCCGTGCGGGCTCCGCGGGTCGCGGTAGCGGTAGCCGACGCCATAAAGGGTCTCGATCTCGCTGAAGTCGGGGTCGATCTCGCGCAGCTTGCGGCGCAGCCGCTTGATGTGGCTGTCGATGGTGCGGTCGTCGACATAGATGTTGTCGCCATAGGCGGCGTTGATGAGTTGTTCCCGGTTCTTGACGTGGCCGGGGCGCTGGGCCAGGGCCTTGAGTATCAGGAACTCGGTAACCGTCAGGTTCACGTCCCGCCCTTTCCAGGTGCAGGTGTGGCGGCCCTGGTCGAGGATCAGATCGCCGCGGGCGAGGATTCCCGCCGCGTCGTCGCCGCTGCGCCCGGCCAACTCGGCGCGGCGCAGCAGGGCGCGGATGCGTTCGATCAGCAGCCGCTGCGAAAACGGCTTCTTGATGTAGTCGTCCGCCCCCATGCGCAGGCCCAGCAATTCGTCCACCTCGTCGTCCTTCGAGGTCAGGAAGATCACCGGCAGGGCGCTGTGGCGGCGCAGGCGCTGCAGCAGGTCCATGCCGTCCATGCGCGGCATCTTGATGTCCAGGACCGCCAGGTCGACGGGGTGGTCGGTCAGCCCGCGCAGGGCCTCGGCGCCGTCGGCGAAGGCCCGCACCCGGAAGCCCTCGGCCTCCAGCGCCATCGAGACCGAGGTCAGGATGTTGCGGTCGTCGTCGACCAGGGCGATGGTTTCCGGCACGGTCGCAGGGGCTCCGCTTGCGGTCGTGGTGATCGGCCAGCGAGTATATCGGTGGCGGGCGGGGGCGAACACCTCCATTTCGCCCGGCGCCGCCCCATTTCGGGGTTTGCCGGGATTGACAAGCGTCCGCCGCCCGCAACACAAGTGCCACGAATGGCGGCGAGGGCGAGCGGGGAGGCGCGGGAATGGGAACGGCGGGCGCACCGCATGTCCGCCTGCTGGTGGCGGACGACAGCGACGTCAATCGCCTGATCATGCGCCAGTTCCTGGAGGAGGCCGGCCATGCCGTCGACGAGGCCGCCGACGGCGACGAAGCGCTGCGCCGGTTCCGCGCCGGCCGTTACGAGGTCGTCTTCCTGGACATGCGGATGCCCGTCCTCGACGGCATCGCCGCCGCCGGCGCCATGCGCGCCTGGGAAGCCGCCCACGGCCGCACGCCCACCCCGATCGTCTTGGTTACCGTGGGCGCCGGTGCCGCCGACCGCGCCGCCGCCCTGGCGGCGGGCTGCCAGGCGGTGCTGCGCCGCCCCGTCGGCCCCGCCGTGCTGACGGCGGCGGTGGAGGTGCTGACCGCCGGTGGGCGGCCGCCCGACCTGACGGCGGCGACGGCGCGGATGCAGCCGGCGGCGCCCGACGCCCGCCTGGCGCATCTGGTGCCGCGCCTGCTGGCCCGCCTGGCGGAAGAGTCGACGGCGATGGCCGCCGCCGCCGCCGCCCGCGACTGGCCGGCGGTGGCCGACCTCGCCCACAAAGGGCGGGGCGAATGCGCCGTCTTTGGTATATTCTCGCTGGAAGGTTCCCTGGAGGAGCTGGAGGCCGCCGCGACGCGGGGCGACGCCGCCGCCGTCCGGCGCCTGCTCGGGCATCACCGGGCGTTGCTGCGCTGGCATGGGCAGGCCGGCGGCGCCTGAGGAAAAGGACAAGACGATGCGGGTTCTGATCGCCGAGGACCACGACCTCGTGCGCGAGGGCATCGCGGCGCTCATCGACGACCGGCCGCGGATCGAGGTGGTGGGACAGGCGGCCGACGGCGAGGAGGCGGTGGCGCTGACGCAGTCGCTGCGCCCGGACGTCGTCCTCATGGACCTGGCCATGCCGGCGCTGGACGGCGTCGAGGCCACCCGGGTCATCAAGAAACGCTGCCCCAGGGTGCGCATCCTGGCGCTGACGGTGGCCGACGACGAGCGGCGGGTGGCGCACGCCCTGCACGCCGGCGTCGACGGCTATGCGCTGAAGCGGGCCGGGCGCGCCGAACTGCTGGCGGCGCTGGCGGCGGTGGTGGCCGGCCGGCGCTACCTGGGCGCGGGCATCGACCGCCAGAAGGTGGAGCAATTCCTGCGCAGCGGCGAGGGCAAGGATCCCCTGCAGGTGTTGACGGGGCGCGAACGGCAGATACTGGGGTTGGTGGTTGCCGGACGCACCAGCGCCGACATCGCCCGCACCCTGGCCATCAGCCCAAAGACGGTGGAGACGCACCGCACCAGCATCATGCGCAAGCTCAACCTACCCAATTCGGTGGCCCTGGCGGGTTACGCCCTGCGCCACGGGCTGGTCGCGGACGACGGCTCGGGGGCCTGAAGGGCGGCGCCCGAAGCGATTGTCGCACCCGAACGAGGGTTGTATGGTGCCCCGCGTCCTCCCTACCCACATGTGCGGGGGACACAGGCGGCACAGGAACAAAGGCAAGGACAGATGGCGCAGCAGGTTGGTCCGTTCGTCAGCAGTTACGGCCTTGAAAATCACGGCATCCGCAATATCGAAGTGGCGCACTGGAACTATCCGGCGCCGGCGCTGCTCGAAGAGGCGGTGCGCCGCCGTGACGGGCATTTCGCCGAGGGCGGCGCCTTCGTCGTCCGCACCGGCCATCACACCGGCCGCTCGCCAAACGACAAGTTCACCGTCGACGAGCCCTCGTCGCGCGACGCCATCGACTGGGGCGCCGTCAACCGCCCCATCAGCCAGGAGAACTTCGCGCGCATTCGCGACCGGATGCTCAACTACCTCCAGGGCCAGGAACTGTTCGTGCAGGACTGCTACGCCGGCGCCGACGCCCGCTATCGCCTGCCGGTGCGCATCATCACCCAGACCGCCTGGCACAGCCTGTTCGCCCGCAACATGTTCATCCAGCCCCGTCCGGAGGAACTGGCCGACTTCACGCCGCAATTCACGGTGATCCAGGCGCCGCGTTTCCACGCCGTGCCCGAGACCGACGGCACGCGCTCGGAGGTGTTCATCATCGTCAATTTCGCCGAGCGCCTGGTGCTGATCGGCGGCACCTCCTATGCCGGCGAGATCAAGAAATCGATTTTCTCGGTGCTGAACCACCTGCTGCCGGAACAGGGCGTGCTGCCCATGCATTGTTCGGCGAATATCGGCGCGCGCGGCGACGTGGCGGTATTTTTCGGGCTTTCGGGCACCGGCAAGACGACGCTGTCGGCCGATTCCTCGCGGGCGCTGATCGGCGATGACGAGCACGGCTGGAGCCCCGACGGCGTCTTCAATTTCGAGGGCGGCTGTTACGCCAAGGTCATCAAGCTCAGCCCCGAGGCCGAGCCCGAGATTTACGCCACCACGCGGCGCTACGGCACCATCCTCGAAAACGTCATGATGGACATCGACAGCCGCGGGCTGGACCTCGACGACGGGTCGCTGACCGAAAACACCCGCGCCTCCTATCCGCTGTCCTCCATCCCCAATGTCGCGCCCGAGGGCAAGGGCGGCCATCCCGAGAACATCATCATGCTGACCGCCGACGCCTTCGGCGTCTTGCCGCCCATCAGCCAACTGACGCCCGAGCAGGCGATGTATCATTTCCTCTCCGGCTACACGGCGCGCGTCGCCGGCACCGAGAAGGGCGTCAAGGAGCCGCAGGCCACCTTCTCGACCTGCTTCGGCGCCCCCTTCATGCCGCGCCATCCCAGCGTCTACGCCCGGATGCTGGGCGAGATGATGCAGCGGCACGGCGCCCGCTGCTGGCTGGTCAACACCGGCTGGAGCGGCGGCGGCTATGGCGTCGGCGCGCGCATGAAGATCGGCCACACCCGCGCGATGGTGCGCGCGGCGCTCTCGGGCGAGCTTGCCAAGGCCGGCTTCGAGCCCGACCCCTATTTCGGCGTGCTGGTGCCGACGACCTGCCCGGGCGTGCCCGACGAGGTGCTGCGGCCGAAGGCGACCTGGGCCGACCCGGCCGCCTATGACCGTGCCGCCCGCGAGGTGGCGCGGCGCTTCGAGGCCAATTTCGGCCAGTTCGAGGCCTATGTCGACGACAAGGTGAAGCAGGCGGCCATCCGCGCCGCCGCCTGACGGGCCGTGCGGGCGGCGCCCTGCCGCCGCCCGCATTCGCCCTGGCCGTTCGCGCGTCGAAGGGGCATGTCCTGCCCCGCTTTCGCGGCAAACCGCATGGGCCCGCAAACCACTCCGGCTCTGTCGTGTTGGTGCCTCCGAGTTTGACGCAATCGGAGGAAGCAATGCTTAAGCGACGCAGTATCCTTGCGGCGACCGCGCTTGCCGGCGGCATCGGCCTTTCAGGGTGCGCCGGCATGTGGGACGGCGGCGGCGGCGGGCTGATCGGTGACCCCCGGGCCGAGGCCACCGACCCGCAGTTGCAGCCCGGCCAGGTGGCCGAATTCGAGCGTGACGTTCCCATCGGCCAGGGCGTGCCCTCCGGCAACGGCGGCGCGGCCGGCGCCGGCGGCGCGGCGGGCGCCGCTGGTGCGGCGGGTGCGGCCGGAATGGACGGCACCGGCGACGACGGTGACGGCGACAGTCGCTAGGGCATGGCCCGGCCACGCCCCACCCGCGGCGGCGACGGGCCCCGGTCCCGCCGCCGCCGCCTCCCGTCAAACCCGGAGGCAGGGCGGTGAGCTATTGGCGGTTCGCGGCCATGATCGCCACCTCGACGGCGGCGATGTATGTGCTGATGTACCTCAACGTTTTCGACGCGACGCACATCGCCTTCAGCGAAACCCGGGTCTACATGGCCGTCGTCATGGGCGCGACGATGGCGGTGGTCATGCTCAGCTTCATGCTCGGCATGTATGCCAGCCGCGGCGTCAATCTCGGCATCTACGCGGCCAGCGTCGCCGCCTTCGCCGCGGCGCTGTTTCTGGTCCGCAGCCAGGCGACGGTTGGTGACGTCTCCTATATGAAGGCGATGATTCCCCACCATTCCATCGCCATCCTCACCAGCAAGCGGGCGCGCATCGCCGACCCGCGCGTGCGCGAACTCGCCGACGAGATCATCGAGGCGCAACGCCGGGAAATCGAGGAAATGCGGCGCCTGATCCGCGACCTGGAATCGCCGTCGTCGGCCGACGGCACCGCGGCGGCGGCGGAGGAGGAATGGAGCGGGTGATGGGAATCGAACCCACGACATACAGCTTGGGAAGCTGTCGTTCTACCACTGAACTACACCCGCGTCCGGGCGCCATTATATAGGCCAAAGCCGCCGTGGCGGCAAGCGGCGGCGGCGCCCCCCTCGGGTGGTGCTTCGGTGCCGCCCTTTCGGGGGTGCATTCGGCGAATGGCCTGGAAAGGGTGCCGCGTCCCCCGCATGTCTCCGGCAGAGGTGCCGCCTGGAGACGGAGGATGGCATGAGGTTCCTGCGCATGGCGGTCGGCGTGCTTCTTATCAGTGGCATGTCGGCCTGCGGCTATCGGGCGCTGGACGAGTTGCGGGTGGCGGAGCCGCAGGGCTCGCCCTTCACCCGCGCCCTGGCCGGCGATTATCGCGAACTGGCGGAATTCGAATACGACCAGTACGACTGGGCCAGCGTCGGCGCCTTTTCACGCAAAGGCTTGGCGGCGGCGCGGGGCGAGGTGGTGCTGCCGCTCGACCCCGAGAACGTGGGCGTGCCGCCGGCGGTGCGCGCCGAGGTCGACCGGGCGCGCTCGGAACTGACGCAGCTCTTGGCCGCCAACGGCCGCGGCCGCGTGCCCGAGGTCGCCTCGCGCGCGCAGGTCAGCTTCGACTGCTGGGTCGAGCAGTTGTCGGAGAACCACCAGGTCGACCACATCGCCGCCTGCCGCCAGGACTTCTACACCGGCCTGGCGGGCCTGCGCGAGGCGCTGGCGCCGCCGCCCGCCCCGGAGCCGCCGCCCGAGCCCGAGCCCGAGCCGGTGCCCGAGGTGGAGATGCCGCTCGACCGCTTCCAGGTCTATTTCGACTTCGACTCCAGCGCCGTCTCGCCGGCGGCGCGGCGCATCATCGAGGCGGCCGCCCAGGCCGCGGCCGCGCGCGGCGACGCCCCGGTGGTGGTCGCCGGCCACGCCGACCGCTCGGGCCCGTCCGCCTACAACGAGGCGCTGTCGCGCCGCCGCGCCGAGGCGGTGCGGGCCGTGCTGGCGGAGAACGGCGTCGCGCCGGAGCGCATCCGCATCGACGCCCGCGGCGAGGGCGACCCGGTGGTGCCCACCGACGACGGCGTCCGCGAGCCGCAGAACCGCCGGGTGGTGGTGCGCATCGAGGACGGCGGCGCCTGACCGCCACGCGCCCCGGGGCCACCGCGACGGCGGTGCCCCGGGGACGCGAATCGGAAGTATTTTTCTTCCGCCCCCCTTGACCAGCGCCGCAAAGGTGATACCTCACTTCGGCCGGGAAGGCGCCGCCGCCTGCACTTTCGCGGCACGCCGTTGAGGACCGCACTCGATCGGGGGTATTATGGCTCCGCAAACGCGATGGGCAGGTTCGATCGCCATGACCGAGGACGAGGCCGGTTACGCGCGCACCACCCGCGCCATCACCGTCACCGTGCATCCCTATTACCTCGAGGACCAGTCCTCCCCGGCCGACAATCACTATGTCTGGGCGTACCGCGTCCGCATCGAGAACCGTGGCGACGAGACGGTGCGCCTGCTGCGCCGCCGCTGGCGCATCACCGACGCCCTGGGGCGCCTGCAGGAGGTCGCGGGCGCCGGCGTCGTCGGCGAACAGCCGGTGCTCCACCCCGGCGACAGCTTCGAATACACCAGCGGCACGCCGCTGGCGACGTCGTCGGGCATAATGGTGGGGGCGTACCAGATGGAGAGCGATTCCGGCGAGCGCTTCGAGATTAACGTGCCGGCGTTCTCGCTCGACTGCCCGCACGAACCGGCGGCGGTGCATTGACCGCCCCTTGTGGGGGCGCGGCGCCGCAACCACATCAGCGTGTGGATAACACCAAATCGCCGACGGAGCCGAGCTTGAGCCTGCACGAATCGATCACCGTTTCCGGGCTGGCCGGCCGCGACCGCCGCCCCAGCCGCGCCGAGGCCGAGGAGGCGGTGCGCACCCTGATCCGCTGGGCCGGCGACCACCCCGAGCGCGAGGGCCTGCGCGAAACCCCGGCGCGGGTGGCCCGCGCCTATGAGGAGTTCTTCGCCGGCTACGACGCCGACCCCGAGGACATCCTGCGCCGCACCTTCGAGGAGACCGACGGCTACGACGAGATGGTGCTGCTGCGCGACATCCGCCTGGAGTCGCATTGCGAGCACCACATGGTGCCAATCATCGGCAAGGCGCATGTCGCCTATCTGCCCGACCATCGGGTCGTCGGCATCAGCAAGCTGGCGCGGGTGGTGGAAGTCTATGCCCGGCGGCTGCAGATCCAAGAGAAGCTGACGGTGCAGATCGCCACCGCCATCAACCGGGTGCTGGAGCCCAAGGGCGTCGCCGTGGTCATCGAGGCGGCGCACGAATGCATGACCACCCGCGGCGTCCACACGCCGGGGGTGACGATGGTGACCAGCCACATGCTGGGCGCCTTTCGCGACGACCCCACCACCCGGCGCGAGTTCCTGGGCCTGATCGCCGGCGCGGGCGGCGGCCTCACCAACCTCTAGGGCGTGACCCGCCCAGCCGCCGTTGAGGCGGTGGCCAGGCGAGCAGAGCGAGCGCCCGCCGAGGGGCGCATGATCTTCCGCCCCCCCTCGGGGCTGGACAGCGGCGCGCGGCCGGGGCAATAGTCCCCCATACGCAAAGGGGGAAGGGGCGCCGTTTGCTCGACCTTCGGCCGGTCCTGTTCATCGTCGGGTGGCTGCTGCTCGCCCTGGCGGCGGCGATGCTGCCACCGGCGGCGGTCGATTTCTACGACGGCAATCGCGACTGGCTGGCCTTTATGGCCGCGGCGACGGTCACCGGATTCAGCGGGCTGGGCATGGCCCTGGCCAGCCGGCCGGGCGGCACCCTGCGCCTGACCGCCCGCGAGGCCTTCCTGGTCACGGTGTCCATCTGGGTGCTGGGGGTGACCTTCGGCACCCTGCCCTTCATCTTCTCCGGCCTCGGCATCAGCTTCACCGACGCCTTTTTCGAATCCATGTCCGGCCTGACCACCACCGGCGCCACGGTGTTGAGCGGCCTGGAGGATCTGCCGCGCGGGCTGCTGCTGTGGCGGCAGCTTTCGCACTGGATGGGCGGCATCGGCATCATCGTAATGGCCACGGCGCTGTTCCCACTGCTGCGCATCGGCGGGATGCAGTTGTTCCGGCTGGAGTCGTCGGAGAAGAGCGAGAAGATGATGCCGCGCGTCTCGCAGGTGGCGGCGGCGATCGTCAGCATCTATGTCGCCTTCACGGCGGTCTGCGCGGTGCTGCTGTGGCTGGCGGGGCTGACGGTCTTCGACGCCGTCTCGCACGCCTTTTCCACCGTCGCCACCGGGGGCTTCGCCAATTACGACGCCTCCATCGGCCAGTTCGGGCCTGCGGTGCAGTGGATCGTCACCGCCTTCATGCTGCTGGGCGGCGGCACCTTCATCCTTTACGCCACGCTGTTGCGGCGCAACCGCGGGGCTTTGTTCCGCGACAGCCAGATGCGCTGGTATGTCGGCTTCGTGGCGTTTTTCGCCGGCCTGCTGGCGCTGTGGCTGTGGGTGGTCCACGACTGGCCGGCGAACGAGGCGGTGCGTCACGGCCTGTTCAACGTCGTCTCCATCGTCACCACCACCGGCTTCGCCTCCGACGACTACGCCGCCTGGGGCGGCTTTGCCCAGACCGTCTTCTTCATTCTGCTGTTCATCGGCGGCTGCACCGGTTCGACGGCGGGCGGCATCAAGATATTCCGCTATCAGGTGCTGTTCGCGATGGCCGGGATGCATCTGCGGCGGCTGCTGCATCCCAACGGTGTCTTTATCATCGACTTCAATCGCCAGCGCATCTCCGATGCCGTGGTGCGGTCGGTGTTGGGCTTCATGGTGCTGTATTTCTTCAGTTTCGTGGTGGTGTCGCTGGCGCTGACCCTGGTGGGGCTGAACGTGGTCGACAGCTTGTCCGCCGCCGCCGCCAGCCTGGGCAATGTCGGCCCCGGCCTGGGCTCGGTGGGACCGGCCGGCAGCTACGCGGAATTGCCGGCGGCCGCCAAATGGCTCTTGTCGGCGGCCATGCTGCTGGGGCGGTTGGAACTGATGACGGTGCTGGCGCTGCTGATGCCGGCCTTCTGGAGGGGCTGAGATGGTGACCCTCGATCTCCGCCCCGTCTTCCTGGTCATCGGCCTGCTGCTGGCGATGGTGGCGGTGGCGATGCTGGTGCCGGCGGCGGTGGACTTCGCCGCCGACAACCCCGATTGGCTTGTCTTCGCCGCCTCGGCCGGCACCACCTTCTTCTTCGGCGCCGCCATCGTGCTTGCCAGCCGCAGCGGCCGGGTGCGTCCCAGCCTGCGCCAAGTCTACCTGATGACCACCGGCGGCTGGGTGGCGGTGGCCGCCGCCGCGGCGCTGCCCTTCGCCTTCAGCGGCCTGGACATGGGCGCCACCGACGCGCTGTTCGAGTCGGTCAGCGGCATCACCACCACCGGCGCCACCAACATCGCCAATCTCGAGCGGGCGCCGCCCGGCATCCTGGTGTGGCGGGCGCTGTTGCAGTGGCTGGGGGGCATCGGCGTCATCGTCATGGCGATGGTGGTGCTGCCGGTGCTGCGCATCGGCGGGATGCAGATCTTCCGCATCGAGGGCGCCGGCCCGGCCGAGAAGGTGATGCCGCGCGCCGCGCGCATGACCAGCGCCGTGGCGCTGCTGTATCTGTTGCTGACGGCGGGGTTGGGCGTGGCGCTGTGGCTGACCGGCCTCACCGGCTTCGACGCCGCCCTCCACGCCATGACCACCATCGCCACCGGCGGTTTTTCGACCCTTGAGGCCTCGGTCTCGGCCTTCGCCAACCCGGCGGCGGAAACCGTCATTCTCGTCGGCATGGTGCTGGGCGGGATGCCCTTCGTGCTGCTGCTGTACGCCTTGCGCGGGCATCTGGCCTGGGCGGCGCGCGACACGCAGTTGCGCTGGTATCTGGGGCTGCTGGCGCTGGCGTCGGCGATGATGGGGCTGTGGATGTGGACCGGCCTCGACATCCCGTTCGTCGACGCGCTGCGCCGCGGCGCCTTCGTGGCGGTGTCGACCATGACCGGCACCGGCTTCGCCATCGCCGACTACGCCGAATGGCGCGGCCTGCCGATCGCGGCCATGTTCTTCCTGATGCTGGTGGGCGGCTGCGCCGGCTCGACGACGGCGGGGGTCAAGGTGTTCCGGGTGCATATCCTGCTGGCCAGCGCGCGGGTGCAGGTGGCGCGGCTGTTGGGGGCGCACGCGGTGCTGATACCCTATTACAACCGCAAGCCCATCCCCGACACCGTTGCCGACACCGTCATGGGCTTTCTGTTCGTCTTCGCGCTGACCTTCGCGGTGCTGGCGATGGGGCTGGGCATGACCGGCTTCGACTTCCGCACCGCCATCACCGCGGCGGCGGCGGCCATCGCCAACGCCGGGCCGGGGCTGGGCGACGCGGTGGGGCCCTTCGCCAACTATGTCGGCATCCCCGACGCCGCCAAATGGCTGCTGATGGCCGGGATGCTCCTGGGCCGGCTGGAGATGTTCCTGGTGCTGGTGCTGTTCCTGCCCACCTTCTGGCGGAGCTGAGGCCAGGCGTGATCCGCTCAACCGCGATCCCGCCCCAGCCGCCGTTGAGGCGGCGGCCAAGAGAGCGGAGCGAGCGCCCGGCGAGGGCACATAGATACAGCCGCCGTTGAGGCGGCGGCCAAGAGAGCGGAGCGAGCGCCCGGCGAGGGCACAAGGGACTCACCGCCGTTGAGGCGGCGGCCAAACGAGCGGAGCGATCGCCCGGCGAGGGCACACGGGACTTACCGCCGTTGAGGCGGCGGCCAAGCGAGCGGAGCGAGCGCCCGGCGAGGGCGCACAAAAATCAACCGAGCGGAGCGAGCTTGAGTGGAAAAGCGCTAGCGCCGCCAGCGGCCAAGATAGTCGGCGATCAGCGCGTCCAGCTTGGTGTCGAGATCCTCGATCATCGCCGCCGTCATCTCGTACAGCGCCTCTTCCCGCTCGCGCACGCTGATATTCTCCAGAACCTCGCGCGAGCGGCGGGCCTCGGCGGTGACCTCGGCGAGGCGGTTCCCGGCGTCGTCGAGGATGTCGAGCCGCACCCGCAACGTGCCGCGGTAGCGTTCCGCCACCTCGTCGCTGAGCAGCCCGCGCACGCCACCCTGGGTGGGAACGTCCTCCCGCACCAGCGACGCCTCGTCGATCGTCAGCCGCGCCGCCCCCGTGCCGCCGCCGGCGTGCAGGCGCGCCGCGGTCCAGTCCCGCAAGGCGTCCAGGGGCGGCAGCGGCGCCTGCGCCTCGACATGGCCCTCGCCGACCTGGGGGGCGTAGTTCTCGCGCAGCTCGATGCGGGCGACGTCCAGGACGATGGGCTGGCGGTGGGCGTAGGTCAGCTCCGGGCGCGCCGTCTGTGGCGGCGCCGGCGTCTGGCACGCGCCCAGCGCCAGCAGGGTGACCGCGATGGCCGCCAGGGGCCGACGCAGGCGCGCAGTCGCGTTCACAGCAGGCACCAGGTCAGGATTCCCTTTTGGACGTGCAGGCGGTTTTCGGCCTCGTCCCACACCGCCGAGTGCGGCCCGTCCATGACCTCGTCGGTGACCTCCTCGCCGCGGTGGGCCGGCAGGCAGTGCATGAACAAGGCCTCGGGCGCCGCCCGCGCCATCAGCGCGGCGTTGACCTGATAGGGCGCCAGCAGCCTCTTGCGGTCGCTGTCCTCGTCGCCCATCGACACCCAGGTGTCGGTGACGACGCAGTCGGCGCCGGCCACCGCCTCGGCCGGGTCGGTGCCGACGATGACCACGGCGCCGCGCTCGCGCGCCCAGGCCACCGCCGCCGCCGACGGCGCCAGCCGCTGGGGGCAGGCCAGCCGCAGCGTGAAGCCGAACTGGGCGGCGGCGTGAATCCACGAGGTGGCGACATTGTTGCCGTCGCCCGTCCAGGCCACCACCCGTCCCGCGATGGGGCCTAGCCGCTCCTCGAAGGTCATCACGTCGGCCATCACCTGGCAGGGGTGGGTCTCGTCGGTGAGGCCATTGACCACCGGCACGCCGGCGTGGCGCGCCATTTCGTAGATCTTCTCGTGCTCGTCGGTGCGGATCATGATGGCGTCGCAATAGCGCGACAGCACCCGCGCGGTGTCGGCGATGGTCTCGCCGCGCCCCAACTGGCATTCGCGATGCGACAGCGCCACCACCTCGCCGCCAAGCTGGCGCATTCCCACCTCGAACGAGACCCGGGTGCGGGTCGAGGGCTTCTCGAAGATCATCGCCAGCACCCGGTTCGCCAGCGGGCGCGGCCCCGCCGGGGTCTCGCCGCGCTTGAAGGCCTGGCCCAGCGCGATCATCTGGCGCAAGTCCTGGGGCTGGAAGCGGTCGAGATCGAGGAAGTGCTTCGGCGCCGCCTTCTCCTGAACCGTCATGGCGTCTGTCCCGTCAACGTCCGGCACGCGCGGTCGATGATGTCGACGGCGGTGGCGATCTCCTCCTCGCCGACGATCAGCGGCGGCAGCATCCGCACGACGTTGCCGCCCCCCGGCACCGCCAGCAGGCCGTTCTCTTGCAGCGCCGCCACCAGGTCGGTGTTGGGCACCGCGCAGACCAGCCCCAGCAGCAGCCCGCGCCCCCGCACCGCCGTCAGCACCCCCGGATGGCGTTCGACCAGCGCCTCCAGGCGCGCCCGCAAGTCCTCGCCGCGCGCCCGCACCGTCGCCAGGAATCCCTCGGCCAGCATGACGTCGAGCACGGCGTTGCCGACCGCGCTGGCGAGGGGATTGCCGCCGAAGGTGCTGCCGTGCGAGCCGGCGGTCATGCCGACGGCCGCCGCCGCCGTGGCGAGGCAGGCGCCGATGGGGAAGCCGCCGCCCAGGCCCTTGGCCACCGCCATGCCGTCGGGCGTCACCCCCGCCCATTCGTGGGCGAACAGGCGGCCGCTGCGGCCCATGCCGGACTGCACCTCGTCGAACAGCAGCAGGATGCCGTGGGCGTCGGCGATGCCGCGCAGGGCGCGCAGATAGGCGTCGTCGGCGACCACGATGCCGCCCTCGCCCTGGATGGGCTCGACCAGGATCGCCGCCGTCTCCGGCCCGACGGCCGCCGCCGCCGCCTCGGCGTCGCCGAAGGGCACGCGGTCGAAGCCGTCGACGGCGGGCCCGAATCCTTGCAGGTGCTTGGGCTGACCGCCGGCGGCGATGGTGGCCAGGGTGCGGCCGTGGAAGGCGTTGGCGGCGACCACCACCCGCCAGCGTTCGGGGTGGCCGGTGGCGTCATGGTATTTGCGCGCCAGCTTCAGGCAGGCCTCGACCGCCTCGGCGCCGGAATTACAGAAAAAGGCGCGCTCGGCGAAGCTGGCGGCGCACAGCCGCTCGGCCAGGCGCTCCTGCGCGGGGATGTGGTAAAGGTTGGAGCAGTGCCACAGCTTCTCGGCCTGGCCCCGCAGCGCCGCCACCAGATGCGGATGGGCGTGGCCGAGGCCGGTGACGGCGATGCCGGAACCGAAGTCCAGGAACCGGCGGCCCTCGGTGCCGTACAGCCATGCGCCGTCGCCCCGCTCGAAGGCGAGGTCGGAACGTGCATAGGTGGGCATCAGCGCGGACATCGGCTTTCGGCCTCGCAGGGCGCAAGGGAAAGCGGCAGACTATTCCGGGAATCCGCCGCTTTGTCAATCGGCCGCCCGCGCCGCGCCCCGGGCGGCGCCTATGCCTTCAGCTTGTATCCGGTCCGGAACATGCGATAGGTCGCCGCCGCCAGCACCGCGTTCACCGTCGCCGTCACCGCCACCCCCAGCATCGGATCGGCGTCGCTGTGGCCGATGAAGCCATAGCGGAACCCGTCGATCATGTAGAAAAACGGGTTGAAGTGCGCGATGGTCTGGAACGATGGCGCCAAGCGTTCGATGGAATAGAAGGTGCCGGACAGGAAGGCCAGCGGCGTGACCACGAAATTTGTCACCGCCGCCATGTGGTCGAACTTGTCGGCCCACACCCCGGCCATCACCCCCAGCAGCGACAGCATCAGCGACGCCCCCAGGCCGTGATAGAGCACGAACAGCGGGTCATGCACGCGCATGGGCACGAAGATCCACATCGCCACCGCCACCGACACGCCCACGACCACCCCGCGCGAGACGCCGCCCAGCGCGAAGCCCAGCATCAACTCGCCAGGCGTCAGCGGCGGCATCAGCACATCGACGATGTTGCCCTGGACCTTGGAGATCATCAGCGACGACGAGGTGTTGGCGAAGGCGTTCTGCACCATGCCCATCATGATCAGGCCCGGGGCCAGGAACTGCAGGAAGGGCACGCCGCCCACCGTCTCCACCGCCCGCCCCAGCGCCAGCGAGAACACCGCCAGGAACAGCAGGGTGGTGACCACCGGCGCGAAGACGGTCTGGAAGTGCACCTTCATGAAGCGGCGCACCTCCTTCATGTACAGCGTCCACAGCCCCAGCCAGTTCACCCGCCCCATGCGCCGCACGGCGGCGGGCGGGGGCGAAGGGTTCGTCGAGATGCGGTTCATCGGCTATGCTGCTCCCCATGAGCGGTCCGAAGGGCACCCGGCCGGCGCGCCCGATCACACCGCGCCGGCTGGAAAACATGGCTCTTGCCTATTTGCAGCGCTTCTCGTCTTCAAGGGAGAATTTGCGCCGTGTGCTCTTGCGCCGGGTCCGCGTCGCCATCGCGCGCGGCTGGGACGGCGACGCCGCCGCCGCCGCCGTCTGGGCCGAGGCGGTGGTCGAGCGTATGACCGGGCTGGGCTACCTCGACGACGCGGCCTATGCCGGCGCCCGCGCCCGCACCCTGCACCGCCGCGGCCGGCCGCTGAAGGTGATCCGCGCCGACCTCGCCGCCCGCGGCGTCGGCGAGGGCGACATCGAGGCCGCCGTCGCCGCCCTGGCGGCCGAGGCCCCCGCCACCGACCTGCGGGCGGCGCTGGCCTTCGCCCGCCGCCGGCGCCTGGGGCCCTTCCGCGCCTCCGCCGAGGAGCGCGCCGCCTGCGAGCGGCGCGACATGGCCGCCCTCGCCCGCGCCGGCTTCTCCTACGACCAGGCGCGGCGGGTGCTGGAGGCGCCGACGCCGGATGAGGTGGCGGCCGACGGCGACTGAGCGTTTCAGCGCCACGGGCGGCGCCAGAAGGTCAAGGCGCGGCGCGCCCCGCCGTGGCTCGGCGGGGGCGGCGTCGGTCCGTCGGCGGTCCGCGACAGCGCCCGCGCCCGGTGGCGCACCTGCCGCCGCGCCGCCGACAGGGCCGCGGCCTCGGGCGATGCGCCGAGGCCGCGGCGTTCCAGTTCGCCCAGCAGCCGCGCGGCCACCTTCAGGTACAGTTCCAGCCCTTGCAGGCGCTCCCAGGCGGCGCGGCGCCGGTCGGCGCCGGGGCCGGCGCTCACGCCTCGGCCCCGGGCTGCATCCGCACCCGCGCCGGCGGCGCCCGCCCGTCCTTGTCCTCGCCGAAATAGATGGTGCGGTGGGGGAAGGGAATCTCGATGCCCAGCTCGTCGAAGCGCTTCTTCATGCGCCGGTTGAACTCGCGGCCGACGCTCCACTGCTTCAGCGGCGGCGTCTTCAGGCGGGCGCGCAGGATCACCGCCGAGTCGGCGAAGCGGTCCACCCCCAGAACCTCCAGCGGCTCCAGAATCAGCGGCGCCCAGTCGGGGTCGCCGCGCATGTCCTCGCAGACGCCCTTCAGCACCTCGGAGACGGCGTCGGTGTCCTCGCGATAGGCGACGCCGACATCCAGCAGGTACTGCGAATAGTCCTTGGTCATGTTGACCACCGAATCGACGGCGCTGAAGGGCACGGTGTGGACGTTGCCGTGCAGGTCGCGCATCCGGATGGTGCGCAGGCTCAGGCCCTCGACGACGCCGGTATGGCCGCCGGCGGTGACGACATCGCCGACGTCCAGGGTTTCCTCGAACAGGATGAAGCCGCCGGTGATGACGTCCTGGACCAGTTTCTGCGCCCCGAAGCCCACCGCCAGGCCGACGACGCCGGCGCCCGCCAGCAGCGGCGCGATGTTGACCCCCAGCTCCGACAGCACCGTCAGCGCCACCACCGCGCCCAGCACGATCAGCAGCACCGTCTGCAGCAGGGGCAGCAGGGTGCGGGCGCGCCGGGTGGGCTCGCGCGCGTCGCCGCCCTGCTCGGGCGGCAGCAGGTAACGCTCCATCGGCCAGGTGACCAGTTCCCACACCGCCGCCGCGAACAGCAGCACCAGCAGCAGGCTGAGGGCGGCGGACAGCAGGCGCCGGCCCCAGTCCACCTCCAGCAGCAGCAGCGCCGGCACGCCCCAGGCCTCCAGCAACAGCGCCACCGCCGTTACCGCTACCAGTGCCCGCGCCAGGGTCACCAGTACGGGGCGGTAGCGGTTGAGGCGCATCTGCAGGCGGGGGGCGCGCTGCGCCTGGGCCTCGTTGAGGCGCATCGCCCGCTCGACCAGGCGCCGCAGCAGCCGCGCCAGCGCCAGCGCCGCCGCCACGATGGCGAGGCTGAGCAGCACCGTCCACGCCAGCGACAGCAGGCCCTCGCCGGTCGCCAGCCGGGCGCGCGTCGCCTGCCAGCGCTCGCCGAGGGCGGAAAGGAGCCGGTCGGCGGCCGGCCCCTGCGCCGGCTCGGCGACGCGGCGGGCGTCGAGCAGGGCGCGCAGGTCGGCGACCAGGCGCTGGCGGGCGGCGTCGTCCTCCAGGGTGGCGACCAGCCGCTCCAGTTCCGCCGCGCTCACCGGCTCCTGCGGCGCCTCTTGCGACCGCGCCGACACCGGCAGCAGCACCAGCACCAGCAGCACCAGCACCAGGGCGCGCAACCCCGGCCCCAGCCCGCGTCCCGCTTGTGCCGAGAGGGCCGTATGGGCAATCATCGCGATGGTTTCCCCAGCCCGGATGAAAGGCCTATGGCTGTCACAATATATCACAACCCAAAGTGCAGCAAATCGCGCGAGACGCTCCAGCTGTTGCGCGCGCGCGGCATCGAGCCGGCGATTGTCGAGTACCTCAAGACCCCGCCGTCGGCCGCGGAACTGAAGCGCCTGCTGGCGGCGATGGGCCGGGGCCCGCGCGACATCCTGCGCCGCAAGGAGGCCAAGGCGGCGGGAATTGATCCCGACGCCCTCGACGACGATGCGCTGCTGGCGGCGATGGTCGCCAACCCGGCGGTGATCGAGCGCCCCATCGTCGTGGCCGGCGACAAGGTGGCCCTGGGCCGCCCGCCCGAGGCGGTGCTGGCGATCCTGTAGGGGCGGGCCGTTGTTCTACCCTCGCCGGGCATGTGCCCTCGCCGGGCGCTCGCTCCGCTCGCTTGGCCGCCGCCTTAATGGCGGTGAGTCTTCATGTGCCCTCGCCGGGCGCTCGCTCCGCTCGCTTGGCCGCCGCCTCAACGGCGGTGAATCTTTGGTGTGCCCTCGCCGGGCACTCGCTCCGCTCGCTTGGCCGCCGCCTTAATGGCGGCTGGAGCGTGAGCGCATCGGCGCGTCTCACGCTCAGTCGTCGACCGGCGCCGGCAGCGGCGGCTCGTCGTCGGCGGCGGCGAACAGGCCCTCGGCCCGCGGGCCCGGTAGCGCCTCGACGCCGCGCAGCTTGCGGTCGATGACGCGCTTGCGCCGCGCCACGTCCTCGACGCTCTGCTGCGCCTCGTGCAGCTTTTTCTGCACCTTGGTGAGGACGGCGCCGTATTTCTCGAACTCGCCCTTCACCGCGCCCAGCAGTTCCCACACCTCGCTGGAGCGGCGCTGGATGGCCAGGGTGCGGAAGCCCATCTGCAGGCTGTTCAGCAGCGCCCCCAGCGTCGTCGGCCCCGCCACCACCACCCGCTGCTCGCGCTGGAGCTGGTCGAGCAGGCCGGGGCGGCGCAGCACCTCGGCGTACAGGCCCTCGGTGGGCAGGAACATCACCGCGAAATCGGTGGTGTGGGGCGGGTTGACGTATTTGTCCCGGATGTCGGCGGCGGCCTTTCGCACCCGCGCCTCAAGCTGCTTCGCCGCCGCCTCGACGGCCTCGGGGTCGGCGCGCTCGGCCGCCTCCAGCAGGCGCTCGTAGTCCTCGCGCGGGAACTTCGCGTCGATGGGCAGCAAAACCTCGCCCTCGCCGGCGTCGCGGCCGGGCAGGCGGATGGCGAACTCCACCCGCTCGCGCCCTTCGGGGCTGGTGGCGGCGTTGGGGAGGAACTGCTCGGGCGTCAGCACCTGCGCCAACAGGTTGCCGAGCTGGATTTCGCCCCAGGTGCCGCGCGTCTTGACATTGGTCAGCACCCGCTTCAGGTCGCCGACGCCGTTGGCGAGGTTCTGCATCTCGCCCAGGCCCTTGTGCACTTGCTCCAGGCGCTCGCTGACCAGGCGGAAGGAGTCGCCCAGGCGCTTTTCCAGCGTGCCTTGCAGCTTTTCGTCGACGGTCTGGCGCATCTGGTCGAGCTTGGCGGCGTTGTCCTGCTGGAGCGCGGCGAGGCGCTCCTCGACGGTGCGGCGCATGGCCTCCAGCCGCTGCTCGTTGCTCTCGGTCAGCTTGGCGATCTGGCGGCCTTGCAGCTCCGACACCTGGCCCATGTGCTGGGTGAGGGTTTCGGAGAAGCGGCCCAGTCCGGCCGAGACCTCCTCGCGCAGGTGGCGGCCCTGGCCGCCCATGTCCTCGCGCAGGCCGCGCTCCAGCCGCTCGACGTCGCGGCGCAGCGCCGACAGCCCGGCGCCGCGCAGCAGCACCGCCGCCAGAACCACCGCCAGCAACAGCAGGTTCACCGCCAACAGAATCTCGGTCAGGCCCACGCGCACCCCCTTCGCCGCGACTGCCGCTATGGAAGCCGTCGGCGGCGCCGGCGTCAATGCCGGTGCGGCGGCGACCGCAGCAGTTCCATGACACCGCGCAGGTCGGTGACCAGCCGCGCCCGTTCGGCGCGGCGGCGTTCGGCGTTGGGGACGCGCAACACGGCGGAGGGGTGCGCCGTAGCGACGACCCACGGCCCCAGGCTTGACGCCACCGGCTCGCCGCGCCGCTCGCTGACCTTGAAGGTCGGCCCCAGCAGCGCCTTGGCCGCGGTGGCGCCCAGGGCGACGACGGCGGTCGGGCTCACGGCGGCGATCTCGGCGGTCAGCCAGGGCCGGCAGGCCTGTATCTCCATGCTGCCGGGCTTGGCGTGGAGGCGCCGCTTGCCGCGCGGCACCCACTTGAAATGCTTGACGGCGTTGGTGACGAATACCCGCTGGCGGTCGATGCCGGCCTCGGCCAGGCAGGCGTCGAGCAGGCGGCCCGCGGGGCCGACGAAGGGGCGTCCGGCGATGTCCTCGGCGTCGCCGGGCTGCTCGCCCACCAGCACCGCGACCGCGTCGGCCGGGCCCTCGCCGAACACCGTCTGGCTGCCGGTGGCGTGCAGCGGGCAGGCATCACAGATCGCCGCCGCCGCGCGCAGATGCGCCAGATCGCGGCGGTCGGGAGGCGGCAACAGGCGCTCGGCGCTGTCGGGCGGCTTGCGCGCGGCCATGCAGGCCATGTCGGGGCGCCCGCCGCCCTTGTCGAGAGCGCCAAAAGATGCTGCCATGCGCGCAATGCACACAGCGCACAGGGACCGCATGGACGAAAGCTTTTCCTTCGGCAATTTCGACGTCGGTGTCGTGGTGACGGCGCCGCCCTGGTACCAGAACTGCTATCTGGTCCGCCATCGGCCCAGCGGCGCGCAGGTGATCGTCGATCCCGGCGGCGACGCCGAACGCATCCTGGCCGCGGCCGAGGCCGCCGGCGGCGGGGTGGCGGCGATCTGGCTCACCCACGGCCACCCCGACCACATCGGCGCCGCCGACGCCGTCCAGCGGGCGCTGGGGGTGCCCTGCCTCGCCCACGCCGACGAGCGCCCGGTCATCGAGGGCGCCGAGCGCATCGCCGCCTCGCTGATGGGGGTGCGGGTGCAGGCGCCGGGCGCCTGCGACTATTTCGAGGGCACGCCGTCCCTGGCGCTGGGCGGGGTGCCGGTGCGGGTGGTGCACACCCCCGGGCACACGCCGGGCGGGGTGTGCTATGTTTTTCCCGGCTTCGCGCTGACCGGCGACACGCTGTTCAACCACGGCGTCGGGCGCACCGACCTGCCGGGGGGCGACGGGCCGGCGCTGGTGGCGTCGATCACCCGCTTCCTTGAGGACGTGCCGGGCGAGACGACGCTGTTCTCCGGCCACGGCCCCGCCTGGACCGCCGCCGAGGCGGCGGAGTGGTGGCGGCGCGTGGCCATGCCCTGACGGCGGCCGTTGGTGCGGCGCAAAAAACCCTTGCCGCCGCCGCGCCGCTGCTTTAGCAGGAGGCCCAGCACCTGAAACGGACCGTGCCATGATGAAAGTGATCCGTGCCAAGCTGCACGGCATCCGGGTGACGGCGGCCGACCTCAACTATCACGGCTCCATCACCCTCGACCCCGAGCACTGCGCGCAGGCCGGCATCTATCCGCTGGAATTCGTCGACATCTGGAACAAGAGTTCCGGGGCGCGCATCAGCACCTATGTCATCTTCGGCACGCCGGGGTCGCGCTGCTGCGTGCTCAACGGCGCCGCCGCGCGCACCTGCCAGGCCGGCGACGAGCTGATCATCGCCGCCGCCGACTGGTGCCGGCCCGAGGATCTGTACGACCTGAAGCCACGCATCCTCACCTTCCTGCCCGACAACCAGGTCGACCAGGTGCTGCGCTACGACGTTTTCCGCAGCGAGGCCCGCGCCTTCGACTTCCGCATCCTCGACGAGGAGCGCCAGACCGAGGAGGTCTGCCACACCTGGCCCAATGTCGACGTCGCCGCCGTGCGCGCCGACCTGGCCGCCAAGGGCTGGAGCGAGGCCGAGATCGACGCCTTCGTCGACGCGCATTTCTCGCTCTGAGCCCGCTACCGCCCGCCGGGGCGGCGCCTTATATCCATCGGATGAGGCAGGCGCAGGACGTCCTTATCCTTCACACCGACCGCCAGGGGCATCATCCCCTCACCGAGCCCGTCGACGCCTGGATCGGCCGGCAGGGCATCGCCATCGGCGTCGTGCACCTGCTGGTGCAGCATGTGCTGGCGGCCCTGACCATCCGCCAGAGTCGCGACCGCGACGACCTGCACAGCTTCTTCCGCGACATCGAGGGCATCGAGGCGCCGCCGGTGCCGCGCGCGCCGCTGCTTTACGGGACGCAGTTGAGCATCCCGGTGCAAGGGGGCAGAATGGCGCTGGGCGCGCGCCAGGGGGTGTTCTTGTTCGAGGAACGCGACACGCCGCAGACGCGCCGCATTGTCGTCCACCTCATCGGCGAGTGAAGGCGTGACCCTGAAGGCCCTGATCTTCGACGTCGACGGCACCCTGGCGGAGACCGAGGAGGCCCACCGCGCCGCCTTCAACGACGCCTTCGCCGCCGCCGGCCTCGACTGGCGCTGGGACCGCGAGCGCTATGCCGAGCTGCTGCATGTCGGCGGCGGCCGCGAACGCCTGCGCCACTTCATCGACAACGCGATGCCCGCCAGCGCGCCGCAGTGGGACGACGAGCGCATCGCGACGCTGCACGCCGACAAGACGGCGCGCTATCAAAGGATGATCGCCGAGGACGGCCTGCCCCTGCGCCCCGGCGTGCTGCGCCTGATGGAGGAGGCGCGGCAAGCGGGGCTGGCGCTGGCGCTGGCCACCACCACCAGCCGCTCCAACGTCGACATGCTGCTGACCAAGAGCTTCCCCGACGGCGCCCGCGCCTGGTTCGCCGCCATCGCCGCCGGCGAGGACGCCACCCACAAGAAGCCGGCGCCCGATGTCTATGAGGTGGTGCTGGAGCGCCTGGAGGTGCCCGCCCGCGACTGCGTCGCCGTCGAGGACGCCCGCATCGGCCTGGAGGCCGCCGTCGCCGCCGGTTTGCCGACGCTGGTCACCCCCAGCACCTACACCGCCGGCGAGGAATTCGACGGCGCGCTGGCGGTGCTGGACAACTTGGCGGGCCTGCGGCTGGACCGGCTGCGGGCGCTGCACGGCGCCGCGGGGAGGACGGCGCCGGCGCCGTGAGCGGCCTCGACGCCCTGCTGGCGGAGGTGCGGGCCTGCCGCCTGTGCGCCGAGCACCTGCCCCTGGGGCCGCGCCCGGTGCTGCGCGCCGCCGCCACCGCGCGGCTGTTGATCGTCGGCCAGGCGCCGGGGACGCGGGTGCACGCGACCGGCATCCCCTGGCACGACGCCTCGGGCCGGCGCCTGCGCCAGTGGCTGGACGTCGACGAGGCGACCTTCTATGACGAGGGGCGCGTCGCCATCATCCCCACCGGCTTCTGCTATCCCGGCCGCGCCGCCAATGGCGGCGACCTGCCGCCGCGCCCGGAATGCGCCCCGCGCTGGCACCCGCCGCTGCTGGCGGCGCTGCCCGCCGTGCGGCTGACCCTGCTGGTGGGCACCCACGCCCAGGCCCATGCCCTGGGCGGGCGCCGCCGCCGCACCATGACCGAGACGGTGCGCCACTGGCGCGACCACGCCCCCGCCGTCATTCCGCTGCCGCATCCCAGCTGGCGCACCACCGCCTGGCAGCGCAAGAATCCCTGGTTCGACGACGACCTGCTGCCGGACCTGCGCCGCCGCGTGCGGGCGGTGTTGGAGGGGGCGGGGTAGGCGCCGCCCCTTCGCCTACAACACGCCCAGCATCTCGCCCACCAGCGGGTGGCGGACGATGTCGGCTTCCTCCAGGCGAATGACCGTGACCGCCTCCAGCGCCTCCAGCCGCCGGGCGATGTCGGCGAGGCCGGAGACGCCGGGCAGCAGGTCGGTCTGGTCGGGGTCGCCGGTCAGCACCATCGTCGCGTGCCAGCCCAACCGCGTCAGCAGCATCTTGAGCTGTGAATAGGTGCAGTTTTGCGCCTCGTCGATGACCACGAAGGCGTTGTTCAGCGTGCGCCCGCGCATATAGGCGACGGGGGCGATCTCGATGCTGCCGTCGCCCAGCCGGGCCCTCAGCCGCTTGCCGCCCAGGCGGTCGGACAGGGCGTCGTAGAGCGGGCGCAGATAGGGGGCCAGCTTCTCCTGCAGGTCGCCGGGCAGATAGCCCAGATGCTCGCCGGCCTCGATGGCCGGGCGCGTCAGCACGATGCGGGCGACGCGGCCCTCCTCCAGCGCCTCGACGGCGGCGCTGATGGCCAGATAGGTCTTGCCGGTGCCCGCCGGGCCCAGCGCCAGGGTCAGATGGTGCGCCGCCAGCGCCTCCAGCAGGCGGCGCTGGTTCTCGCTGCGCGGGCGGACATGGCGGATGTATTTCTGGTCGCGGTGATGGTCGCCCAGCGGATCCCAGCCCGCCTCCAGCGGACGGACGACGTTGTCGACGACGGCGGCGTGACGTGCGGCGCGCTTGCCCATGACGGTCTCCCTCGCTGGTGGCGGCGGTACGAACACAAAAAAAGCCCCCACGGCGGGAGGCTCGATGCACAGGCGGCAGGACGGGGGCGGCGGTGCCGGAGAGTGGGCGGCGCGATGGCCGGGCACTGGCGGGCGATGTGCGGCACGCGTCTGGCGCTCCCCCTTTGCCTGATCCGCCTTCAGACTAGTCCTTTACCGGCGGCGTTGGTAGCTTTATTTGCGTGTGCAAAGAAAACGTCACACAACATCTTGCGATTCGACGCCCCGGGCGAGGCGCCAGCGCAACACGCCCGCCACCCCGCGCTCCTGGCGGCCGGCGACCATGCCGGTGGCCAGTTCGACATAGGCGAAGCTGCGCCCGGTGTTGGGGGTGTCGTGGACCTTGAGGAACAGGCCGCGGGCGTTGCGCAGCACCGTTCCCACCGCCGCCGGCGCGTCCGCCATCGGCTCGACCAGCAAATCCAGGGGCTCGTCGCACGGCGCCAGCGGCTCGGCGGGGTCGACATAGCGCAGCATCAGCGCCTCGCGCGGGCCGGGCAGCGGGTCGAGCGGCACCAGATAATGGTTGACGAAATCGCGCCCCAGCCGCTCCACCTTCAGGCAGACGGCCTCGTGGCCGTCGATCTCGGCGCGCACGAAACTGCCGGGGGCGATGCGATAGGCGGGCTGTTCGTCGCTGGTCACGGCTCGGCTCCATCCTCCTTGAGACTGGCGGCGGCCTGCGCCGCCTCGGGTGTGTTCGGCGCGACCGCCAGCACGCGGCGCCAGTCGGCGTGCGCCGCCGCCACCCGCCCGGCGAGGCGCGCCAGCCGCCCGCGTTCCAGCAGCGCCAGCGGGTGCTCGGGCGCCACCGCCAGCGCCCGCTCGACGTCGATCTCGGCCGCCCCGCGATTGCCCAGGCGGCGCTGGGCGTGGGCGCGCCAGGCCAGGGCGTCGGCGTGGTTGGGGGCCTGGCGCAGCGCCCGGCCCAGGTCGGCGACGGCGGCGTCGAGGTCGTCCCGCGCGGCGTGGGCGAAGGCGCGGTCGATCAGCAGTTCGGCATCCCCGGGACGCAGCGCCAAGGCGCCGTCCAGGGCCTCCAGGGCGTCGGCGGGGCGCGCGGCCAGCAGCCACGCCCGCGCCGCCTGCGCCAGCACCTCGGCGCGCGGGCCGTCGCCGGGCGCCCGTGCCGCCAGGTCCAGGAACAGCCGCGCCGCGTCGGCGTGGCGGCCCAGGGTGGTCAGCGCCGCCGCCTCGCAATGCCCCGCCGCCAGGCCGCCGCCCTCCCGGCGCCATTCCGCCGCCGCCTCGATGGCGTCCAGCGGCTGCGCCTGCGCCCGCGCCATGCAGCGGGCGTAACGCTGGCGCAAATCGTCGTCATCGGCGGCGGCGGCCGGCGCCGGGGCGAGGACGAGGGCGAGGAGCGCGGCCGGGATGGCGATGCGACACGGCATGGGGTAGTCTTCTCCGGCACGGCGACAAAATGCAAGAACCCGCATGACCGGCGACCACCTGTTCTGCTTCGGCCTCGGCTACAGCGCCCGCGTCCTGGCGCGGCGCCTGCTGGGCGCGGGATGGACGGTGACCGGCACCGCGCGCACCGACGAGCAGGTTGCCGCCCTGCGCGCCGAAGGCTTCGCGGCGCTGCGCTTCGACCGCGACCACCCGCTGCCGCCGGGCGCCCTGGCCGGCGTTACCCACATCGTCGTCTCAATCCCCCCCGACGCCGAGGGCGACCCGGTGCTGGCCGCGCACGGCGCCGAGTTGGCGGCCGCCGAGGGGCTGCGCTGGATCGGCTACCTGTCCACCACCGGCGTCTATGGCGACCGTGGCGGCGACCGGGTCGACGAGGGCAGCGCCCTGACCCCCTCCAACCAGCGCTCGTGGCGGCGCCTGCACGCCGAGCAGGCGTGGCTGGCGCTGTGGCACCGTCACCGCCGGCCGGTGCATGTCTTCCGGCTCGCCGGCATCTACGGCCCCGGCCGCAGCCCGCTGGAGAAGCTGCGCCAGGGCCGGGCGCGGCGCGTCGTCAAGCCGGGGCAGGTGTTCTGCCGCATCCATGTCGAGGATCTGGCGACGGTGCTGGCCGCCTCGATGGCGCGCCCCGACCCCGGCGCCGTCTACAACGTCGCCGACGACCGGCCGGCGCCGCCCCAGGACGTCATCGCCCACGCCGCCGAACTGCTGGGGGTGCCGGCGCCGCCCGAGATCGCCTTCGAGGACGCCGAGATGTCGGCGATGGAGCGCAGCTTCTACGCCGACTCCAAGCGCGTCGACAACAGCCGCATCAAACGCGAATTGGGGGTGCGGCTGGCCTATCCCGACTACAAGGCGGGGCTGGCGGCGATTCTGGCGGCGGAAGCGAACCCGGAACCAAAGGCGCGTTGAGCGAATCCGCGCCGTTCACCGAATCGACGCCATCAGCCCGTCCAGCACGCGGGCGAGGCGGTCGAGGTCGTGGGGCTCGGACAGGCGGTGGTCGCCGGCCTTGATCAGCACCGTCTCGACATCGGTCGCGGTCAGGCGCTCCTGCACCTCCAGCGCCGTGCCCCAGGGCACGTCGGCGTCCTTGATGCCGTGGATCAGGCGCACCGGCGCGTCGATGGCGATGGGGCCGCGCAGCAGCAGGTGGTCGCGGGCCTCCTCGATCAGCCGCCGGCTGATGCCGTAGCTGCCGCCGCCATAGGCCTCGGGCACGGCGACCTCGACCCGCCCGCGCGTCAGCAGCTCCTGGCGTTGCGCGTCGCTGAACTCGCGCCACATCAAATCCTCGGTGAAGTCGGGGGCGGCGGCGATGCCCACCAGCCCCGCCACCCGCTCCGGCCGCCGCAGCGCCGCCAGCAGCATCACCCAGCCGCCCATGCTGGAGCCCACCAGCACCTGCGGCCCCTGGGTGACCTCGTCCAGCACCGCCACGGCGTCCTCGGTCCAGCGCCCGATGGTGCCGTCCTCGAAGGCGCCCGACGAGGCGCCGTGGCCATAGGTGTCGAAGCGCACGAAGGCGCGGCCCTGACGGCGGCAGTGCTCCTCAAGGAATAGGGCCTTTCCGCCGGTCATGTCCGACTTCAGGCCGTGCAGGAACACGACGCCCGGTGACTTTCCCGGCACGGCGTGATATGCGACCTTGGCGCCGTCGGGGCGGGGAAGCATGGCGGTGGCGGGAGTTTCGGTGTGCATGGCGTATTTCCCGGAAAGCAGGTGGCGGACGACACCCTGAATGGCGCGGCCGTGGCGGGCCGTCAACCCGTCGTGCTCCAGGTTCTGCCGCGCCTGGAGACCGGCGGCGTCGAGCGCGGCACCATCGAGGTGGCGGCGGCGCTGGCCGAGGCGGGCTATACGCCACTGGTGGCCTCGGCCGGCGGCCCGATGACCTATGAACTCAAGCGCCTGGGCGTGCGCCACATCGACCTGCCGCTGGCCAGCAAGAATCCGCTGGTGATGCGCGCCAACGCCGCGCGGCTGGAGCAGGTGATCCGCGAATTCGGGGTCGACCTGGTGCACGCCCGCAGCCGCGCGCCCGCCTGGAGCGCCCTGGCGGCGGCACGGCGCACCGGCCGGCGCTTCGTCACCACCTTCCACGGCACCTACGGACGCGGCCCGCTGGGGCTGAAGCTGTTCTACAACCGCGTCATGGCGCGGGGCGAGCGGGTGATCGCCATCTCGCATTTCATCGCCCAGCACCTGCGCGAGGTCTATGGCGTCGAGGAGGAGCGCATCCGCGTCATCCATCGCGGCGTCGACCTGGAGCGCTTCGACCCGGCGCGGGTGACGGGGCCGCGCCAGATCGACCTGGCGCGGCAATGGCGCCTGCCCGACGACAAGCGCGTCGTCATGCTGCCGGGCCGGCTGGCGCGCTGGAAGGGGCAGGCGGTGCTGATCGAGGCCATTGCCCTCCTGGGGCGCCGCGACATCCGCTGCCTGCTGGTGGGCTCGGCGCGGCGGCGCGACCGTTACCGCCGGGAACTCATCAAGCTGGCCGAGGATCGCGGCCTGGGCGAGGTGGTGCACATCGTCGACCATTGCAAGGACATGGCGGCGGCCTACAAGCTGACCGATGTCGTCGTCAGCGCCTCCACCGAGCCCGAAGCCTTCGGCCGCGTCGTCATCGAGGCGCAGGCGATGGGGCGGCCGGTCATCGCCACCGACCACGGCGGCCCCCGCGAATCGGTGGTGCCGGGCGTTACCGGCTGGCTGGTGCCGCCCGGCGACGCGGCGGCGCTGGCGGCGGCGCTGGACCAAGCCCTCGACCTCGGCGCCGAGGAGCGCGAAACCCTAGCCCACGCCGCCATGCTCAACACCCGCCGGCACTTCGACCGCCGCGCCATGACCGACGCCACCCTGGCGGTCTATGAAGAGGTGCTGGGGGCGCCGATCGGGGCCGCTTGACTGGCGGTCGAATCCCTATACAGTCCCCCGCTGTTCGCAACTGCAGAGAAACGCCAGCCCGATGGTTGCCATCACCCTGCCCGACGGCAGCGTGCGCCGCTATGAAGGCCCGGTGACGGGGGCGCGGGTCGCCGCGGATATCGGCCCCGGCCTCGCCAAGGCGGCGCTGGCCGTGCGCGTCGACGGCCAGATGAAGGATCTCGGCGCCACCATCGACCGCGACGCCCGCCTCGCCATCGTCACCCGCAAGGACGAGGACGCGCTGGAGCTGCTGCGCCACGATGCCGCCCATGTCATGGCCGAGGCGGTGCAGGAATTGTATCCCGGCACCCAGGTCACCATCGGCCCGGCGATCGAAAACGGCTTCTACTACGACTTCGCGCGCGCCGAGCCCTTCACGCCCGAGGATCTGGAGCGCATCGAGGCGCGGATGCGCGAGATCGTCGCGCGCGACGAGCCCATCACCTGCGAGACCTGGGACCGCGACGAGGCCATCGGCGTCTTCGAGGAGATCGGCGAGAAATACAAGGCCGAGATCATCCGCGACATCCCCGCGGGCGAGCGCATCACCATCTATCGCCAGGGGCGGTGGTTCGATTTGTGCCGCGGCCCGCACCTGCCCTCCACCGGCAAGCTGGGCAAGGCGTTCAAGCTGCTGCGGGTCTCGGGCGCCTATTGGCGCGGCGATGCCCGCAACGAGATGCTGCAACGCATCTACGGCACCGCCTGGGCGGACGAGAAGCAGCTCAAGGACTACCTCCACATGCTGGAGGAGGCCGAGAAGCGCGACCATCGGCGCCTGGGGCGCGAGATGGACCTGTTCCACTTCCAGGAGCAGGCGCCCGGCGCGGTGTTCTGGCACCCCAAGGGCTGGCGGCTGTTCCAGACCCTGATCGCCTATATGCGCCGGCGCCAGGAGGAGGCCGGCTATCAGGAGATCAACACCCCCGAGCTGATGGACCGCGAAATGTGGGTGACCTCGGGGCACTGGGACACCTTCCGCGAGAACATGTTCTTCACCCGCTTCTTCCCCGACCGCGAGGACGAGCGAGTGTACGCCGTCAAGCCCATGAACTGCCCCGGCCACATCCAGGTCTTCAAGCAGGGCATCAAGAGCTACCGCGACCTGCCGCTGCGCCTCGCGGAGTTCGGCAAGGTGCACCGCTTCGAGCCCTCGGGCGCCTTGCACGGGCTGATGCGGGTGCGCGCCTTCACCCAGGACGACGCCCACATCTTCTGCACGCTGGACCAGATGGAGGAGGAGTGCGCCACCGTCATCCGGCTGATCATGGACATCTACCGCGACTTCGGCTTCGAGGACGTGCGCATCAAGTTCTCGGACCGCCCCGAGAAGCGCATCGGCGCCGACGAGGTGTGGGACCGCCTGGAAGCGGCGCTGAAGGGCGCGCTGGAGCATATGGGCCTCGATTACGGCCATAACCCCGGCGAGGGGGCCTTCTACGGGCCGAAGCTGGAATTCGTGCTCCGCGACGCCATCGGCCGCGACTGGCAGTGCGGCACCCTGCAGGTGGACATGAACCTGACCGAGCGCTTCGACGTCCACTATGTCGCCGAGGACGGTCAGCGCCATCGGCCGGTGATGCTGCACCGGGCGCTGTTCGGCTCGCTGGAGCGCTTCATCGGCATCCTGGTCGAGCACTACGCCGGGCGCCTGCCGCTGTGGCTGGCGCCGCAGCAGGCGGTGGTGGCGACGATCACCTCCGACGCCGACGACTACGCCCGCGAGGTGCACGCCGCCCTGCGCCGGGCCGGCCTCCAGGCCGAGATGGACCTGCGCAACGAAAAGATCACCTACAAGGTGCGCGAGCATTCGGTCGCCAAGGTTCCCGTCATCGTCGTCGTCGGGCGCCGCGAGGCCGAGGAGCGCACCGTCGCGCTGCGGCGCCTGGGCGGGCAGGCGCAAGAAGTGCTTGCCCTGGAAGAGGCCGTGGATACACTGAAACACGAAGTGGCGCCGCCGGCCTGAGGGGCGGCGGGCGCGCGGGTCGCCGGACGCCGCAAGCGGCGTCGCCGGCCGATTGTTGATGCAAGCGAAGGAGGTCATTCATAGCCAGACGACCGATGATGGGGCCGCCGCAGAAGGATGGGCCCAGGGTCAATCGGGACATCGAGTCCAGGACCATCCGCCTCGTCGGCGAGGACGGAAGCATGGTCGGGGTCGTGTCCCTGGAGGAAGGGCTGGAGATGGCCGAGGAGGCCGGCCTGGACCTCGTCGAGGTGTCCCCCAACGCCGACCCGCCCGTGTGCAAGATACTTGACTTCGGCAAGTTCAAGTACGAACAGCAGAAGAAAAAGGCGGAAGCGCGCAAGAAGCAGAAGGTCATCGAGGTCAAGGAGGTCAAGCTCCGGCCGAACATCGATGACAATGACTATGTGGTCAAGATGCGCAACATGCGCCGCTTCCTTGAGGAAGGGGACAAGGTCAAGATAACCATGCGGTTCCGCGGCCGCGAGATGGCGCACCAGGACATCGGGATGCGCGTCCTCGACCGCGTGCGGGGCGAACTGGACGACCTCGCCAAGGTGGAGCAATTCCCCAAGATGGAAGGCCGCCAGATGATCATGGTGGTGGCGCCGCGTTAGGAATCGCATGAATCGGAACGTCATGGCTGTTGCCCTTGCCCTCGCCGCCGCGGCCGCGCCGCCGGCGGCGGCGGGCGCTCCCGGGGACGAGGCCGCCTGTCGCGGTGCGGCGGAGTCGCTCGGCCGCGAACTGGCGGCGGAGCGCGAGCGCCTGACGCCGGTGGGCCACAAGCAGATCGGCGAGTGGCTGGCCATCGGCGTCGAGCAATGCGGCTATGACCTCGGCCGTGCCGGGCGTACCCTGCAGGTCGTCCGCGAGATGCTGGACAATTCCCGCCCCGACGCCGCCGGCCGCTGACGGCTCGCTATGGCGGCCCCACGCGGCGGGCCCATATTGCGGGGAGGACCGGGAGGCACGCCATGCACGCAACCATCCTTGCCGCCGCCGCCGCCGTCACCCTGGTGTCGTCGCCCTGGACCGGCGACGGCGACGCCGGCAGCTTCTGGTGCCAACAGGACGTGGCGCGGATGGAGCGGCGGGTGGAATCGCTGCGCCCGCGCCTTGATCCCGACCTCTATGACGAGCTTCGCGACTGGCTGCGCGCCGCCGACAGCCAGTGCTTCGCCAATGTCCACGACTCGCAGCAGAGCCTGCGGATGATCCGCGAGCGGCTGGAGGCGGCGCTGGGCGGACGGTGAAGGCGGCTTGCATCGCCGCGGCATCGCCGCTATAACGCTGCGTTCCAACGGGACGGACGGGGCCGGAAACGGGCATGCCTCGCCGTCCGCGCGACGCGACCCCACAAGGAAGGATCAGGCGCAAATGCCCAAGCTGAAGACCAAGAGTGCCGCCAAGAAGCGATTCGGCTTCACCGGCCGCGGCAAGATCAAGGCGAATGTCGCCTACAAGCGCCACAATCTGCGCAAGCGCACGCAGAAGATGAAGCGCCAGGCGCGTGGCAGCTTCGTCCTGGAGAAGGGCGACGCCACCATCGTCCGCCAGTTCCTGCCGTACGGAGGCTAGATCATGGCTCGTGTGAAGCGCGGCAAGACCACCCACGCCCGCCATCGCAAGATCATCAAGATGGCAAAGGGCTATCGCGGCCGGGCCAAGGCCTGTTTCCGCATCGCCGTCCAGCGCGTCGAAAAGGCGCTGCAATACCAGTACCGCGACCGCCGCGTGCGCAAGCGCAATTTCCGCGCCCTGTGGATTCAGCGCATCAACGCCGGCACGCGGCAGCATGGCCTTACCTATTCCCGATTTATGAACGGGCTGAAGAAGGCGGGGATCGAGCTCGACCGCAAGGTTCTGTCCGACTTGGCGATCCGCGAACCCGACGCCTTCAAGTCCCTGGTCGACCAGGCCAAGGTGGCCCTCGACAAGGCGGCGTGAGGCCGGAGCTTCCGGTACCGCCGACGGTCTTGTGAAAGGGGGCGCCCCTGGGCGACCCCCTTTTTCTGTGCTGAGGACGCGAAAGAATGGATGACGTGAGCAGGCTGCGCGAGGCGCTGATGGCCGAGGTCGCCGCGGCGGAAAGCCTGGAGGCGCTGGAGGGCGTCCGGGTCTCGGCGCTGGGCAAGAAGGGCCGCATCACCGGCCTGATGAAGGGCCTGGGCGGCATGGACCCCGACGAGCGCCGCGCCGCCGGCCAGGCGCTGAACGCCCTCAAGGACGCGGTGGCCGAGGCCATCGAGGCGCGCCGCGCCGCCCTCGAGGACGCCGCCCTCGACGCCCGCGTCGCCGCCGAGCGCGTCGACGTCACCCTGCCGGCGCGCCCCGAGGCGCCGGGCCGCGTGCACCCCATCAGCCAGACGATCGACGAACTGGTGGCGATCTTCGCGCAGATGGGCTTCGCCGTCGCCGAGGGCCCCGACATCGAGGACGACTTCCACAACTTCACCGCCCTCAATTTCCCGCCCGAGCATCCGGCGCGGTTGATGCACGACACCTTCTTCTTGCCCGAGGACGAGGACGGCGCCCGGCTGTTGCTGCGCACCCACACCTCGCCGGTGCAGATCCGCACCATGCAGACGCAGCCGCCGCCGGTGCGCATCGTCGCCCCGGGGCGCACCTATCGCTGCGACTCCGACATGACCCACACGCCCATGTTCCACCAGATCGAGGGGCTGGTCGTCGACGAGAGCACCCATATGGGGCACCTGAAGGGCGTGCTGATCGAGTTCGTGCGCGCCTATTTCGAGGTCGAGGACGTGCCGGTGCGCTTCCGGCCCTCCTTCTTCCCCTTCACCGAGCCCTCGGCGGAAATGGACATCGGCTGCTCGCGCGCCGGCGGCGAGTTGAAGATCGGCGCCGGCGACGACTGGCTGGAGATCCTCGGCTGCGGCATGGTGCACCCCAACGTGCTGTCGGCCTGCGGCATCGACCCCGAGCGCTACCAGGGCTTCGCCTTCGGCCTGGGGGTGGAGCGGGTGGCGATGCTAAAATACGGCATCCCCGACCTGCGCACCTTCTTCGAATCCGACCTGCGCTGGCTGCGCCATTACGGCTTCCTGCCCCTGGACGTGCCCACCCTGGCCGGAGGGCTGACGCGATGAAGTTCACCCTGTCCTGGCTGAAGCGCCACCTGGAAACCGAGGCCGGCGCCGCCGCCATCGCCGAGCGCCTGACCATGCTGGGCATCGAGGTCGAGTCCCTCGAAGACCCCGCCGAGGCGCTGGCCGATTTCACCGTCGGCCGCGTCGTCGCCGCCGAGCCGCACCCCAACGCCGACCGCCTGAAGCTGTGCCGGGTGGAGGCGGGCGGCGGCGCGGTGTTGCAGATCGTCTGCGGCGCCCCCAACGCCCGCGAGGGCATCAAGGTGGTGCTGGCCACCCCCGGCGCCCGCATCCCCGCCAACGGCGAGTGCCTCAAGAAGGGCAAGATCCGCGGCGTCGAGAGCGAGGGCATGATGTGCTCGTGGCGCGAGCTGGGGCTGGGCGAGGATCACGCCGGCATCGCCGAGCTGGACCCCGGGGCGCCGGTGGGCGCGCCGGTGGGCACGGTGCTCGACCTCGACCCGGTGTTCGACGTCGCCGTCACCCCCAACCGCCCCGACTGGCTGGGGGTGCGGGGCATCGCCCGCGACCTGGCGGCGGCGGGGCTGGGCGCGCTGAGGCCGATGCCGGTGGCGCCGGTGCCGGCGCGCATCGCCAGCCCCATCCAGGTGCGCCTGGAGTTCACCCCCGAGACCGCCAACGCCTGCCCGCAATTCGCCGGCCGCTACATTCGCGGCGTGCGCAACGGCGACAGCCCGGAGTGGCTGAAGCGCTGGCTGCTGGCGGTGGGGCTGCGGCCGATTTCGGCGCTGGTCGACATCACCAATTTCTTCGCCATCGATCAGGCGCGGCCGCTGCACGTCTTCGACGCCGACAAGATCAGCGGCGACATCCGCGCCCGTCTGGCGCGGCCGGGCGAGCGCGTCGATGCCCTCAACGGCAAGACCTACGAGCTGGACGAATCGGTCACGGTGATCGCCGACGAGGCCGGCGCGCGGGCGCTGGGCGGGGTCATCGGCGGTGAGGATTCCGGCTGCACCGAGGCCACGGTCAATGTCTTCCTGGAGTCGGCGCTGTTCGATCCCACCCGCACCGCCGCCACCGGACGGCGGCTGAACATCGAATCCGACGCCCGCCATCGCTTCGAGCGCGGCGTCGACCCGGCCTCGGCGGTGCCGGCGATGGAGATGGCCACCCGCATGATCCTGGACCTGTGCGGCGGCGAGCCGTCCGAGCCGGTGATCGCCGGCGCCGAACCGGATTGGCGGCGCGGCGTGCCGCTGCGCCCGGCGCGGGTGCGGGCGCTGGGCGGGGTCGAGGTCTCCGACCGCCGCTGCGTCGAGATCCTCGCCGCTCTCGGCTGCACGGTGCGCGAGGGCGACGGCGGCCTGGAGGTGTCGCCGCCGTCGTGGCGCGGCGACATCGAGGGCGAGCACGACCTCGTCGAGGAGGTCGTGCGCATCAATGGTTACGACAACATCCCCGTCGCCACCCTGCCGCGCGCGCCGATGCCGCAGCCGGTGCTCACCCAGATCCAGCGCCGCACCGGCTGGGCGCGCCGCGATCTGGCGGCGCGCGGGCTGGTCGAGACGGTGACCGGGTCGGTCCGGCCCACGGCCCACGCCGCCCTGTTCGGCGGCGGGCGGCCGGAACTGATGCTGGCCAACCCCATCAGCAGCGATCTCGACGCCATGCGCCCCTCGCTGCTGCCGAACCTGATGGCGGCGGCGGGGCGCAACGCCGACCGCGGCCTGCGCGACGTCGCCCTCTTCGAGGTCGGGCCGGCCTTCGAGGGGGCGCGGCCCGAGGACCAGCGCCGCGTCGTCGCCGGCCTGCGCGCCGGGCGCACCGGCCCCCGGCATTGGGCGCGGGCGCCGCGCGAGGTCGACGTCTTCGACGCCAAGGCCGACGCGCTGGCGGCGCTGGCGGCCGCCGGGGCGGCGGTGGACAATCTGCGCGTCGAGGCCGAGGCGCCGGAGTGGTACCACCCCGGCATCGCCGGCACGTTGAAGCTGGGGCCGAAGGTGCTGGCGCGCTTCGGGGCGCTGCACCCGCGCATGCTGCGGGCGATGGACCTGAAGGGGCCGATGGTGGGCTTCGAGGTCTTCCTCGACGCCATTCCGCCGGCGAAACCACGCCCCACGAAGGCGCGGCCGCTGCTGAACGCCTCGCCCCTGCAGCCGGTCGAACGCGATTTCGCCTTCGTCATGGGCCGCGAGGTGCCGGCGGAAGCGGCGGTGCGCGCGGCGCGCGGCGCCGACCTGCTGATCGCCGACGTCGCCGTCTTCGACCTCTACGAGGGCGACAAGGTGGGGCCGGACCTGAAATCGCTGGCCCTCGCCGTCACCCTGCAACCCAGCGAGCGCACCCTCACCGACGAGGAGATCGACGCCGTCTCCGAGAAGGTGGTGCAGGCGGTGGCCAAGGCGACCGGAGGGCGGCTGCGGGGCTGATGGTCGGGCGGCGAAGACGCGCTCCGCCGCGTCTTGACAGCCGCCGGCCCCTGCCCCATTATCCGCCCCTCTCCAGCCGTGGGGCCGTAGCTCAGTTGGGAGAGCGCAGCAATCGCACTGCTGAGGTCAGGGGTTCGACTCCCCTCGGCTCCACCATTTTCCCCACCCACGGCACACCGTCGCGCCGGCACCGGCCGCGCCCGGCGCGCCCGGCCGTTTTTCCGTAGTTTCCGGGGATAAACCCCCATCGCGGCGCCTTGTAATCTGCGCGGGGCGTTTTTTGGGATTGGGGACGTGCGGGCGTGGCGAGCGGCGGATACCAGCGAAGCGTCACCCGTCACGCGGCGGCGGCGTTGCGGCCGGTGTTGGATCGGATGGAAGCGCGGCGCGAGGAGGGCGAGGCCGTCATCGCCCTGCGCCGCCGCGACGGCAGTGTCCTCCGCCTGCCCGTCTGGCGCAGCCGCTGCGATGTCGGCGCCCTGCCGGCGATCGGCACCGTCCGCCTGCACGCCGCCCCCAGCCCCGAGGTCGAGGCGCGCCTCGCCCTTGCCACCGCCATTCAGTGCGCCGCCTTCCATCTGCCTTACGGCGGCGCCGCCGGCGGTGTCGCCGCGCCCGACGCCATCCTGTCCCGCGCCGACCTGGAGCGTTTGCCGGCGGCGTTCGGGGGCGCCTTTCCCGACATGGTGTTGACGGCGGGACTCGGCGGCCTTCGTGGCACACTTTTGACGGGGTGGCTGGGCGTCGAGGCGCGCTCCCACGCCCGCCTCGCCCCCACCTGGGGGCGCCCGCGCGGCTTCCTGCGCGAGGACGCCGTCGCCATGACGGCGGCGGCCGCCATCGCCGCCCTGCACCCACGCCCGGGCAATCTCGCCGTGCTGGGTTGCGACCAGCCGGCGCTGCGCCTGGCGCGCGCCCTGATCCGTCGCGGTTGGCGCATGACCGCCGCCGCCGCGGGCGGCGTGGCGGTCGGCAACCGCGTCGGCCTGTCACCGGCGGAATTGGCCTGCGCGCTGCGCGACGCCGCCGGCGTCGCCGGCCTAGTCGGCGAACGGGGTACGCGGCGCCTGGAGTCGGCGCTCGACCACGCGGCCGATCTGGTGGTGGTCGGCGGCGGCTGCCGCTTCGGCACCGGCGAGGCGCTGGCGCTGCGCGGGGCGCCGACGGTGATGGAACTGGCGCCCGAGGCGGTCAGCGCCGAGGCCGAGGCCCTGCTGTCGGCGCGGGGCAGCCGGGTGGTGCCGGAGGTCGTCGCCGGCGCCGGCGCGCCGATCCTGGCGCATCTGCTGTGGCTGCAACGCCGCCGCCGCCTCGATTGGTCGCCGGTGGAGATCAAGACCCGGCTGCTGCGCCGGTTCAAGGACGCGCTGGCGGCGATGCTGGCGGAGGACGGCGAGGATCTGCGCATGGCGGCGCTGCGGCGTTCGTCGCTGTTCATGGAGTCGGTGTGGCGGGGGCGCGGCGTCTGCGCCTTGTAGGCGGGCGCCTCAGCGGGGGTTGCCGTCGAGGATGAGCTTCAGACGGGTCAGCTCCGCCAGACTCATGACGCCGATCTTCTTGAGGACATTGGCGCGGTGGGATTCCACCGTGCGGATGCCGATGCCAAGCTCGGCGGCGATCATCTTGTTGGCCAGCCCCTGGACCAGCAGTTCCATCACCGCCCGTTCGCGACGGCTGAGGCGGCGAAAGCGCGCCGCGACGCCGGTGCGTTCGGCGGCCTCGCGCCGGGCGTCGGCGTCGGCCGCCAGGGCCTCGCGCACGCGGCGCAGGAAGTATTCGTCGTCGAAGGGCTTTTCCAGGAAATCCCAGGCGCCGGCCCGGAAGGCGTTGACCGCCAGCGGCACGTCGCCGTGGCCGGTGATGACGATCACCGGCAGCGGCACCGCCTGACCGGCCATCCAGGCCTGCAATTCCAGGCCGGTGAGGCCCGGCATCCGCTGATCCACCACCAGGCAGCCGCCCCGCCCGGGCCGATAGGCGGCGATGAAGTCGGCCGCGGCGCCAAAGGTCTCGCAGCGCAGCCCCGCCATCTCGCAGATCACCGACAGGCAGTGCCGCACCGCGCCGTCGTCGTCGACGATGAAGACGGTGGCGTTTTCGGTCATGGGCGGGCCGCCGGCAGCGAAAAGGCGAAGCAGGCGCCGTCGGCGCCGTTGCGGGCCAGCCACAGTTTGCCGCCATGCGCCTCGACGATCGAGCGCGAAATCGGCAGGCCCAGGCCGGTGCCCGAGGGCTTGGTGGTGAAGAACAGGTCGAACAGCGGCGCGATCTGCTCCTCGGCGACGCCGGGACCGTTGTCGCCGACGCGCACGGTCACCATGCCGCCGTCGCGCGCGGCGGCAATGTCGATCGCCTTGGCGACGGCGTTGGTGGGGGCGAGGGCGTCGATGCTGTTGCGCACCAGATTGAGGAGAACCTGCTCGACCTGCACCTTGTCGGCCTGCAAGGGCGGCAGGTCCGCCGGCAGGCCCAGGCGCACCGCGATGCCTTGGCGCTGGAGGTCCGGGTGGGCAAAGGTCAGCACCTCCTCGACGCTGTCCGCCAGCGTCATGGGCGCGGCGCGCTCGCCTTGCCGCAGAAAGCCCCGAATGCCCCGCAGCACCTCGGCGGCGCGTTCGGCCTCGGCGACGGCGCGATTCATCAGATCGGCGGTGGTGGCGGCGGCGCCGTCGCCGCCCTTGAGCGATTGCCGGGCGGCCTTGGTGTAGCCGATGGTGGTGAACAGCGGCTGGTTCAGCTCGTGCGCCAGCGAGGAGGCCATCTCGCCCAAGAGGCTCAGGCGCCCCACCCGTGCCAGTTCGTCCTGGCGCTGGCGCAGCCGCAGTTCCAGCCGCCACCGCTCGCCGACCACCGCCCCCACCAACAGGCCGGTGGCCGCCAGCGACACCATCAGCAGTTGATGATAGGTGACGTCGTCCCAATGTCCCTGCCGCCACAGAAGGCCGAGCATGGTGCCGACCTGCGTCGCCAGAATCGCCGCCGCCGCCCCTGGCAGGCCGCGCCGCATCGCCACCCAGATCACCGGCAGGAACAGCACATAGAACAGGTTGGTGGGATCGGCGACCAGCGGGTTGAACGTCACCGCCAGCCCCGCGCCCACCGCCAGCGCCTGCGCCGCCGTCTCGGCCCAGGTGGTCCTCGGTCCCGCCGAGGCGGTGCCGTGCAGCAGCACCAGGGCCGCCGGCGCGATGGTCAGCACGCCGATCATGTCGCCGACCCAGTATTGCAGACCCACCGCGAGCAGGTCGGGGCGCGGCAGCAGCCCGGCGGCGACATAGGCGGTCGCGAACACCAGGGCCGCCAGCGCGGCGATGAGCGGCACCGCGATCACCAGCGCCACGACGTCGCGCAGGCGGTCGAGGGCCGGGTCGAGCCCCGCTCCGCCGCGCAGGGCCGCCGCCCCGGCGGTGTAGACGGCGGTGATCAGCAGATTGGCGACCACCAGCAGGCCCCAAGGCGCGGGGGCGCCGCGCACGAGCGCGTCGCCCAGCATCAGCGCGACGAAGGTCACCGCCGCGCCCCGGCGCGGTTCCAGCAGCAGCAGCGCCAGATACAGCCCCGCCGGGGGGTTCCACGGCGTCATGTTGACGGCCGGCGGCTCGGGGAGGAAGGTCACCGCGTCGACGGCCAGGAAAACCGCCAGGAATCCCAGCGCGAACAGCGGTCGTCGGGTCGACACCCTGGGCATGGGCACGGCGAGCCTCACCCCTCCGGCGGACGACGGCCCGGCCTGGACCGCCGCCGCGGCGTCAGGCGGTGAAATAGGGCTGGGTGCCGTGGGCGGCGATGGCATCCGACAGACGCTTCAGCGCATGGATGTAGGCGGCCGTGCGCATCGACACGTTCTTGGCCGTGCGCGTGTCCCAGACATGGCGCCCTTCGGCCTCCATGATCGCCTTCAGGCGGCTGTGGACCTCCTCGACCGCCCAATAGTAGCCTTGCCGGTTCTGGACCCATTCGAAATAGGATACCGTCACGCCGCCGGCATTGGCGAGGATGTCGGGCAGCACGATGACCCCCTTGTCGTCGAGGATGACGTCGGCCTCGGTGGTCACCGGGCCGTTGGCGAGTTCCAGCACCACGCGCGCCTTGATGGTGTCGGCGTTGCCCTCGTGGATGGTGTCCTCCAGCGCCGCCGGCACCAGCACCTCGCACTCCAGGGCGAGCAGATCCTCCGCCGAGACCGTTTCCGCCCGTCCCGAGCGCGCATAGGCGGTCACCGAGCCTTCGGCCTCCTTGGCCTCGAACACCGCGTTGGGGTCCAGGCCCTCCCGCGAGGCGATGGCGCCCCGCGAGTCGGAAACGCCGACGATGCGATAGCCGTCGGCGTGCAGCAGGCGGGCAATGTGCAGGCCGGCGTTGCCGAAACCCTGGACGACGACGCGCCGGGCGGACTCCGCCAGATCGAGTTCTTCCTCAAGATGCTTGAGCAGGTAATAGCCGCCGCGCGCCGTGGCGTCGTCGCGGCCCAGCGAGCCGCCGAGCGGAATGGGCTTGCCGGTGATCACCGCCGGGCTGGGCTGGCGCATGATGGCGCTGTATTCGTCGGCCATCCAGCCCATGATCATCGAGTTGGTGTAGACGTCGGGCGCCGGAATGTCGCGATCGGGCCCGATCATGCTGGCGAAGGCCTGCACATAGGAGCGCGACAGCCGCTCCAGTTCGGCCCGCGACAATTCGTGCGGGTCGACCTGCACCGCGCCCTTGCCGCCGCCATAGGGCAGGTTCATCACCGCGCATTTGAAGGTCATCCAGAAGGCCAGCGTCGCCACCTCGTCGACGGTGGAAGCGGGATGGAAGCGGATGCCGCCCTTGGTGGGCCCGCGCGTGTCGTCGTAGCGGCAGCGCCACGCCAGGAAGGAGCGCCGCGAGCCGTCGTCCATGCGGATCATCAGGCGCGTGCTCAGGGTTTCCTTCGGGAAGCGGAGCTTTTCGAGCACCTCGGGGTCCACTTCGATGTGCCGCGCCGCCTCGTCCAGCCGCGTCAGCGCGTGGGAAAGCATGTCCATGTGCCCTTGTCTCCTTTTCTCCGCCGTCCGCCGGTCGTCCCGCCGGACGGCGGATGGGCGGACCCCTTTTCGCATGTGTGGAATCGGGCGCACTTTACGGTCTTCCGGCCCCTGCCAAACAGACCGTAAAACTACGGAAAAGGATGACTTGAGCGCGCCGGCGCGGCGGCGGCAAAATGCTCGATTCCGCGTCCGTGTGGGGGATCGCCCCGGTTAAGGCCGCACGCGCAGGCGGTAGGTCAGGGTGGCGGTGGCGCCCGCCGGCACCGGCACCTCCCAGGCGGCGGTGGCGGCGTCGAGGCGGCGGTGGGGGTGGCTTTCGGACAGCACCTCCCAGGCGCCGGGGATGGCCTGTTCGATCCGCACCAGCACGTCGCGGTCCTTGGCGTTGCCGAGCATCGCCTCGAAGGCCGCCTCGTGCAGGCGCGGCGAAACCTCGCGCATCTCGGTGCGGATGTGGGTCACCGCCAGGTCGATGTCGCGCCCCAGCGCCAGTTCCAGCTTGCGCCCCGGCGGCGTGTCGGGCAGGCGGCCCTCGCCCAGCAGCCGCGGCCCGTCGCCGGCCCCGGCGGCATAGACCCGCGCCGTTCCCCCCGGCAGGGCGCGGCCCAGCCCGTCCGGCGGCTGGTTGGGCACGGTCAGCAGGCGCTCGGCCCGCGTCTCCTCGCGCGGCGGCCCGTAGAAGGCGGCTCGGTGGCGGTAGCCGACCGCCGCCGCCAACCCCCGCGCCGTCAGCAGCGCCACGCGGCGGCTGTCGTCGGGCTCCAGGGCGACGGGCCGCGGCAGGGCGTAGAAGCGCAGGCCCGCCAGGGCGGTCTCCACCGGCCGCGCCGCCGGGGCCGCCGCCATCTCGGCCCGCAGCGGGCCCGGCGGGGCGTCGTCGGCGCGGTTGACCTCGCCGGCCGCCAGCACCAGCCGCGCCGGCGGCACCGCCCAGTCGGTGGCGTTGCGCACGGTGGCGAAGGTGTCGAGATCGACCCGGTCCTCCCCTTCGGCCAGAACCAGGACATGATCGGCCCGCCAGGACAGGCCGCCGGTCAGGTAAAGCAGATTGGCGGTGCCGCTGGCGGATTGGGCGGCCCCCACCTCGATCCGCAGATGCGGCCCGTCCGCCAGCGCCGGCGGCAGCGCCGGAAAGGCGATGCGGCCGCCGGGGTCGGTCTCGATGCGCCCGTCGATCTCCAGCAGCAGCGGCCGATGCGACAGCAGGCGCGCCGGGGTGACGTATTCGGCCGCGTCCTCGCCGCCGCGCACCACCAGCACCTCGCGGCCCTCGAAATGGCGCAGCAGCGCGGCGCGGTCGGGGTGCCCCGGCACGAAGCTCTGCGCCACCACCCGCGCCCCGTCCGGCAGGCGCAAGACGACGCTGTCGGGCCGCAAGGCGGGGCTGACCTCGTCCAGGCGCAAGGTCCCCGCGCCCGCCGGCACCTCCAGCGGCCGGCGGTCGTGGACCAGGGTGCGGTCGTCGCCATAGACGGTTAGCTCAAGCGCCGGCGCCTCCTGCGCCGCCGCCGGTGCCGCCGCCAGCATCAGGGCGGCCGCCAGCCCGGCCCGCCACGCCGCCGCCGCCGCCGTCATCCCGCTTCGTCCACCGGCACCTGCACGCGCACGGTCTGGCCGCTGGTGCCGGGGAAGCTTTCGAACAGCGCCGCCGCCAGATAGGGCATCATCGCCGGCAGGCCCGAGGCGGTGCCGGTGCTGACGGCGCGGCCCTCGAACAGGACATCCCGCCGCCCCGCGCGCAGGGCGTCGCCGTCCAGCATCTCGACCCGCAGCCAGCGGGTGTAGACCTGGCGCGTGTCGATTTCGCTGTAGAGCGGCATCCCGAAGCCGAACGCCCAGGGATCGTGCCAGCGCGAGAAGCCCACCGAGCCGGTCACCGGGCGGCTCTGGATTTCCGTCCGCGGCCCCTCAAGGCCGTAATCCAGGCGCACCACCAGATCGGCGGGGCCGGCGCCCGGCGCCACCGGCTGCAGCCCCCGCGCGCTCAGGCGCCGGGCGACAATCTCGGCGTAACGCTGGAACTCCAGGCTGCCCACCTGCTGCTCGCGGGGGGTGATGGTGAAGGTCTGGTTGGCGGGCGACAGCAGGTCGGGATTGTGAAAGCGCGTGACGTCGGAACTGATCACGCGCGGGCCGCAGGCCGCCAGGCCGGCGGCGACGAGCAGCAACACCAGGGCCTGTCTCATGAGCCGTGACCTCCTTGGAGGGGGCGCCGCCTTAGTCGAGGGGCCGACGGGCCCGCAGGGCGGCGCCGATGGTCCCATCATCCAGATAGTCGAGTTCCCCGCCGATGGGAACGCCCTGGGCCAAACGCGACACCGCGACCCCGCTTTGCCCCAGGCGTTCGCCGATGTAATGCGCGGTGGTCTGGCCGTCGATGGTGGCGCCGGTGGCCAGGATCACCTCGCGCACCGACGGCTCGGCGGCGCGGGCGGCCAGGGCCTCGATGTTCAAGTCCTCGGGCCCGACACCGTCCAGCGCCGACAGCAGGCCGCCGAGGACGTGGTAGCGCCCCCGGAACAGGCCGGCGCGCTCCAGCGCCCACAGCCCGGCGACGTCCTCGACGACGCAGATGATCGCGTCGTCGCGTCGCGGATCGGCGCAGATGGTGCAGGGGTCGGTGGTGTCGTAATTGCCGCAGCGCGAGCAGGTGCGCACCCGCTCCGCCGCCCGCGACAGCGCCTGCACCAGCGGTTCCAGCAGGCCCTCGCGGCGGTGCAGCAGGTGCAGCGCCGCGCGCCGCGCCGAGCGCGGCCCCAGGCCGGGCAGGCGCGCCAGCAGCGCAATCAGGTGCTCGATCTCCGCCCCGGCCACGCGCGCGGACTCAGAACGGCAGCTTGAAGCCCGGCGGCAGATTCAGCCCGCCGGTCAGGCCGGCCATCTCGTCCTGCATCCGCTGCTCGACCTTGGCCTTGCCGTCGTTGAAGGCGGCGACGATCAGATCCTCCAGAACCTCGACCTCCGCGGGATCGGCCAGAGACTTGTCGATCTTGACCCCGCGCAGGTCGCCCTTGCCGTTCAGGGTCACGGTCACCATGCCGGCGCCGGCGGCGCCCTCGACCTCCATTTCCGCCAGCTTTTCCTGCATCCGCTCCATCTTGGCCTGCATTTCCTGGGCCTGCTTCATGATCTGGCCGAGATTTTTCATGACCAGTCGTCCTCTCCCGTCGATTCGAGTGGTTCGCTTGGCGCCGCCTCGCCCAGGTCGCGCACGGCGGCGATGCGGGCGCCCATGTCGCCGAAGGTGGTCAGCACCGCCTCCACCAGCGGGTCGGCGGCGGCGGCGCGATGGCGGGCCTGTTCGGCGGCGCGGTCCTGTTCGGCCAGCGTCGGCTCGCCGGGCTCGCCCGACACCGACACCATCCAGCGCCGCCCCGTCCACCGCGACAGCAGCGTGCCCACCTTGTTGGCGAGGTCGCGCGGCGCGTGGTCGGTCAGGCGCACATCGATGCGGCCGGGCTCGAAGCGCACCGGATGCACGTTGTGGCGCAGCGCCGCCGCCAGCAGCGCCTCGCGCCGCTCCTCGAACAGCGCCACCAGGGCGCGGAAATCCGCCGGCATGGGGGCCTCGGGGGACGGCGCCGACGGGGTCGGCGCCAGCGCCGCCCTCGGCCCGGCCGCCGGGGCCTCGGACGGGCGGGCGGCCGCCGTTGCCGTGGCGGCTCCACCGGGCGGGGCCGGGCTAGGGCCGTTGCCGCCGCCCGGCATCGACGGCGGCGTCCCCTTGCGCAGCGCCTCCACCGCCTCGGCGGGGCCGGGCAGGTCGGCGGCATAGGCCAGGCGCACCAGCACCATCTCGGCCGCTTGCAGCGGCGCGGGCGCCACGCGCACCTCGCCCAGGCCCTTCAGCAGCATCTGCCAGGCGCGGGTCAGCGCCGCCATCGACAGCGCCCGCGCCATGTCGCGGCCGCGGCCGGCGTCGCCGCCGTCGGGCGCCGTCGCCGACTCCGCCTCCGGCGCCAGCTTCAGGCGCGTCAGCCAGTGGGTGACCTCCAGCATGTCCTGCAGCACCACCGCCGGGTCGGCGCCCAGCGCGTATTGCTCGGCGACCTGGTCGAGGGCGGCGGCGATGTCGCCCTTCATCACGGCCTCGAACAGGTCGACGACGCGGGCGCGGTCGGCGAGGCCCAGCATGTCGCGGGTCTGCTGGGCGGTGACGGCGCCGCCTGCGTGGGCGATGGCCTGGTCGAGCAGCGACAGCCCGTCGCGGACGCTGCCGTCGGCGGCGCGGGCGATCATCGCCAGCGCCTCCGGTTCCAGTTCCGCGTTCTCGCGTTCGGCGATGGCGGCGAAATGCGCGCTGAGGGCGCGGGCGTCGACCCGCCGCAGGTCGAACCGCTGGCAGCGCGACAGCACGGTAACGGGAATCTTGCGGATCTCGGTGGTGGCGAAGATGAACTTCACATGCTCGGGCGGCTCCTCCAGGGTCTTCAGCAGGGCGTTGAAGGCCTGGTTGGAGAGCATGTGCACTTCGTCGATGATATAGACCTTGTAGCGCGCCGCCGCCGGGCGGTAGCGCACGCCCTCGATCAGCTCGCGGATGTCGCCGACGCCGGTGCGCGAGGCGGCGTCCATCTCCAGCACGTCGACATGGCGGTCCTCGGCGATGGCCCGGCAGGGCTCGCAGGTGCCGCAGGGCTCGATGGTCGGCCCCGCCTCGCAGTTCAGCGCGCGGGCGATGAGGCGGGCGGTGGTGGTCTTGCCGATGCCGCGCACGCCGGTCAGGATGAAGGCGTGCGCCAGCCGCCCCGCCCGGATGGCGTTGGTGAGCGTGCGCACCATCGCCTCCTGCCCGATCAGCTCGGCAAAGGTGCTGGGCCGGTATTTGCGGGCGAGGACGCGGTACGGGCTGGCGGACGAGTCGGACATATCCCCCGGCGGGCTAGGGTGGGAGACCGGACAACGACCCGGAGCCGAATTCGCTGCGGCTGCTTCCTTCCGGACCTGACCGGGTTCACGACTGGCCCGTCCGCCGCCGATCTCCCGAGCGCACTATATCAGCACCGGTGCGGGGTCTGGCAAGGGGGCGCGCTCACCCGTCGCGACGGCGCGCCGGACGCGCCTGGTCCGAGGCCCGCCTATTCCCCCGGCGCGCGGTTCTCCAGGCGGTAGGGGTGGCCGTGATAGACGCCCAGGATGCGCACCTCGCGCGAGAAGAAGTCCAGTTCCTCCAGCGCCAGGCGCAGGCCGCGTTCCTCGGGGTGGCCCTCGACGTCGGCGTAGAACTGCGCCGCCACGAACCGCCCGCCGATCTGGTAGCTTTCCAGCTTGGTCATGTTGACGCCGTTGGTGGCGAAGCCGCCCATCGCCTTGTAGAGCGCCGCCGGCACGTTGCGCACCCGGAAGACGAAGCTGGTGACCACCAGCCCCGCCTTGGGGTCGGGGTCGATGGGCTCGCGCGCCAGGATGACGAAGCGGGTGGTGTTGTGCTCGGCGTCCTCGATGTTCACGGCCAGCGAATCGAGGCCGTAGATTTCCCCGGCCAGTTCCGAGGCGATCGCCGCCACGGTGGGATCGCCCTCGCGCGCCACCTCGGCGGCGGCGGCGGCGGTGTCGGCGCGCACCTCGGCGACCAGATCGCGCTCGCGGATCAGGTCGCGGCACTGCGACAGCGCGTGGACGTGGCTGCGCACGGCGCGGATGCCGTCGAGGCTGGCGCCTCGGGGCGCCAGCAGGTGATGGTTCACGGGCTGGAAGTGCTCGGCGACGATGTGCAGCCCGGAATGCGGCATCAGGTGGTGGATGTCGGCCACCCGCCCGGCCACCGAATTCTCGATGGGGATCATCGCCAGCCGCGCCTTGCCGTTGCGCACGGCGGCGAAGGCGTCCTCGAAGGACGGGCAGGGCAGCGGCGTCAGTTCGGGATAAGCCTTGCGGCAGGACAGGTGGGAATAGGCGCCCAGCGAGCCCTGGAAGGCGATGGTGGTGTCGGGATCGGACATGGAGGGAACCCTGCTCCGCCTCAGGCGCCGGCCAGCAGGCGGCGTGCCCGCTCAAGGTCGGCGGGAGTATCGACGCCCAAGGGAATGGTGTCAACGCGGGCGGCGTCGATGCGCATTCCATTCTCCAGGGCGCGCAACTGCTCCAGCCGCTCGCGCCGCTCCAGCACCCCCGGCGGCAGCGCCACGAAGCGGCGCAGCGCCGCCCGCCGATAGGCGTAGAGGCCGATGTGGTGATAAAGCGGCCCCTCGCCGGCGGGGATGGCGGCGCGGCTAAAATAGAGCGCCCGGCCGCTGCGGGCGCCGGGCTCCAGGGCCACCGCCGCCTTGACCACATTGGGGTCGTCGCGTTCGCGCGCCTCGGCGATCTGGGCCACCAGGGTGGCGATGTCGACGCCGGGCACGGCCAGGGTGGCGATGGCGGCGGCGATCAGCCCGTCGTCCAGCGTCGGCAGGTCGCCTTGCAGGTTGACCACCGCGTCGAAGGCGCCGTCGGGGTCGCACAGTTCCACCGCCTCGCAGACGCGGTCCGAGCCCGAGGCGTGGTCCGGCCGCGTCAGCACCGCGTTGCCGCCGGCGGCGCGCACGGCGGCGGCGATCTCGGGCTCGCCGCAGGCCACCACCACCGGCCCCACCGCCGCCGCGACGGCGCGGCGCCAGACATGCACGATCATGGGCTGGCCGTTGATGTCGGCCAGGGGCTTGCCCGGCAACCGGGTGGCGTGCATCCGGGCGGGAATGACGACGACGGGGTTCAGGGGCTCGGACATGGCCGGAGAATACAACCGCCCGGACGCCCTGCCATCCCTTTTGTGAGGGTTGGACAGACGGGGGGGAAGCCTTTAGTCTCCGACGAGAGGATAACCGACGGTTTCGTCCGAGGAAAATCAAGGAGCGAGACGTGCTGGTCGAGGCGCAGAAGGTGGCCGGCGCCGTACTGCTGGCCCTCATTCTTTTCGTGGGCGCGGGGCTGCTGGGCGACGTTCTGGTGCCGGTGCCCGAATTCCCCGAACAGGCCGAGGTCGCGGCCACCGACGCTCCCGACGCGGCGGCGCCCGAGGCGCCCGCCACCGCCGAGGGCGGGCCGGCGCCCTCGTTCCCGGCCCTGCTGGCGGCGGCGACGCCCGAGGACGGCCAGAATGCGGCCGCCAAGTGCCGCGCCTGCCACACCTTCGAGGAGGGCGGCGCCCACGGCGTCGGCCCCAACCTGCACGGCGTCGTCGGCGCCGACATCGCCTCCCAGGACGGCTACGCCTATTCCGACGCGCTGCAGGCGCTGGAGGGCAACTGGGACTACGACGCTCTTAACGACTATCTGCGCGCGCCGGCCGACTATGCCCCCGGCACCAAGATGACCTTCGCCGGCCTCAACCGCGACGCCGAGCGCGCCGCCATGATCGTCTATCTCGCCAGCCTCTCGCCGCAGGCGCCGCCGCTGCCCGATCCCGCCGAGGCCGCCGCCGCCGAGGAGGCGCCGCCGGCCGAGGAAGAAGCGGTCGAGGAACAGGCGGCCGAGGAACAGGCGGCGGCCGATGAGCCGGCCGCCGAGGAAGCGCCGGCGCCGGCGGAGGAGGCCGCGGCCGAGGCGCCGGCCGCCCACGGCGGCGCCGCCCGGGTGGCCCAGGCCGACCCCCCCGCTGGCGCCAAGGCGGTGACGCCCTGCAAGGCCTGCCACACCTTCGAGGAAGGCCAGCCGGACCGCATCGGCCCCAACCTGCACAACATCGTCGGCGCCGAGGTCGCGGCCAAGGACGGCTACGCCTATTCCTCGGCCTTCCAGGCGTTGGACGGCACCTGGGACTATGAGCGCCTGGACGCCTTCCTCGCCAACCCGATGGGCGAGGTGTCCGGCACCAAGATGGCCTATCCCGGCGTCAAGGACGAACAGCAGCGCGCCGACATCCTTGCCTATCTGCACAGCCTCAGCCCCGACGCGCCGCCGCTGCCCTGAGCGGCCGCGCGGGGGCGCCGATCACAGCGGGGAGAGCCGATGAGCGAGGTGACCGGCGAGATGCGCGCCCTGGCCGAGCGGCTGGCCGATGCCGCCGGCGACGTGCTGCGCCGCTATTTCCGCACCCCGGTGGCGGTCGAGGCCAAGGGAGACGCCACCCCGGTGACGGCCGCCGACCGCGAGGCCGAGGCCGTCATGCGCCGGATGATCGCCGAAACCTTCCCCGACCACGGCATCTTCGGCGAGGAACACGGCGTCGAGCGCGGCGGCGCCGAGTGGGTGTGGGTGCTGGACCCCATCGACGGCACCAAGGCCTTCATCACCGGCAAGCCGTCCTTCGGCTGCCTGATCGGGCTGATGCATCGCGGGCGGCCGGTGCTGGGGATCATCGATCAGCCCATCACCCGCGAACGCTGGCTCGGCGCCCCGGGCGGGCCCGCCACCCTCAACGGCGCCGCCATCGGCGTGCGCGCCTGCGACCGGCTCGACCGCGCCTATCTCTACGCCACCACGCCCGAGATGTTCACCGGCGCCCGCGCCGCCGCCTGGCAGCGGCTGTACGGCGCCGTGCGCCAGCCGCGCTACGGCGCCGACTGCTACGCCTATGGGTTGCTGGCGCTGGGTCTTGTCGACCTGGTGGTGGAATGCGACCTCAAGCCCTATGACTGGTGCGCCCTGGTGCCGGTCATCGAGGCCGCCGGCGGGCGCATCACCGACTGGGAGGGGCAGCCCCTCACCCTCGACTCGGAGGGCTGCGTCGCCGCCGCCGGCGACGGCCGCGTCCACGCCGCCGCTTTGGCGGTGCTGCGGGGCACAAAGGGCTGATACCCCCGATGGAGGCGCCGGGCGGGTTGTGCGCGCCGCGCGCCTTGGACATAGTCCCTCGAAAAGGGGAGAGGGCGTGACTAGTTTCCTGGCACAGCCGTTCACCGGATCGGGACATTCGATGCGAGCCCTGGTTGCCGCCTCGGCGCTGCTGCTGTTCAGCACCGCCGCGTTTGCCCAGTCGCCGCCGGAGTCGGACGCCGCGCCGCCGGCGCGGCACGGCATCGCCATGCATGGCGAGCCCAAATACGGCCCCGGCTTCGAGCATTTCGACTATGTCAATCCCGACGCCCCCGTCGGCGAAACGCTGCGGATGCACGCCCTGGGCAGCTTCGACACCCTCAACCCCTACACACTCAAGGGCCAGGCGCCGCAGGGCGCCACGCTGCCTTTCGAGACGCTGATGATCGGCGCCGATGACGAGCCCTTCACCGAATACGGCCTCATCGCCGAGTCCATCCAGGTGCCCGAGGACCGCTCGTGGGCGGTCTTCATCCTGCGCGAGGAGGCCCGCTGGCACGACGGCCGCCCGATAACGGTCGAGGACGTCATCTTTTCGCTGGAGACCCTGAAGACCCAGGGGCTGCCCTTCTTCCGCCTGTATTACGGCAATGTCGAGAGCGCCGAGAAGATCGGCGAGCGGCAGGTGAAATTCACCTTTGCGGAAAGCGAGAACCGCGAACTGCCGCTGATCGTCGGCCAGATGCCGATTCTGCCCAAGCACTATTGGGACGGGCGCGACTTCACCGCCACCACCCTGGAGGCGCCGCTGGGCAGCGGCCCCTACCGCGTCGTCCGCTTCGAGCCCGGGCGCTATGTCGAGTACGAGCGCGTCGAGGACTACTGGGGCTGGCGCCTGCCGGTGCGGCGCGGCTGGTTCAATTTCGAGCGCGTGCGCTACGACTATTACCGCGACAGCACCGTCGCCCTGGAGGCGTTCAAGGCCGGGCACTACGACTACCGCCCCGAGAACGAATCGAAGAAATGGGCCACAGAATACACCTTCCCCGCCGTGCGCCAGGGGCAGGTGGTGACCGAGGAGATCGAGCACGAGCGCCCGGCCGGGATGCAAGGCTTCGTCTACAACCTGCGCCGGCCGCTGTTCGCCGACGAGCGCGTGCGCCGGGCGCTGGCCTACGCCTTCGATTTCGAATGGACCAACCGCAACCTCTTCTATGGCCAGTACGAGCGCACCGCCAGCTACTTCGCCAATTCCGAACTGGCGGCGCGCGGGCTGCCGTCGGCGGCGGAACGCGCCCTTTTGGAGCCGCTCGCCGAGCACCTGCCCGAGGCCGTCTTCACCCAGCCCTACGAGCCGCCCAGCGCCGACGGCAGCGGCAATGTGCGGCCCAATCTGCGCATCGCAATGCGGCTGTTGCAGGAGGCGGGCTGGGAGGTCCGTGACGGCCGCCTCGTCCATGCCGCCAGCGGGCGCCCCTTCGCCTTCGAAATCCTGCTGGTGCAGCCGACCTGGGAGCGCATCAGCCTGCCCTTCGTGCGCAACCTGGCGCGACTGGGCATCGAGGCGCGGGTGCGCACCGTCGACTCGGCGCAATACAAGAACCGCGTCGAGACCTTCGATTTCGACATGATCGTCGATGTCTGGGGCCAGTCGCTGTCGCCGGGCAACGAGCAGCGCCTGTACTGGAGCTGCGCCGCCGCCGAGACCCCCGGCAGCCGCAACAGCCCCGGCATCTGCAACCCCGCCGTCGACCGGCTGATCGAGGCCGTCATCGCCGCCCCCGACCGCGAGGCGCTGATCACCCGCACCCGCGCCCTCGACCGCGCCCTGCTGTGGGGCCACTACGTCATTCCCCACTGGCACATCGGCTATGACCGCGTCGCCTATTGGGATCGCTTCGGGCGCCCGGCCGAGACGCCGATGATGGGCGCGCAGGTCTTGACCTGGTGGGCGCAGGGGGCCGAGACGGCACAGGCCCCGGCAAGCGCCGGCCCCATCGCAGCGGCGCGGGCGCAGGAACGTTTCGACACGCCCCAGCGCGGCCCGGTGCAGCCGGCGCCGACGCAGCGCGCCCCCGGTGACGAAACCGCCCCCGCCGACGAGGTGGTGCCGACACCGGCGGCGGAGAGCCCAGGGGTGAGCCCGTGGCTGTGGCTGGCGCTGCTGGCCGCCGTCGTCGTCCTGTTCGTCATGCGCCGCCGCCGCGGGAGCTGAACCTCCGTGCTCGCCTATATCGTCCGCCGCCTGCTGCTCATCCCGGTTACGCTGATCGGCATCATGGCGATCAATTTCGTCATCGTGCAGTTCGCCCCCGGCGGGCCCATCGAGCAGATCCTGGCCCAGGTCGAGGGCGTGGCCGTCGAGGCCACCGCGCGCGTCTCTGGCGCCGGTGGCCAGGAGGTGGCCATGTCTGGCGGCGGCCAGGAGGGCGCCTATCGCGGCGCCCAGGGCCTGCCGCCGGAATTCGTCGAGGAACTGGAACGCCAGTTCGGCTTCGACAAGCCCGCGCATGTGCGCTTCGTGCAGATGCTGGGCAACTATCTGGTTTTCGACCTGGGCGAAAGCTTCTACCGCGACCGTGGCGTCGTCGAACTGGTGCTGGACAAGATGCCGGTGTCGGTGTCGCTGGGCCTGTGGAGCACGCTGATCATCTATCTGATCTCGATTCCGCTGGGCATCAAGAAGGCGGTGCGCGACGGCTCGCGCTTCGACATCGCCACCAGTTCGGTGGTCGTCATCGGCTATGCCGTGCCCGGTTTCCTGTTCGGCATCCTGCTGATCGTGCTGTTCGCCGGCGGGCAGTATTTCGACCTCTTCCCCCTGCGCGGCCTGACCTCGCCGGGGTGGGAGGCGATGGCCTGGTGGGAGAAGGCCGTCGATTACGCCTGGCACATCACCCTGCCGGTGCTGGCGCTGTCCATTGGCGGCTTCGCCGGCCTGACCATGCTGACCAAGAACTCGTTCTTGGAGGAGATCAACAAGCAATACGTCGTCACCGCCCGCGCCAAGGGCCTGAACGAGCGCCAGGTGCTCTACGGCCACGTCTTCCGCAACGCCATGCTGATCATCATCGCCGGCTTCCCCAGCGCGATGGTCAAGCTGCTGTTCACCGGCTCCATCCTCATCGAGGTGATCTTTTCGCTCGACGGGCTGGGGTTGCTGGGCTTCGAGGCGGTGGTGAACCGCGACTATCCGGTGATGTTCGGCACGCTGTATTTCTTCGGCCTGCTGGGCCTGCTGCTCAACCTGGCCACCGACGTCGCCTATCACGTCATCGATCCGCGCATCGACTTCGAGAAGCGGGAGGTGTAGGCGATGGCGGCGGTGAGGACGCATCGGGTGCTGGGCGTTCCGGTGACGCCGTTGACGGCGCGGCGGCTGCGGCAGTTCCGCGCCAACCGCCGCGGCTGGTGGGCGCTGTGGGTGTTCATGCTGCTGTTCGTCGCCAGCCTGTTCGCCGAGTTCATCGCCAATGACGAGCCGCTGCTGGTGTCTTATCAGGGCGAGCTGTATTACCCGGTCCTGTTCGACTACACCGAGACCACCTTCGGCGGCGACTTCGAGACCTTCACCGACTACCGCGACCCCTACATCGTCGAGCAGATCGAGGCGGCGGGCGGCTGGATGCTGTGGCCGCCGATTCGCTACGACTATCAGGCGATCAACTACGATCTGCCGGTGCCGGCGCCGGCGCCGCCTTCGGCCGACAACTGGCTGGGCACCGACGACCAGGGCCGCGACGTCGCCGCGCGGCTGATCTACGGCTTCCGCCTGTCGGTGCTGTTCGGCATCGTGCTGACCGTCATCAGCTCGATCATCGGCGTGGCCGCCGGGGCGGTGCAGGGCTATTTCGGCGGCTGGCTCGACCTGCTGTTCCAGCGCTTCCTGGAGGTGTGGAACAACCTGCCGGAATTGTTCATCCTCATCATCGTCGCCAGCGTCGTCGTGCCCAGCTTCTGGACCCTGCTGGGGGTGCTGGTATTGTTTTCCTGGACGCAGCTTGTCGGGGTGGTGCGGGCCGAGTTCCTGCGCGCGCGCAATTTCGACTATGTGCGCGCCGCCAAGGCGCTGGGCATGAGCGATGCCAAGGTGATGTTCAAGCATGTGCTGCCCAACGCGATGGTCGCCACGCTGACCTTCACGCCCTTCATCCTCAGCGCCTCGATCGTGGCGCTGACGGCGTTGGATTTCCTGGGGCTGGGGCTGCCGCCGGGCTCGGCGTCGCTGGGCGACCTGCTGCGCCAGGGCAAGGACAACCTGCACGCCCCCTGGCTGGCGATCACCGGCTTCGTGGCGGTGGCGGTGATGCTCAGCCTGCTGATCTTCATCGGCGAGGCGGTGCGCGACGCGTTCGATCCCCGGAAGGTGCAATGAGTCTGTTGCAGGTACGCGATCTGTCGGTGCATTTCGGCCGCCCCCCCAACGAGGTGCGGGCGGTGCGCGGCGTCTCCTTCGACCTCGCCAAGGGCGAGACCCTGGCGCTGGTGGGCGAGTCGGGTTCCGGCAAGTCGGTGACGGCGCTGTCGATCCTGCAACTGCTGCCCTATCCGCTCGCCCATCACCCCTCGGGAAGCATCACCCTGGACGGCGAGGAACTGGTGGGGGCGCCGGAGCGCACCCTGCGGCGCATTCGCGGCGGCCGCGTGGCGATGGTGTTCCAGGAGCCGATGACCTCGCTCAACCCGCTGCATCCGGTGGCCCGGCAGGTCGGCGAGGTGCTGGAGATTCACAGCGGCCTGCGCGGCGAGGCCCTGCGCCGGCGCGTCGTCGAACTGCTGCATTTGGTGGGGCTGCCCGAGGCCGAGAAGCGCCTCGGCGCGCTGCCGCACGAACTGTCCGGCGGCCAGCGCCAGCGGGTGATGATCGCGATGGCCCTGGCCGACAATCCCGACATCCTCATCGCCGACGAGCCCACCACCGCCCTCGACGTCACTATCCAGGCGCAGATTCTGAAGCTGCTGAAGGATTTGCAGCGGCGCCTGGGCCTGGCGATCCTGTTCATCACCCACGACCTGGGCATCGTGCGCAAGATGGCCGACCGCGTGTGCGTGATGAGCGAGGGCGAAATCGTCGAACAGGCGCCGACGGCGGAAATCTTCCAGGCGCCGCGCCACCCCTATACCCGCAAGTTGCTGGCCGCCGAGCCCACGGGGCGCCCGCACCGGGCGGCGCCGGGGGCGCCGGTGGTGATGGAGGCCCGCAACCTCAAGGTCTGGTTCCCCATCCGCAAGGGCGTCATCAAGCGGGTCGTCGGCCACATCAAGGCCGTCGACGGCATCGACGTCACCGTGCGCGAGGGCCACACAGTGGGGGTGGTGGGGGAGTCGGGCTCGGGCAAGACGACTCTCGGGCTGGCGCTCTTGCGCCTGACCCGCAGCGACGGCGCCATCGTCTTCAAGGGCGACGACATCCAGGGCTGGGCCCCGAAGCGCCTGCGGCCGTTGCGCCGCGAGATGCAGATGGTCTTCCAGGACCCCTATGGCAGCCTCAGCCCGCGGCTGTCGGTGGGCCAGATCGTCGAGGAGGGGCTGATCGTCCACGGCCTCGGCGGTTCGCGCGCCGAGCGCCGGCGCCTGATCAGCCAGGCGCTGGAGGAGGTGGGGCTGGACCCGGAGATGCAGGACCGCTACCCGCACGAATTTTCCGGCGGTCAGCGCCAGCGCATCGCCATCGCCCGCGCCCTGGTGCTGAAGCCGCGGCTCATCGTTCTTGACGAGCCCACCAGCGCCCTGGATGTCTCGGTGCAGGCGCAGATCGTCGATCTGCTCCGCGACCTGCAGGCCCGCCACAACCTCGCCTACCTGTTCATCAGCCACGACCTGAGGGTGGTGCGGGCGCTGGCCGACGACCTGGTGGTGATGAAGGACGGCCGCGTCATGGAGGCGGGCCCGTCCGAGCGGGTCTTCGCGGCGCCGCGCTCAGCCTACACCCAGGCGCTGGTGGCGGCGGCCTTCGACCTGGAGGTGCGCGCCGGCGCCGGCGAGGCGGCGGCGGCGCCCGCCGACGAACCGCAACCTGGAAGCTAGCGGGCGCCACACTCATTGCCGCCTCCGTCCGCCGCCGGTATCATGGCGGCACGACATGGGAACAGGGGGGATGACGCTTGCAGCGACGCGATGACGCGCTGCTGGCGCTGGCGCGCCAGGTGGTCCGCCAACACGGCATGGCCTCGTTGACGGCGGCGGCCACCGCGGCCGGCGTGCTGGTGTCGCAGGGGCTGACGGCGCTGGCGATGTTTGCGTGGGGCGCCGACGACTGGGGCTTCGCGCTCTTCGTCTCGACGATGATGCCGCTGCTGCTGCTGCCGCCGATCAGTTGGACGCTGTTCGGGCTCGTCTACCGCCTACATCTCGCCGATGACAAGCTGCAGCGGCTGGCCCAGAGCGATTCCCTGACCGGGGTGGCCAACCGGCGGCACTTCACCCAGTTGGCCCGCAACGCCATGCTGATGGCGCACCGCTACAAGCACCCGCTGGCGCTGGTGCTCATCGACATCGACGGCCTCAAGCGCATCAACGACGAGCACGGGCCGCTGGCCGGCGACGACGCGATGGCCGCCGTCGCCCGCCTGTGCCAGGGCGCCCTGCGTGACAGCGACATCTTCGCGCGTTTCGCCGGGGACGAATTCGTCGCCGCCCTCCCCCATGCCGACGCCGAGGCCGCCGCCGCCACCGCCGAGCGGCTGCGGCGCCTGGTCGAGAACAGCCCCGTCCGTGCCGAGGGGGCCAGCATCGCCCTTACGGTGACCCTGGGCGTGGCGGCGACGCCGTTGGAGCACGAGGCCACCCTGCAGGATCTGTTCGGGCTGGCCGACGACGCCCTGCGCCGGGCCAAGGTGAAGGGCGGCAACCGCGTCGAAACCCTCCTCTGGGAGCCCAAGGCGCCGCGCCCGGGAGGATGATTGCGCCCTCGCCGGGCGCGGGTCTTTGTCGCCCTCGCCGGGCGCTCGCTCCGCTCGCTTGCCGCCGCCTCAACGGCGGTGAGTCTTCATGTGCCCTCGCCGGGCGCTCGCTCCGCTCGCTTGGCCGCCGCCTCAACGGCGGCTGGTGATGGGGCTTGGGTGGGAGCGGGTTCAGGTGTGGTCGCCGCGGGCGGCGGCGACGATGATGTCGGCGAATTCGCGCAGGAAGACCGAGCCCTTGACGGTGCGTTGCACCAGCACGCTGCGGCGGTCGTTCTCGTCCACCTTGCGCTTGGCCAGGCCGTAATGACCCAGCCGGTCGAGCGCCCGCGTCACCGCCGGCTTCGAAATGTCCAGAACCTCGGCGAGGCCGCGCACGGTGTGCGGCGGCGGCGTCAGATAGACGGTCAGCAGCAGGGCCATCTGGCGGGCGGACAGGTCGGGTGCCTCGCGGCGCACGCTCTCGACAATGGCGCCACGCCACAGATCGAGTGCCTGAACCGCTTTCAAATCGATGCCCATGAGCCCCCGACGGCAGCGAAACGTTCCGGCGACGAAATTAGCCGAGGCGCCGCCGCCGGGCAATCGCGAACAGCCCGGTCAGGAAAATCTACCCTGGATGGCGGCGAACAGCGCCCGCAGGCCCATCGCCTCGCCGCCTTCGGGCCGGCCGGGGCGGCTTTTGACGTTCCAGGCCATCATGTCCAGATGCGCCCAGGCGACGCCGGCGGGCACGAATTCGCGCAGGAACAGCGCCGCCGTGATGGCGCCGCCAAAGGGGCTGTCGGAGACATTGGAAAGGTCGGCGACGCGGCTGTCGAGCTGGCGGCGGTAGCCGTCCCACAGCGGCAGGCGCCACAGCGGGTCGTCCTCGGCCTCGGCGGCGGTCAGCAGCGCCGCCGCCAGGGCGTCGTCGTTGCTGAACAGGGCGGGAATGTCGGGGCCGAGGGCGGCGCGGGCGGCGCCGGTCAGGGTGGCGCAGTCGATGAGCAGGTCGGGGGCCTCGCGCCCGGCCTCATCGAGGGCGTCGGCCAGCACCAGCCGGCCCTCGGCGTCGGTGTTGCCGACCTCGACGGTCACGCCCTTGCGGGTGTTCAGCACGTCCAGCGGCCGGAAGGCGCGGGCGGAGACGCTGTTCTCGACGGCGGGGACCAGCACCCGCAGCCGCACCGGCAGGCCGGCGTCCATGATCATCGCCGCCAGCCCCAGAACATGCGCCGCGCCGCCCATGTCCTTCTTCATCAGCCTCATGCCGGCGGCGGGCTTGATGTCGAGGCCGCCGGTGTCGAAACAGACGCCCTTGCCCACCAGCGTCACCTTCGGCGCCGCCTCGTCGCCCCAGACGAGGTCGATCAGGCGCGGCGCGCGTTCGGCGCCACGGCCGACGGCGTGGATGGCCGGATAGCCGGTTGCCAGAAGATCGTCGCCGACGGTGACGGTGACGCCGGCGCCGTGGCGGCGGCCGAGGCCCTCGGCGGCGGCGGCCAGTTCGGCGGGGCCCAGGTCGGCGGCGGGGGTGTTGATGAGGTCGCGGACCAGGAACACGGCCTCGGCGGTGCGCTGCACGCCGGCGCGGTCGGCGTCCTCGGGCCACACCAGGCTCGGCCATTCGCCCTCGTCGGCCGACGAGCGGTAGCGGCGGAAGCCGTAGGTGCCCAGCGCCCAGCCCAGCGCCGCCGGGTCGGCGGCGAGGCCGACGCCGCCGCCGTCGAGGTGGTAGCGCGCCGGCGGTAGGCGTGCCGGCAGGCCGGCCAGGCTCCACAGCGCCGGGGCCGGGCCCAGGCCCACCAGCACGCAGCGGATGCGCCCGCCGGTACCCGGCACCGGGCACAGGCTGCCCTCGGCGGCGCCGAAGCCGTTGCATTCGGTCCACTCGCGCACCCGGGCCGGCTGCCGCGCCAGCCAGCCATCCAGCGCCTCCGGCCGCAGCGGCACCAGGGCGATGTCATCGGGGCCGGGGGCGGCGACCAGGCGCAGATCCATCAGCGCAACAGCCCCGCTTCACGGTAATAGGCGGCGGCGCCGTCGTGGAGCGGCAGGCCGATGCGGTCGAGGCTGGCGCGCAGGTCCAGCGGGCGCCCGCGCGGGTGGCCGTCGCGCAGCAGGTCCTGGGTCGTCGGATGCCACAGGGCGCGGGCGATGCCGTCGACCAGGCCCGGCTCCAAATCGGCGCGCACGACGAAAACCACCGGGATGCTGAGGGTGGGGATGTCGTCGGCCACGCCCTCATAGGTGCCGCCGGCGATGACGCCTTTGGTGAAGAAGGGATGCGTGCCGCGCAGGGCGGTCACCGCGTCGCTGACCAGCGGCACCAGGGCCACGGGGACGTCGGCGGCCAGTTCGGCGATGCTGGGCACGGGCTGGGCGTCGATGACGAAGAAGGCGTCGATCTCGCCGGCGGCCAGGGCATCGGCGGCGGCGCCCGCCGACAGGTAGCGCGGCTGCACCTGCTCGCGGTCGAGGCCATAGGCGGCGAGGATGTCCTCGGCGCCGAACAGCGTGCCCGAGCCTTCCTCGCCCAGCGACACCCGCTGCCCCGCCAGGTCGGCGACGCTGGTGATGCCCGCGTCGGCGCGGACCACCAGGTGGACGTTGTCGGAATACAGCGTGGCGACGGCGCGCAGATTGGTCAGCCCGCCGCTGGCGGCGAACAGGCGGCTGCCCTGGGCGGCCCAATAGGCGACGTCGGCCTGCACCAGCGCGCCCTCCAGGCGGCCGTCATTGACGCGCCGGACATTGTCGACCGACCCGTGCGTGGACTGCGCCACCGCAATCAGCCCCGGCACCCCGCAGCTTCCGCCCTCCTCGCAGGCGCGCGAGCCGGGGGGATTGCTGATCGCGTTTGCCAGCAGGCCGCCGACGGGAAAATGCGTCTCGCCGGTGCCGCCGGTGCCGATGCGGAAGAAGGACACCTGCTGCGGCGCCGCCAGGGCCGGGGCGGCGGCGAGGCCGGAGGCGGCCAGGAAAATGAGGGTGACCGCCGCCCACAGGCGCGGCGGCGCGGGAAAGATGCTCATGGCGCTTCCTGATGACCGGGTCGGGAACCTTGCCCCGCTGTAATAGCCATAACGCCGCCCCGGGCCAAGGAAGATTTTACGCGCGCGGCGCGTTCTTGTGCCGCTCTCCCACCTTCAGCCTAGCCGGATGATACCCCGCCGCGCCGCGGCCCGCATGGTATAGTCGGGGCCTTGCTGAAGGAGGGCCGCATGGCCAGCGAAATACAAATCACCAACCGGAGCGCCCAGCCCGGACACAAGCTCACCGCGGACCTGAAGGCCTCCGACGGCACCGAGACCATCCTGCAATTCGTGCTCGGCCCCGGCGAGGCCGTGATCCTGCCGCTGGAACCGGGGATGCACCTGGCCTTCGTCGAGACCGTGCCGGAGGCGGCGCTCACGCCCCCCGGCCACGACGGCGGGCGGTGAGGTTCCAGCCGCCGACCGCCACGAACGCCAGCCCCACCGCCGCCAGATTCCAATAGGCCGCCGGCGCCAGCGCCGCCGTCCGCAGAAGCCAGGGCGAGACGATCAGCCACGCCCCCATCACCACGGCCACCCACTGCGCCTGGGGGCTGTAGCGCCCGATGGACACCACCGCCGCCGTGGCGACGATGACCGCCACCAGCCAGGCGTTCCAGGCCACGGTCTCGGAATCGGCGAAGCCCAGCACCCACGGCGACAGAAACAGCCACACCGCCAGCAGGAGATGGGCCCAGTCCTGCCATCGGCCGCCGCCCATGTCCGGCGTCCTTTCGGTCGGGAACCTCTCCTGCCCCGTCAACAGGGCGAGGCCCCCGCCGGTTCCGGGAGTCATTGTGTGCCCTCGCCGGGCGCTCGCTCCGCTCGCTTGGCCGCCGCCTCAACGGCGGTGAGTCTTTGGTTTGCCCCTCGCCGGGCGCTCGCTCCGTTCGCTTGGCCGCCGCCTCAACGGCGGCTGAGTCTTCGTGCGCCCTCGCCGGGCGCGCGCTCCGCTCGCTGGGCCGCCGCCACCACGGCGGCTGGAGGGAGAACGCGCCCGATCGGAATTACGGCTAACCGGCGGCGGTGGCTTCCTGTTCGAGGCGGTCGAGGAGGTCGAGCACCTCCTGGCTTGCCGTTTCGACCTTCTGCAATTCCTGGACGGCGCCCTCCAGGTCGCCCTGGTGGAGGCGGCCAAGCATCGCCTTGCCGTGGCGGTGCACCCGTTCGTGCGGCGCCTCCAGCGCCTTATAGGCCGCGGCGCCGCGGATCGCCGGGTCGTTGACGCCGTAATACCACTTGCCCAGGCGGCAGGTGTGGTGGTCGGCCAGCTTGTCGGCGTCCAGCGAGATGTGGCCGACCAGGGCCTGGTACAGCCGCCGCTTGAAGCTGACATGGTCGGACTTGGCCACTTCCAGCACCTTGAGCGGGATGTCCTTGGCGACCTCGCGCTCGACATTCTCGACGATGGTGGCGTCGGCGCGCTCCATCGCCTCCAGCAGCCGCCCGATGGCGGTGACGTTGTTGTTGGCCATATCCGCGATGACGTGGATGCCGTGCGACACCTCGTCCGAGGCCTGGCTCTGCTGCTGCAGGATCGAGGCGACCTCCTGCATCTTGCCGCTGATGCCGTCGACCTCGTGGGCGATCTGGTTGATGCCCTGGCCGGTCTCGCCGATGACGGCGCGGCCTTCCTGGACGGCCTTGGCGCTCTCCTCCATCGCCTGCACGATCCCGCCCATTTCGCTGCGCAGCTTTTCGATGCGCGACCGGATGTCCTCGGTGGCGCGGGCGGTCTGGTTGGCGAGGCTCTTGACCTCGGTGGCCACCACCGCGAAGCCCTTGCCGGCGTCGCCGGCCCGCGCCGCCTCGATGGTGGCGTTGAGCGCCAGCAGGTTGGTCTGCTGGGCGATGGCCTCGATCTGCAACACGATGTCGCCGATCTTGCTGGAGGCGTCGGCGAGCTGGTTGACCTTGGCCACCGTCTCCTCGACGGAACGGGCGATCATCTCCATCGTCTGCACCGCCCGCTCGGCGGCTTCGGCGCCGGCCTGGGCGGCGTCCTGGGCGCGCTGGGCGTCCTCGGAGGCGGCCTCGGAGGTGTGGGCGATGTCGCGCACCGAGGCCACCATCTCCTCGGAGGCGGCGGCGATCGCCTGGCCGCGGTCGCTGACGGCGCGCACGTCGCGGGTCATCTCGGCGATGGAGATCATCGCCTGGCTGCACTGGCGCGAAACGCCCACCAGCCCCTTCAGCGTCGCCGTGCCCTGGCGCCCCAGGTCGTGGGCCAGGCCCTCGACGGCGCCGGCCAGCGGCACCGCGCCCATCCGCACCTCGCCATAGCGCCCCT
>JAWLGJ010000095.1:0-3283 GCA_041685145.1 Magnetospirillaceae bacterium | reverse complement strand
AGACGGAGGATTTTGCCTGGGTGACGCGCGAACTGCTCTCGGCCGCCCGGGAGTGCTGCGGCGGCCGGCTGGCGTCGATCCTGGAAGGCGGCTATGATTTGCAGGCCCTTGGCGAATCCGTTGCCGCCCATGTCACCGAACTGATGAGCCCCGATTGATGAGCCCTGCCGGATGACCGATCCCGCCGACGAACCCGATGCCAACCCGGACGCCAAGCCCGAGATCGCCAGCCTTTCGTTCGAGCAGGCGCTGGCCGAGCTCGAAGCCATTGTCAGCCGCCTGGAACAGGGCAAGGCCAGCCTGGACGATGCCATCGGCGCCTATGAGCGCGGCGCGGCGCTGAAGGCCCATTGCGAGGCGAAGCTGCGCGAGGCACGCGAGAAGGTGGAGAAGATCTCGCTCGACGCCAATGGCCAGCCGGCCGGCACCCAGCCCCTGGATACCTGAGGAAACCCGCACGATATGGCCGGATTCAGCGAGGAACTCGCCGCCATCGCCGCTGCGGTCGATCCGCTGATCGCAGACCTGCTGCCGACCGGCGACGGCCCGGAAGCCCGCCTGTTCGAGGCGATGCGCTATGGCGCACTGGGTTCGGGCAAGCGGCTGCGGCCGTTCCTGGTCGTCACCTGCGCCCGGCTGTTTGGCGTGCCCGATGCGCGCTCGCTCCGGGTCGCGGCCGCCGTCGAACTGCTGCACAGCTATTCCCTGATGCATGACGACCTGCCGGCGATGGACGACGATGACCTGCGCCGCGGCCGACCGACCGTGCACCGCGCCTTCGACGAGGCGACCGCCATCCTGGCCGGCGACGCGCTGCTGCCGCTCGCCTTCGAAATCCTGACGGGGGAAGACACCCACCCCGAAGCCGGCGTGCGCTGCGCCCTGGTGAGCGGCCTGGCGCAGGCGGTGGGCGCCCGCGGCATGGTCGGGGGACAGATGCTGGACCTGCAGCCGCCCGCGACGGCCACCTTTGGCGACGTGGTGCGGATGGAGCGGCTGAAGACCGGCGCCCTGTTCGCGTTTGCCTGCGAATCCGGCGCCATTCTGGGCGAGGCGGATACCGCGGCCCGCGCCGCGCTCTATGCCTACGCGATGGATATGGGCCTGGCGTTCCAGATCATCGACGACCTGCTGGACCACGAAGGCGACGAGAATGCGGTCGGCAAGCGCGTCGGCAAGGACAGCGAGGCCGGCAAGGCCACCGCCATCACCACGCTGGGGCCCGACGCCGCGCGTGCGCAAGCCCACTTGCTCATAGAGCAGGCACTGGCGCATATTGCCCGCTTCGAGGAAAAAGCCAAGCCGTTGCGCGACGCAGCGGTTTTCGTGGTCGAACGGCGCGCCTAAGTAGAGTGCAGGCGCCGCGTTGCCCGATAGGGTGGCGGCTGGCCACACAGCCGAGGAGACCCTGGTGTCAATCCCCAACAGCAAGAGCCCGCTGCTCGACCGTATCGCCTGGCCATCGGATCTGCGCAAGCTGCCAGAAACCGATTTGCACCAGCTTGCGAATGAGCTGCGCGCCGACACCATCGACAGCGTATCCGTCACCGGCGGCCATCTGGGCGCCAGCCTGGGCGTGGTCGAGCTGACAGTGGCCGTCCACTACGTGTTCAACACGCCCGGCGACCGGCTGATCTGGGATGTCGGCCACCAATGCTATCCGCACAAGATTCTCACCGGCCGGCGCGCCCGCATGGATACGCTGCGCCAGGGCGGCGGCCTTTCCGGTTTCACCAAGCGCAGCGAAAGCGAGTACGATCCGTTCGGCGCTGCGCACTCCTCCACCTCGATCTCCGCCGGCCTCGGCATGGCCGTCGGCAGCGCCCTTCAGGGCCGGCCGCGGCGGGCGGTCAGCGTGATCGGCGACGGCGCCATGTCCGCCGGCATGGCCTATGAGGCGATGAACAACGCCGGCAGCATGGATGCGCCGCTGGTGGTGATCCTGAACGACAACGACATGTCGATTGCGCCGCCCGTGGGCGCGATGAGCGCCTATCTCTCCCGCCTGATCTCGTCCCGTCCCTATGCCTCGCTGCGGCATCTGGCGCGCGACATCGCCCGCATCTTCCCCGGCGCATTCGAGAAAGCGGCGCGTCGGGCAGAAAGCATGGCCCGCGGCATCGCCACCGGCGGCACCCTGTTCGAACAGTTGGGCTTCTACTATGTCGGCCCGATCGACGGCCACAATCTGGACCACCTGCTGCCGGTGCTGCGCAATGTCCGCGACAGCGCCGACCATGGGCCGGTGCTGATCCATATCGTCACCCAGAAGGGCAAGGGCTACGCGCCGGCGGAGGCGTCGGCCGACAAGTACCATGGCGTTTCCAAGTTCGACGTCATCACCGGCAAGCAGGCCAAGGCGACGCCCAAGGCGCCGAGCTACACCAAGGTATTCGCCGAAAGCCTGATCCAGGAGGCGGAGCGCGACGACACCATCGTCGGCATCACCGCCGCCATGCCGGACGGCACCGGCATGGATGCCTTCGGCAAGGCCTTTCCGGAGCGCACCTTCGACGTCGGCATTGCCGAGCAGCACGCCGTCACCTTCGCCGCAGGCATGGCGACGGAGGGCATGAAGCCGTTCTGCGCGATCTATTCCACCTTCCTGCAGCGCGCCTACGACCAGGTCGTGCACGATGTGGCGATCCAGGGGCTGCCGGTGCGCTTCGCCCTCGACCGGGCCGGCTATGTCGGCGCCGACGGCTCCACCCATTGCGGCGCCTTCGACATCGCCTATCTGGGCTGCCTGCCGGGTTTCGTGCTGATGGCACCGTCGGACGAGGCGGAACTGCGGCACATGGTGGCCACCAGCGTCGCCATCGACGACCGCCCGTCCGCCATCCGCTTCCCGCGCGGCGAGGGCATCGGCGTTGCCCTGCCGGAGCGCGGCGAGGCGCTGTCCATCGGCAAGGGCCGCATTCTGCGCGAGGGCACGGCGGTGGCGCTGCTGGGCTATGGCTCACGCGTGGGGGCTTGCCTGGCCGCGGCGGACAAGCTGGCGGCCCGCGGCCTGTCCGCAACCGTCGCCGACGCCCGCTTCGCCAAGCCACTGGACACCGACCTGGTCCGCCGCCTAGCGCGCGAACATCCGGTGCTGGTGACGGTGGAGGAAGCGGCCCCCCAGGGCTTTGGCGCCATCGTGCTGGAATACCTGGCCCGCGTGGGCGCGCTCGACCACGGCCTGAAAATCCGGCCGATGACCATGCCGGACGCCTTCCTGGACCAGGACAAGCCGGAAGCCCAGGTCCACCAGGCCGGCCTGGACGCGGATGCCATCGTCGCC
>JAWLGJ010000053.1:0-18419 GCA_041685145.1 Magnetospirillaceae bacterium | reverse complement strand
GCTCGCTCCGCTCGCTTGGCCGCCGCCTCAACGGCGGCTGGGCGCGACCGCGTGTGAGCGGATCACGCCCTAACTCAGTGCGCGCGGCCGGTGCGCAGGCCGTGCAGGGCGCGCCGCTCCAGCCGCGCCAGACCGTGGAGGATATCGCGGCCGAAGGCGACCAGATACCGCCCGGCGGCCGCCATCCCCGCCGCCAGCACCCGCGCCCGCGCCCGTCGCGCCTCCAACAGGATACGCTCCTGCTCGGTCAGCGCCGCCAAACCCATGAAGCCGTCCGTCGCCGGCCGCTCGTCCACTCGTGCCATCGTGCTGGTCCTCGTACAAAGGGCGTGAAAAAGTCGGCGGCAAGATAGCCCCACCGCCGGCGCGGGGTGAGAGCCTTTTTTGCAACGCAGCATTTCGGCAAGCGCATGAATTAAAGCCCGCGCACTGCGCGGCTTTGCCGGCGGCAGCGCCATTTTGCACCGCACGCTCCATTGCCCCGCGCGCGTGGCGCGCATACCTTAGCCGCAACCAACGGAGGAGGCATGGACACATCGAAGGGGACGGCCCGGCGCCTGGCGGCGCTGCGCGCCGAATTGGCGCGGCGGCGGCTGCATGGCTTCGTGGTGCCGCGGGCCGACGAGCACCAGAACGAGTTCGTGCCCCCGCACGCCGAGCGCCTCGCCTGGCTGACCGGCTTTACCGGATCGGCGGGGGTGGCGGTGGTTCTGGCCGAGAAGGCGGCGATTTTCACCGACGGCCGCTATACCTTGCAGGTGCGCCGCGAGGTAGACCCCGCCCTGTTCGCGCCGCTGCATATCGGCGAGACGCCCCCGCACGACTGGCTGGCGCGGGAACTGGGCGAGGGCCAGCGCCTGGGTTTCGATTCCCGCCTGCACACCATCGACGGCGCCGCCCGTCTGGCCGAGGCCTGTCGCCGCGCCGGCGCCGACCTGGTCGCCTGTGAGGAGAACCCCCTGGACGCGGTGTGGGACGACGACCGCCCGCCGCCGCCGACGGCGGCGGTGGAGCCCTATGGCGCCGAGCGCGCCGGGCGCACCTCGGAAGCGAAACGGCAGGACATCGCGGCGCTGCTGACCGAGCAGCGCCAGGATGCGGCGGTGCTGATGGCGCCCGACAGCATCGCGTGGCTGTTGAATATCCGCGGCGGCGACATCCCCTTCACGCCGCTGCCGTCGTGCATGGCGATTATCCACGCCGACGCCGCCGTCGACCTGTTCCTCGACCTCGCCAAGAGCAGCGCGGCGCTTGAGAAGCACCTCGGCCCGCGCGTGCGCCTTCACGACGCCGCCGCCTTCGGCGAGGCGCTGGCGGCGCTGGGGCGGCGCGGGGCGCGCGTGCGCGTCGATCCGGCCATTACCTCGCACTGGGTGGCGCGGCGCCTGGAGGACGCCGGCGCGACGCTGGAACGCGCCCCCGACCCCTGCGCCCTGCCCAAGGCGCGCAAGACCGCCGAGGAGTTGGAAGGCGCCCGCCGCGCGCACCGCCGCGACGGCGCCGCCCTGTGCCGCTTCCTTGCCTGGCTGGCCGGCAATGCCGCCGCCGGAATCACCGAGACGCAGGCCGCCGAGACGCTGGCGGAGATGCGCGCCGGCAACGACCTGTTCCGGGGCCTGTCCTTCCCCACGATCTCCGCCGCCGGCGCCAACGGCGCCGTCGTCCACTACCGCAGCGGTCCCGACAGCGACCGCCGCCTGGAGCCGGGGAGCCTGTATCTGGTCGATTCCGGCGCGCAATACCTCGACGGCACCACCGACGTCACCCGCACCGTCGCCGTCGGCACCCCTGGCGAAACCGAACGGCGCGCCTTTACCCTGGTGCTGAAGGGCCATATCGCCCTGGCAACGGCGCGCTTCCCCAAGGGCACCACCGGCAGCCAGCTCGACGTGCTGGCGCGGCAGTTCCTGTGGCGGAACGGCCTGGACTACGACCACGGCACCGGCCACGGCGTCGGCAGCTATCTGGGCGTCCACGAGGGCCCGCAGCGCATTTCCAAGGCCGGCAACACGGTGGCGCTGGAACGGGGGATGATCGTCTCGAACGAGCCCGGCTACTACCGCGAGGGCGCCTTCGGCATCCGCATCGAAAGCCTGGTGGCGGTCACCGCCGACCACCAGGACGGCGACGAACGCGACATGCTGGCCTTCGAAACCCTGACCCTGGCGCCGATCGACCGCTCCCTGATCGAGCCGGCGCTGCTGACCGAGGACGAGAAGGCGTGGCTGAACGCCTATCACCGCCGCGTGCGCGACGACATCGGGCCGCTGCTGGACCCCGACTCCCTCGCCTGGCTGGAGGCGGCCACGCGGCCGTTGTGACGGCGGCGTTCCGCGCCCCCGCCCCCGCCCCGCCAGGGGCGGAGGGCGGTCGCGGCGCGGTCCCCGGCGGCGCTATTCCGTCGGCTCCTCCGCCGGTTCCTCAGCGGGCGCCTCGGCGGTGGCGGGCTCATCGGGCTCGGCCCCCAGCTCCTCCTCCAGCGCGGCGATCTCGCTGGTGAGGGAATCGAGCACCTCGCCGCCGATGTCACCGGACAGGCGTTCGACGAAGGCGTCGCGGGCCGGCATCGACGCCTCGCGGAAGCGTTCCCGCTCCTCCTCGTTCAGGCGGATGATCTGGATGTCGGGCTTGCGCTCCTGGATTTCGGCCAAGCGCTCTTCCTCGAACTCCCGTTTGACCTCGAAGATGTAGTCGGCGAGTTCGTCGGTGATCGACTCGACCATCTGCCGGCGCTCGTCGGACAGCCCCTCGTAGAAAGGCTGATGGGCGACGACGCTGGTGGTGAACTCCTGCTGGCCGGCGAAGATCAGGTAGTCCTGCACCTCGTAGAAGCCCATCTCCTCGATGGCGAAGATGGGATTGACCTGGCCGTCGATCTGCCCGAGTTGCAGGCCGCCATAGACCTCGCCATAGGGCATCGGCGTCGGGCTCGCCCCCATCGCCTGATACGCCTCGGTAAGGATCGGCGAGACCATCGTGCGCATCTTGAAGCCCGAGAAGTCCTCCGGGCTGCGGATTTCCCGGTTCGCCGTCCACACCATCTCGCCCTCGGGGAACATGGTGACGAGTTCCAGGTTCCGTTCGCGCAGTTCGTCGGCGAGCAGTTGGTTCACCGTCTCGCCCTCGTGCAGCACGCGCTTGTTGACCTCGTCGTTGCGGCTGAGGATGTAGGGCAGGTTGAACACCCCCATCGCCGGAACCATCGTCGCCAGATGCCCCGGCGAGGCGAAGGTGAACTGCAGCGTGCCGTTGCTGGTCAGCTCGGTCAGGTCGGCCGAGGTGCCCAGGGCGCCGTAGGGATAGACCTGCACCGTCACCTCGCCGCCGCTGCGTTCGGCGACCAGCTCGGCGAAACGCTGCGCATAGCGGTCCTGCACGCTGCCCTCGATCTCCTCCAGGGCGAAGCTCCAGCTTTCCTGTGCGGCGGCGGGCGCCGGCGCCATCACGGGCGCCAGGGCGAGAACGGCGACGGCGGCGCCGCTTGTGAACAGCCTGTGATACATGGTCGCGTCTCCTCCTTCTCCATCTTGCTCTGCTATGGAGAAGTCGGCGGCGGCGCGCGAAATCAAGGCGGCAGGGGGGCTACCGAATTCGGGTCAGCCCCAAAGGGGAAAGCCGCTTCAGCCGCGGCCGCCCGCCCCGATGACCAAGGTGCTCCAGCCGTCGATGACGACGCGGCAGCGCAGCGCCAGCCCCTGGCTGCGATGCGCCGCCAGCACCATGCGCTCGTGCCGGGTGTAGAGGCCGGACAGCACGGCGACGCCGCCGGGCGCCAGATGCCGCGCAAGATCCGGCGCCAGCCGCACCAGCGGCCGCGCCAGGATGTTGGCGAGGATAAGGTCGTATCGGCGCCGCCGGCGCACCTCGGGGTGGCGGTAGCCGTCACTGACCACCGCCCGCACCAGCGCCCCGACCTGATTGCGCCGCGCGTTGAAGTCCGCCACCCGCACCGCGACGGGGTCGATGTCGGCGGCCAGCACCGGCGCCCGCCACGTCTTCGCCGCCGCCATCGCCAGAATGCCCGACCCGCAGCCCATGTCGAGCACGCGGCGGAAGCGGCGCAAGCGGGCCAGCCGGTCCAGCGCCAGCAGGCAGCCGCGCGTGGTGGCGTGTTCGCCGGACCCGAAGGCGGTGCCGGCGTCGACGGTCATCGCCACCGCCCCCGCCGGCGCCGGCGTCGGCCAATGGGTGCCGTGGACGAAATAGCGCCCGGCGCTGATGGGCGGAAACGTCGCCAGGTTTTCGGCCAGCCAATTGCGCGGCGCCACCCGCGATACCCGCAGGTCGGGGGCGCGGTCGCCCAGCATGGCCGCCGTCAGCGCCAAGCGGGCGTGGATGGCCGGCAGGTCGGGGCGGGCGCGGGCGAAGCCCTCAAGATGCCATTCGCTGGCCTCGTCGGCCGGGCCATCGGAGGCGAACCAGGACACGGTGTCCATGTGCGGCTCCAGCACCTCCTCATAGGCCTGGATGGCGCGGCTGGGCACATCGATTTCGATGCGCCACATGTCCGGCACGGGCTGCTGTTCCGTCACGGCCTGCGTCCCCCTATGCGGGCTGGATGAAGCTGTCGATCACCTTGCGCACTCCCCCCCGGTCGAAGGCGATTTCGAGTTTGTTGGCGTCGACGGCGCGCACGGTGCCATACCCGAACTTGCGGTGAAAGACACGCTCCCCGACCGCATAGGCGGCATCGGATTCCGGCCGCGGCGCCGTTCGCGCCGGTGCCGCCTCGCTCAGCGGCACCGGCCGCATGGGCCGCGCCGGCCAGTCGCCGTCCCAGGCGCCACCGCCCTCGCCGAGGCCGCCGCGTTCGGCGTACAGCCCCGGCAGCGCCTGCCGTTCCACGGTGTGCTCCGGCAATTCGTCCAGGAACCGGGACGGAATGCTGCTTTGCCACTGGTTGTAGACCCGGCGGTTGGCGACATGGGAGACGAACACCCGCCGCCGCGCCCGCGTCAGCCCGACATAGGCCAGCCGCCGTTCCTCTTCCAGCGCGTCGAGGCCGCCGCCGTCCAGGGCGCGCTGATTGGGAAACACGCCCTCCTCCCAGCCCGGCAGGAAGACGACGTCGAACTCCAGCCCCTTGGCGCCGTGCAGGGTCATCAGGTTGACCTTGTCGCCGTCGGGGGCCTGATCGTTCTCCATCACCAGGCTGACATGCTCCAGGAAGGCCGGCAGGCTCTCATACTCCTCCAGCGCCTGCGCCAGCTCCTTGAGGTTGTCCAGCCGCCCCGGCGCCTCGGGCGAGCGGTCGCGCCGCCACATGTCGGCGTAGCCCGATTCCTCCAGGATCGTCCGCGCCACCTGGGGGTGCGGCTGGCCGTCGAGCAGCCCCCGCCAGCGGTCGAATTCGCCCAGCAGCGCCGCCAGGGTGGCGCGGGGCTTGGGCTTGATCTCGTCGGTGTCGGCCAGCCGGCGCGCCGCCTCCAGCAGCGGTACGCCCATGCCGCGGGCGGCGATGTGCAGGCTTTGCATGGTCGCCTGGCCCAGGCCGCGCTTGGGCAGGTTGACGATGCGCTCGAAGGCGAGGTCGTCGGCGGGCTGGCAGACGACGCGGAAATAGGCCAGCGCGTCGCGGATTTCCCGCCGCTCATAGAACCGCAGCCCGCCGATGATGCGATAGGGCACGCCGCAGGTGATCAGCCGTTCCTCGAACTCGCGGGTCTGGAAGCCGGCGCGCACCAGCACCGCCATCCGCGCCAGCGGCACGCCGTCGCGCTGCCGCGCCTCGATCTCCTCGACGACGAGGCGGGCCTCCTCCTCGCCGTCCCAGGCGCCGCGCACCACCAGGCGCTCGCCCTCCCCCTCGTCGCCGCCGGGGCCGGGGCGCAGCGTCTTGCCCAGGCGGCCGGCGTTGTTGGCGATCAGGCCGGAGGCGGCGGCGAGGATGCGCGGCGTCGAGCGGTAGTTGCGCTCCAGCCGGATGATGCGGGCGCCGGGAAAATCGGCCTCGAAGCGCAGGATGTTGCCGACCTCGGCGCCGCGCCAGGAATAGATCGACTGGTCGTCGTCGCCGACGCAGCAGATGTTGCCGTGGCCGCGCGCCAGCAGGCGCAGCCACAGATACTGCGCGACGTTGGTGTCCTGGTACTCGTCCACCAGCAGGTAACGGAAACGCTGCTGGTAGCGCTCCAGCACGTCGCGGTGGGCGGGGTCGGCGAAGATGGTCAGGTTGTGCAGCAGCAAATCGCCGAAATCGCAGGCGTTCAACTCGCGCAGGCGCCGCTGGTACAGGGCGTACAGCGCCACCGCCCGCCCGCCGGCGAGGTCGGCGTTGGCGTCGTCGGTGACCTTGTCGGGGGTCAGCCCGCGGTCCTTCCAGCGCTGGATGGCGCCCAGCAGGGACTGGGCGGTCCATTTGCGGCTGTCGACGCCTTCGGCCTCCATCACCTGCTTCAGCAGGCGAAGCTGGTCGTCGGTGTCGAGGATGGTGAAATTGCCGGTCAGCCCCGCCAGGTCGGCGTGGCGGCGCAGGATGCGGGCGCCCAGGGCGTGGAAGGTGCCCAGCCACACCGCCTCGGCCACCGGCCCGACCACGGTTGCGACGCGCTCGCGCATCTCGCGGGCGGCCTTGTTGGTGAAGGTGACGGCCAGGCACTCATAGGGCCGGGCGCGGCCGCTCATCAAAATATGGGCCAGCCGCGTGGTCAGGACGCGGGTCTTGCCGGTGCCGGCGCCGGAAAGCACCAGCAGCGGCCCCTCGGTGGCTTCGACCGCCGCCCGCTGCTCGGGGTTCAGGCCCTCCAGCCACGGCTGATGCGCGGCCGCCGGCGGCGACGCCGGCTCGTCGTCGAGGGCGAAGGGATCATCGGACATGCGGCCGAATATAGGCACTGGCGGCGCCGGCCTCATCCACAAAATCGGCCCCGGCGCGGGAACGGCTCAGAACGGCGCCGGTCCGCGCAGGCCGCGCTCCTCGGCGCGCACCCGCAGCAGCGCGCGGTTGTAGGCCAGCAGCAGCTCGCTTTCGTGGACGCAGCCCACCAGCCGCATGGTGTCGGTGGCGTCGACGACGGCGACGTGCTCCTCGCCCAGGCCCACCATCAGCCGCATGGCCTTGCCGAGGTCGTCGCCGGGCTCCAGCACCGGCGGGTGCGGGCGTGCCACATCCTCGGCGTTGATGAGGTCGTCGAGGCTGGAATCGAACGCGGCCTCGCTGAGATCGGCGAGGGTGATGGTGCCGTGCAGGCGGCCGTCGTCGCCGATGACGAACAATTCGCCATACGGCACCCGTTGCAGCCGGGCGCGCACCTCGGCCAGACGGGTGGCGGCGGGGATGGTGACGCAGTCGCGCCGCATGTGGTCGCGCACCTTCAGAGTACGCAGCAGGTTCAGTTCCTGCCCCCCCGACACGTCGAGGCCGCGACGTTCGAGCTGCCAGTGGAAAAAGCTCGGCCGGCGGCCGATCTGCTGCACCACCACCGTCGCCACCACCACCGCCACCATCACCGCCACCGTCATGGCGTAGTCGCCGGTCAACTCGAAGATGATCAGCGTCGTCGACAGCGGCGCCCCCAGCACCGCCGCCGCCACCGCGCCCATGCCCACCAGCGCATAGGCGTGCGGCCCCGAGGACAGCTCCGGGAAGGCCGCCGTGGCAAGGTAGCCATAGGCGCCGCCCAGCAGCGCTCCCAGCGCCAGCGAGGGGCTGAAAATGCCGCCGGCGAACCCGGCGCCGAGGCTGATGGCGGTGGCGGCCAGCTTGACGGCCAGCAGGATCGCCAGCGCCTGGAAACCGAGATCGGCGCGCAGGGCGTTGTCGGTGGTCTCGTAGCCCACCCCCAGCACCTCGGGAAACAGGAGGGCGATGGCCCCCACCGCCAACCCGCCCAGCGCGGGGCGCAGCCAGGACGGCATCGGCAGGCGCCCCATGCCCTTGTCGGTGGCGAAAATGCCCCACATCAGGGCCAGCGCCACCACTCCGCTGGCCAGCCCCAGCCCGGCGAAGGCGGGGAATTCCAGGAAGGACTCCATCTCGTAGGACGGCTTGATGAAGGCCGGGAAGTCGCCGAAATAGGCCCGCGAAAGCATGGTGCCGGTGACGGCGGCGATGACGATGGGGCCGAAGGCGGCCAGGCCGTAATGGCCCAGCACCACTTCGTGAGCGAACAGCGCCCCGGCGATGGGGGCGTTGAAGGACGCCGCCACCGCCGAGGCGACGCCGCAGCCCAACAGCGTGCGCGACAGCGAGCGGCTGAGATGCAGGCGCGCGGCAATGGCGCCGCCGAGGGTGCCGCCCAGATGCACCGCCGGCCCCTCGCGCCCCACCGAGGCGCCGGCGCCGATGGACAGGGCGCTGGCGAGGGCGGCCGCCAATCCCGGCAGCAGCGGCATCCGCCCCTGCTTCATGACGCCGGCCTCGATGACGTCGGCCACTCCCTGCGGCCGGCCCTCGGGCATGGCGCCGCGCAGCAGCAGCCCCACCACCAGGCCGCCCCCCGCCGGCGCCAGCAGCCCCTGCCACCTCGCCCGGCCGCGGGCGATGCGGGCGAGGCGCGCCTCGCCGGAGCCGTAGAACAGCGTCTGGGCCAGGGCGATGCCTTCGCGGAAGCCGATCACCGCCACCGCCGCCACCAGCCCCGTGGCCAGCGCCAGCAAGCCGAGGACAAGCTGATCGTTGCGCAGGACGCGCCGCAAATAGAGCAACAGCCGGCTGAAGCGGAAAACGGTCACGGTCGGCGCCTTCCCGGCGGCGGGCGCGTCAGTTGCACTGCCCGATGGACTCCTCGCCGCAGACGCGCTGGCCGTCGGTCCAGGTCGCCCCGCTCAGATCCGCGTACATGAAATCGGCGCCGCCCGTGCGGGCGCCGGTGAGGTCGGCGCCGCGCAGATCGGCGCGGTACAGCTTCGAGCGGCGCAGATCGGCGTTCATCAGCGACGCCCCGCGCAGATCGGCCTTGGTGAAGTCGGCCTGGGAGAAGCTGGCCTCGGTCAGCACCGCCTCGCGCATGTCGGCGCTGATGAACTTGGCGCGGTGGCCGCGTGCGGCCTGGAGGTTGGCCCCCGAGAGGTCGGCGCGCTGGAAGCTGGCGTCCAGGAGGTTGGCGCCGCCGAGGTCTTCGCCGGACAGATCGCGGCTGTCGAGGAAGCAGCGCTGCCAGTCGACGCCCGGCCCCGGCGGGTCGCTACAGTCGGCCGAAGCCGGCGCCGCCGCCAGCGCGACGGCAAGGCCCGCGACCGCCACGGAAACAACCTTGGAAATCATGCACCTAGATTTACGGCGGAACCGAACGGCGAGGCAAATGCTTTGTTGGCGGCGGCCGACCGCGGCGCGCGGCGCGATGCTCATGCGGTGACGGATCGTTTACCTTCGGCGCCGCCGGGCTTAGGTTGAAGAAAGAGACCGCAGCCACGGGACGCGCCGCCATGCCCAAGAACGAAGCCGATCAAGCAATGTCCGAAGCGGAGCGTCTGTGGCTGCAGGGCGAGGAACAGCGCGCCCGCGAGGCCTATCGCCGCGCCAGGATGCTCTACCGCGAGCGCAACGACGGTTATGGCGAGGCGCAGGCGCTGACCCAGCTTGGCGACCTGGAGGCGCGGCTGGGCCACCTCGATTCCGCCCGCCAGTGCTACATTGAGGCGCGGGAACTGTATACCCCGGCCGCCGACCAGCACGAGGAGGCGGCGGTGCTGGCGCGCCTGGGCGAACTGGCGCATCGCCAGCACGACACCGACGCCGCCCGGCAATACTATCAGGCCGCCCGCGAACTGATGGCGGCGATCAGCGACGTTTCCGGCGAGGCCCACGTGCTGAAGCGTCTGGGCCACGCCGAGGAAGAGGCCGGCAACCAGGACGTGGCCCTCGACCTGTATCTGCGGGCGCGCGCGCTGTACCGGCAGGCGGGCGACGCGCTGGGCGAGGCCGGCGCGCTGCGCAAGCTGGCCGGGGTCGAACGGCGCATGGGCCGCCCCGACCACGCGCACGGCTCGCTGCAGAAAGCGGCGGAACTGTATCGTGAACAAGGGGACCGCCTGGGCGAGGCGCGGACCCTGCAGGCCCTGGCGGCTCTGCTGAAGAGCAACGGCGATCCCGCCGCGGTGGCCGCCAAGACGGAACGCGCCGCGCAGCTTTACGCCGAGCTGGGGCACCTGCGCGGCGAGGCCGAGATGCTGTACGAACTGGGGCTGCTGGAGGCGGCGGAAAACCCGGCGCGCGCCCGGCGGCATCTGGAACACGCCGCGCGCCTGTTCCGTCAGGAGGGGCTGGAGGACCGGCGGCACCGCGCCCAGGAGGCGGCGGACGCCCTGCCGCGCTGACGGCGCCGGGGCCGGCCGTCAGCGGCTGGTCATGACGTAGTCGCGCAGCGAGTCGACCTCCATCTTCGCCTCGGTCAGCAGGTTCTTGACCACGTCGCCGATGGTGACGATGCCGACCAGCCGTCCCTCCTCGACCACCGGCAGATGCCGCACCCGGCGCTTGGTCATCACCTGCATCAGCTCCTCAAGCGAGGCCTGCGGCGAACAGGTGAAGACGTCGACGCTCATCAGCTCGGCCACCGTCTTGGCGTGCACCTCCTCGCCGAACTGGCTCATGCCGCGCACGATATCGCGCTCCGACAGGATGCCGGCGATGCGGCCGGTACCGTCCACGGCCACCAGGGCGCCGATGCGGTGGGCGTTGAGCTGGGTCGCGGCGGCGGCGATGGTGGCGTCGGGCTTGACGGTGTGGACCCCACTGCCCTTGCCGTGCAAAACCGTTTCAACCAGCACGATCCATCCTCCCTTAAAATGATTTGAACGTTATTGCCTTTGTCTTTCCCGAAGGGAGTAGTCTAGCAGCTATTCATTACACTGGGGTTGCGGCGGCCGGCGGTCAAGATGCCCCGGCGGCCGCCGGGCCCGCTATTCGTCGCGACGGGTCAGTGCCTGAACGACGAGGCCGAAGAAAACCGCCGGCGCGCCGGCGCCCTCGTACATCCAGCCGAGATGGCCGTTACAGCCCGTGCACAGGGCCATGCGCCAGTCATAGCCCCGGAACCAGGTGAAGGCACCGCTGGCCGAGCCCACGGCGACGGCGCCCGGCGCCTCCTGGAAGCACTGCACCCGGAACACCGCCCCGGCGGGGTTGAAGACGACATGCTCGTGGCCGCCGTTCATGCGGAACCGCCAGGCGCCCTTGGTCACGAACATGCCGCAGCGCGCGCAATACAGCCGCTCCTCCCGGGGACGCTCGCGGTCCCGGGGGGATTCGAGGGCGGCGTCGTGCCATTCCTTGAGCATGAGCATGACGCCAACAGTGGGGGCGCGGCGGCAACGACGCAAGCGACACGCGACGGCCTGAGGTCATTCCGCCGCCACGGCATAGGCATCGACACGGACCGGTTCCCGCTCCTCGACGATCCCACGGACGCAATCGATGCAACGGCCGCAGCGCGGCGCAGCCCCCAGGAACTGAAAGGCGGCGCCAACGGTGGCAACACCGGATTCAGCCGCACGGCGGAAGTCGCGGTCGGTCAGGCCGTTGCAGATACAGACGTACATGCCCACTCCCTGTTATGCGAGCGGTTCGCACTCGCGGGGAAGTCTAGCGGCGCCGCCGGCGGTCGTGGGGGCGCACCGCCGGCGCGGGGGTCAGAAGACCATCGAATACGCGACCACCGCGCCCAGGGTCTGCGAGTCCTGCCCGCCCTCGTCGAGATGGACCCACCCGACCTCGATGCCGATGCCGTTGTCGAACGCATAGCCGGCGGACATCTGGCCGAAGCGGTCCTTGGCGGTGGCGAGGCCGGGCACGTCACCCGTCCGCTGCCCCGCCGCCAGGGCGGCGTTCCAGTTGCCGTATGCCAGCCCCAGCCCGGCGGTGACGTAATCCTCGCGGGCGCCGGCCGTGTAGGCGGCGTCGTTGACGCCGATGGCATCGACGGCGCGCGCGTATTCCACCATCGGCGCCAGCACCACGCCGTTGTCGAGCGCGACTTCGTGAACGGCCCCCAGCGCCCAGGCCCAGGTGCCGTCGGCGTCGCCGCGCCCCTTGCCCTGGCGCAGCGCCGAGAGTCGAAGCGTCAGACCGGGCGCGGCCGCCATGTCGCCGACGGTGACGGCGGCCGAGATGTTCTCGGGGCCGTCCGTGTTTCCGCCGCCGCCATCGTCCAGTCGCAGACGCCCGCGCCGGGTTGTGTAGGACCGGCCGAGAACCGAGGTGTCCTTGCGGAAGGCCGCCGCCGCGATCTCGACGCTGGCCCCCGGGGCCGCAAAGCCGGTCGCGACGCCGACGCCCAGGCGCTCGGTCAGTTCGTAGCCCTCCGAGACCGTGTCGCCGAACAGCCCCGGCACGGCGTCCTGCGCCAGCCCGAAGGGCGCGGCGAATTTGCCGGCGTGCAGCGTCAGCCCGTCGAGCTCGTAGAGCACCTGTAGGGTATCCACATAAAGGCCGTGGTCGTCGGCGAAGCGGTCGCGTCCGGGGCCGCGATCCTGCACCGGCTCAAGGATCGCGACGCCTTCGATGGACAGCCGGTCGGTCAGGCGCAGCACGGCGACGGATTCGATGGTGGCGTAGGTATCGTGCCCGCGGGCGTCGGGGTCGTCGGCGTCATGCGTCCAGTCGTGCTGGAATTCGAGGCCGATCCCGCCGCTGAGGCGCGGGGACGCCGGCTCGGCGGCGGCCGGCGCGGCGACAAGGGCCGCCAGGGCGGCCAGGAGTGTTGCTCGTTGCACTGTTTTTCCCCCTTGGGCAGACGGTGTTGCTGGCCGGAGGCCGTGGAGGCGCGGCCGAGCCCGCTCCATTCCCCCAACCCCGATGTGGACAAGCCGGACTGTATCGCGAGTGGTTCTCATTCGCCATATCGATTTTCGTGTGAAGGCTGTGGCGGGGCGGCGCCAACCCGCTTATCTTTGCCGGCCGAAAGGAGCGACGGCGCGATGCGCGAGCGGGCGAAACGGTTGCTGTTGATCGCGGCGGGGTGGCTGTGTGTGGCCCTGGGGCTGCTTGGCGCCGTCCTGCCCGTGCTGCCGACCACGCCTTTCCTGCTCGTGGCGCTGTGGGCCTTCGCGCGCAGTTCGGACCGCTTCCACGACTGGCTGTTCCACCACCGCCTGCTGGGCCCGCCCCTGCAACGCTGGGAGAAGTACCGCGTCATCCCCCGCCACACCAAGGCCATTGCCTTGACGGCGATGGTCGCCAGCATGACCTGGGTGATCGGCTTCACCGACACCCCCTGGCCCTTGATCGCGGCGATGGGGTTGGGCATGGGCTCCGGCGCCGGGTACATCCTCACCAAGCCCAGCCGCCCGCCCCGGTGCGAGGGCTGATCAGCGGCGGCGCTGTTCCAGCATGTCCAGCAGGCCGCGCATGATGTCCTCGGGCTCGAAGTCGTCGCGGGGAGTCTCGCCGGTCTGCTCCTCCGGCGCCGGCGCGGGCTCGGCCTCCTGACGCTGCGGCAGCAGGCGGGTCAGGCCGCGGCTGATGAGATAGCCTTGAAGCTGCTCGATGTCGATGCTGCGCCGGGGGCTGTCGAGGGCGCCTTGCAGGCGGATGGCCAGCGGCGGCGCCTCGGGGAATTCCGCCAGCGCGAAGCTGCCGCGCGCGTCGAGGCTCCAGGCCGGCAGATCGATCAGCGCGTTCATCCCTCCGGTGCCCGCCTCGGAGACGAGGCGCACGTCGTCGCTGGCGACCACGCCGTCGTTGATGGCAAAGCTGCCCCGCAATTCGTCAAAGGTCGTCCGGCCGCCGAAGAAGCCCTCGCGCACCGTCGCCAGCAGCCCGGCGACGCCGTCCAGGCGCCGCAGGCTGCGACTGGTTCCGGCGAGGTCGATTCCCTCCACCACGCCCTCCAGCACCTCCATGCGCCCGGTGCCGGACAGGCTGCTGACCAACGCGAAGCTGCTGTCGCCGCGCCCCGCCACCTCCGCCTCGGCCGACAGCCGCCCCGCAACCAGGGCAATGCCCGGCGCCAGTTCCAGGGCCTCGTCGACGGCGGCGTTGACCAATGTGGCTTGCGCGGCGGCGCTGCCGTCGCCGGCAAGCTGAGCGCTCAGGGTGAAGGCGCCGCCGAACAGGTCGGCCTTCAGCCGCTCCACCCGCGCCGTGGCCTCGGCGAGGGCGAGCGTGGCGACGGGGTTGTGCAGGCGGTGACCGCCGACGGCCAGCGAATCGGCGCTGAACGTCACCTCCGCGTCGGCGGCGTCGAACCAGCCGATGGGCAGCGGCGTCGTCGACCACGGCGAGCCCGCCGGCGGCGCCGCCGGCCGCGCCTGCGCGGGTTGCAGGCGCGGCGGGGCGCTGCCACTCCCGGCCCCGGCGCCGCCCAGCACCGCCGGAATCACCCCCGGGGGCGGCCGCAGCCGCAGGGCGGTGCTGTCGGCGGGCAACAGCGGGCCGAGGTCAAGATCGCCGCCCCGCACCGTCGCGGCGATGCGCGGGCGCGCGGCCAGGGCCACCGTTGCCTCGCCCCGCAGGCGAACCTCGCCGGCACTGAGCGTCACCCCGCCAAGGGCCACCTCCTCGCCGTCGCCGGCAATGCGGCCGCTGAAGTCGAACGCGCCCGGCGTCCCCGCCGGCCGGTATCCGGGCCAAACGGTGCCGACAACGACGGCGGTGTCGGGGTGCGATGCCGATACCTCCAGCCGATAGCTGGGCGGGCCCGGCAACTCCTGGACCGTCCCGGTCACGGCCAGTCGGCCGGCGCCCAGGCTGTTCTCGCTGCTGATGCCGAGGTTGTCGACGGGCCCGTCGAGGGTCGCGGCCAGCGACGCCGGCGACAGGCCCGCCATGTCCACCGGCGGCTCCAGCCCCGCGAGACGCAGCACCCGCGCCGGGTCCGGGGTTTGCACGGTAAAGGCCAATTCGTCGAAGACCGGCGCGCCTCCGGCCAGACCCGCAACGCCGCCGGCCAGCGCCACCGCGCCGACGCCCTCGACATCGCCGGCCCGTGCCTCGCGCAGGGTGACGTCGCCATCCAGCAGAGTGCCGTCCAGGGTGACGTCGCGCAGCGTGCGTCCGCCCACCGTCAGGCGCTCCACCCGCGCCCGCAGATTGGCGTCCATGAGGGTCAGCAGAGCCCAGTCGCCGCCCGGCAACGGTGCCTCGGCGCGGGCCTCGCCCTCGGCCGTTTGCGCCGGCGGCGGCCGATAGGCGTCGAGGTTGAGGGTGTCGAGGGAAATATTGGCCCCCACCGCCAGGCGCCCGCCGCGCTGGATGTTGGCGGCGGCGCGGGCGTGGGAGGTGTCCAGCCACAGTTCCACCTCGGGAATCTGCAGGCTGGCGGGCGTCCCGCGCACGGCACCCTTGGCGGCGAATTTGCGCAGCCGGTCCGGCGGCAGGTCCGGCACCGCCACCCCCAGCCAGTCGAGCACCGCCCGCAGATTGTCGGCGGCGGTCTCGAACTCGGCCTCGAAGGCGGGCACGCCGTCGGCCGCGCGGACCTCGCCATAGGCGGTGATATCGGAGCCGCCGGGCCCGAAGGCGCTGAAGCGCTCGACGCTCAGCACACCCTCGCGCAGCGCCGCCTGCAACTCACCCTGGCGCAGGATGGCGCCGCGCCAGACCACGGCATCGGCGGAAAGATCCAGCGTCGCCGCGAATCCCGACGGCAGCGCGAAGCCCGCGTCGTCCGGGGCGGACGGCGGCGCCCCGGCGCCCTCGGCGGGCGGCGGCGCGACGGCGGCCAGGGCCGTGTCGAGGTCGAGGCTGCGGAAGGCGAGCGCGACATCGGCGCGCGGCACGGCCTCCAGGGCGAGGCTGACGGCGCCGCTGCCTTCGGTCTCGCCCACCAGCAGCGAAACGTCGTCCAGCGCCACGCGCCGGCCTTGCCCGCGCAGGCTGCCTTCGACGCGGAAGCGCCGCCCGGCCGCCTGCGGCGCCTCCAATCCGGCCACCGTCGCCAACGCCGCCAGGTCGCTGCCCGACACGGTCAGCCGCCCGACGAGCGGCGCCCCCTCGGCGCCCTCGCTCCACCGCCCCTCGAAGACGGCGCGGGTTGACGCCCGCGGCAGGGCGACATCCAGCGCCAGCGGCACCGACCCCCGCTGGAACCGCCCGGTGTCGCCGCGGGCCTGCAGACGCAACCCGCGCCAGCTTGCCTCGCCGTCGAAGGCCAGCGGCCCCGACAGGTCGCCGCGGAAGGTCAGGTCGATGTCCTCGACCCTTTCGACGCCTTCGCCCGCGACGCCATAGACGACGGTGCCGTCCTCGACCACCAGGCTGTCGAAGGCGATGCCGAGGCGGTCATCGCCGCCGGCGCCGGTCTCGGCGTCGTCACCAGCCCGCCGCGGCGGGTCCGGCAGTTCGCTCAGCGCCAACACCGGCTCGACGAGGACCAGCGAAGCCACCTGCAGGCGCCCCTGCAGAAGTGCCGACGGCACCAGGCGCAGGCGCAGCGACTTGACGCTGAGACGGTCGCCGTGGTTGCCGCCGTCGCCGCCCACCGCCAGGTCGTCGGCGGCCAGCGCCGGCGCCGGCAGCAATGTCATCGACAGGTCGCCGGCGATGCTGACCTGGCGGCCCAACTGGTCTTCGAGGCGGGCGGCGATGCGGTCCTTGTAGCGGTTCCAGTCGACGAAGGTGGGCGCGGCCAGGGCACCGACGAGCAGCAGCCCCACCAGGACCGACACGACAATAAGAACCTTCTTCACACCATGCGCTCCGCGATTGTTCTTGAAATCTATGTGGTCGCGGCGGCACAGGCAAATGGCAAGGCGGCCCGTGCCCGGACAAGTACGGGGAAATGGTGCGCCGCCGCCTCGTCACCTCGGTTGATCCGCATGGGCCGGCGGGCGCGCGGACGTGGGCTCGACAACCGCACCGGCGCCGCGCAGGATGCCCTGCACACAAGGCGGCTGTGGCGGAGCGGACGGCATGGGGCAGGACGACGGCGGCGGCGGGGCGTGGCGCGGGCGCGCTGCCTGGGCGCTGTACGACTGGGCCAACTCGCCCTACACAACCCTGATCGTCACCTTCATCTTCCCGGCCTATTTCGGCCGCGCCGTGGTCGGCGACGAGGCCGAGGGGCAGGCGCTGTGGGGCATGGCCATCGGCCTCGGCGGCGTGTTCATCGCCCTGGGCAGCCCCGTGCTGGGCGCTATCGCCGACGCCGCCGGGCGGCGCAAGCCCTGGCTGCTGGCCTTCACGCTGCTGTGCGCAGCCGGCGCCACCATGCTGTGGTGGGCGCGCCCCGACCCCGCCTTCGTCCTGTGGGCGATGGTGTGGGTGGCGCTGTCCAACATCGCCTTTGAGTACGCGGCGGTGTTCTACAACGCCATGCTCAACGACCTGGCGGCGCCGGGGCGGATGGGGCGCCTGTCGGGCTGGGCCTGGGGGCTGGGCTATCTGGGCGGGCTGGCGGCGCTGGTTCTGGCGCTGTTCGGCTTCGTGCGCGCCGAGGCGCCGCTGCTGGGTCTGTCCACGGATGCGGCCGAGCACATCCGGGTGGTCGGCCCGCTGGTGGCGGCGTGGCTGCTGGTGTTCGCGCTGCCGCTGTTCCTGTTCACCCCCGACCGCCCGCGCGGCGAACGCGGGCCGGCGGCGGCGGTGCGCGAGGGATTGCGGCGGCTGTGGGCGACGCTGCGGGAGCTGCCGCGCCTGGGGCCGGTGGCGCGCTACCTGCTGGCGCACACCCTCTACGCAGACGGCTTCGTCACCATCTTCGCCTTCGGCGGCATCTACGCCGCCGGCGTCTTCGGCATGGAAATGGGCGAGATCATCGCCTTCGGCATCCTGCTCAACGTCACCGCCGGCATCGGCGCCTTCGGCTTCGGCTGGGTCGATGACTGGCTGGGGCCGAAGCGCACGGTGATGCTGGCGCTGGGGGGGCTGATGCTGTGCAGCCTGGGAATCCTGCTGGTCCGCGAGGTGGCGTGGTTCTGGGCGCTGGGGGCGGCGCTGGGCATTTTCGTCGGCCCGGGGCAGGCGGCCAGCCGCACCCTCATGGCCCGGCTGGCGCCGAAGGAACGCGGCACCGAGCTGTTCGGCCTGTACGCGATGGCCGGCAAGGCCACCGCCTTCCTGGGGCCGTTGCTGGTGGGGGCGGTGACGGCGATGACCGGCAGCCAGCGTTGGGGCTTGGCGGTGGTGCTGTTGTTTTTCGGCGCCGGCCTGGCGGTGCTGGCCACGGTGCGGATGCCCGCCGACGCCGCCTAGGCACCGCCGGTTGCCGAGCGGCACCGGCAACCATCGCATCCGGACGACGCGCCGGGTGCGCCCGCGCCGCCCGCAAGCGCGCCGAATCGGGCAATTGACATGGGTTAAGGCGCGGTTTGGTTTGCGCCGCTAGGGATGAATTCGTAGTATACCCGTTCCGGCGGCAGGGGCGTGAGGGGAATCCCGATCATGGACTACGAAGCCTATTTCGCATCGAGGCTGCATGAGTTGAAGGCGGAGGGCCGCTACCGCGTCTTCGCCGATCTCGAACGCCAGTGCGGCCGCTTCCCCGTCGCCAAGAACTACCGCGACGGCGGCGTGCACGAGGTCACCGTCTGGTGCAGCA
>JAWLGJ010000004.1:38053-103331 GCA_041685145.1 Magnetospirillaceae bacterium | reverse complement strand
GGTGCCTCGTTGCCAAGCCCTGAGCCGCCGCGCGCCGTCGTCTTCGGCTGCGCCGGCCCGACACTCGGCGCCGAGGAGCGCGCCTTCTTCGCCGAAACCGATCCCGTCGGATTCATCCTGTTCGGCCGCAACGTCGAGTCGCCCGCCCAGCTAAGGGCGCTGGTGGACGATCTGCGCGCCTGTGTGGGGCGCGCCGACGCGCCGGTGCTGATCGATCAGGAGGGCGGGCGCGTGCAGCGGCTGCGGCCGCCGCACTGGCGCGCGGCGCCGCCAATGGCCATCTTCGGGGCACTGGCGGCGCGCAACGCCGCCGCCGCCGCCGAGGCGGCGCGGCTGAACGCCGGGCTGTTGGCGGTCGAGTTGCGGGAACTGGGCGTCGACGTCGATTGCGCTCCGGTGCTGGACGTGCCGGCGCCGAACGGGCACGACGTCATCGGCGACCGCGCCTTCGACGCGGACGCGGCGGTGGTGGCGGCGCTGGGCCGCGCGGCCTGCGACGGGTTCCTGGCCGGCGGCGTGCAGCCGGTGGTCAAGCACCTGCCGGGGCACGGCCGCGCCCGGGCCGACAGCCATCTGGAATTGCCGGTGGTGACGGCGCCGCTGGCCGAGCTGCGGGCGGTTGATTTCGTCCCGTTCCGCGCCTTGGCCGGCGCGCCCTGGGGAATGACGGCGCATGTCGTCTATGCCGCCATCGATCCCACGGCGCCGGCGACCACCTCGGCGCGGGTGATCGGTGATATCATCCGTGGCGAAATCGGCTTCGAGGGAGTTCTGGTGTCGGACGATCTGTCGATGAAGGCCCTCAGCGGCGACATGGCGACGCGGACGCGGGCCAGCCTTGCCGCCGGCTGCGACCTGGCGCTGCACTGTAACGGCGACGTGGCCGAAATGCGCGCCGTCGCGGCGGCGGCCCCGCGCCTGGAGGCGGCGGCCCTGGCGCGGCTGCGGCGGGCGCGGGCGATGGCCGAGGGCGGCGCCGGCGTCGTGGACGCGGCGGCGGCGCGGGCGCGGCTGGAGACACTGCTGGCGGGGGTGACGGCGTGATGATGGACGGCGGCATCGGCGAGATCGTCCGCCTGGCCACCACCTGGATCATCCCGGTGCTGCTGGCGGTAACCCTGCACGAGGCCGCCCACGGCTTCGCGGCCATGAAGCTGGGCGACGACACCGCCAAGCAGGCGGGGCGGCTGTCGCTCAATCCCTTCCGTCATGTCGATCCCCTGGGCACCATCATCCTGCCGGCGCTGCTGCTGATCACCCGCGCGCCGATCCTGTTCGGCTGGGCGAAGCCGGTGCCGGTGCGCTTCGGGCGGCTGCGCAACCCGCGCCGCGGCATGGTGCTGGTGGCGCTGGCGGGGCCGGGCACCAATCTGGTGCTGGCGGTGGTGTCGGCGGCGCTGCTGCATGTCTCCTTCGTCGCGCCCGATTCGGCACGGGAATGGCTGCAGGCCAATCTGGTCAATTCGGTGCAGCTCAACCTGATCCTGGCGGTGTTCAACATGCTGCCCATCCCGCCCCTGGACGGCGGTCGCGTGGCGGTGGGGCTTCTGCCGCCACGGCTGGCGGCGCCCTATGCGCGGCTGGAGGGGGCGGGAATGTTCATCGTGCTGGGGATGCTGTTCATCCTGCCGATGATGGGGCTCAACCTGTTCATCTGGCTGGTCGCCATTCCGGTGCAGGTGCTGGGCGGGCTGGTGTTCACGATGGTGGGGCTGGGCTGAGATGGAGGCGCCGCGGGGGGAGCTGCTGCTCAGCCTCGACGGTTTCGAGGGCCCCATCGATCTGCTGCTGGTGCTGGCCCGCGAGCAGAAGGTCGATCTGGCCCGCATCTCCATCCTCCAGCTTGCCGACCAGTATCTCGCCTTCATCGAGGCGGTGCGCCGCCACGACCTGGAGCTGGCGGCCGATTATCTGGTGATGGCGGCGTGGCTGGCCTATCTGAAGTCGCGCCTGCTGCTGCCCGAGGCCCCCGCCGACGACGACGAACCCGGCAGCGAAGAAATGGCCGCCGCGCTGGCCTTCCAGCTTCGGCGCCTGGAAGCGATGCAGCGCGCCGGGGCGGAATTGCTGGAGCGCCCGCGCCGGGGCCGCGACGTCTCCGCCCGCGGCGCGCCGGAGGGGGTCGAGGTGGTGACGAATCCGGTGTTCGCCGTTACACTTTACGACCTTCTGAAGGCCTATGCCGATCAGCGGCGGCGCAGCGACCACCGCACGCTGCACATCGAGGCATCGGCGCTGTTCACGGTGGACGAGGCGGTGAAGCGCATGGAACGGATGCTGGGTCGGCTGCCGCGCTGGACCAGCCTGACGGACCTGGTGCCGGCCAGGCTGGGGGGGCTCTTGCGCCGCTCGGCGGTCAGTGCCCATTTCGTTGCCGTGTTGGAACTGGCGCGCCGCGGGCAGGTGCGGCTTCGCCAGGACGGTGGCGCGCTGTATGTAAAGGCCGCGCAATGAAAATGGCCGAGCCCTTGCGGCTGATCGAGGCAATGCTCTTCGCCGCCGCCGAGCCGCTGCCCGAGGACATCCTGCGTGAACGGCTGCCCGAGGGCCACGACGTCGGCGCGTTGTTGCGCGAGTTGCAAGGCATGTACGAGGGCCGGGGAGTCAATCTGGTCTGCCGCAACGGCCGCTGGGCCTTTCGCACGGCGGCGGATCTGGCCGGCCTGATGCGGGTGGAGGCCGAGGCGGCGCGCCGCCTGTCGCGGGCGGCGGTCGAGACGCTGGCCATCGTCGCCTATCACCAGCCGGTGACGCGGGCCGAGATCGAGGAGATTCGCGGCGTGGGTCTGTCGAAGGGCACCCTCGATGCGCTGCTGGAGGCGGGCTGGATCCGCCCACGGGGCCGCCGCCGCACCCCCGGCCGCCCGGTCACCTGGGCGACGACCGATGCCTTCCTGGACCATTTCGGCCTGGACAGCATCGACGACCTGCCGGGGCTCGACGACCTCAAGGCGGCCGGGCTGCTGGACGCGCGGCCGGCGCTGGCCGCCTATGCCGAGCGCGCCGAGGACGAGGACGGCTTGATCGGGGGCGCGGAATGCCCTTCTTTGGCGGAGACGCATGAGGGTTGAATGCCCCGATGGGGATTTGACAAAGGCGGGCGTTGCGGGCTTGGCGCCATTCTGCGATGATCCCGCTCCCTCCTTTCAGGTGGATGGAACGGTTGGAGTAAGGGCATGGGCTTCACGAGTATCTGGCACTGGATCGTTGTTCTGGCGATCGTCCTGTTGCTGTTCGGCGCGGGCAAGATTCCGCGGCTGATGGGCGACGTCGCCAAGGGCGTCAACGCCTTCAAGAAGGGCCTGAAGGACGATGAGGCCGCGGAGGAGCCCAAGGCGCTGACGTCGGAATCGGGCGAGGCCGCGTCGACCGTCGAAAAGGAAAAGGCGGCCAAGGAACAGTCTTCCTGACGTCGCGGTGCAAACCCGCCGGAGCCTAGGCGGCCGTGCTTGACATTGCCTGGACCGAACTCGCGCTTGTCGCGGGGCTCATCCTCATCGTGGTGGGACCGAAGGATCTGCCCAAGGTCCTGCGCACGCTGGCGCATTATGTGCGCAAGGTGCGCCGGCTGGCGGGCGAGTTCCAGCGCGGCGTCGACGACATGATCCGCGAGGCCGAGCTGGACGACGTCAAGAAACAGGTCGACAGCGTCGGACGCACCAACTGGAACCGCGAACTCGACAAGCACATCGACCCCACCGGCGAGGTCGAGCGCGGCCTGCGCGACGACCTGAAAGAGGCCAAAAAGCCGGTGTCCCTGTCCGACGACGGCGGCGCCGCAAAGCCCAAGGACGGCGCGGCGCCGAAGGGTGACGATGGATGGGAACAGGCCCCGGCGAAGGTCAGCCGGGCCGACGACGGCGCCCAGGCGGGGGACGATACGGGGGCTGACGGGGGGCAGGGCGCCAAGCCGTGAGCGACGAGCAGGACAATCCCAACGACCGGCAGATGCCGCTGATGGAGCATCTGGTGGAGCTGCGCCGGCGGCTGATGTACGCCGCCGCGGCCTTCATCGTTGCCTTCTTCGCCGGCTATTTCTTCGCCGAGGACATCTACGGCTTCCTGGTGCGGCCACTGGCCGACATCCTCGCCAAGCAGGGCGGCGAGCGTCGCATGATCTATACGGCGCTGACGGAGGCCTTCTTCACCTATATCAAGGTCGCCGCCTTTGCGGCCGCCTACGTCACCTTTCCCGTCGTCGCCGGGCAGATATGGGCGTTCATCGCGCCGGGGCTCTACAAGCACGAGAAAAAGGCGCTGCTGCCCTTCCTGGTCGCCACGCCCATCCTGTTCACCATCGGCGCGGCGATGGTCTATTACCTCATCCTGCCCCTGGCCTGGACGTTCTTCATCGGCTTCGAAACCGGCTCGGTGGCTCCGATGGGCGGCTCGGACCTGCCCATCCAGCTAGAGGCGAAGGTGGGCGAGTACCTGTCGCTGGTGATGACGCTGATCTTCGCCTTCGGCATCGCCTTCCAGCTTCCGGTTGTGCTGACGCTGATGGCCAAGGTGGGTTTGGTCACCGCCGAGGGGCTGGCGTCGAAGCGCCGCTATGCCATCGTGGCGGTGTTCGTGGCCGCCGCGATCCTGACCCCGCCCGACGTCATCAGCCAGGTGGGCCTGGCGGTGCCGATGATCCTGCTCTACGAGATCTCCATCTACATGGTCCGCATCGCCGAACGCCGCCGCGCCCGCGAGGACGATCAGGAACCGGCGCCGGTCGACGACGGCTTCGAGGAAACCGACTTCAACGCCGGCTGATCGGCACGGGCCGCCCCCCCGCGGTGGACGGATGCCGCCGCGGGCACTATAACGCGGCGGCAAGCCCGATTCGGCAACTGGGGGTGGCCCGCATGTTCGACATCCGGTGGATTCGCGACAATCCCGAGGACTTCGACCGCGGCCTGCGGCGGCGGGGGTTGGACCCGCAGTCGCAGGCGGTGTTGGAGCTCGATTCGCGCCGCCGTGGCCTGCAAACCACCGCCCAGGAGATGCTGGCGCGCCGCAACGATGCCTCGAAGCGCATCGGGCAGGCCAAGAAGGCCGGCGAGGACGCCCAGGCGCTGATCGACGAGGTGGCCGACCTCAAGAGCCGCATCGCCGCCGCCGAGCAGGAGGAGCGCGCCCTCGCCGCCGAGCTGGAGGTTCTGCTGGCGGCCCTGCCCAACACCCCGGCGGACGAGGTGCCCGACGGCGCCGACGAAAGCGCCAATGTCGAGGTGCGCCGGGTCGGTGAGCCGCCGGCATTCGACTTCGAGCCCCGCGAGCACGACGCCATCGGCGAGGCCCTGGGGCTGATGGATTTCGAGGCCGCCGCCCGGCTGTCGGGGGCGCGCTTCGTGGTCCTGAAGGGGGCGCTGGCGCGGCTGGAGCGGGCGCTGGCGGACTTCATGCTCGACGTGCAGACCCGCGAGCACGGCTATACCGAGGTCAGCCCGCCGCTGCTGGTGCGCGACGAGGCCCTGTTCGGCACCGCGCAACTGCCCAAGTTCGGCGATGACCTGTTCCGCACCGGCGACGGGCGCTGGCTGATCCCGACCGCCGAGGTGCCGCTGACCAATCTGGCGATGGACTCCATCCTCGACGAATCGGCACTGCCCCGGCGCTACACGGCGCTGACGCCCTGCTTCCGCTCCGAGGCCGGCGCCGCCGGCAAGGACACCCGCGGCATGATCCGCCAGCACCAGTTCTGGAAGGTGGAACTGGTCAGCATCGTCCATCCCGACCGCTCCGAGGATGAGCACGAGCGCATGACCGCCTGCGCCGAGGACATCCTTAAGCGCCTGGGCCTGCCCTACCGCGTGGTCGTGCTGTCTTCGGGCGATATGGGCTTCGCGGCGCGCAAGACCTATGACATCGAGGTGTGGCTGCCGGGGCAGGGGCGGTACCGGGAGATTTCGTCCTGCTCGAACTGCGGCGATTTCCAGGCCCGGCGCATGAAGGCGCGCTTCCGCCCCGAGGGGGAGAAAGGCACCCGCTTCGTGCACACGCTCAACGGCTCCGGCCTGGCGGTGGGGCGGGCCCTGATCGCGGTGCTGGAAAACGGCCAGCGCGCCGACGGCGGCGTGGTGGTGCCCGAGGCGCTGCGGCCCTATATGGGCGGCCTGGAGGTGATTGCCGCCGATGCCTGAACCTTTGGCCGATCTGCGCGGCGCCCGTATCCTGGTTGCCAACGACGACGGCGTCCATGCCGCCGGCATCGCGGTGCTGGAGCGCATCGCGCGGGCTCTGTCCGACGACGTGTGGGTGGTGGCGCCCGAGTCGGAACAGTCCGGGGCGGCGCATTCGCTCACCCTGCGGCGGCCGCTGCGCATCCGGCAGGTGCGCGAGCGGTGGTTCGCCGTCGACGGCACCCCCACCGACAGCGTGCTGCTGGGCTGCCGCCACATCCTCAAGGACCGCGGCCCCGACCTGGTGTTGTCGGGGGTCAATCGCGGCGGCAATCTCGGCGACGACGTCACCTATTCCGGCACGGTCGCGGCGGCCATCGAGGGCACCCTGCTGGGGATTCCCTCCATCGCCCTCAGCCAGGTGCTGGTGCCCGAGGCCGAGGAGCACTGGGCGACCGCCGAGCGCTTCGCGCCGGAGGTCATCCGCCGTGCGCGCTCGATGGGCTGGCCGGACAATGTCTGCCTCAACGTCAATTTCCCGGCGCGGCCGCCGGAGGCGGTCACCGGCATCGAGATCGTCCGCCAGGGCCGGCGCAAGATCGGCGAGGAACTGTCCGAGCGCCTCGACCCGCGCAACGAACCCTATATTTGGATCGGCGCCCAGCGCGCCGAGGACCGCGGCGGGCCGGGAACCGACCTGGAGGCCGTGCATCGCGGCGCCGTCGCGGTGACGCCGCTTTGCGTCGACCTGACCAGCGGCCGCACCCTGGAGCGGCTGCGCGAGGTCTTTGCGTGACCGACGCGCCGCGCAAGATCCGCCTGGTGATGGACCTGCGCCGCCAGGGGGTCACCGATACGGCGGTGCTCTCGGCGATCGAGCGCGTGCCCCGCGAGGAATTCGTCACCGCCACCTTTCGTGACCAGGCCTACGAAAACGTCGCCTTGCCGATTGGTTACGGCCAGACCGTGAGCCAGCCGCTGGTGGTCGGGCTGATGACCCAGGCGCTGGACCTGGGGCCGCGCATGAAGGTGCTGGAGGTGGGCACCGGCTCGGGCTATCAGGCGGCGGTGCTGGCGCGGCTGTGTCGGCGTGTCTACACCATCGAACGCCACCGGCCGCTGCTGCGCGAGGCCGAGGAACGCTTCCGCCGCCTGCGCCTGACCAACATCACCACCATCGCCGGCGACGGTATGCGCGGCTGGCCGGAGACGGCGCCCTTCGACCGCATCATCGTCACCGCGGCCGCGGCCGAGGTGCCGGGGGCGCTGCTGGCGCAACTGGCCCCCGACGGGGTCATGGTGCTGCCGGTCGGGCGGCAAGAGCAGCATGTGGTGCGGGTGCGCCTGCACGACGGGCGGCCGGTGCTGGAAGACCTGTTCCCGGTGCACTTCGTCCCCCTTATCGGCGGGATGCCCGAGGATTCCCCCTCCGTTTAGGCCACTCCATTGGTGAATGCGGCGCGTCGGAGGTATATTATGGCGCCATGTCGCCGCGTGCCGTCCTGGGCGTTGTCGCCGCACTGCTGCCGCTCGCGCTCGCGCTGGCGGGCTGCGGTCCTGGCGTTCCCGCGCCGGTGGAGAACCGCATGGCGGTGGCGGCGCCCGCCGGGCAGGTCATCGGCCGCCTGAAGGACGGCTCGCTGGCCATCCGCGTGCGTCGCGGCGACACCGCCTATGGCATCGCCCGGCGGCACAACGTTTCCCTGCGGGCGCTGATCGAGCGCAACCGGCTCGCCCCGCCGTACACGCTGCGGGTCGGCCAGGTGCTGGCGGTGCCCCGGGCGCAGGTCTACACCGTGCGCAAGGGCGATACGCTGTACGCCATCGCCAAGCGCCACGCGGTCGACCTCAACGCGCTTATTCGCGTCAACGGCGTGCGGCCGCCCTACACCATCCATGTCGGCCAATCCTTGCGGCTACCGGATCGCTGGGACCAGGGCGCCACCGCGACGGCGCGGGCGCAACCGCCGCCGCGCCGCGAGACGAGCGCGCCGCCGCCCCGCCGGCCGGAAACCGCCGCCGCGCCGCCGCCGGCGGCACAGCCGACATCGCCCCCGCGCCCCGCGTCGGCGGCGGTGCGGGCGCCGCCCAGCCGCGTCGGCGGCTTCATCTGGCCGGTGCAGGGCGAGGTGATTTCGCGCTTCGGCGGCGCCGGCCACGGCCTGAAGAACGACGGCATCAACATCGCCGCGACGCGGGGGGCGACGGTCATCGCCGCCGAGAGCGGCGTCGTCGCCTATGCGGGCAACGAACTGCGCGGCTTCGGCAATCTGTTGCTGGTCAAGCACCAGGACGGCTGGATGACCGCCTACGCCCATCTCGCCGAGATGCTGGTTGCGCGCGGCGACACGGTCGAGCGCGGCCAGGCCATCGGCAAGGTGGGCGCGTCGGGCAACGTGAAGACGCCGCAACTGCATTTCGAACTGCGCCGCCAGACCCGCGCCGTCGACCCCCTGCAGCACCTGCGCTCGGCGACGGCGATGCTGGCGCGGTGACGGCCTCCGTCCGTATCAGGAGCGCGGTTGCAGCCGCTGGCCCAGGCGGCCGGCGAGATCCTGGATGAACTGCCAGGCGACGCGGCCCGAGCGGGCGCCGCGGGTGACCGACCATTCGATGGCCTGGGCGCGCAGATCGTCGCGGGCGATGGCCAGGCCGTAGGCGTCGGCATAGCCGTCGACAATGGCCAGGAAGGTGGCCTGGTCGTGGTTGTGAAAGCCCAGCCACAGCCCGAACCGGTCCGACAGCGACACCTTCTCCTCGACGTCCTCGCCGGGGATGATGGCCGTCGAGCGTTCGTTCTCGCGCATGTCGCGGGCCATCAGGTGGCGCCGGTTCGAGGTGGCGTAGAACACCACGTTCTCCGGCCGCCCCTCGATGCCGCCCTCCAGCACGGCCTTCAGGGACTTGTAGGCGTCATCCTGGGCGTCGAAGGACAGGTCGTCGCAGAACAGCAGGCAACGCCGCCCGCCGGCGCCCAGCACCTCCAGCAGGTGCGGCAGGCTGGGGATATCCTCGCGGTGGATTTCCACCAGCGCCAGCGCCCGCGGCGCTTCGGCGTTGACGGCGGCATGCACCGCCTTGACCAGCGAGCTCTTGCCGGTGCCGCGCGCCCCCCACAGCAGGGCGTTGTTGGCCGGCAGGCCGCGGGCGAAGCGGCGGGTGTTGTCCAGCAGGCGGTCGCGCTGGGCCTCGATGCCCTTCAGCAGCGGCAGCGCCACGGCGTTGACGCGGGCCACCGGCGCCAGGGCGCGCGAATCGGCGTGCCAGACGAAGGCATCGGCGGCGTTGAGGTCCGGGGGCGCCGCCTCGGGAGGGCTCAGGCGCTCCAGCGCCGCGGCGATGCGCGCCAGCAAGGGAACCAGTTCGTTGTCCTCACCGTTCATCGGCTGCACTCCATCACAGGCGTTCCCGTTTGCGGCGACGGTCCGGGTTAACATTTGCAACTGCCGCCAGGGCCGCTATATTCCCGCAGGCTTCGCGCACGACCGAGGAGTTTTTTTGATGCTGGTCTCCCCCGCCTACGCCCAGGCCGCGGGCTCCCCCACGGGCACGGGGCTGGAGGCGTTCCTCCCCCTGGTGCTGATCTTCGTGGTGTTCTACTTCCTGCTCATCCGGCCGCAGCAAAAGCGGATGAAGCAGCACCGCGAGATGGTTGCGGCCCTGCGGCGCGGGGACCGCGTGGTGACGGCGGGCGGCATCATCGGCCTGGTGACCAAGGTGGTGAACGAAAACGAGGTGATGGTCGAGGTCGCCGACAACGTCCGGGTGAAGGTGGTGAAGTCGACCATCTCGGACGTGTTGGCCAAGACCGAGCCCGTCAGCGGCGCCGCCGAGAAGCCCGCCAAGGGCGACGGCGACGGCGACGGCAAGAAGGGCAAGGGCGAGGGCGGCGGCAAGGCCGCCAATCTCGGCAAGATGCTCGGGGGCAAGGAACAGTAGCGCATGTACTTTCCGCGCTGGAAGGTCGTCCTGATCCTGGCGATCATCGCCGCCGGATTTGTTGCGGCCGTGCCCAACCTACTGCCGCGCGAGCGCGCCGACGCCCTGCCTGAATGGTTGCAGCCGGTGACGCTGGGCCTGGACCTCCAGGGCGGCTCGCACCTGCTGCTGGAGGTCGAGGTCGAGGCGGTCGTCGAGGAACAGCTCGACAATCTGCTTGAGGCCGTGCGCGACGCGCTGCGCGGCGAGCGTATTCGCTACGCCGGTCTGGCGGTCGAGGACGGGGCGGTGATTGTCGAAATCCTCGACTCCGCCGACCGCGACCGCGCCCAGCAGGCCATCGCCGATGCCAGCCCCGACACGACCATCGGGCGCAGCGGCGAGCGGCTCATCGTGCGGTTCGAGGAAAGCGCCCTGGAACGGCGCCGCGAGTCGGCGGTGCTGCAATCGGTCGAGATCGTCCGCCGCCGCATCGACGAGTTGGGCACGCGCGAGCCGACCATCCAGCGCCAGGGCGAGGACCGCATCCTGGTGCAGCTTCCCGGCGTGCGCGACCCCGAGCGCGTGAAGGACATCCTGGGCAAGACCGCCAAGCTGACCTTCCATCTGGTCGATCCCGGCGCCGACCCCAACGAGGCGCTGCGCGGCCGGGTGCCGCCGGGCACCCGCCTGCTGCCCGGGGTCGAGCGCGGGCCCGACGGCGAGCCGCTGCAATATTATGTGGTGCGGCGGCGCGTCGAGGTGGGCGGCGAATCGCTGGTGGACGCCCAGCCCGGCTTCGGGCCGGGCCAGCGCCCGCTGGTCACCTTCCGGTTCGATTCGGTGGGCGGCAAGCGCTTCGGCAACACCACCCGCGACAATGTCGGGCGCCAACTGGCCATCGTTCTTGACGATGCCGTCATTTCGGCGCCGGTCATCCAGGAGCCGATCCTCGGCGGGTCCGGGCAGATCACCGGGCGGTTCTCGGTGCAGGAGACGCAGGATCTTTCGCTGCTGCTGCGCGCCGGCGCGCTGCCGGCGCCGCTGACGGTGCTGGAGGAACGCACCGTCGGCCCCGACCTCGGCGCCGACTCCATCCGCGCCGGCCAGTTCGCCAGCGCCCTGGGGCTGGTACTGGTGGCGGTGTTCATGATCCTGGCCTACGGCCGTTTCGGCGCCTTCGCCAATGTGGCGCTGTTCACCAATCTGGTCCTGCTGCTGGGGCTGCTGTCGGCGCTGGGGGCGACCCTGACCCTGCCGGGCATTGCCGGCATCGTGCTGACCGTCGGCATGGCCGTCGACGCCAATGTGCTGATATTCGAGCGGATGCGCGAGGAGTCGCGGCTGGGGCGGTCGCTGGTGAACGCCGTGCAGACAGGATTCTCGCGCGCCTTCGGCACCATCCTCGACGCCAATCTGACGACGCTGATCGCCGCGCTGCTGCTGTTCTTCTTCGGCTCCGGCCCCGTGCGGGGGTTCGCGGTGACGCTCAGCATCGGCCTCGTCACGTCCATGTTCACGGCCATCATGCTCACCCGCCTGCTGGTGGTGACATGGGTGCGCCGCGCGAAACCCAAAGCCTTGCCGATCTGACATGCTGCTGCTGAAATACCTTCCCCAGGGCACCAATTTCGACTTCGTCGGCGCGGCGAAGCGGCGCATCGCCTATTTCGTCTCGGCGGTGGTGGTGCTGGGGTCCATCGCCACCATCCTCGTCCAGGGGCTCAACTTCGGCATCGACTTCGCCGGCGGCATCCTGCTGGAGGTGGAGACGCCGGAACGCGCCGACATCGCCGCCATGCGGCGCGAGCTGAACGGCCTTGGCATCGGCGAAGTGGCGCTGCAAAGCCTGGGCGACGAGGGCAACCAGGTACTGATCCGCGTGCAGCGCCAGGAGGGCGGCGAGGCCGCCCAGACCGCCGCCCTGCGCACCGTCCGCGACGCCCTGGGCTCCGAGGTCACCTACCGCCGCACCGAACTCGTGGGCCCGAAGATCGGCGGCGAGTTGATCGAGGACGGCATTTGGGCGGTGTCGCTGGCGCTGCTGTTGATGGCCGTCTATATCTGGTTCCGCTTCGAGTGGCATTTCGCCGTCGGCGCGCTGGTGGCGCTGACCCACGACGTCATCGGCACCATCGGCGTCTTTTCACTGCTGCAACTGGAGTTCAACCTGACCACCGTGGCGGCGCTGCTGACGGTGGCGGGCTATTCCATCAACGATACGGTGGTGCTGTACGACCGCGTGCGCGAGAACCTGCGCCGCTACAAGACCATGCCGCTGCCGGATCTTCTCAACCGCAGCGTCAACGACGTGCTGGCCCGCACCCTGCTGACCAGCGGCACGACTCTGCTGGCGGTGCTGGCGCTGTTCTTCTTCGGTGGCCTGGTGCTGAAGGGTTTCAGCTTCGCGCTGATCTGGGGCATCCTCATCGGCACCTATTCCTCGGTCTATGTGGCGATGGCGCTGCTGCTGCATCTGAAGCTGCGGCCGGAAGTGGTGGCCGGCGACGCCGCCACCGAGGAGCAGGCGGCGGCCGACGAGGAACCCACCCGCGCCGGCTGACAAAGGGGGTTGGCGCCCGCCCGGCGGCGCGCCAACTTTACCGGAATGGACATCACGCCTTTCGTGCCCGAAGGCAAGCAGGTCGTGCAGGCCTATGGCGACGACGGCTTTCGCGTCAGCGGCCGCCGCTGGGACGGCTCGATCATCGTGCTTCCCAACGGCACCCACGCCTGGCCGGTGGGGGCGGTTGCCGAAATCGCCGTCGCCAATCTGGCCCCGGTGCTGGCGGCGGCGGCGGAAACCGACCTGCTGCTGGTCGGCTGCGGGCCGCGCATGGCGCCCCTGCCGGCGGGGCTGCGCGCCGAGCTGCGGGCGGCGGGCATCGTCGTCGAGCCTATGGATACCGGCGCCGCCTGCCGGACCTACAACGTGCTGCTGGCGGAGGGGCGCCGCGTCGCCGCCGCGCTGATCGCCATTTCCTAGGACGGCGCGGGGAAGGCGATTTCCAGCAGGGTGCCGCCCTCGGGGCGGCCCTCATAGCGGAGGTCGGCGCCGAGCTGGGCGGCGAGCATCTGCACCAGGTTGACTCCGATGCCGCCCGCCCGCGCCGCCGCCATCCCCACGCCGTCGTCGACGATGCTCAGCCGCAAGGCGCCGTCGGCGTGGCGCAGGCTGACCTCGATCGTGCCGGCGCGGCCGTTCGGAAAAGCGTGCTTGAAGGCGTTGGACAGCGCCTCGGTCACCACCAGGGCGATGGGGACCGCCTGGTCGAGCGGTATGGTGTGCGGGTCGGCGGCGACCTTCACCGAGATGCCGCGCGCGCCGGCGCCGTAGCTGCCGGCGAGGCTGGAGGCCAGCACCTCGAGGTATTCGTCCAGGCGCACCTGCTCGGCCTCGTCGCGGCGGTACAGCATTTCGTGGATGATCCCCATCGACTGCACCCGTTCGGCGGTCTCCTTGAACGCCGCCTGGAGGTCGGGGTCGGCAAAGCGCAGCGACTGCATGGTGAGCAGGCTGCTCACCACCTGGAGGTTGTTCTTGACGCGGTGGTGCAGTTCCCGGAACAGGGTTTCGCGCGTGCGCAGGGCCTCCTGCAAGGCGCGGGTGCGGTCGGCGACGCGCTCCTCCAGCGTGCGCCGCATTCGCTCCAGTTGGGCCGTGCGCTCGGCGACGCGGCGTTCCAGCATTTCGTTGGCGCCGACCAGGGCGCGTTCCTCGCGCAGCAGGGCCCGCAAGGCGACGAAGCTGATGCCGCCTAGGGCCGCCAGGGCCAGGGCCGCGAGAAGCAGGTTGCGCCGCAGCCGCGTGTACCAGCCGTCGAGAATCTCGGCGAAGGGAAAACTGGCGATGACCACCAGCGGGCGATCGGGGACGATGGCATAGGTGACCAGCCGGCGGCCGTCGCCGTTTTCGACGACATAGCTGCCGTGCGCGCCCGCCTGGAGCACCGCTTGCAGCCGCTCCGGCGCCGCCAGGCGCCAGGTTTCGCCGGCACGGGGCGGCGGGTGGCGCGCCACCACCGTGCCGTCGAGCCGTGCCAGCGCCAGCGCCGACTGCGGCCCGGCGGCCACCATCTCATAGAACTGCGCGAAATAGGCGGTGGGAATAAGCGCCACGGCCACCCCCAGCAGGGCGCCGTCGCCGTTGCTGATGCGGTGACTGTAGGTCAGGAAGGCGTTGCCGGCCTCGTCACGCACCGGGACGCCGAAATGGGTCCGGTCGGCGCCGTCGGCCACGGCCCGGAAATACTCCCGCTCGGCCGCCGCCACCGGCGGAACCGGAAAGCTGGCGGTGTTCAGGCGGGCCATGCCGTCCGCGTCCAGCACCCATATCGCCTCGATGTGCGGGTAGTCCGCGACGAGGTCGCGTAGGTGCCGCCAGTACCGCGGCGACCGGGCGAGGGCGTCCAGCCCCTGCTCCCGCACCAGGAAGGCCAGCTTGCCGAGGATGATGTCGCCGGCGTCCAGCGACCTGGCGGCGTGCTCCTCGAGGACGGCGCCGAGATCGTTGGCGACGGCCTCGGCATCGGCAAAGCTCTGCCGGTAGTCGACCCAACTCGACAACGCCACCAGACCCCCGCCGACGATCAGAAAACCGGCGATTATCAGGACCAGCAGCAGGCGCATTGTCATCGCGATCGGCACCACACGCAGTCGGCGGTTCCCCGGGACAGTCGACCTGGGGGCGGGCGCCACAAGTCTAGCGCGTGGTGGCGGAGGCGGGCGAAGGTTCGTTCGGCGTGTCGGGCGACACGCTATTCAGCGACAAACCTCGCCGCACGGGCGGGGAGACCGTGCTCCGAATTGCCCGCACTACTCGACAGCGGGACTTCGATCGAGAACACCGACCCCCGGCCGGGCCACGAGCGCACCGTCGCCCGGTGGCGCAACAGCCGCGCCAGCCGGGCGACGATGGCGAGGCCCAGCCCCATGCCGCGGCCGTCGCTCTCGCGGCTGCCTTGCAGGCGGTAAAAATCCTCGAAGATGACGTCCAGCTTGTCGGCGGGGATACCGGCGCCGGTGTCCCACACCTTGATGCGCAGGCGGCCGCCGGCGTGGCGGCAGCCGATCAGGATGCGGCCCTCGCGGGTGTAGCGGACGGCGTTGGTGACCAGATTTCGCACCAGGCGGGCCAGCAGGACCGGGTCGGTCCGCACCGTCGCGCCGCAGCGAACCACCCGCAGCGACAGGCCCTTGGCCGCGGCCTGAGGCTCGGCCTCTCCCGCAACCTGGGAGAGAACCTCCTGGACGCCGACATCGGCGAAGGTCGGAGTGATTCGCCCCGACTCCAGCGTCGACACGTCGAGAAGGCTGTTCAGCAGCCCCTCGCCGCCGGTCATGGCCTCGGAAAGTTTCTGGCTGATCTCGCGCTGGCGCGGGTCGGCCAGGTTCTGGTGCAGCAGGTGGTGGAACAGGCGCATGGCCTGGAAGGGTTGGCGCAAATCGTGGCTGGCGGCGGCCAGGAAGCGGGACTTGGCCACGTTGGCGCGTTCGGCCTCGGCGCGCGCCTCCATCAGGTCGGTGACGTCGATGGCGGTGCCGATGATTCCCGTCACCGTGCGGGCGCCGCCGGTCCGTAGCGGCTCCAGCGTCACCTCGAAGCTGCCGCCGTCGCCGTGCTCCAGGTGGACGCGCTCGCGCACCCCGACGCCGACGTCGATCACCCGCCGGCACAGCGCGCGCAGCCGGCGGGCGTCGTCGCCGTCATAGACCGAGGCGATGGAGCGGCCCACGGCGTCGGAGGTCAGAGACATCACCTGCGGGTTGTACAGCCAGGTGAAGCGACCGTCGCGGTCGAGGCTGAATACCGCCACCGGCGCCGGGGCAATGGCCTGGCGGAAGCGCTCCTCGCTGCGCGCGAGGGATTTGCGGGCCTCCTGGAGATCGCGGAACAGGACCTCGTAAGGGTCGGAGAGGACCGCCTTGATGGTGGCGAGATAGGCCATGTAGAAGGAAAAAATCTTCAGGACGTGGCCGACGTGAAGCGCGAAGTCCTGAACATCGCCATAGGAGGTGAACACCAGCTCGGCCAGGATCTTGAAGCCGAACATCGCCACCAGCGCGTTGAAGATCCGGCGGCTGAAGTCCTCGCGCCGGAACACGGCCATCAGCAGTCCGGCGATCAGAACCGCCACCACGACGTACTCGCCGTAAATCTTGAAGGCGGTGAGCCCAACGCCCTCGACATAGGCATCCGGGAACACCCCCAGCCAAAGGATGCTGACCAGGATCAGGGCGGTGACGGCGCCATAGGCGAGGTTGAGGCCCCAGCCCGAGACGTTCCGGCGGGTGAACAGGAGCGCCACCAGCAATCCCGGCGCTTCCAGCAGCCGGGCGGCAATCCAAAGTTGGGTGGCCAGGTTGGCGTCGCCGTTGTCCAGCACGCCCATGCCCTTGTAGGAAATCGTGTGCAGGAGGTCGAGGACGCCGACGTTCAGGTACAGGACGCCAAGGGCGACGAAAAAGCCGTTGGCGGCGATGCGGCGGGTGTTCCAGGCGATAAAGAAGACGCCGAAGGCCACCGCGATTGAAAACATCTCCGCGGCGACGTGAAACAGAAGATAATTATAGGCGGCAACACCCAGAACGCCCGCCGTTGCCAGCGACGCGACCGCGACGCCTGTAAAACCTTCCGACCATCGGGCCGTTGCACCGTCCATGCAATCCCGTTGCCTGTTCCGGGGAATCGCCCCCGCCTTGCCGGTCCGGGCTGGTGTCGATTGCTGCCGTATCCTGCGAAAGTGACATTAAAGGCGGGAGAGGCGGGGCCGCAAGCGCCGCGCGAGGTGGTATTACCTTTGACCAATCCAGGGGCAATAGGCGCTTAGCCCACGGCCCCGACGGCGTGGGCGACGCCGCTGCCGATGCGGCGCACCAGTTCGTGCAGGCGGGCGAGGGGCGCGAAGATGGCGTCGTGCTCCGCCTCGTAGGACGAGGCGCCGTCGCTGCGATAGCTGGCCGGTTCGCCGAAGTCGTCCAGGGCCAGCGTGGTGTCGGTCTTGGGGAAGATGCGCAGCAACAGGCGAACGGCGTCCTGCACGTCCAGATGGATGATCTGGGCGGCGATCTTGTCCTGGTTGGTGTTCAATTGCGGGGCGAACTCGGGGATGCGCACGGCCAGCAGATAGACCTCCTGAATCACGGCGATGCGCACCGCGTGCAGCAGGTGCAGGGTCTCGCGGCAGCGGTCGCCGACCACCACCCGCCGATCGCGGCGCGCATCGGCGCCGCACGCCGTCAGGTGTGCGCGCAGGTCCACGAAGTCGCGCAGCAGCCCGCGCTGCACCCGCGCTAGGCTGTCGTGCAGGTCCAGGCGTTCAAGGCGGTCCGCGACCAGGTGCAGGTTTTCGGGCGCGTCCTGCTCGGCCTCGCCACGCATTCCCAGCAGCCACAGGGTAGGGTCGAGGGTGTCGACATAGGCGCGCAGCACGTCGACATCCGAAAAACAGGCCGCGTACTCGCCAATGCCCATCAAGGTGCGCAGCCGCGCCGAGCGCCCGTACAGCCGCGCGAAACGTTCCGGGTCTTTCTTGATGGCCTCGGACAGGCCGCCCAGCGCGTTGGCCAGCATCCCCATCTGCTGCAGGATCACGTTCTGGGGAATGGCGCGAAGCTGGGAGATATCGGTGCGCCCGCCGCTGCCCGTCTGCCGCTTCATCGACCGCGAGCCGCTGGGATAGACCATGTTGACGCCATAGGCGCCCATCAGCATGGCGAAATTGGCGTCGGCCATCAGGCGCTGATTGAAGCGGGCGACGGTGGTGAAGAACTCGGCGGCGTAGTCGCCTTCGGCATAGAATGGATCGTCGTCGTCGGCCCCGTCCAGGTTCAGGCCGTATTCCAGCACCCGCGTCGCCGTCGCCAGGGCGACCGGCGCGCCCATGAAGTACAGAAAGCCGTCGCCGCCCTGGAAGCTGACCTCCTCCTTGACCGACAACCCCAGGGACCGGAAGCGCGCCCGGCTGGCGGGGGTGGCCAGGTAGCGCAGGCGCTCCTCGAAGCTGCCGGGGTGGGCGCCGCGGCCGATCGACTCGCCGTGGGTGTTGAACATGACAAGCTGCACGTCGTGCAGCCCGTGCCGGTCCATCAGCGCCGCCACCTTGAAGCGCACGCGCTCGATGCCGAAGCCGGCGGCGGTCTGGCCTATATAGCGGCCGGAATCGGAGAAGCCCACCTGCACGCACAGGCGGCCACGACGGCGCAGATAGTCGCGGAAATGGGCGCTGGACAGGGCCTCTTCGAGAATGTGCCCCGCCTGGTCCAGGGCCTGGGCGGTCTCGAAGAGGGGCGAGATGTCCAGCCGCTCGTCGATGCCGAACAGGCGCGCGAAATACAGCGCCGTCAGCAGGGTGGCGCCGGCCTCGCACTCGGCGATGAGGAAGCGCACCGGCGTCGAGCCGTCGACATATTTCAGCATCTGCGCCACCACCATCGTCAGGCGCTTGGCCGAGGCCCGTTCGGCGACGATGGAGCCGAAATTGATCGACTGCGCCTCGACGGCGCCGATGGCGGCGTCGACGGCGGCCAGATAGGACCGCCGGTGGGCGGGATCCTCGGGCGGGGCCTCGAAACCCACCCGCTTGCGCACAGCGTTGTGAAGCTGCTTGGCGTTCAGGCGCACATGCGTGCGGGCCATGCCCAGGCCGTGATTGGCCAGTTCGGCGCGTAGCACGCACAACCGGCGGGCCACGTCGTCGTTGGCGGCCGTCGCGACGGCGCCGTCCAGCAGTTCCACCAGCGGCCCCACCGCGCACAGGCGCTGCTCGCGATTCTCCCACATGCGCTTGGACATGCGACGGATGCGCTCGACATGGCCGCCGTCGCTGCCCTGGAAGGCGCCGATCTCGTCGCGGGTGTCGGCGATCGCCGACGCCAGCCGCGCGTCGAGGCGTTCGAGGACGCCGCGCAGGTCGTCCTGGCGGCACAGCGGCAGGACATCGCCCACCTGGCGGCGGTAGCGTTCAAGCTGCAGCACCTGCACCCGCAAGCGGGTGGTGAAGGTGTCGGTCCAGCGGATGTCCGAGCGGCCGTCGAGGTCATAGCCCACCCAGCTTGCCAGCGTCACCAGCCGCGGCACCAGCTTGCGCCACTCCTCGGGGTAAACCTCCTGCGCCACCGTGAAGACGATGTGGTACAGGCGATTGACGGAATCCTGGGCGTGGCCGAGGGCCTCCAGCGACAGGTCGTGCTCGTGCAGCAGGTCCAGATTGGGGTGGGGGCGGTGAACGCGATCCACCGCCTGGCGCAGCTGCGTCCGCCGCTCCTCGGCCGACAACGCCGTGCCGTCGGGGTGGTGGCCGGTGGCCAGCGCCGCCAGGGTGCGCAGCAGGTCGCCGCTGACGCCGAAGGTGGGGTGGGCGGTGAGGACGATGCCGAAGACCTCGTCCTCGATTGATTGCCGGAAATCCTCGAAGGGCACGGTGGCGCCGTCGGCGCCGACGGCGATGCGGCGCACCAGGTCTTCGGCGGCGGCGCCGTTGGCGTCGGGGGCGACCGTCCCCAAATAGGCAGCCAGCCGCTTGGCGCGTTCGATGAACGCCTCGGCCGTCAGCCGTTGCACCAGTTGCTCCAGCGCCGAGTGCGTCAGGCCGTCCTCGCGCAGCATCCGCCGGATCTCCAGCGCCAGAAGCTGGATGGGGTTGGCATAGGGGTCGCGGACGGAACGGGCGCGGAAATCCCGTAGCTTGGCCAGCAGTTCGGCGTGCAGGCCGGCATGGTTGACCGTCTCGACCGGAAACAGGTTCTGCCCCGGCGGCGCCAGCGGCGTGTCGGTGGGCATCAGCGCCGCCAACTCGTCCAGCAGGTCGGCCGTGGTCGGCGGGGGGGCGGCCTTGTTCATTGCGTATCCTTCGTTTGTTCAGCCGCGACAGACACGTTCCATCAGGCGCGCCATGAACGCCTCGCAGCGGGCCACCTGCTCGACGGCGACGAATTCGTCCGGCTTGTGGGCCTGGTCGATGCTGCCCGGCCCACAGACCACGGTGGGAATACCCGCCTGCTGGAACAGGCCCGCCTCGGTGCCGAAGCTGACCCGCCCGGTGGCGTTGGCGCCGGCGAGGGCCTGCACGAAGCGCACGGCCTCGTCGTCTTCGCGCATATCGAGCCCGGCGGTGACGTTTACCTCATCGAAGCTGACGCCGGCGCGGGCGTCGACGGCCTTCATCTCCGGCTCGATGCGCCGCGCGACGTAATCCGTCAACTCCGCCAGCAGGGCGTCGTCGTCGTGCCCCGGCAGCGAGCGTATCTCGAACTCGAAATGGCATTCGCCGGGCACGATGTTCAATGCCGTGCCGCCCTGGATGACGCCGGTGTGGACGGTGGTATAGGGCGGGTCGAAATCGGCGTCGTGGGGGCCGTCGTCGCGCAGTCGGCGGGCGATGGCCTTCAGCTTGGCGACCGTCTCGGCGGCGGCCTCGACGGCGTTGACGCCGCGATGGGCGAGGGCGGAATGCCCCTCCAAGCCCCGCACACGCGCGCGCAGCGACCGCTTCGCCTTGTGGCCGATGATGACCTTCATCTCGGTCGGCTCGCCGACGATGCACAGGCGCGGCGGCACCGGCAGATGGTCGAGATCGGCGATCAGGCGGCGCACGCCGATGCAGCCGACCTCCTCGTCATAGGAAAAGGCGAAATGGATCGGTTCCGCCAGGCCACGGCGCAGGAAGTCCGGCGCCATCGCCAGGCACACGCCGATGAAGCTTTTCATGTCGCTGGTGCCGCGCCCGAACAGTCGGCCGTCGCGTTCGGCCAGGGTGAAGGGGGCCGACGCCCATTCCTGCCCCGCCACCGGCACGACGTCGGTATGCCCCGACAGCAGCACGCCGGGGCGGTCGGCGGGCCCCAGGGTGGCGAACAGGTTGGCCTTGCGCCCGCTGTCGTCGTGGGTCAGGCGCGATTCAACGCCCAACCCCGCCAGATAGTCGCGGATGAAGCCGATGGCCTCCAGGTTGGACAGGTTGCTGGTGGTGTCGAAGCCCACCAGGCGCTCGATCATGTCGAGGCTCTTGAGGTCTCGCGCGCGCAACGTTCAGGCTTTCGGAAGTCGGACCGGACCGGGCGCTATGGAACCACAGCCGCCCAATTCCGACAAGTGGTGGGGTGGACGGATTCGTTATAGGTGCGACCGCCGCAGGCCCGCCGCGGCGGCGACCATCTCGCGCACCTCGGCCGACACGCGATAGTCGTCGAAATCGCGCGGGTGGGCCCAGGCGACGGCGTCGACGTCGTCGCCGGCGACGGCCTCGCCGGCGACCCATTCGCCGACGACGTCGATGACGGTGTAATGGAAGGCGATGGATCCGTCGGGATGGCGCTCGATGAGGTCGGCAACGCCGGCGACCGCGCCCACGGCGATGGCGAGACCGGCTTCCTCGCGCACCTCGCGGGCGGCGGCCTCGGCGACGGTTTCGCCCAGCTTCTGCTTGCCGCCGGGCAGGGTCCAGCTTCCCACCGCCGGCGGCCGGGCGCGGCGCACCAGCAGCACGCGCTCGCCGCGCCAGACCACGGCGCCGACGCCTACGAGGGGACGGGACGGGAACGAGCCGGTCATGGCGTCGCTTTCCCACGCCGGCACGGCGGCGTCAAGGGCGTCCGGTGAGCGCGGCCTCCTCGACGCGGATGCGGTGGCGCAGCACCAGGGCGTTGGCCAGCGAAAAGGCCAGCGCCAGCCGCCAGGCGCCGAAGGCCAGCGGCAGCAAGGCGATCTCGGCGGCGACGATGAGGTAATTGGGGTGCCGCAGCCAGCGATAAGGGCCGCGGCGCACCAGCGGCGCCGCCGGCAGGGTCAGCACCCGCGTCGTCCAGAAGTCGCCCAGGGCGGCGATGGTCCACAGGCGCAGCGGCTGCAGGGCCAGGAAGGCGGCCAGCAGCGGCCAGTGCACCGGCCCCTGCCGGGGCACCGCCAGCAGCAAGGCCACCAGCCAGGCGGCGTGCAGCAGGACGATGACCGGGTAGTGGCCGTTCCCGTGCTCGACGGCCCCCAGCGCCCGCAGGTGGCGTTCGTTGCGTCGCGACCAGGCCAGTTCGGCAAGGCGCTGCGCCGCCACCAGGGCGACCACCGCGGCGACGATCGGGTTCACGGCGCCTCCAGCAGCAACAGCGCGGCGGTGAAGCCCGGGCCGAGTGCACAGGCGAGGTGGCGGCCGCGCAGCCCTTGCGCCAGCGCCTCGGCCAGCACGAACAGCACCGTCGCCGCCGACATGTTGCCGCAGCGGCGCAGCACCGCCCGCTCGATCGCCAATGTCCCCGGCGCCAGCGCCAGCGCTTCTTCCAACGCCGTCACCACCTTGGCGCCGCCGGGATGGCAGAGAAAGCCGTCAATGTCGGCCTGGCGCAGCCCCCGCGCGGTCAGGAACTCCGCCACCACCGCCGCCATGTCGCGGCGCACCAGGGCGGGGATGTCGCGCGAGAACAGCACCCCGAAGCCGTCGTCGGCGATGCGCCAGCCCATCACCTCCAGCGAGTCGGGCCACAGGTGCTCGCCCCAGGCGCTCACGCGGGGGCCTTCGGCTTCGGGGTCCAGCAGCACGGCGGCGGCGCCGTCGCCGAACAGGGCCGTGGCCACAAGGTTGCTTTTCGTGGCGTCCTGGGGGCGGAAGGTCAGGCCGCACAACTCCACCACCAGCAGCAGCACGCGGGCCCCCGGCCGGGCGCGCGCCAGGGCGGCGGCGCGGGCCATCCCCAGCACGCCGCCGGCGCAGCCGAGGCCGAAGACCGGCAGGCGCTCGACGTCGGGACGCAGGCCCAGCCGCCCGGCGAGGACGGCGTCGAGGCTGGGCGTGGCGACGCCGGTGGTGGAGACGAAGACGACGGCGTCGATTTCCTCCGGGCGGCGCCCGGCCCGTTGCAGGCAGTCACGGGCGGCGCGTTCGCCCAGCTCGACGCCGTGCCGCGCGAACAGGGCCATGCGCTCGCCCCAGGAGCGGGGGCGCAGGTACCATTCCAGCGGCACGCAGGAGTGGCGCCGCTCGATGCCGGCGGTTTCATAGACGGCGGCGAGGCGGTCGAACTCGGCCAGACGCTCGCCGAACAGGGCGCGGGCGGCGTGGGCGACGTCGTCGCGGCGCAGCAGATGCGGCGGCAGGGCAGTGGCGACGGCGGCCAGGCGCGGGTGCGGGGGCGGGGCGGCCTCATGCGGCATACGGCAGCAGGTTGGGGCGGGGCGGCGCGGCCGCCACTCCCCCATCGGAGGGTGATGATTCCCCCTCCTATTCCGGGACGGTGGCGGCTAGAATGGCGGCCGCATGGTTCAGACTCGTTCCCCTGACGACTCCTCAGCCGATTCGGGGCCCGACCCGGCGCCCGACCCACCCGAGGACGGCCCGCCGCCCCATCACGGCCACCGCATGGGCCTGATGGCGCGCCTGCGCGCCTATTTCCTCGCCGGCGTGCTGGTGACGGCGCCCATCGCCATCACCGTCTATCTGGTGTGGTTGTTCATCGACATCGTCGACCGCCAGGTCACACCGCTGATCCCCGACCGCTACAACCCCGAGCAGTGGGGCGTGCCCGGGATGGGGCTGGTGATCGTGGTGGTGTTCCTGACGCTGGTCGGCGCCATGACCGCCGGGCTGCTGGGGCGCTCGCTGGTGCGCCTCAGCGAGAGCCTGCTGGCGCGGATGCCCATCATCCGCACCGTCTACGGCGCCACCAAGCAGGTGTTCGAGACGGTGCTGGCGCAGCAATCGAATGCGTTTCGCGAAGCGGCGCTGATCGAATACCCCCGGCGCGGCGCCTGGTGCATCTGCTTCATCACCGGCAAGACCAGCGGCGAGGTGCAGCACGTCACCGCCGAGGAAGTCATCAACGTCTTCGTGCCCACCACGCCCAATCCCACCTCGGGGTTCCTGTTGTTCGTTCCCCGGCGCGAAGTGCATGTGCTGGAGATGTCGGTGGAGGACGCCATCAAGATGGTGGTCTCGGGGGGTATCATCACGCCGCCCTGGCCGGCACCGGCCGAGGACGCCGGCGGCAAGACGCGGCCGGTGGAGGCCGGCGCCTCAGCCCGATCGTAGCGTTCGCACGGCTGCGTCGCGCTCGAACAGATACAACAGCACCCGCAGCGTCTGCCCCCGCGCCGATTCCAGATGCGGGTCGCGCTCCAGCGCCAGACGGGCGTCGTCGCGGGCCACCGGCAGCAGGTCGGCGTGCACGGCGAGGTCGGCGACCCGGAAGGCGGGCAGGCCGCTCTGGCGCGTCCCCAGAAGTTCGCCGGCGCCGCGCTGGCGCAAATCCTCCTCGGCGATGCGAAAACCATCGTCCGTCTCGCGCAGCACCGCCAGCCGCGCCTTGGCCGCCTCGGTCAGCGCCCCGTACAGCAGCAGGCAGGTGGACGGCCGTTCGCCGCGGCCGATGCGCCCGCGCAGCTGGTGAAGCTGTGCCAGGCCGAAGCGCTCGGCGTGCTCGATGACCATCACCGTTGCTTCCGGCACGTCGACGCCGACCTCTATGACGGTCGTCGCCACCAGCACATCGACATCGCCCTCGGCGAAGGCCGTCATCGCCCGGTCGCGCTGCGGCCCCTTCATGCGCCCGTGGATCAGGCCGACGCGGGCGCCGAAACGCTCCGAGAGATGCGCGAAGCGTTCCTCGGCGGCGGCGACGTCGACGGTTTCGGACTCCTCCACCAGCGGGCACACCCAGTAGACCTTGGCGCCGGATTCCAACGCCCGCCCCACCGCCGCCACCACCTCCTCCAGGCGCGCCAGCGGCAATGTCCGGGTGTCCACCGGCCGCCGGCCGGGCGGCTTTTCGTCCAGGCGCGACACCTCCATGTCGCCATAGGCGGTCAGCGTCAGGGTGCGGGGAATGGGCGTCGCCGTCATCACCAGCATATCGACGCCGCGCCCCTTGCCGGACAATTGCAGCCGCTGATGGACGCCGAATCGGTGCTGCTCGTCCACCACCGCCAGGCCGAGGTCGCGGAAGGCGACGTCCTCCTGGAACAGCGCGTGGGTGCCGACCAGCAGGTCGACCTCGCCCGCCGCCGCCGCCGCCAGCACCTCGTTGCGGGCGCGGCCCTTGTCGCGCCCGGTCAGCAGCGCCATGCGCACGCCGGCGGCCTCCGCCAGGGGTTGGATGGTGGCGAAGTGCTGACGGGCCAGGATTTCCGTGGGGGCCATCAGCGCCGCCTGCGTCCCCGCCTCGACGGCCGCCAGCATGGCCACCAGCGCCACCACCGTCTTGCCGCTGCCGACGTCGCCCTGCAACAGGCGCAACATGCGTCGATCGGCGGCCATGTCGGCGTCAATTTCGGCCAGGGCGCGCTCCTGGGCGCCGGTCAGGCGATAGGGCAAAGCCGCCAGAACCCGCGTCCGCAGGCGACCGTCGCCCGCCAATGCCCGGCCGGTCAGCCGGCGCATATGCGCCCGCACCATCGCCAGCGCCAACTGGTTGGCGAGCAGTTCGTCATAGGCGAGGCGGCGGCGTGCCGGCGCCTGCGGGGCCAGCGCCTCGGCGTCGGCGGGGGCGTGCACCGCCGCCAGCGCCGCCCGCCAGGAGGGCCAGCCCTCGCGCCGGAGCAGGGCGGGGTCCAGCCATTCCGGCAGGTCGGGGGCACGCTCCAGCGCCGCCTGGACCGCGCGCGCCACCACCTTGGGCGTCAGGCCGGCGCGCAGGGGATAGACGGGCTCCACCGTCAGCACCCGCCCGATTTCCGCCGGCGGCACGACGTGGTCGGGATGGACGATCTGCGCCTGGCCCCCGAAATGCTCCACCTCGCCGCTGACCACCCGCTCGGCCCCCTCGGGCAGCAGGCGGCGCAGATAGTCGGGGCGGGCGTGGAAGAAGACCAGGGTCAACACCCCGCTGTCGTCGGCGCAGATCACCCGGTAGGGGCGGCGCGGCGAGGAAGGCGGCTCGTGCGCCTCGACGCGCACCGTCAGCGTCGCCACCCGCCCCGCCGGTGCCTCCGCAACCTTGGGTGCGAAGCGGCGGTCAATGAGGTTGTGGGGCAGGTGCCACAACAGGTCGACGGCGTGCGGCCCGGCCAGCCCCTCGAACAGCTTGCCCAGCCGGGGACCGATGCCAGGCAGCGTCGTCACCGGGGCGAACAGCGGGTAAAGAGAGGCGGGGCGCATGTGGGCAAATGCTGACATGGCTGTTGCGAAGGTTTATATCCTAGCCGCCATGCCGACCGACGCCAGACCCGATTCCCTTCAGCCCCTGCGCAAGCGCCTGCGCTTCCGCGCCCACCACATGGGAATGCACGAGAACGACGTGCTGTTCGGCAGCTTCGCCGACGCCTGGCTGGAGCGGTTCGACCGTGCCCAGTTGGAACGCTTCGAGCGCCTGCTGGCCGAGAACGACAACGACCTTTACGACTGGGTCACCGGCCGCCGGCCCTGGCCCGAGCGCCATGACCACGACATCGCGCGCCTGCTGATGGCGCACCAGCCGGACGTTCTCCAATCTTGATGCCGCCCGCCGAAGTCCTGACCCGCCCCGGCCGCATCACCGTCGCCGGCGTGCCCGAGGGCTATGACGCGCTGGTGCTGGCGGGGCTGGCGCGCGGGCGCGGCGGCGATATCGTGCATGTCGCCCGCGACGAGACACGCATGGCGCGGCTGGCCGAGGCGCTGCGCCATTTCGCGCCCGAGGTGCCGGTGCTGGAACTGCCCGGCTGGGACACCGTGCCCTATGACCGATCCTCGCCGCATCCCGAGGTCGAGGCGCGCCGGGTCGAGACCCTGGCGGCGCTGGCGCGCTCGCCCAGCCCGGAGGACGCGCCGGCGAGGGTGGTGCTGACAACGGTGTCGGCGGCGCTGCAACGGGTGCCGCCGCGGTCCGTGTTCGAGGCGGCGACCTTCACGGCGGCGGCCGGGGCGGCGCTGGACGTCGACGCGCTGATGCTGTTCCTGGCCCGCAACGGCTACAACCGCACCGACACGGTGATGGAGGCGGGCGAATACGCCGTGCGCGGCGGCATTATCGACATCTTCCCGCCCGGCTCGGCCGAGCCGGTGCGCCTGGACCTGTTCGGCGACGAGGTCGAAAACATCCGCAGCTTCGACCCGCTGTCGCAGAAATCGACCGGGCAGCGGCCGTCGCTGATGCTGATGCCGGTAAGCGAGGTGGTGCTGGACGACGAGGCGGTGGGGCGCTTCCGCGGCACTTATCGGGCCCTGTTCGGCACCGTCACCGGCAGCGACCCGCTCTATGAGGCGATCTCCGAAGGCCGCAAGTTCCCCGGCATGGAGCAGTGGCTGCCGCTGTTCCACGACGGTCTCGACACCCTGTTCGCCTATGTGCCCGAGGCGGCGGTAACCCTCGACCACCAGGCCGACGAGGCGGTGGCGGCGCGCTGGGAACTGGTGGACGAATACTACCAGGCGCGCCGCGACATCGGCAGCGCCGGCATCGCCGAATCCGGGGCGATATACCATCCCGTGCCGCCCGAGCGCCTGTATGTGCCGCGCGAGGAGTGGGAGCGCCTGCTGCGGCCGCGCCCCGTCGGCGCCTTCACGCCCTTTGCCGCGCCCGAGGACGCCGTCACCGTCGACGCCGGCGCCCGGCCGGGGCGCGACTTCGGTGACGTCCGCGCCGACCCCAAGGGCAATATCTACGACGCCGTGCGCCAGCACATCGTGGCGTTGCAAGGCGAGGGGCGGCGGGTGGTGGTCGCCGCCTATACCGGCGGCTCGCGCGATCGTCTGGCGGGGCTGCTACGCGACCATGGGTTGGCGGCGGTGCATTCGGTGGACGGCTGGGACGAGGCACAGGCGCTGCCGGCGGCGGCGACCGCCTTCGCCGCCGTCTCCATCGAGCGCGGTTTCGTGGCTCCCGGCCTGGCGGTGCTCTCGGAGCAGGATATCCTGGGCGAGCGCATGGCGCGCCCGCGCCGCGCCCGCAAGCGCCGCGCCGAACAGTTCGTCGCCGACATCTCGGCGCTGGGCGAGGGCGATCTGGTGGTGCATGTCGAGCACGGCATCGGCCGCTATGACGGCCTGGAGACGCTACAGGTGGGCGGGGCGCCGCACGACTGCCTGCGGGTGGTCTATGACGGCGGCGACAAGCTCTATGTGCCGGTCGAGAACATCGAGGTGCTGTCGCGCTACGGTTCCGAGCAGGCGGGCGTGGCCCTCGACCGCCTGGGCGGCGCCGCCTGGCAGGCGCGCAAGGCCAAGCTGAAGCAGCGCATCCGCGACATGGCCGACAAGCTGATCGCCGTCGCGGCGCAGCGCCAGCTTCGCACCGCCGAGCCCTATGCGCCGCCCGAGGGCCTCTACGACGAGTTCTGCGCCCGCTTCCCCTTCGCGGAAACCGACGACCAGCTTCGCGCCATCGCCGAGACGCTGGAGGACATGGGCTCGGGGCGGCCGATGGACCGCCTGGTCTGCGGCGACGTCGGCTTCGGCAAGACCGAGGTGGCGCTGCGGGCCGCCTTCATCGCCGCCATGAGTGGCAGTCAGGTGGCGGTGGTGGTGCCGACGACCCTGCTGGCGCGCCAGCACTACCACACCTTCCGCGAACGCTTCGCGGGCCTGCCGGTGCGCATCGAGCAGCTTTCGCGCCTGGTCGCACCGAAGGCGGCCGCCGCCGTGCGCCGCGACGTGGCCGAGGGGCGCATCGACATCATCATCGGCACCCACGCGCTGCTGGCGAAATCGGTCACCGTGCCGCGGCTGGGGCTGCTGGTGGTCGACGAGGAGCAGCATTTCGGCGTCGCCCATAAGGAGCGCCTGAAGCAGCTAAAAGCCGACGTGCATGTGCTGACGCTGACGGCGACGCCCATCCCGCGCACCCTGCAACTGGCGCTGACCGGCGTGCGCGAGTTGAGCGTCATCGCCACGCCGCCCGTCGATCGGCTGGCGGTGCGCACCTTCGTGCTGCCCTTCGACGGCGTGGTGGTGCGCGAGGCCATCCTGCGCGAGCGGTTCCGGGGCGGCCAAACCTTCTATGTCTGTCCGCGCGTGGCCGATCTGGACCGGGTCGCCGAACGGCTGCGCAAGCTGGTGCCGGAAATTCGTTTCGCGGTGGCGCACGGGCGCATGTCGGCCAACGAGCTTGAAGACGTGATGACCGCCTTCGGCGACGGCGCCTTCGATGTGCTGCTCTCGACCAACATCATTGAGTCCGGCCTGGACATGCCGCGCGTCAACACCATCGTCATCCACCGCGCCGACATGTTCGGCTTGTCGCAGCTTTACCAGCTTCGCGGCCGCGTCGGCCGTTCCAAGGCGCGGGGCTACGCCTATTTGACGCTCCCGCCGGGGCAGGTGCTGACCAGGACGGCCGAGAAGCGCCTGCACGTCATGCAGGCGCTGGATTCGCTGGGGGCGGGCTTCAGCCTCGCCAGTCACGACCTGGACATTCGCGGCGCCGGCAACCTGCTGGGCGAGGAGCAGTCGGGCCACATCAAGGAGGTCGGCGTCGAGCTCTACCAGCAACTGCTGGAGGAGGCGGTGGCGGCCGCGCGCGGCGGCGATGCGGGCGAGGCGGCCGAGGAGGAGTGGTCGCCGCAGATCGCCCTGGGCACGCCGGTGCTGATTCCCGAGACCTATGTCTCCGACCTTTCGGTGCGGCTGGGCCTTTACCGCCGCATCGCCGCGCTGAAGGACCGCGCCGAGATCGACGCCCTGGCGGCGGAACTGATCGACCGCTTCGGGCCGCTGCCGCCCGAGGTCGAAAACCTGCTGGAGATCGTTTCGATCAAGGTGCTGTGCCGTGCCGCCGGGGTCGAGAAGGTGGAGGCGGGGCCCAAGGGCGCCGTCGTCACCTTCCGCAACAACAGCTTCGCCAATCCGGCCGGACTGGTGGCCTTCATCGGCCGCCAGGTGGGCACGGTGACCCTGCGCCCGGATCACAAGCTGGTCTATCGCCGCGACTGGGAACGCCCGGCGCAGCGGCTTTTCGGTCTGCAACACCTGGTCAAGGGCCTCGCCGACATCGCCGCCGCCGACTGAGGCACGCTGCCCTCGGATGTGGTAGGCTTCCCGCGCAAAAAAGCAACAGCGGGAGCATGAGCCGATGCGGTTGGGTGACATCCTGGTGGCGCGCGGCCTGGTGACGGCGGCGCAGGTCGAAGAGGCGGTCGAACGGCAGAAGACGCAGGGCGGTCGCCTGGGGGAGAACCTCGTCGGCATGGGCCTCGTCACCGCCGAGGATCTGGAGGCCGTGAACCGCGACACGCCGCCGTCGCCGCGTTCGGTCGAGGACATGGGCGTCAGCCGCGCCGTGCTCATGGGGCTGGTGCTCAAATTCATGCATGTGCGCAAGCTGGAGACGCCGCGCGATCTGGGCGAAGCGCTGAAGCTGCCGCCGACGGTGGTGCGGGCGCTGTTGGACGATGTCGGCCAGCAGGGGCTGGTGGAAACACTGGGCAGCGCCGGCGGCGCCGGCCTGGGGCAGGAGAACCGCTATGCCCTGACCAGCCGCGGCCGCGACGAGGCCAATGACGCCCTCGACCGCAATCAGTATATGGGCCCGGCGCCGGTGTCGCTGTTCCAGTACCAAGAGCAGGTTCTGCGCCAGCGCATCACCAACGAGGTCACCGACGCCACGGCGCTGGAAAAATGCTTCGAGGGGATGCTGATTCCCGACTGGCTGCTGCGCAAGATCGGCCCCGCCATCAACGCCGGGCGCTCGATCCTGCTGTACGGCCCGCCCGGCAACGGCAAGACCAGCATCGCCACCCGCCTGGGCGACGTCTTCAAGCACATCGTCTACATCCCCTATGCCATCGAGGTCGAAGGCCAGATCATCAAGGTGTTCGACGAGGCCATCCATCAGCTTCCGTTCAGCGAGGAGGAACGCGAGGCGTTGGAGCGTGCCGGCACCGGCATCCGCCGCGAACAGTTCGACCAGCGTTGGGTGCCCTGCCGCCGGCCGATGGTGGTGGTGGGCGGCGAACTGACGCTGGAAATGCTCGATCTCGCCTACAGCGACGACGCCAAGTTCTACGAGGCGCCGCTGCACATGAAGGCCATCAACGGCACCATGATCATCGACGACTTCGGCCGCCAGCTCGTGTCGCCCGAGGCGCTGCTGAACCGCTGGATCGTGCCGATGGAAAGCCGCATCGATTTCCTGAAGATGCACAACGGCAAGACCTTCCAGATTCCCTTCGACGAGATGATCGTCTTTTCGACCAACATGGAGCCCGGCGATTTGATGGACGGCGCCTTCCTGCGCCGCATCCCCTACAAGATCGGCCTCGACGAGCCGCCGGTGGACGATTTCCGCCACGTCTTCAAGGCGGTGGCGCGCGGCGCCGGGCTGGAGCTTGCCGACGACGCCTTCGATTTCGTCGTCGATCACGTCAAGAAGGGCGGGCACCTGCTGGCCTACTACCAGCCGAAATTCATCGTCGACCAGGTGGTGGCGGCCTGCAAATACGAGGGCACGACGCCGGTCCTGGACAAAGGCAAGCTGCTCGACGCCCTGGAAAACCTCTATGTGCAGCAGACCGGCAAGGAAGAGGGCTGAGCGTCGGGGAACACCGGCGCCCGCCGGGCGTTCCCCAGCCATGCAACCGCATGGAGGGTGTTTGTCATGGCCGAACGACTGGCGGGCCGGCGCGTCATGGTGCTGGCGACGGACGGCTACGAAGACAGCGAATTGACCCAGCCGGTCAAGGCGTTGCGGGATGAGGGCGCCACCGTCGAGGTGGTCGCGCCGCATTCGGGCGCGATCCAGGGCAAGAAGGGCACCGAGACGGGGGTGGACCACACCGTCGAGGAGGTGCAGGAGCGCGATTACGACGCCCTGGTGCTGCCCGGCGGCGTAGCCAACCCTGACCGGTTGCGCATGGACCGGGGCGCGGTGGCCCTGACGCGCGCGTTTTTCGACGCCCGCAAGCCCGTGGCCGCCATCTGCCACGGCCCCTGGATGCTGGTCGAGGCGGACGTGCTGCGCGGGCGGCGGGTGACGTCATGGCCGTCGCTACGCACCGACCTGCGCAACGCCGGCGCCGAATGGGTGGACGAAGAGGTCGTCGTCGACCAGGGACTCGTCACCAGCCGCAAGCCCGACGACCTGCCGGCGTTCTGCGCCAAGGCCATCGAGGAGATCGGCGAGGGCCGTCACCAGGGGGGGCGGGCGGCGCAGTAGCGTCAGCCCCCGAGGCGGGCGCGCAGGTGGTCCAGGCCCGCCTGGGCGCAGACCATGTCGTCTTCCTGCGGGCGGCCGCCGCTGATGCCGATGCCGCCGACGAAGTGGCCCTCGTGCTCGACCGGATAGCCGCCGCCGACGGTGCAGAAGCGGCCGCCGTGGCTGGTGTTGATGCCGAAGGTCATGCTGCCGGGCTGGGCGGCGGCGTTGTATTCGTGGGTGGCCTTGCGCGCCGCGGCGGCGGTGAAAGCCTTGTCGATGGCGATCTGAACGCTGGTGATCCGGGCGCCGTCCATGCGGTGAAAGGCGATGACGTGGCCGCCGTCGTCGGTGACGGCAATGCACATCGGCACGCCGATCTCCTCGGCCTTGGCGGTGGCGCCTTCGATCAGCACCAGCGCGTCGTCAAGCGACAGCCGCCGGATGGTCAGCATTCACCCCTCCCCTTTCTTGCCGGTGCCGGTGGCACCCTGGACGATATCCACAACCATCATTGCCAGCACCCCGACGGCGATGATCCACAACGGCATCACATTGATCGACCACGCCATGAAGCCGATGAAGATGATCGCCGTCAGCGCGCCCAGAAAGCTGGTGATCCAGTCGGCGACGATGGCGGCGGTGCCGCGCCCGCCATTGCCGTTCGCGTTCCCGTTCCCGTTCCCATTCATAGCGCGCGCCCCTCAAGCCAGGCTGCGGTCTGGAACAGCCGGGCGTCATCACCGCGGCGCCCCACCAGTTGCACCCCCACCGGCAGGCCGTTGCTTCCCTCCAGCAGCGGCAGCGTCAGGGCGGGGGCGCCGCACAGCGTCCATATGGTGCAGAAGGTCGGGTTGCCGGTGGCGTCAAGGCCGCGCGGCGCCTCGCCCGGCGCCGCCGGGGTGAGGATGGCGTCGTATTCGTCGAAGACCTCGTCCAGGGCGGCGGCCAAGGCTTCCCGGTTTTCGAGGGCGCGGTTGTAGTCCATCGCCAGCACCCGCTGCCCCTCCTCGATGAAGGCGCGCAACTCCGCGCTCATGCGCTGGGCGCCGTATTCGTAGTCGCGGGCGAGATTCGACGCGAAGTCGGCGGCCATGATCAGGCGGTGGATGCCATGGGCGCGCTCGAAGGCGCTGGGAAGTTCCACTTCGGCGACGTCGTCGCCCAGGGCCTCGATCAGTTCGGCGAAGCCCTCGACCACGTCGGCCTCGGCCTGGTCCCAGACGGGGGTGCGCACGAAGGCCAGGCGCGGGCGCAGCGGCGGCTCCTGCGCCGCGAAGCGCCGCAGCGGCGGGCGCCATTCCATGCGGCCGTCGGGGTCGCTGCCGTCATGGCCGATGACCGCCTCGCCGACAAGGGCGGCATCCGCCAGCGTGCGGGCAAACACGCCGGCGTGGTCGAGGTGCCGCGAGGTACGCAACATGCCGGTGCGCGGGATGAGGCCGAAGGTGGGCTTGTAGCCGTAAACGCCGCAGAACGACGCCGGGCGGATCACCGAACCATTGGTCTGCGAGCCCATCGTCAACGGCACCATTCCCGCGGCTACCGCCGCCGCCGAGCCGCTGGACGATCCTCCCGGCGTGTGCTCGGGATTGTGGGGGTTGCGGGTGGCGGTGGGGGTCATGAAGGCGAATTCGGTGGTCGCCGTCTTGCCCAGGATGACGGCCCCCGCGCGGCGGAGGAAGGCCACCGCCGAGGCATCGTGGCGCGGCCGCCGCCCGCGATGCAGGTCGGTGCCGTCCTCGGTGGGGTAGCCCTCGGTATCGTAGATGTCCTTGAGCCCCACCGGCACCCCGTGCAGCGGCCCCAGCGGCCGGCCGCGGCGGCGGTGCTGGTCGGCCTGGCGCGCCTGCGCCAGGGCGAAATCGGGGTCGAGATGCGTCCAGGCGCGCACCGTCTGATCCTGGTCGGCGATGCGATCCAGGCACGCCTGCACCAGTTCCTCGCTGCTCGCGCGCCCGTCGGCGACGGCGTCGGCCGCCTCGACGGCCGAAAGGCGCAACAGCGCGTCGCGGTCTGCCGGCATGTCTCCCCTCCTAGCGGCCGTACAGGTATTGCGGCAGGCCGGTGGCCATCTCCGGCCAGATATACAGCATAATCATGGCAATGATCACCATGCCGATAAAGGGCAGCACGCCACGGAAAATATCGGCCAGTTTCACCCAGGGCGGCGCCACGCCCTTCAGGTAATAGGCCGCCATCGCCATCGGCGGCGTCAGGAACGAGGTTTGCAGGTTCAGCGCCACCAGAATGCCGAACACCATCGGGTCGACGTCGAAATGCGGCAGCAGCGGCAGGAAGATGGGCACGAAGATGATGATGATCTCCGTCCATTCCAGCGGCCATCCCAGCAGGAAGATGATGAGCTGCGCCATGATCAGGAACTCGACCCGCGACAGTTCGAGGCCCAGCACGAAGTCTTCGACGACGTCATGGCCGCCGAGATAGGAGAAGATCGAGGCAAAGGTCCACGAGCCGATGAACAGGTAGCACACCATCGCCGAGGTGCGCGCCGTCAGAAACACCGCCTCGCGCAGGCGGTCCCAGGTCAGCGCCCGGTACAGCACCGCCAGGGTGATGCCGCCTATGGCGCCCACCGACGCCGCCTCGGTCGGCGTCGCCAGCCCGAACAGGATGGCGCCCAGCACCGACATGATCAGCAGCGCCAGGGGCAGGAACGACGTTCCCAGTTCCCACAGCACGCGCCCCAGGCCCAGGCGCTCCATGTCCTCGGGCGGCTTCGGCGCCAGCTTGGGATTGATGATCGCCCGGCCGATCACATAGATCATATAAAGCGCCGCCAGGACGAAACCGGGCACCAGCGCGCCGGCGTAGAGCTGCACCACCGAAATGCCGGCGGCGGCCGAATACAGGATCAGCATGATGCTGGGCGGAATCAGGATGCCCAGGCAGCCGCCGGCGCAAATCACGCCCGCCGAGAGGCGCGTGTCATAGCCGGCCCGCAGCATCACCGGAAAGGCCAGCAGCCCCATCAGCGTCACCACCGCGCCGATGATGCCGGTGGCGGTGGCGAACATGGCGCAGGTGGCCAGCGCCGCCACCGCCATCGATGCCGGCAGGCCGCGGGCGGCGATGTAAAGGCTGTGAAATAATCGGTCGATGATGTTGGCCCGCTCGATGATGTAGCCCATGAACAGGAAGAGCGGCACGGCCACCAACACCTCGTTGGCCATGACGTCGTAGGTGTTCTGCACCACCAGCGTGAACACCCGATCGCCCATCGCGTAGTAGCCGAAGATCACCCCCATCGCGAGGAGGGTGAAGGCAACCGGGAAGCCAAGGAGGATGATGAAGATGAACAGCACCATCATCATGACGGCAATTTGGGGGTCGGTCATCGGCCGGCCTCCTCGGGCAGCTTGCCTTGGTCGGTGCGGCTGAGAATCGCCGTCTCCATCTCCTCGACGTCATGCAGGCGCCCGCGCCACTCGTTCGCCTTGATGGCCTGGACACAGCGGATCACCTCGGCGATGCCTTGCAGGCACAGCAGCACTCCCGCCACCGGTATCAGCATCTTCAGGGGATAGACGGGGATGTTCGCCGGGCTGAAAACGCTGACCTCCTTGAAGCGGAAGGCCATGCCGGCGAAGATCCAGCCCGAATAGACGAGCGCCAGCACACCGGGAAAGAAGAAAATTATGTAAAGCACCAGGTCGATGATCGCCTGCGTGCGCGGCTTCAGCAGCCGGTAGATCACGTCGCCGCGGACATGCCCGCCCCGCGACAGCGTGTAGGGCCCCGCCAGCAGGAACAGGGCGCCATACATGATGTAGCTCATGTCGTAGGCCCAGGAGGTCGGCGTGCCCAACACATAGCGCACGAAGACCTCGTAGCCGACGCCGAAGGCGAGCACGAGGATGCACCAGGCGAAGGCCTTGCCCATCCACATGCTCAACTTGTCGATGAAGGTGACGAGAGCAGTCATTGTCGCGGGACTCGGAAAGAGGGGCGCCCCCGTGGAGGCGCCCCTGAAAAGGCGGATGGATTAGGGCTAGACCGAGCCGAACCAGTGATTGTAGGCCGGCATCCGGTCGACATAGGCCTGAAGCTCGAACTTGCCGACCCGGCGGACCCATTCCTTCTGCGAGTCCATCGTCTTCTTCATGAAGGGGTCTTCCTCCAGGCGGGCGACGATGGTGTCCCAGGCCTGCACCTGCGCCTCGTAGACCGAGGCCGGCGTCGCCTGCACGTTGACGCCATGCTCGATCAGGGCCTCCAGATCCTTGGAATAGCGGTCCTGCGACTTCCACAGCATGTCCGACGAGGCCGCCTCGGCCGCGTACTGGATCACCTGCTTCAGTTCCTCGGGCAGGGCGTCGAACTTGCTCTTGTTGAAGATGATCTCGAAGGCTTCCGTGGCCTGGTGATAGCTGCCCAGCATGTAATGGCTGGCAACGTCCTGGGCGCCGAACAGGCGGTCGGAGGTGGGGTTGTTGTATTCGAAGGCGTCGATGACGCCGCGCTCCATCGCCGGCACGATCTCGCCGCCCGGAAGCTGCGTCACCGCCGCCCCCATTTCCTGCATCAGATCGGCGGCGAGGCCGACGGTGCGGTACTTCATGCCGCGCAGGTCATCGGCCGAGGTGATTTCCTGCTTGAACCAGCCCAGCGGCTGCGGCGGCATCGGCCCCGACAGGAAGCCGACGACGTCGAGGCCCAGAACGTCGTTCATCAACTCCTGGTACAGATCCTGGCCACCGCCATAGTAGAACCAGCCCAGCAGCCCGTGCGAATCATGGCCGAAATAGGGGCCGGTGCCGAACAACGACGCGCCCTTGTGCTTGCCGTACCAGTAGGCCGACACCGTGTGGCCGCCGTCGAGGATGCCCGAATGCACGGCGTCGTGCAGGCTGAACGGCTTCACCACCGCGCCGGCGAGCAGATAGTCGATGCGCAGGCGGTCACCGGCGAGGTTGTTGACGCGGGTGACGAAATCCTCGGCGAACTCGTTGAAGATGTCCTGCGCGCCCCAGGCGCCCTGGAGCTTGAAAACGGTGGTCTGCGCCCGCGAGACGTTGGGCATGGCCACCGTGGCCGCCGCGCCCGCCGACGCCACCGCGGCGCCCTTCAGGAACCGGCGGCGCGCCTTGCCGCCGGCCTTCAAGTCGGTTGTCTTGGCGTTGGTACCGTCCTTCATGCTGTCCTCCCCAACATTGTGGTTTTGCGCCAAAGTGGTTTTAGTGTAGTGGGCCTTGGCCCCGAGAAGGCAACTGGCCTTGATGCCTAGATGCGCTGCCCCCTTACCGATTTCTACTGCCTTGGCGTCTATGCGAAGTTCGGTCGCTAACCATCTTCGCCTATCCAATCCGCGCTAGTTGCTCCTCTCAGGTCAATCGGTCCCGCGGATCGCGACCGCTGAAGAAGGCGTCCAGGTTGTCCAGGGCCCGAAATCCCATCGCGTCGCGCGTCTCGTGGGTGGCGCTGCCCAGATGGGGCAGCAGGAACGTGTTGTCGAGTTGCCGGTAGGCCGGGTGGATGTTGTCCGGCTCGCCGTTGAACACATCGAGGCCGGCGGCGGCGATTTTGCGGCTTTTCAGCGCCGCGACCAGGGCCTCGTCGTCGACGACGGCGCCGCGCCCGGTGTTCACGACCACCGCGCCATCCGGCAGCATGGCGATGCGTTCGGCGTTCAGCAGACCCACCGTATCCGGCGTGGCCGGGCAGTGCAGCGACAGGAAGTCGCACTGCGGCAGCAGATCCTCCAGGCGCGCGTGATAGACCGCGCCTTTTTCGGCCTCCGGGGGCAGGCGGCTGCGGTTGTGATAGTGGATGGTCATATCGAGCCCGCGGGCGAAATCGGCCATGCGCCGGCCCACCCGGCCCATGCCGACAATGCCCAGGCGCTTGCCGCTGACCTGGACGCCCAGCATGAAGGTGGGGCTCCAGGTGTTCCACTGGGCGCCGCGCACCAGGCGCTCGCCCTCGCCGGCGCGCCGCGCCGCGCCGAGCATCAGCAGCATGGCGATCTCGGCGGTGGCGTCGGACAGCACCTCGGGCGTGTTGGTGACCACGATGCCGCGTCGTTTGGCGGCCGGGATGTCGACGTGGTCGTAGCCGACCGAGAAATTGGCGATGATCTTCACCGAGTCCGGCAGCCGTTCGATGACATCCGCCGACAGGTTCTCTGTGTGGCAGGGCAGGATGGCGTCGGCCCCGTCGGCCTTGGCGACGATTTCGTCGGTATCGTAGCGCCGATCGTCCGGGTTGAGGATGGCGCGGTAATCGCGCCTCAGCCGCGCCTCGACATTCGGCGGCAGCTTACGGGTGGCGAGAACGACGGGCTTCTCGGGCATTGGGGCGGGCGATCTTCCAGGTTGATTGTCGCTGGCTCAATGGCGCCTCAGTTTGTCAGGCTTCCGGCGACGACACAGTTGAGCGTTCGCAATAGGACCAAAGTCTATATTAGACTGTCAATCATTACAGTTAGCAACCCAATGCTCATCCATGCGCGTCGTCGGGCGCGGCATCGGCCTGCTGCCGCTTGTGTCCATGCGATGTCGGTGATATGCGCCTGTCGTGCATTCGGAGGCGTCCCACATGCGGTCCCGCGACGGCAAGCGTCTGGGCAGGATCATGGTGCCGCTGCTGGTCGTGGCGCTGGCGGCGGCGGCCGCGATGTGGCTGGTGTCCACGCGGCCCGAGGTTCCGGCCGCGCCCCCGCGCGAGCGCTCGTGGCCGGTCGAGGTGATGACGGCGAGCGTCGGCGAGGCCCGGCCGCTGTACCGCCTCGACGGCGAGGTGGTGGCGGGGCGGGTGGCGGCGTTGCGGCCGCGGGTGACGGGGCCGCTGGTCGAGGTCGCCGAGGTGATGCGCGATGGCGGCGCGGTGGCGGCCGGGGCGCTGCTGACCCGCATCGACCGCTTCGACTACGAGGCCGCGGTTGCCGAGCGCGAGGCCGATGTGGCCGAGGCGCGGGCGGGACGGCGCGAACTGGAGGCGGAGCTTGCGTCCGAACGGCTCCAGGTGGCGCGGGACCGCGACCAGCTTGACCTCGCGCGCCGCGACCTGGAGCGGCGCGAGACCCTGTTCGCCCAGGGCGCCGTTCCCCAGCGCAGCCTGGACGAGGCCCGCCTGCTGGTGTCCGAGCGCGAGCAGCGCCTGACCTCCCGCGAGCAGACGGTGGCGCGGCTGGAGGCACGCCTTGAGCAGGCGCGGGCGCGGGTGGCGCGGGCCGAATCCCTGTTGGCTCGGGCGCGGCGCGATCTCGCCGACACGGAATTGCGCGCGCCTTTCGACGCTTTTCTCGAAGAGGTCGAGGCGGCGGTCGGCCGGGTGGTGTCGGCCAGCGACCGTCTGGCGCGGCTGATCGACGCCAACGACCTGGAGGTCCGCTTCCACGTCCCCGACGCGATCTATGGCCGCCTTGCCGAGGACGGCCTGAAGGGGCGGCCGCTGCGGGTGCGTTGGCGCATGGGTGACATGTCGGTGGACTACGAGGCCGTCGTCGACCGTGTCGACAGCCGCATCCGCGGCGCCAGCGGCGGCGTCGATGTCTTCGCGCGGCTTGAAGGGCCGGGGCTGCGCACCTCCCTGCGGCCGGGCGCGTTCGTGGCGGTCGAAGTTGTCGGGCGCCGTCATGACGGGGTCGCGCGGCTGCCGCTGCGGGCCCTGCACGACGACGCGGTCGTCTATGTCGTGGTGGACGGGCGCCTGGAACGCCGCGCCGTCGAGGCGGTGACCCGCTTCGGCGGCGAGGTTCTGGTGCGCGGCGAGGTCGCCGACGGCGATGCGGTGGTGCTGACGCGCTTTCCGGAAATCGCCGCCGGCCTGCGGGTGAGCGTGCCGTGAGCGGGGAGGGCGCCGAGGGCGGCGGGACCGGCGGCCTCATCCGCACCTTCGTCCGCCACCCCACCGCCGCCAACCTGCTGATGGCGCTGATCCTTGTCGCCGGCTTCGTGGCGCTGTCGCGGATGAACACCCAGTTCTTCCCCGACTTCGGCCTCGACGTCATCCAGGTCTCGGTGACCTGGCCGGGCGCCTCGGCCGAGGATATCGACGGCACCGTGGTGCAGGCGCTGGAGCCGGAAGTGCGCTTTCTCGACGGCGTCAAGCAGGTGACGTCGTCGTCGGTGGAGGGGCGGGGGGTGATCTCGATCGAGTTCGCCGCCGGAACCGACATGCAGGCGGCGCTCTCGGACGTCGAGACCGCCGTCGGCGCCGTCACCACCCTGCCCGAGAGCAGCGAACGCCCGGTCATCAGCCGCCTCAGCCGCTTCGACACCATCAGCCGCATCGTGCTGTCGGGGCCGTTTTCGGAGACGGCGCTGAAGGCGCTGGCGGAGGGAATGCGCGACGACCTGCTGGCGCGCGGCGTCGACAAGGTCGACCTCGTCGGCGTCCGCGACGAGGAAATCTGGGTCGAAATCGAGCCGCGCACCCTGCGTCACCTCGGGATCACCCTGGCCGACATCGCCCGGCAGTTGGACGAGGTGTCGCTGGACCTGCCGGCCGGCGGCACGCGCGGCGGCGACGAAAGGCAGGTGCGGGCGCTGGGCCTGGCCGAGACCGCCCAGGAGGTATCGGATCTGGCGGTGCTGCTGGGCGAGGGACGGCGGGTGCCGCTGGGCAACCTGGCCGAGGTTTCGGAGCGCTTCGACGATCAGGCGCCGACGCTGCTCCGCGACGGCCGCCCGGCGGTGGAACTGCATGTGCAACGGGCGCTGAACGCCGACGCCCTGGAGCTTGCCGACATCGTCGACGCCTATCTCGGCGAAATCCGCGGAACCCTGCCGCCGACGCTGGTGGTCGAACTGTACGACGTGCGCGCCGACCTCATCCGCAGCCGCATCGGGCTGTTGCTGCGCAACGGTTTGCAGGGATTGGCGCTGGTGCTGACCATCCTGCTGGTCTTCCTCAGCGGCCGCGTCGCCTTCTGGGTGGCCAGCGGCATCTTCGTGGCCCTGATGGGCACCCTGGCGGTGATGCTGGCGACGGGGCAGTCGCTGAACATGGTCAGTTTGTTTGCGCTGATCATGGTGTTGGGGATCGTCGTCGATGACGCCATCGTCGTCGCCGAACACGCGGAGTCCCGACGCCGCCTGGGCCTGTCGGCGGTGCTGGCGGCCGAGCGCGGCGCCCGGCGCATGGCGGTGCCGGTGCTGGCGTCGTCGCTGACGACGCTGGTCGCCTTCGCGCCGTTGCTGCTGGTGTCGGATGTCATCGGCCAGGTGATCGAGGCCATCCCGCTGGTGGTGATGGCGGCGCTGCTGGCCAGCCTGGTGGAGTGCTTCTATGTGCTGCCGGGCCACCTGCGCGGGGCGCTGCGGGGGCGCCCGGGCGGCGCCGGCGCCTTCCGCCGCTGGTTCGATGCGCGCTTCGACGCCTTCCGCGACGGGGCCTTCCGGCGCCTCGTCGTTGGGTGCGTGCGCTGGCGCTACACCACCGTCGCCGTCGCTGCCGCCAGCATCGTGCTGGCGCTGGGCATGGTGGCCGGCGGGCGTGTGGGCTTCGTCTTCTTCGTGGCGCCCGAGGCCGACCGCGTCTATGCCAATATCGAAATGGCGGCGGGAACCCCGCGCGCGGGCACCGAGGCGATGCTCGCGGAGATGCAGCGCGCCCTGGAGGCGGTGGAGCGCGAGATCACCGACGGCGGCGCCGACGGCCCCCTGGTGGTGATGGCACTGGGGCAGGTCGGCGGGTCGCTCGACCGCGGCCTGGGAACCGTGGCGGGCAGCGGCGACAATCTTGGCAGCCTGGCGGTGGAATTCGTGCCGGTGGAGGACCGCGCCGTCACCGCCATCGAGTTCATCGCCCGCTGGCGTGCCGAGATCCGCCCCCTGCCGGGCCTGCGCGAGATGTCCATTCGCCCGGCGATGGGCGGCCCGCCCGGCGCCGATGTCGACGTGCGGCTGTTCGGCGGCGAGCCCGCGGCACTGAAGGCGGCGGCGGCGGAGGTGGCGGCGCTGCTGCAACGCTACCCCGGCATCTCCAGCGTCGATGACGATCTGCCCTGGGGCAAGGAGGAGGTGGTGCTGTCGGTAACGCCCGGGGGGCGGCGCATGGGCTTCACCACCCAGAACGTGGCGCGGCAGCTCCGCGACTCGCTGGAAGGCGCCATCGCAAAGCGGTTTCCGCGCGGGGACGAGGAGGTGGTGGTGCGGGTGATGCTGCCGCGCCGGCAGGTGCCCGCGGCCATCCTGCACGACCTCTATCTGCGCGCACCCGACGGCACCCAGGCGCCGTTGAGCAGCATCGTCGAAGTGCGCGAACAGACCGGCTTCGCCCGTATCCGCCGCGAGGATGGCCGCCGCGAGGTGTCGGTGACCGCCGAACTGGACACCGACATTGCCACCAATGATGACATCCTGGACGCCCTGCAACGCGACGGCGTCGCCGAGATCGCCCGGCGCCACGGCGTCGACCATGCCTTCAAGGGCAAGGCCGAGGAGCAGCGCCAGACCTTCGGCGATCTGCGCATCGGCGGCCTGCTGGCGCTGGCGGCGATTTTCATCATCCTGGCCTGGGTGTTCGGCAGCTATGCCAAGCCGCTGGTGGTGATGGCGGTGATACCGCTGGGCTTCGTCGGCGCGGTTCTCGGGCACTGGCTGCTGGGCTACCAGCTTTCCATTCTCAGCATCGTCGCCCTGGTGGGGTTGTCGGGGGTGTTGGTCAACGACGCCATCATTCTGGTCAGCACCATCAAGGAAAAGCTCGACGCCGACACCCACGAGACCGAGTTCCATGCCATCGTAGACGGCGCCCGCGAGCGCCTGCGGGCTGTGATCCTGACGTCGCTGACCACCATCGGCGGGCTGACGCCGATGCTGTTCGAAACCGACCTGCAGGCCCGCTTCCTGATTCCGATGGCGATCACCATCGTCTTCGGGCTGATTGTTTCGACGCTGCTGGTGCTGCTGGTGGTGCCGGCGCTGATCGCCATTCTGGCTGATCTGCGGCGCCTGTTGGGGCTTTCATCGGCGCACGCCTTCGCCGCCAATGCCGACGGCGGCGAAGCCACGGCGGTCCTGCCGCCGCGCTGACCCTCCTCGGCCTTTCGTTGACGGCTGTCACCGATCCGGGGTAGCGAAAGAGCGTGCCCCGCCCATCCACCCGCGCCCCCGACGCCGATGATGCCGCGCCTGAAAAGCCTCCTCGCCTCGCCCTACGCCTTTCTGGTGCTGCCGCCGCTGTTCTGGTCGGGCAACGCGGTGCTGGCGCGGGCGGCGGTGGGGGCGGTGCCGCCGTTCACCCTTTCGTTCTGGCGCTGGGCGATCGCGCTGTTGATCCTGCTGGCGGTGGCGTGGCCGCGGCTGGTCGACCAGCGCCACGTCGTCCGCCGCCACTGGCGCCTGCTGCTGGCGTTGGCGGTCAGCAGCGTCACCGCCTATAACACGCTGCTCTATCTGGCGCTGCAGACCACCACCGCCATCAACGTCACCCTGGTCGGCTCGGTGATGCCGGTGACCATCGTGGCGCTGTCCTGGGCGTGGCTGGGCGAGCGCCTGGGCCCGTTGCAGGCGGTGGGAATGGCGGTGTCGCTGCTGGGGGTTCTGCTGGTGATCTCCGACGGCCGCCCGGCCAGCCTGCTGGAATTGAGGGTGCGGGCCGGCGACGGCTGGGTGCTGTTGGCGATGGCAAGCTGGTCGGTCTATTCGGTGCTGCTGCGACGGCATCCGGTGCCGATGGATCCGGTGGCGCAGATCACCGTGCTGGTGCTGTTTGGCCTGCCGTTCATCCTGCCGCTGTATCTGTGGGAGGTGGCGCAGGGCACGGTGATGCCGCTGACGCCGGGCAATATGGCGGTGGTCGGCTATGCGGCGCTGTTTCCGGGCGTGCTGGCCTATTATTTCTGGAATCGCGGCGTCGCCGGGGTCGGCGCCGGCGTCGCCGGGCAATATACGTACCTGGTGCCGATCCTGACGGCGCTGCTGTCGACGCTGTTCCTGGGCGAGACGGTGCGTTGGTTCCATCTGGTCGCCCTGGCGTTCATTTTCTCGGGCATTGCCCTCGCCAACCGCCGGCCGAAGCGGTAGTCACGCCGGCGCCGGCCGGCGCAGCCCCGCGCTCAGCACCACGCCGGCGGCCGCCAGCACCGCCGCCATCAGATAGCTGCCGGCGAAGCTCTGCTGCGCTTCCGCCAGCACCCCGGCCAGCCCCGGCCCGGCGATCTGGCCCAGCCCGAAGAAAAAGGTGATGGTGCCGAAGGCCGCCGCCGCCTTGGCGGGGCCGAGATAGTCACCGGTGGCCGCCGCCATGATGCCCGGAATGGCGAAGACGCTGGTTCCGTAGAAGGCGATGGAGGCATAGACCGCCCACGGCCCCAGCGGCAGGGCCATGAGCAGATAGGCGGTGCCCAGCAGGGCGAAGACCATCATCAGGGTCGCCTTCCGGCCGATGCGGTCCGAGAGGGTGCCGAACACCGGCCCGGAGAACAGGCTGAGGAAGCCCACCCAGGCCCAGGCCGCCCCGGCGGCCGCCTCGGTGAAGCCGCGTTCCTGCACCAGGCTGGTAACGACGAAGGTGGCGTAGATGGCATAGGTGTAGCCGAACAGCGCATACAGGATTCCCAGATGCGCCAGCAGCCGGCGGTTCGATGCCGCCGACGCCGGCGCCGGGGGTGGCGCGGGCTTTGCCTCGGGCGCGGGTGTCGGCGCCGGTTCGTCGGCCGCCACCGGCAGCAGGCCCTTGTCGGCCGGGCGATTGCGGATCAGCAGTCCCGCCACCGCCGCCACCGCCAGCGCCACGACGCCCAGCACCGTCCAACTCACCCGCCAGCCCTCGGCGCCGAAACCTTCGTTGATGAAGGGCACCACATTGCCGGCGAAAATGATCGCGAAGCCGCTGCCGGTAACCATGAACCCGGCGGCGCGGCCGCGGCGGCGGCGGGCGAACCAGTGGGTGACCAAGCCCATGATCGGCACATTGGCGGCGCCGCTGCCGATGCCGGTGGCGACGTACAGCACCAGCACCTGGAGGAAGGACTGCGCCTGCGCCACCAGCAGCATCGACACCGCCACCAGCACCAGCCCGGCGGCGATGGTCCGCCGTTCGCCGACGCGGCCCAGCACCGGCCCCACCGCCAGCACCGCCCCCAGATAACCGAGGAAGTTGCCGGTGCTGATGAAGCCCATCTCGTCATAGCTGAGGTTCAGTGACTGCCCCATCGACGGCAGCAGCATCCCCAGCGCGAACCGGCCCAGCCCCAGGCACGAGAACACCCCCAGCACACCGGCGACGACCACCACCCAGCCATAGTGGACCGGCGGTCGGCGGACGGTTTCGACGGAACCTGGCGGCGGGCTGGCGGACATGGGCTGGCTCCTCCCTCTGTATTCTGCTTTTGGCGCCACAGGCTACACCACCGGCGCGGCACGCGGAACCGGCGGAACCCTCCCTTGGGGCGCGTGTTCGTCCCTGCGAGGGCACGGCCTGTTCATACGGAGGAGGAGACGATGCGCACGATCATGCTAGCCGCCGCCGCCCTGGCGGTGGGCTTGTCGGCGGCGCCGGCGGCGGCGCAGGAGGAGCAGCGCCTGGGCCGCGAGCAGGTGCGCGATATCCTGCGCCAGCAGGGCTACAGCGACATCGGCGACATTCGCCAGTATTTCACCGCCCGGGCGCAGGACGAGCAGGGCGAGCGCGTCAACGTGCTGATCGACGGCCGCACCGGCCTGGTGCGGGACGCCGAATCGGGGCGGCTCACCGAGCAGGCGGCGGTGAAGATCCTCGAAGAGCGCGGCCTGCAGAACGTCGAGGAGGTGCGCTGGCGCGAGGACGACGAGTCCTATCGGATGCAGGCGCAGCGCAACGGCGAGGATATCGTCGTCGAGGTGCACGGCTTCACCGGACAGGTGCGGCAGGTGTCGCAGCAGGAGGCCAGCGGCGAGCCGAATGCCGGCCGCGGCGAGGCCGAGGTGCCGGGCGGCATCGGCCGCACCGAGGACGCCTTCGACTGACCTCGCGGGCGACCTCGGCGCGCGCGGGCGGCGGTGCGGCGCTTGATCGGGCGGGGCAGGGAAGCGCATCCTGAGCCGGCCACAACGCTCGGTCGTGCCATGCCCGTCGCCCCATCGCGCCCCGCTGCCGCCGTCCTTGCCGCGCGCGGCGTGCGCAAGGTCTATCGCACCGGCGAGGTGACCATCGAGGCGCTGCGTGGCGTCGATCTTGACCTGCGCGACGGCGAGATCGTGGCGTTGCTGGGCCCATCGGGCAGCGGCAAGTCGACGCTGCTCAACATCATGGGCGGACTTGACCGTCCGACGGCCGGGGCGGTGAGCTTCCGGGGCCGCGAACTGGGCAGCTTGTCGGAGAAGGAGCTGACCGCCTTTCGCCGCGACCATGTCGGCTTCGTCTTTCAGTTCTACAACCTGATCCCCAGCCTGACGGCGCGCGAGAACGTGGCGCTGGTGTGCGAGATAGCCGCCCGGCCGATGGCGCCCGAGGACGCCCTGGCCCTGGTGGGGCTGGAGCGGCGCCTGGATCACTTCCCCGCCCAGCTTTCCGGCGGCGAGCAGCAAAGGGTGGCGATTGCCCGCGCCATCGCCAAGCGGCCCGACGTGCTGCTGTGCGACGAGCCCACCGGTGCCCTCGACAGCCGCACCGGCGTCCTGGTGCTGGAGGCGATCCGCCGCGTCAATGACGACCTTGGCACCACCACCGCCCTCATCACCCACAACGCCGGAATCGCCGAGATGGCCGACCGGGTGGTGCGCTTCGCCGATGGCCTGATTCAACGCATCACCGACAATCCCGCGCCCCGCCCGCCCGCCGAATTGTCGTGGTGAGGCGGCGATGACCATGCTCAACCGCAAGCTCGGCCGCGACCTGTGGCGGATGCGCGGCCAAGCGCTGGCGGTGGCCGCCGTCATCGCCAGCGGGCTGGCCATGCTGATCATGAGCCTGGGCGCGGTGGCGTCGCTGGAGGAGACTCGCGCCGCCTTCTATGAACGCTACCGCTTTGCCGACGTCTTCGCCCATGCGCGACGGGCGCCCGCGCGTCTTCAGGCCCGCATGGCAGCGATTGCGGGCGTGCGCGCCGTCGAAACGCGCATCGTCGAGCAGGCGCTGCTGGACATCGCCGGCATGGCCGAACCCGCCGGCGCGCTGCTGGTATCGGTGCCCGAGGACCGGCGCCCACGCCTCAACGACCTGGTGCTGCGCGAGGGCCGCTGGCTGCGGCCCGGCCGCCCCGACGAAGCCCTGGTGTCGGAAGCCTTCGCCGAGGCGCACGGCTACCGCCCCGGCGACAGCCTGACGGCGGTCATCAACGGCACGCGCCGGCACCTCACCATCGCCGGCATCGCCCTGTCGCCTGAATACGTCTACATCCTGCCGCCGGGGCAGTTGATGCCCGACGACCGCCGCTTCGGCGTGCTGTGGATGGGCCGCGAGGCGCTGGCGGCGGCCTTCGACCTGGACGGCGCCTTCAACGACGTGGCCCTGAAACTCAGCCCCGGCACCGAATCGCGGGCGGTGATCGAGCGCCTGGACGCTCTGTTGCGGCCCTACGGCACCACCGGCGCCTTCGGCCGCGACGACCAGACCTCGAACTGGTTCCTGTCGGGGGAGATTCGCCAGCTTCGCACGATGGCGGGGATCTTGCCGGCGATCTTCCTGGCGGTTGCCGCCTTCCTGCTCAACGTCGCCGCCAGCCGCCTGGTGGCCACCGAGCGGTCGCAGATCGGCCTGTTGAAGGCCTTCGGCTTCGGCAACGCCCGCATCGGCTGGCATTACGTCAAGCTGATGGCGGCGATGGCGGGGCTGGGCGTGCTGCTGGGCTGGGGCGCGGGAGCGTTGCTGGGGCAGTGGATCACCGGGCAGTACGCGCAGTTCTTCCGTTTCCCCTTCCTGATCTATCGCCCCGAGCCCTGGGTGTTCGCGCTGGCGGCGGCGGTGGGGCTGGCGGCGGCGGGGTTCGGCGCGGTGACGGCGGTGGCGCAGGCGGCGCGGCTGGCGCCGGCCGAGGCCATGCAGCCACCGGCCCCGCCTAGCTACCGGCGTTGGCGGGTGGGGCGGGCGCTGTCCTGGATGCGCACCGACCAGCCGACGCTGATGATCCTGCGGCACATCGTCCGCTGGCCGGTGCGGGCCGGTTTGACGGTGCTGGGCGTGGCCCTGGCGGCGGCGGTGCTGGTCCTGTCGCTGCAATGGATCGATTCCATCGAGGTGCTGCTGGCGCGGCAGTTTTTCGTCGAGCAGCGCCACGACGCCACCGTCACCTTCGTCGACGCCCTTGGCGAGCGGGCCGTGCGCGCCCTGGAGCAGGTGCCGGGCGTGCTGGCCGCCGAGCCCTTCCGTTCCGTGGCGGCGCGTTTCCGCGTCGGGCACCTGGAACGGCGCGAGGCGCTGGTCGGCGTGCCCGCCGCCGCCGGCCTGACGCAACGGGTGGACGCGGGCGGTCGGCCGCTGCCGCTGCCGCCGCGCGGGATGATGCTGTCGCAGGCGTTGGCCGACCGCCTGGGCGTGCGGCCCGGCGACATGGTGAGCGTGGAGGTGCTGGAAGGCCGCCAGCCGCTGCTGCGCCTGCGGGTGGCGGCGGTCGCCGAGACCTATCTTGGTACGCCGGCCTGGATGGACATCGACGCCCTGCGCCGCGCCCTGGGCGAGGGGGCGACGGTGTCGGGCGCGCATCTGCTGATCGACTCCGCGCAGCGCGAAGCATTCTACCGTCGGCTGAAGGAAACCCCGATGGTGGCGGGGGTGGTGCTGCGCGCCGCCGCCATCGGCATGTTCCGCGACACGATGGGGGAAACCATGTACATCATGGTCGGCTTCTTCGTTGCCCTGGCGGGGCTGCTGACCTTCGGCGTCGTCTACAACAGCGCCCGCATCGCGCTGTCCGAGCGTGGCCGCGAACTGGCCAGCCTGCGCGTCCTGGGATTCTCCACCGGCGAGGTCTCCTATATCCTGCTGGGCGAGTTGGCGGTGCTGACCCTGCTGGCTCTGCCGCTGGGCGCACTCATCGGCCGGGGGCTGGCCGAGTTCATGGCCGGCATGATGGAGACGGAGCTATACCGCCTGCCGGTCGCGGTGGCGCCCGCGACCTATGGCGTGGCGGCGCTGGTCGTGCTGGCGGCGACGGCGCTCAGTGCGGTGGCAATGGCGCGGCGGTTGCGCCGCCTGGACATGGTGGCGGCCTTGAAGACCTACGAGTAGAGCCGATGGCGGCGCGACGACGGACCGGACGGGTACTTTTGTGGGCGGTGGCGGTGGCGCTGCTGGCGGCGGGGCTCGTCTGGGCCTTCCGACCACAGCCGGTGCCGGTGGACCTGACGCAGGTGCAGCGGGGGGAACTGGTGGAGTGGGTCGAGGGCGACGGCCGCACGCGGGTCCGTGCCATCTATGAGGTTTCGGCGCCGGTGGGCGGGCTGATGCAGCGGGTGCCGGTGGAGGTCGGTGACCCAATCACCGCCGCCGCGACCGTCCTGGTGATCATCCGCCCCGCCGATCCCACCTTCCTGGACGTGCGCGCCCGCGCCGCCGCCGTCGCCGAGGTTCAAGCCGCCGAGGCGGCGGTGGCGGTGGCCCGCAACGAGGTCGAAAGCGCCGAGGCGCAGTACGCCTTCGCCCGCGCCGCGGTGGAGCGGGTGCGGCGGCTGGCGGAGGAAGGCACCGTTGCCGCCCGCACGCTGGAACGCGCGCAGGCCGACTTTCGTGCCGCGCAGGCGGCCCTGAACGCCGCCCGCGAAGGGCTGGAGGCGCGGCGCTCGCAACTGGACGCGGCGCGGGCGCGGCTGATCGAGCCCGGCCAGTACGCCGACGCCGACGACGGCGAGTGCTGCGTGACCCTGCGGGCGCCGGTGGATGGAGCCGTGCTGCGGGTGCTGCAGGAAAGCCGCGCCGTGGTGCAGGCGGGCACGGTCATCATGGAGGTCGGCGACCCGCGTGACCTGGAGGTCGAGGTCGACCTGCTGTCGGCGGACGCGGTGCGGGTGCGGCCTGGGATGCCGGCATGGCTGGACCAGTGGGGCGGGGGCGATCCGGTCGCCGGCATCGTGCGCCGGGTCGAGCCCTTCGCCTTCACCAAGGTCTCGGCGCTGGGGATCGAGGAGCAGCGGGTCAATGTGCGAATCGCGCCGGCGCCCGGCGCGGCGTTTCCCGAATCCGTCGGGCACGGCTTCCGGGTGATGGCGCGCATCGAGGTGGCGCGGGCCGACGATGCCCTGGTGGTGCCGCTGGGGGCGATCTTTCGGGCCGGGGACGACTGGGCGGTGTTCCGGGTCGAGGACGGCGTGGCCCGCCTGCGGCGGGTGGCGGTCGGACTGATGGGCGAAGGTGCCGTCGCGGTCACCGAGGGACTGGCGGCGGGCGACGTGCTGGTGCTGCATCCCAGCGACCGCGTCGGCGATGGCGTCAGGGTGACGGCGCGGCCCGGAGCGCCTTGACCGCTGTCATGGCGGGTCGCGCTGGGAATGCGTCTCATGCGCGGAGTAACGAAGGAGTGGCGCATGAACGAGGACGAGGTGCGGCAGGCCCTGCGGGCGGTGATCGACCCCGATGTCGGGATCGACATCGTGGAGATGGGGCTGATCGAGGATATTGCCGTCGGCGACGGGCGGGTGGCGGTGGATGTGATCATGACGACGCCGATCTGCCCGCAGGGCGAGGCCATCCGCGACGAGGCCGAATCGGTCCTGCGCCGGGCGGCGCCGGCGGCGGCGGTGACGGTGCGCCTGCTGACCGAGCCGATGTGGACGCCGGACCGGCTGGGACCGGCGGCGCGCGCCCGGCTGGGCTGGGGTTGAACGGGGGGCGGGATGACGACGACGGCATGGCATCGCGTTCCGTTCCTGGCGCTGGGGGCCGTGGCAATGGTGACCGGGCTCGCCGCCGGCGAGGCGCGCCTGGGTTGGAGCCTGCCCGGCGCCACCCTGGCGCATGTCCACGGCGTGCTGATGGTGTCGGCCTTTTTCGGCACCGTGATCGGCCTGGAGCGCGCGGTGGCCATCGGGCATCGCTGGGCCTATGCGGCGCCCCTGTCCTCGGGGCTGGGCGGCCTGGCGACCATCGCCGGGGCGCCGGTCGCCGGCGCGGCGCTGCTGGTGCTGGCCGCGGCGCTGTTCGGTGCCGTCAACGCCGTGGCGGCGCACCGCCAGCCGGCCCTGTTCACGGTGGTGCTGCTGTGCGGCGGCCTTTCCTGGCTGGTGGGCGGGCTGGCGTGGCTGGCCACCTTCGACGCCACCGCCGCGGTGCCGTGGTGGGCGGGATTCCTGATCCTGACCATCGCCGGCGAGCGCCTGGAACTGAGCCGCTTCCTCAAGCCCGGCCGCTGGCGGGTGCCCAGCGCGGCGGTGGTGATGGGGTTGGTGCTGGCGGCGCCGCTGGCGGGCGTTATCGGCCCGGCGGTCATGTGGCCGCTGTGGGGCGCGGCGCTAATGCTGTTGACGGTTTGGATGCTGGTCAACGACGTGGCCCGGCGCACCATCGGCCAGCCGGGCCTGACCCGCTATGTCGCCGTCTGCCTGTTCGCCGGATATGCGTGGCTGGGTATCGCCGGCGTGACGGCCTTGCTGCTGCCGGTGGGCGCGGGCGGGATGGTCTATGACGCCGTGCTGCACGCGGTCTTCGTCGGCTTCGTCTTCTCGATGGTCTTCGGACATGCGCCGGTGATCCTGCCGGCGGTGTTGCGGGTGAAGGTGCCGTTCCTGCGCCTCTACTACCTGCCGCTGGCGCTGCTGCATCTGGGCCTTGCCCTGCGCGTCGCCGGCGACCTCGGCGGGCTGCCGGAATGGCGGGAGTGGGGCGGGCTGCTCAACGGCGTTGTCATCGTGCTGTGGATCGTCACCACCGCCGCCGCCACCATCGTCGCCACCCGTCGCCGCGCCGCCGAGCAGGCGCGGACGCGGCCGGCGCCGGCCGACGCCTCCTGACGCGCGCGCCCCTCACACCGATGGCGCCCCGAACCTGCCGCCGACGCCGACGTTGTCATCGGGAGGCGACCCTGGTCGCCCCGTCAGCCGACGTAAGGAGGCGGAATGAGCGACGACATTTCCCCCATCGCCGCCCTGCAGGTGGAAAGCACGGCTTTCGCAACTGGCGACGCCGTGCCGCGCCGCTACACCTGCGACGGCGAGGATATTTCCCCGCCGCTCCGCTGGCGGGGCGCGCCGGCGGACACCCGCAGCTTCGCCATCGTCTGCAAGGATCCCGATGCCCCCACCGGCACCTTCTATCATTGGGGGCTGTACAACTTGGCGGCCGAGATCACGGAAACGCCCGAACGCTACATCCCCCGCGACAAGGGGCGCATCCGCCATGCCTTCAACGACTTCCAGGAGCGCCGCTACGGCGGCCCATGCCCGCCGCCCGGCGGCGGCCGCCATCGCTATGTGTTCACCGTCTATGCGCTGGACGTCGAGACGCTGGATCTGCCGGAACGCACCACTTGCCGCGAGCTTGAGGACGCGCTGGGGGCGCATCAGCTCGCCAAGGGCGAGATCATCGCCAGCTATGAGAGATAGCCCCTACAGGTGCTGGCGTTCGACGTCCTCGCAGGAGTGGCCGAGCAGCGCGATGCCTTCCTCAAGGTAATCCGCCAGCAGCGGCGTTCCGGCGAGGTAGGCGGTCTCGCGACGGTCGTGCACATCGCGCGCCTGCGCCAGCGCCTGCGGCCAGCCGGTGGGTTCGAAGTCGCCCCGTCCCAGCCACACCAGCGCCAGCACCTCGATGCGCTGGTCGTCATCGAGCTGGTCGAGGGCGCCGGTCAGTTCCTGGGCGGTGGGGTCGTCGGCGAAATCCTCCAGGATCGACATTTCGATGTCGTCGGCGGGATTCGAGCCGGTCTCGGGGTCGACCACATCCACCTTGGCGTCGAACTCGCGCGCCTTGATGACGATGAAGCACAGCGTTTCCAGCGGCGTAACCAGCGGTATGGTCGGGGCCTCGCGATGGCGCACCACCCTGCGCCGTTCCTCGCCCCGCCGGGATTGCTTCTCGGCCATGTGACCCGCCTCCAATTGCGGCACCCTGCCTGCGCAGATATCGCGCGCGGCCGCCGGAACAAGGCCGGTGCCCGCAATCGCGGCCTCAGCCGCCCTTGACCACCAGCACCGGGCAGGTGGCGTTGCCGATGACCCGTTCGGAGTTGCTGCCCAGCAGCAGCCGCCCCCAGCCGGTGCGGCCGTGGCTGCCCATGATGATGAGGTCGGCCCCCAGTTCGCCCGCCACCTCGGCGATGACGTCATGGGCGGTGCCGCGGCGGACGAGCCCGTCGGCCTCCAGCCCCGCCTCGCGGTAGAACGACAGCACGCGGTCGACGATGGCGGCGGCCTCGGCCTGGCGCTCCTCGCTGTGGGCCGGTACCTCGACGGACAGCACGGTCAGCGGGCTGCCGCAGCATTCCGAAATGCGCGCCGCCGCCGTCGCCGCGGCATCCGAGGAACGCGAGCCGTCGGTGCACAGCAGTATGCGCCGCTTCCACATCTCGCCCGTGCGCGGCACCACCAGCACGCTGCAACTGGCGTCGCCGATGACCTTCACGGTGGCGTCCCCCAGCATCAGCCGCGCCAGGCCGCGCTTGCCGCGCCGCCCCACCACGATCAGGTCGACATTGCTTTCCTCGGCCTCGGCGACGATCTCGCGATAGGGGTCGTCGCCATAGCGGATGACCTTGTCGCAATCCACGCCCTGACGGGTGGCCTCGGCGGCGACGGCGTCGAGATGTTCCGCCGCCTCGGCTTCCATCTGCGCCATCTGGCTGGGGCCGATCTCGCTCAGCTCCGGGCTGGAGAGGACGGCGGTCATGACGGTCAGGCGGGCGCCGCCCTCGGCGCACATCGCGATGGCGACGCGCTGGGCGCCGTCGCTGTAGTCGGAACCGTCGGTGGCCAGAAGAATTCGTTCAAAACGTCCAGTGGGGGAAAGCTGGCCCATGTCGCTCGCCATGATGCCCTCCGTGGCGGTCATGCCCGCCGCCCGCCTAGGCGGCGACGGTGCCCCTGCTTTCGCGCATCCCGATCCACAGGGCCCGGAAGATCGCCGCCGCCCCGATCAGTAGCGCCGCCACCAGTGTATAGAAACTGCCGTCGCGTAACAGCCGTTCCGTGGTCGTGGGTAGGGTGCCGATCAACTCCAGGTCCGCAAGATAGACCGGAATGACGATCAACCGGCTGAAAAGAACCGTCACCATGATCACCCCCATCACCAGCTTGATGACATAGGGGCGGACATAGGTGGTGCCGATGGCGCCGATCTGGATGCCGAACAGCGACCCCGCCAGGATGATCATCGCCAGGCGGATATCGACAAAGCCGGCGGAGGCGAATTTGATGCTGCCGCCCAGGCCCATCACGAAGGCGACCACCAGTTCGGTGGCCGAGGCCATGATGCCCGGCACCCCCAGCACATACATCATCGACGGCACGCCGATGAAACCGCCGACGGCGATGGTGGCGGCGAGAAGGCCGGTGGCGAAGCCGAGGGGAAAGAGGATGAGCACCGAGACGCGGGTGCCGATGCTCTTGAAATACATCATGGTGCCGGGAATGTTGATCGCCTGCACCCGGCGGGCCAGGCGCCCGGGCTGGTTGTCGTCGAAGCCGTCGCCGGCGCGCCACGACCGGATCCCGTCGCGCAGCACAAAGCCGCCCACCACCGACAGCACGATCACGAAGACGACGCTGACATAGAGGTTCGAGCCGGCATTGCCGAAGGTGCGCTCGACCGCCTGTTGCAGATGGGCGCCCACGAGCACGCCGGCCTCGGCGGCGAGGCCGAAGATGATGCCCAGCTTGAGGTCGACCTGGCCGTATTTGGCGCGCTTGTAGGCGCCCACCAGGGCCTTGGGGAATTTGTGGCACATGTTGGAGGCGACGGCGACGATGCCCGGCACGCCCATGCTCATCATCGCCGGCGTCAGCACGAACGCGCCGCCCGAGCCGATGAAGCCGCTGACCATGCCGCCCACGAAGCCGATCAGGAACAGCCCCACCATGTTGATGGGGTCGAGGGCGATGAAGGGCGCTATCGGTTCCACCGGCGCGGCTCCCTGCGGGTCTTGGGCCTGACGCCGAGGACATCCCAGAAGTTGCTGGTGAAGGCGCCGTGCACGAAGGAAAACACCAGCGCAATGCTGATCGGCGTGAGAAAAGCCAGGGAGCCTTGGGTGGAGAGGAGAAGGATCCGTTCCTCGAAAGCGAACAGCAGGACATACAGGAAAAGGCTGAAAACGCCGAGAAGAACCGTTCTCAGGGTTTTTGCCTGAAGCCTCGCGCGGACGTGCATGTCCTCCCTCTCCCTCGTGCCGGTGGCAGCGGGGACCGATGCCAGTCTCTCATTATATGAGATATGTATAACGAAACTGTGAAAAGGAAACAAGCCCGACGCCGCCGCCGCCGTGGCCGCCCATCCGACACAAAAAGGCCGGCGCCCACCAGGGCGCCGGCCCCAAACGCGGTCGAAACCGGGCGGGCCTCAGGCCGCCTGCGACGGCGACTGGCGCTCCTTCCGCTCCGGCTCGGCCTTGGCCTCGATGGCCTCGCGGCCGGCGGTGTCGTGGCGCTCGATCTGGATGGTGCGCGGGCGCTTGGCCTCGGGCACCTCGCGGACCAACTCGACGTGCAGCAGGCCGTTCACCAGCCGCGCGCCGGTGACGCGGATATGGTCCGCCAGCTCGAAGCGGCGCTCGAACGAACGCCCGGCGATGCCGCGGTGCAGGTACTGCACCCCCTCATCCTCCTTGCGGCTGCGGCCGCGGATGACGAGCTGGTTCTCCTGCGCGACGATCTCCAGATCCTCTTCCGAGAAGCCCGCCACGGCCATCGTGATGCGGTAGTCGTCGCTTCCCAGCTTCTCGATGTTGTAGGGCGGGTAGGAGAGCGCGGTGTCGTCGACGCGCGTCGCGGCGTCCAACATGCGGGCCACATGGTCGAACCCGACCGTGGACCGGAACAGGGGCGAAAGATCGAAGGTACGCATGATCACATCCTCCTCCTTGAGCAATGCGACGATTGGACGGTCCCTGCCTAGGCGACCGCGCCGAAAATGTTTGGAACCCCCAGGGCGGATGTCAACCCCGCCGGCCGATCGGTCGGCTTGAAGCACGCGGGCGCCGCGCACACCTGGGCCGGGGCAGGGAGGTGCCCATGTCCCGGCCGCCACGCCACGACGTCACGCGCCGCGTCTACCGCGAGACCTTGGACCTGCTGGTCGAGGCCCGCAACTACGCCGCCTTTCGCTTGCCCCGCGAGCGGCGCGGCCGCGACGACCTGGCCCGCCTGAAGATGAGCTGCGAAAGCTTCCGCGTCACCGCGCGCCTGACGCAGTCGCTGGCCTGGCTGTTGGCGCTGCGGGCCGTGGAGGCGGGCGAGATCAGCCGCGCCGACTGGCAGGACGACCGTTACCGCCTGGGCGGGCGCGACGTCTGCCTCGACGCCGCCGGCGGCGAGGACGAAGACCTGCCGCCGGGCTTGCGCGACCTGCTGCGCCGCAGCCTCGACCTCTACCGCCGCCTGGCGCGCCTGGATGCGGCGGTGGCCGAGCAAGCCGCCGCCGGGCGCTAGCTCTCCCTGGCCTCAGTGCGGCGGCTTGGCGGCGCCGTTGCCCTTGCCGCCGCCGCGCTCCATTTCCCTCTCCCGCAGATAGTCGTCAGTGGTCCGTGGCCGCGGCCGCGGGGCGGCGGCAAACGGACCGTCGGTGTCCTCGGCCTGGGCGACCACCCGGCAGGTTTCGCACATTTTCAGCAGGTCCAGCCGCTTGCCGTCGCTGAACATGGGGTGCGACGCCAGGCGCTCCAGCATCCGCTCGATGGTGGCGGTGGTGGCGAAGGGCTTGCCGCAGCGCACGCAGGCAAAGGGCTCGTCCTCCTTCATCACCCGCGCCTGTTCGGCGGTCTCGGCGAAGGACAGGCGGGGTTGCAGGGCGATGGCCCCCTCGGGGCAGGTCTCGCGGCATAGGCCGCACTGCACGCAGGCCGATTCGCGGAAAGTGAGTTGGGGGCGTTCGCGGTTGTCGCCCAGGGCGCGGGTGGGGCAGGCGCCGACGCAGGCCATGCACAGGGTGCATTTGGCCTCGTCCACCGTGACGGCGCCAAACGGCGCCCCCGCCGGCAGCGCCACCGTCTCCGGCCGCCAGGGCCCGTGGCGGTGCAGATGCTTCAGCACCAGCCGCCGCGCCGGACGTCGCGCCCCCAGCACCGGGAACTCGGCCGCCTCCGGCGCCTCCTCGACATCGAGGCCGTAAAGCTCCGCCTCCAGCGCCGGCGGATCGACGGGGCGCAGCAGGCGGAAACGCTCCTCGCCATAACCGAGGCCGTCGCCGATGGCATTGGCCAGCACGACGGCGTCCTCGACGCCGGCAAGGGCCTCCTGGCGCGGCCCGGCCAGCACCAACACCTTCGCCGCGCCATAGCCCAGCGCCGTCAGCATCAGGTCGATGCCCACCCGCCCAACGGCATGAACGGCGAAGGGCAGCACCCGTGCCGGCAGGCCCTCGCCCAGGCGCGCCGACAGCGCGATCATTTCGGCGCCGTGCTCCTCGTCATGGACCAGAAGCACCGGCTCGCCGCCGCCGGCGGCGCGGAAGGTTGACATCAGCACCCGCAGGCGCTCGTTGATGTCGTTGTCGGCGGGCATGGCATAGGTGATGGCCCCGGTGGGGCAGACGCTGGCGCAGGAGCCGTTGCCGCAGCAGATGGCAGCGTCGACGCTCACCGCCTCGCCGGCCGGGGCAATGGCGCCGCTGGGGCAGACGTCGAGGCAGCGCGTGCAGCCGGTCTTGCTGTTGCGGGAATGGGCGCAGATGTCGCTTTCGACCCGCACATAGCGCGGCTTGTCGAACTCCCCCACAAGATCGGCGGCGTCGAACAGCACCTGCTGCACCAGGGCGGGATTGCCGGGGTCGGCGCGCAGATAGCCGTCGCGCCGCGCCGCCGCCGCAAACAGGGGCGTGCCGCCCGAGATGTCGACAAGGACGTCGCAACTCAGCTCGGCGCCGTCGCGCCCCGGCCCGAAGGCAAGGCCGCCGCGCGCCGAGGGGCTGGCGGCGGCGAACCCGTCCACCCCCAGCGCAAACGCGCCCAGATGGCCGGCGGCGTGGCGCACCCGTCCAGCGAAGACGGGAAACCGCGTCCGGCGCGGCGGCAGGGCATCGTCGGCATCGGCCAGCAGGCATACCACGTCCAGCCGATCCGCCAGGCGGGCGGCGGCGTCCAGGGCCTGCTGGCCGCGGCCGTAGACGACGGTGACGCCCTCGGACCGCAGCGGCACCATCGCCGCCGGCGTCACCTCCAGCGCCGCCTCGGCCAGCAGCGCCGCCATCTTGGGCGCCGCCTGGGCGCGTTCCCGCGACCAGCCGGCGCGGTCGCGGATGTCGGCGCAGCGCAGGCCGTCGCCATTCCCCTCGCCATCCCCGGCCAGGGCGTTGGCGAACACCTCCGCTTCCTGGGCGCAGGCCACCAGCACCGGCGCGCCCCCGGCGGCGGCGCGGCGCAGGTTGTCGATCTCGGCGCGGCAAAGCTGGCCGTGCAGGGGCGGCGGGGCGGCGATGCCCAGGGCCTTGGCGATGCTGGCGGCATCGACGGGCATGGTCCCCTCGCAGGTGCAAAGCAGCAGTTTCGGGCGGTCGTGGGGCACCTCGAATCTCCTAGTGGTTATACCGGGGGCCAGACTTGTCGATGGCGGTGATTTTCGCGCACCATGCCCCGTACAAGGCAACCCGGCCGTATGGGGTACGTCGTGGCGCGCCGTTCTATGTGCAATGGAGGTCAATGGCCGTGAACAGTGTGGACAACCGTGCCGTGATCGTTCCGCGCCTGGACGACGACCGGCTTTACCGCGTGGTAGAGGGCATGGACCAGGACGGACGCGCCGTCGAGACCGCGGTGGTGACGGAGCGCCCGCTGACGATTTTCCTCAACGGTCGCGAGATCGTCACCGCCATGACCATCGGCGACTACCCCGAATATCTGGCGGTGGGATATCTGCGCAACCAGAACATGCTGCGCGACGACGACGAGATTACCGCCATCGACGTCGATTCCGAAATCGACACCGTCGTAGTGCGCACCCGGCGGGTGACCGACTACGAGGAAAAGCTGAAAAAGAAGGTGCAGACCTCGGGCTGCGCCCAGGGCACCGTTTTCGGCGACGTGATGGAAAGCTTCGAATCGGTGCGGCTGAATCCGGACCTGCGGTTCCCCACCTCACGGCTGTATGCGCTGTTGAAGGCGATCAACACCATGCCCAGCCTCTACCTGAAGGCCGGCGCCATCCACGGCTGCGTGCTGTGCCAGGGCGACTCGCCGCTGATCTATGTCGAGGACGTCGGCCGGCACAACGCCGTCGACAAGATCGCCGGCTACATGTTCCTGAACGGCATCGATGGCGCGGACAAGACCTTCTACACCACCGGCCGCCTGACCAGCGAAATGGTCATCAAGACCGTGCAGATGGGCATTCCGGTGCTGTTCAGCCGTTCGGGCTTCACGGCCTGGGGCGTCGAACTGGCGCGGCAGGTGGGGCTGACGCTGATCGGCCGCGCCAAGGGCCGGCGGTTTCTGGTGCTGTCGGGCGCCGAGCGCCTGATCTACGACGCCGAGCCCGCCCACGCCGCCGAGGAGGCGGGGCACCTGGAACGCAAGGGCGCGCGGGAGACGGGGAGCAGGGAATGACGACGCCTGGAACCGTGAACGGGGCCGTGCCGCTGGAGCGGCTGGAGGTGGGCGTGGTGCTCGAACGCCGCCCGCTCGCCAGCCGCTGGCAGGACCATGTCTGGCGCGTGGCCGAGGTCATCGCCGGCGGGCTGGAGGCAACGCCGGGGACGCTGGTCGAGGACGAGGCCTCGGGCGTGGCGCGGTACCATGCCGGCACGCTGCCCGTGGAATTGTACCGCAAGGACACCGAGGGCTACCGCCGCAATCTCTCCGAGCCCATCCCGCAGGTGTTCGTGGTCCTGCGCCCGCGCGGCGACGGCGGCGACGGCCCGCCGCTGCGGCCCTTCCGCGCCACCGTCTGTCCCTACGAGGCGGAAGCCTACGGCATCAGCGACGACGACATCGTCGAGAACCGGCCCATGCCGGCGGCGCTGGTCGCGGCGGTGGCGGCGTTCATCGAGCGCCACCACGTCGACGAGCCCTTCATCAAACGCCGGCAAAAGCCGAAGACGCAGCCTCACGAGCCCTTCGCACGACGGAGCGACCCCCGTGTCCGCACCTGATTCCGACGAACCGTTCCTGAGACGCTGGTCGCGGCGCAAGGCGGCGGTACGGCACGAGGACGACGAGCGCCCGACGCCGCCGGCGGCTTCGCCCGAGGCGACGGCGCCCGCCGCGCCGCCGGAGGCCATCGACCCGGCCGAGCTTCCCGACCCCGACACCCTCGGCAAGGACGCCGACTTCACCGTGTTCATGCGCGAGGGCGTGCCGGCCGCCCTGCGTCGCCGCGCCCTGCGGCGGCTGTGGCGCAGCGACCCGGTCTTCGCCAATCTCGACGGACTCAACGACTATGACGGCGATTTCACCGGCACGGGCATCGCGGCGGGCGACGTGCTGCGCACCGCCTGGCGGGCCGGGCGCGGTTATGGCGCCGATGACAAGAAGGATGGCGAGGAAAAGGACGGCGGGGCACCTGCCCAGAAGACTCCGGACCAATCGACCGAAGGCGAAGCGCAGGTCGCCCAAGGGGTTGAAGAGTTGACTCCTCCCGAGGAAGGGGAGGACGGCACCGACAATCTGCGGTAGATGTCGGTGGTATTATCCTTTTTATCATAGCCGACGCGCCCGGTAGCAATATGCGGCCGGGGTTGTGTTGACAATGACTGTCATTGCGAGCGACAGTTTCAATTCGATCGCGCGCTTCGGCGTCGGCGGAGAAAAAAACACCAGAAACGGGCTGCATAATAATGACGGCCAGGGAGGAAGCGGTTCTTGAGCCCGTGCCCGGCGACTCGCCGGAAGACGCACTGCGGGCCCAACTCTACGGATTGCTGGCGACACTGTTCGCGGCGCCGCCGGACGGCGGCATCCTGGCGCGTTTGCGCGGCCTGGACGGCGACGACACCCCCATCGGGCGCGGCCTGCGCGACCTGGCCGGGGCCGCCGCCACGGCGACGCCCGGGGATGTCGAACGCGAGTTCAACGCCCTGTTCATCGGCCTGGCCCGTGGCGAGGTGGTTCCCTTCGCCTCGTACTACTTGGCGGGCTACCTGTTCGAGAAACCCTTGGCGCAACTGCGCGACGACCTGGCGGCGCTGGGGCTGGCGCGCGGCGACGGCGTCTCCGAGCCCGAGGATCACATTGCCTCGGTGCTGGAGGTGATGCAGCGCCTGATTCGGGGCGAGGGGGCGAGCCGGGGCGACGGCCCGCTCGACCTCCAGAAGCGATTCTTTGCCTCGCATGTCGGCTCCTGGGCCGGCGCGCTGTTCGACGATGTCGAGGCGGCCGAGGCGGCTTCGTTCTATCGGGCGGCGGCGCGGCTGGGGCGGGTGTTCCTGCGCGTGGAGGCCGAGGCGCTGTCGATGGTGTGACTTTCGTTCCGCCCGGCACGACCGGGCCGGACCTGGCAGGGGAGGAGCAAATGTCTGAGAACGACAAGCCGGCCGGCGTGCAGCGCCGGGACGTTTTGCGCCTGTTGGCGGTCGGGGCGGGCACCGCGGGCGCGATGGCCGCGGGCAGCGTGGTTCCGGCCGCCGCGGAAGGGCCGGTCGCCGACGAATCCGCTGCCGGCTATGCCGAAACCGACCATGTGCGTCGGTTCTACGAGACCGCGCGGTTCTGAAGGAGGCCTTCATGCTGATCAGGAAAACCGCGGGCACGGTCAACCGCCGCGCCCTGTCCGGCCTTACCGCCGCCGTCGCCGGCGCGGCCATTGATCGTCGCACCTTCCTCAAACGTTCCGGCGTCACCGCCGGCGGTGCCGCGCTGGCGAGCTTCGTGCCGCCCGGGCGGGTCCGCCAGGCCCAGGCGCAGCAGGCCGCCGCCGCCGACACCGAGACCAAGAAGAGCGTCTGCACGCATTGCTCGGTGGGCTGCACCGTGCTGGCCGAGGTCCGCAACGGCGTCTGGGTGGGGCAGGAGCCCGGCTTCGACAGTCCGTTCAATCTGGGCGCCCATTGCGCCAAGGGCGCCAGCGTGCGCGAGCACGCCCACGGCGAACGGCGCCTGAAATACCCCATGAAGCTGGTGGGCGGCCAGTGGCAGCGCATCGACTGGGAGCAGGCGATCAACGAGGTCGGCGACCAGTTGCTGCGCATCCGCCAGGAATCGGGCCCGGATTCGGTCTACTGGCTGGGCAGTGCCAAGCACTCCAACGAGCAGGCCTATCTGTTCCGCAAGTTCGCGGCCTTCTGGGGCACCAACAACGTCGACCACCAGGCGCGTATCTGTCACTACACCACGGTCGCCGGCGTCGCCAACACCTGGGGCTACGGCGCCATGACCAACTCCTACAACGACATGCACAACGCCCGCGCCATGCTGCTGATCGGGTCGAACCCGTCCGAGGCGCACCCGGTGGCGATGATGCACATCCTGAAGTCCAAGGAGCAGAACAACGCCCCCCTGATCGTCGCCGACCCGCGCTTCACGCGCACGGCGGCCCATGCCGACGAGTATGTGCGCTTCCGCCCCGGTACCGACGTGGCGTTGATCTGGGGCATCCTCTGGCACGTCTTCGAGAACGGCTGGGAGGACAAGGAGTTCATCCGCCGCCGGGCCTGGGGCATGGACCAGATCAAGACCGAAGTCGCCCGCTGGACCCCCGACGAGGTCGAGCGCGTCACCGGCGTCCCCGGCCAGCAGGTGGAGCGCGTGGCGCGGACGCTGGCGCAGAACCGGCCCGGCACCATCGTCTGGTGCATGGGCGGCACCCAGCACACCAACGGCAACAACAACACCCGCGCCTATTGTGTGTTGCAACTGGCGCTGGGCAACATGGGCGTCGCCGGCGGCGGCACCAACATCTTCCGCGGCCACGACAACGTCCAGGGCGCCACCGACCTTGGCGTGCTGGCCGACACCCTGCCGGGCTATTACGGCCTCGCCGAGGGGTCGTGGAAGCACTGGGCCCGGGTGTGGGACGTCGACTATGAATGGCTCAAGGGCCGCTTCGCCAGCCAGGAGCTGATGGAAAGCACCGGCATCCCCGTGTCGCGCTGGATCGACGGCGTCCTGGAGGCGAAGGAGAACATCGACCAGCCCGACAATGTCCGCGGCATGGTGTTCTGGGGGCACGCCCCCAATTCGCAGACCCGCCTGCCCGACATGAAGAAGGCGATGGAGCAGCTCGACCTGCTGGTGATCGTCGACCCCTATCCCACCGTGTCGGCGATCATGCACGACCGCACCGACGGTGTGTACCTGCTGCCGGCGGCGACGCAGTTCGAGACCTCGGGCTCGGTGACGGCGTCGAACCGCTCGCTGCAGTGGCGCGAAAAGGTCATCGAGCCGGTGTTCGAGAGCAAGCCCGACCACACCATCATGGCGCTGTTTGCGCGCAAGTTCGGCTTCGAGGACGAGCTGTTCAAGCACATCCAGGTCAACGGCGACGAGCCCCTGGTCGAGGATCTCACCCGCGAGTTCAATCGCGGCATGTGGACCATCGGTTACACCGGCCAGTCGCCGGAGCGCCTGAAGGCCCACATGCAGTACCAGCACACCTTCGACAAGACCAGCCTGCGCGCCGTGGGCGGGCCGCTCGACGGCGAAGTCTACGGGATGCCGTGGCCGTGCTGGGGCACCGCCGAGATGCGCCACCCCGGCACGCCCATCCTCTATGACACCTCCAAGCCGGTGGCCGAGGGCGGGTTATGCTTCCGCGCCCGCTTCGGCGTAGAGCGCGACGGCGACAACCTGCTGGCGGAGGACTCCTGGCCGGTGGGGTCGGAGATCGAGGACGGCTATCCCGAGTTCACGATGGCCATGCTCAAGAAGCTGGGCTGGGACGCCGACCTCACCGACGAGGAGCGTCAGGCCATCGAGGCGGTGGCCGGCGATGAGACCAACTGGAAGACCGACCTGTCGGGCGGCATCCAGCGCGTCGCCATTCAGCACGGCGCCGCGCCCTACGGCAACGCCAAGGCGCGCTGCGTGGTGTGGACCTTCCCCGACCCGGTGCCCCTGCACCGCGAGCCGCTGTACACCCCGCGGCGCGACCTGGTGCAGGACTACCCCACCTATGACGACAAGAAGTTCTGGCGCGTGCCGACCCTGTACCAGTCGATCCAGAAGAACGACTACGCCCAGGACTTCCCGCTCATCCTCACCTCCGGCCGCCTGGTCGAGTACGAGGGCGGCGGGGATGAATCGCGCTCCAACCCGTGGCTCGCAGAACTGCAACAGGAGATGTTCTGCGAGGTCAACCTCGCCGACGCCAACGACACCGGCATCCGCGACGGCGACTGGATCTGGGTGATCAGCCCCGAGGGCGGCCGCGTCAAAGTGCGGGCGATGATCACCGAGCGCGTCGGGCGCGGCGTCGCCTTCATGCCGTTCCATTTCGGCGGCTGGTTCCAGGGCGAGGACCGCCGCGCCAAATACCCCAAGGGCGCCGATCCGTTCGTCCTGGGCGAATCCTCCAACACGGCACAAACCTACGGCTACGACTCGGTGACGCAGATGCAGGAAACCAAGTCGACGCTGTGCCGCATCGAGCGCGCCTAGGGAGGGCAGACAATGGCACGCATGAAATTCCTCATCGACGCCGAACGCTGCATCGAATGCAATGCCTGCGTCACCGCCTGCAAGAACGAGAACGAGGTGCCGTGGGGCGTCAACCGCCGCCGCGTGGTCACCATCAACGACGGGACGCCGGGCGAACGCTCCATATCGGTGGCGTGTATGCACTGCTCGGATGCGCCGTGCATGGCGGTATGTCCGGTGGACTGCTTCTATGACACCGCCGAGGGCGTCATCCTGCATTCCAAGGATCTGTGCATCGGCTGCGGCTATTGCCTGATGGCGTGTCCGTTCGGGGCCCCGCAGTTCCCCGAGCAGAGCGCCTTCGCCACCCGCGGCAAGATGGACAAGTGCACCTTCTGCGCCGGCGGCCCCGAGGAGACGGGCAGCGAGGCCGAATTCACCAAATACGGCCGCAACCGCATTGCCGAGGGCAAGCTGCCGCTGTGCGCCGAGATGTGCTCGACCAAGGCGCTGCTGGCCGGCGACGCCAACCAGGTGTCCGACATCTACCGCGAGCGCATCGTCGCCCGTGGCTTCGGCTCGGGGGCCTGGGGCTGGGGCACCGCCTATGAAAAGAAGGCCGGCCCCACCGTCCGGGGCGACCTGTGAGGCGGGCGCGGGGGGCGGGGGCGCTCCCCCCCCCCCCCGCCCG
>JAWLGJ010000004.1:0-38043 GCA_041685145.1 Magnetospirillaceae bacterium | reverse complement strand
GACGACGACGTCGCCGTCCCCGCCCCCCGCGCCGTCGGTGCTGCCATCCTGTCGGAGGTGATGATGCGCAGGCTGGGCCGGTGTGCCGTCCTAGTCCTTCTGTTGCCGCCGCTGCTGCTGGCCGGGTGCCGCGCCGAGGAACAGGGGCGGGTGCTGCGGCACGAGCCGGGGGTCTACAAGGGCCGCGTCGATCAGCCGCTGCTGCCCCATCAGCACGAGGCGCTGGCCGAGCGCGTGCGGGCCCAGCGCGGGCTGTGAACAGCCCTGCCGTGCGTTCTGGAGGTTGATATGCGGTTGCGATTCCTGCCTCTGCTGGCGCTGGTGCTGGGGTTGTTCCTGGCGGCGGCGCCGCTGGCCGTGGACCCCGCCCCGGCCCAGACCGGCGGCGAGGTTCCGGGCGGCACCCTCGGGAACACCGGCGATGCCGAGGTCTGGCGCCAAATTCGGCGCGGCGCCCAGGCGCAGGTGACGATTCCCGACCGCGAGGCGGGGGTGCTGATCAATTCGCGCGGAGAGAACTGGCGTTCGCTGCGCAACGGCCCCGTCGCCACCTATGGCGGCTGGCTGCTGGCCGGCATCGTCGCGGTGCTGATCATCTGGTTCGCGGCGCGTGGGCGCATCCGCATCGAGGCGGGGCGCTCGGGGCGCATGATGCCGCGCTTCACCGGCCTGGAACGCGCCATCCATTGGAGCATGGCGGTGGTGTTCCTGGCGCTGGCGGTGACCGGCCTCAGCATCCTGTTCGGGCGTCACGTCATCATGCCGGTGTTCGGCCGCGAGGCCCTTGCCGCCTGGCTGGCGGTGGCCAAGCCGGTTCACGACTTCCTGGGGCCCGTCTTCGTGGTGTTGCTGGTGGCGATGGTCGTTGCCTTCCTGCCCGGCAACGCCATTCGACGCTACGACATCGACTGGGCGAAGAAGGGCGGCGGCTTCCTCGGCGGCGGGCATCCGCACGCCCACCGCTACAATTTCGGCGAAAAGACCTGGTTCTGGTTCCTGGCGCTCGCCGGCGCGGCCGTGGCGGTGTCGGGCATCGTCCTCGACTTCCCCATGCTGGTGGACGGGGCGCGCAACACGCTGCAGAACGCCAGCATCGTCCACATCATCGCGGCGGTGCTGCTGGTGGGCTTCTCGCTCGGCCACATGTATCTGGGCACCGTCGGCATGGAGGGCGCCTTCGAGGGCATGTGGCGCGGCAAGGTCGACGAGAACTGGGCCAAGGAGCACCATGACCTGTGGCACGAGGACTGGGTGAAGGCCGGCCGCCCCGACACCCCGGTCAAGCGCCCCGCCCGTCGCGCCGGCCCCGAGGAGGAACCGGCGGAATAGGGCGTGACCACGCGGTCACGCCCTAGGGCCGTTTCCACTCACATGGAACCGGCCCTAACCGTTGTGTCCCTCGCCGGGCGCTCGCTCCGCTCGCTTGGCCGCCGCCTCAATGGCGGCTGGGCGCGACCGCGTGTGAGCGGATCACGCCCTAGCCCTAAAGCCGCGCCAGCGCCTGCTCCAGATCGGCGAGCAGGTCGTCGGCGTCCTCCAGCCCCACCGACAGGCGCAGCAGGCCCTCGCCGATGCCCAGGGCGGCGCGGCGCTCGGCCGGCAGCGAGGCGTGGCTCATGCTGGCGGGGTGGCCGATGAGGCTCTCCACCCCGCCCAGGCTTTCCGCGAGCGTGAACACCTCCAGGCCCGACAGCATTCGCCGCACGGCGTCGCGCTCGCCCTCGATCTCGGCGGCGATCATGCCGCCGAAGCCGCCCGGCATCTGCCGCCGGGCCAGGGCGTGCTGCGGATGGCTCTCCAAGCCCGGATAGACGACGCTGGTCACCTTGGGGTGGCGCTCCAGGTAGCGGGCCAGCGCCAGCGCGTTGGCGCAGTGGCGTTCCATGCGCAGCGGCAGGGTCTTGAGCCCGCGCAGCGCCAGAAAGGCGGTGAACGGGTCCATCACCGCGCCGACGGCATTCTGCAGGAAGGCCAGGCGTTCGGCGAGGTCCGGCCGGTTGGTGACGACGGCGCCGCCGATGAGGTCGGAATGGCCGCCGATGTATTTCGTCACCGAATGCACCACCAGGTCGAAGCCCGCCGCCAGCGGACGTTGCAGCGCCGGCGAGGCGAAGGTCGAATCGCAGGCGGCGATCAGCCCGTTGGCACGGGCGACGGCGGCGATGGCCTCCAGGTCGGCCAGCTTCAACAGGGGATTGGTGGGCGTCTCCACCCAGACCAGCGCGGTTTCGGGCTCGATCGCCCGCTCCAGCGCCTGGGCGTCGCCGGGCGGGACGTAGCTGACGGTCAGCCCGGCGGTGCGCCGGCGCACCCCTTCCAGCAGCCGCCACGAGCCGCCATACAGGTCGTCGACGGCGACGATGTGGCTGCCGGCGTCCAGCAGTTCCAGCACCGTCGCCATCGCCGCCATGCCCGAGGCGAAGCCGAAGCCGGCGCTGCCGCCCTCCAAATCGGCGAGGCAGGCCTCGAAGGCGGCGCGGGTGGGGTTGCCGCTGCGGCCGTATTCCCAGCCGGTGTGCTCGCCGGGGCCGTGCTGGGCGAAGGTCGAGCTGACATGGATCGGCGGCATCACCGCCCCCGTCTGGGGGTCGGGCCGCTGCCCGGCATGGATGGCGCGGGTGGCGAAGCCGGGGCGATTGCGTTGCGCGGTCATCGGAAATCCTTCGGGTTCAGTCCATCTGCCGGCGCAGGTGGTTGAGCAGGTCGATGCGGGTGACGAGACCGAGATAGCGGCCGTTCTCGACCAGAAGGACGACGCGGCCGCGGTCGAAAACGTCCTTCAGGGCCGCCAGGGGCGCATCGGGAGAGAGGGTTTCCAGGTCGCGGCTCATCCAGGTGGCCACCGGCTCGTGGAAGCGGACCGGGTCGGCGTGGACGGCGTGCAGCAGATCCCATTCGTCGACCAGACCGACGACGCGCTCGTTCTCCATGACCGGCAATTGCGAGACGTCGGCCATCTTCATGCGCCCCAGGGCCGTCATCAGGGTGTCGTCGGGCGCCGCCGTGACCGACCCGCCCTCGGCGTGCGGGCGGGCGATGAGGTCGCGCAGATCGCCGGCATCGGCACGCCCCAGCAGCCCCTGATCGGCCAGCCACCAGTCGTTGTACATCTTCGACAGATACTTGTTGCCGCTGTCGACGACGAAGGTGACGACGCGCTTCGGTTCCGTCTGTTCGCGGCAATAGTGCAGGGCGGCCGCCAGCAGCGTACCCGACGACGATCCGCCCAGCAGCCCCTCGCGCCGCAGCAACTCCCGCGCCGCCTCGAAGCTCTCGGCGTCGGGGATGCGGTAGCTTTTCCGCACCCGCGACAAATCGGCGATGGCGGGCACGAAATCCTCGCCGATGCCCTCGACCAGCCAGCTTCCCGCCTCGCCCATGCGCCCGGCGGTGATGATGTCGTGCAGCACCGAGCCTTCGGGGTCGGCGAGGACCATCTCGGTGTCCGGCGAGACGCGGGCGAAATGGCGTGACAGTCCCGTCAGCGTCCCCGACGAGCCCACCCCGCAGACCACCGCGTCCACGCGCCCCTCCATCTGGGCGGTGATTTCGGGGCCGGTGCCGGTTTCGTGCGCCAGGGGGTTGGCGGGGTTGTTGAACTGGTCGACGTAGAAGCCGCCGCTTTCGGCCGCCAACCGCGCCGCCAGGTCTTGATAATAGGCCGGGTGCCCCTTGCCGACGTCCGAGCGCGTCATCACCACCTCGGCGCCCATCGCCTTGAGATGGAAGATTTTCTCGCGGCTCATCTTGTCGGGGATGACCAGCCGCAGTTGATAGCCCTTGACCGCCGCCACCAGCGCCAGGCCGATGCCGGTGTTGCCGGCAGTGGCCTCGACGATGGTGCCGCCGGGCTTCAGGCGGCCGTCGCGCTCGGCGGCCGCGATCATCGACAGGGCGATGCGGTCCTTGATCGAGCCGCCGGGATTCTGTTGCTCCAGCTTCAGGAACAGCCGGCACGGTCCCAGGTCGAGGCGGGTGACCTCGACCATCGGTGTGTTGCCGATCATGGACAGGACATCGGGAAAGGGAGGGGCCGCCATCGCCGTGGCTCCGTGGCGTGAGGAATCGATGCGCCCGGTGTATCAGCGACGGCGGCCTATGACAATCGTGGTTTGTGATGCCAGGAGAAAAAACACTTCAGTAAGCGTAATATTCGGCGGCCTCGGCCGGGGCGGCCATGACGGCGTCATGTTCGACAAGCACGTCGACATAGAACGTCGTCACGTCCTCCAGGCGCGACAAGGCCGCGCCGACGCCGCCCTGGGCGAGCCGGCGGTCGACGTCTTCCAGCATCAGCAGGGCGGCCTCGTGATTGCGGGCGTGGTCGCGCAGATGCGGGATGTCCTGCTGACGCAGCGCCCGTTCCTTGGCGCGGAAATGGCGTTGCAGGCTGGCCAGGAGGGACTGCACCAGGCGTCGCCCCTCGATGTCGTCGCCGTCGAGCAGCGCCTCCTCGATCCGGTTGAGCAGGGATGCGTGGCGGCGGTGGTCGGCGTCGAGTCCGGGATCCCCGAAACGGGCGGCGTCGGCCGTTGGGATCATGTCGCTCCTCCGAGAATTGCCCATGACGATTCGCGGCGCCGTCATAGCCCAGGCCGCGCCGGGCGGTCTATCGGCCAGGAATGCTACGCCCAACGGGGCTTGCGGCGGCCCGTGGTACGCCGTGCGGGGGATCCGACCGTCCTTTGGACAGGAGGTGCGCGCCCTCGACAAGACGGGGAGGGGCTGCCATACCTGGGCCGCTTGCAGAAGGAACGGTGAGCATGGCCTACGATTTCGATCTCATCACCTTGGGCGCCGGGTCCGGCGGCGTGCGCGCCAGCCGCATGGCGTCCGGCTTCGGCGCCCGCGTCGCCGTTGTCGAGGAAAGCCGCGTCGGCGGCACCTGCGTCATTCGCGGCTGCGTTCCCAAGAAGCTTCTGGTCTACGCGGCGCATTTCGGCGAGGACTTCGAGGACGCCGCCGGCTATGGCTGGAGCGTTGCCGACGCCGCCTTTGACTGGCCAACCCTGATCGCCAACAAGAATGCCGAGATCGACCGCCTCAACACCGTCTACAAGCGCATCCTCGCCGATGCCGGCTGCACGCTGATCGAGGGGCGCGGCCGCGTCGTCGACGCCAACACCGTCGCGGTGGGCGGGACGACCTACACCGCCGAACGCATCCTGGTGGCGGTGGGCGGCTGGCCCAGCCTGCCGGACATCCCCGGCGTCGAGCACGCCATCACCTCCAACGAGGCGCTGGAGCTGGAAAGCTTGCCCCGGCGCATGGTGATCGTCGGCGGCGGCTATATCGCGGTGGAATTCGCCGGCATTTTTGCCGGCCTGGGGGTCGAGGTGACCCAGATCGTGCGCGCCGGCAACATCCTGCGCGGCTTCGACGAGGATATCCGCGAGGCGCTTGCCACCGAAATGCGCCGCAAGGGCGTCAATATCCGCTGCGAGACGCTGGTGCGCAGCATCGCCGTCAACGACGACGGCAGCTACAGCCTGCGCCTTGCCCAGGGCGAGTTCATCGACACCGACCTGGTGATGTACGCCACCGGCCGGCGCCCCAACACCGCCGGGCTGGGGCTGGAGGAGGCAGGGGTGGCGCTGGACGCCAACGGCGCGGTTGTGGTGGATGCCAATTCCCGCACCTCGGTGCCAAGCATCTTTGCCATCGGCGACGTCACCGACCGCATGAACCTGACCCCGGTGGCGCTGGCCGAGGGCCGCGCCTTTGCCGAGACCGAATTCAACGCCAATCCCATGACCGTGGATTACGACGACATCCCGACGGCGGTGTTCAGCCAGCCGCCGGTGGGCACGGTGGGGCTGACCGAGGAGGAGGCCCGGCGGCGCGGGCCGGTGCGGGTGTACGCATCGCGCTTCCGCCCCATGCGCCACACCCTGGCGGGGCGCGAGGAGCGCACGATGATGAAACTGATCGTCGATGCCGACAGCGACCGCGTGCTGGGCGCCCACATGGTCGGCCCCGACGCGCCCGAGATCGTACAGGGGCTGGGCATCGCGCTGAAATGCGGCGCCACCAAGGCCCAGTTCGACGCCACCATCGGCATTCACCCCACGGCCGCCGAGGAGTTCGTCACCATGCGCGAGCCGCTGCCGGAGGCGAGCCCGGAATCACAGGAATAGCGCGCCGAACAGCGCGTGACCGGCCGGGCATCAGGGTGTAGCCTGTCGCCCAGTCCTGCCAACCATTGCATAACGAGGAGGGCCGCCATGTCGCCGAGGGAAGGCGCCGACAAGCACGGATCGCTCTCGCCCATCCTGCCGCAGTCCAGCGGCGTCACGGTGGCGCGGGCCGAAGGCTGTTACCTCTATGGCGAGGACGGCCGCCGCTATCTCGATTTCACCTCCGGCATCGGCGTCACCGGCACCGGTCACTGCCATCCCAAGGTGGTGGCGGCGATCCGCGAGCAGGCCGGCAAGCTGCTGCACGGCCAGTACGCCATCGTCAAGCACCCGCCGATGACGGCGCTGGCGGACAGGCTGGGCGGTCTGCTGCCGGGCGACATCGACAGCGTCTTCTTCGTCAACGCCGGCACCGAGGCGCTGGAGGCGGCGCTGCGGCTGGCGCGCCACGCCACCGGGCGGCCGAATGTCATCGTCTTCCACGGCGGCTTTCACGGCCGCACGATGGGCTCGCTGAGCATGACGACCTCCAGCGTCGGGCTGCGCGCCGGATTGCAGCCGATGATGGGGGGCGTCGTGGTGGCGCCGTTCCCAAACACCTATCGCTACGGTTGGGACGAAGACACGGCGACGGCCTTCTGCCTGAAGGAACTGGACCACATCTTCGCCACCTATTCGGCGCCAAAGGAAACGGCGGCGATGTTGATCGAGCCGGTGCAGGGCGAATCCGGCTATGTGCCCGCCAACGCCGCCTTCCTGGCCGGCCTGCGCGAGCGCTGCGACCGTCACGGCATCGTGCTGATCATGGACGAGGTTCAGGCCGGCTTCGGGCGCACGGGGCGTTTCTGGGGCCACGAGCATTTCGACGCCCGCCCCGATGTCATCACCACCGCCAAGGGCCTGGCCAGCGGGATGCCGCTGTCGGCGATGGCGGCGCCCAAGGCGCTGATGGAGAAGGGCTGGCCGGGCTCGCAGGGCGGCACCTATGGCGGCAACGCCGTTGCCTGCGCCGCCGCCCTGGCCACCATCGACGTCATCGAGGAAGAGGGGCTGGTCGCCAACGCCGCCGAACGCGGCCGCCAGCTTCGCGCTGGCCTGGAGGACTTGCAGCGCCGCTACCCCGAAATGGGCGACGTGCGCGGCCTGGGGCTGATGCAGGGCGTCGAGATGGTCGACGGCGACGGCAATCCCGACGGCCCCCGCGCCGCCAAGCTCCTCAAGGCCGCCGAGGAACGCAACATGCTGATGATCCGCTGCGGCCCCTATGGCGGCCAAGTGGTGCGCTGGCTGCCGCCGCTGATCGTCACCGAGGCCCAGATCGCCGAGGGCCTGGGAATCTTCGAAGAGGCCCTGAAGGCGACGCGGTAAGCGGCGCGGCGTTCCTAAGGCAGGCGGGGAATTGCGTCTGGTCCTTACTCCCCGTCCCGCGTCCGCAGCAGGAATTCGCGGCCCAGCTTGACGCGCGGGGTGCCGTCATAGGCGATGACGTCGGCGGTGGCGTAGGTTTCGCGCCAGTTGCTGGGCAGGTAGGAGCCGGTGCCGATCATGTCGATGGGGGCCTTGGCGTAGGCCATCACCTTGCACTTGGCGGGCGAGAAGCCTGAGGAGGCGACGATGCGCACCGCGTTGAAGCCGGCGTCGTCCAGGTGCTCGCGCACATGCCAGATCGCCGCCGCCGAAACGCCGGTGCCGACCAGGAATTTCAGTTCCTGCTCGCTGCGATAGCCGCGAATGGCCTTGGGAGCGTTGCGTTCCAGCACCGCATAGGAGGTCGCCGGGTCCAGGCCCTCGACGAAGCGGCCGCCGTGGGTGTCGACGCGCACCGCCAGCCGCCCGGCGCGGACGACGTCGGGGAAGCGCGCGCACACCGCCAGCGCGTCGGTGACCTCCTGGCCGAAATAGTCCACCAGCACCGTCAGCGGATCGTCGGGATAGGTTTCGTGGAACATCTCGGCGGCGCGCAGGGTGGAGCCGGCATAGCCGACCAGGGCGTGCGGCATGGTGCCCAGGCCGGCCTCGCGCCCGAAGAAATGCGCCGCGGCGTCGGTGGAGGTGCCCACGAAGCCGGTGACGCCTTGCTCACGCTTCGCCGCCGCCGAGCCCACCGAGGCGGCATAGGCCATCATTTCCATCATCTCGGCGCCGGCGCAGTGGCGGGCGTCCATCGCCAGGAACGACACCTTCGGCAGGTCGACGCACATGTGGAAGGCGTTGTAGGCGGCGACGCAGGCGGCGCCGATCTTCTGTAGGTACAGGGTCTCCAGGTCGACAAGCTGGCGCATCGGGCCGGTGATGTAGAGCATCGGCTCGCCGGCGCCCACCCAGTCGCCCTCGGCATAGTTTTCCTCGATGCGGAAGGCGACGCCGCGGTCGGCGGCGGTCTGGCGCAGCCAGTCCAGGGCCAGGCGGGCCGCGTAGAGCACCGGGCGGCGCATGAACACCGCGTAGGTGGCCTCGCAGTCGCCGAAACGGCCGAGGATGGCCTTGGTGCGGTTGAAATAGCTGTCGGTCAGGCGTGGGATGTCCTCGCCTTCGGGAAACAAGCGCCCATTGGCGCCGCTCTGGCCGGGGCGGGCGGTCATGACGCCGCCGCCGCTCCGCCGCCGTTCTCTCGCGCGCGCACGCGCTCGTCCTTGAGCATCCCGGCGATGAGGAAGGCCAGTTCCAGCGCCTGGTCGGCGTTGAGGCGCGGGTCGCAGTGGGTGTGGTAGCGGTCGCCGAGGCGGGCCTCGGTGATGCGGGTCGAGCCGCCGATGCACTCGGTAACGTCCTGGCCGGTCAGCTCGAAATGCAGGCCGCCGGGATGGGTGCCCTCGGCGCGGTGCACCTCGAAGAAGCGGCGCACCTCGTCAAGGATGCGGTCGAAGGAGCGGGTCTTGTAGCTGCCGGCCTTGACGGTGTTGGCGTGCATGGGGTCGCAGGCCCACAGCACCGTGCGGCCCTCGCGCTCGACGGCGCGAATCAGCGCCGGCAGCGCCGTGCCGATCTTCTCGGCCCCCATGCGGGTGATGACCGTCAGCCGCCCCGCCTTGTTGTGGGGGTTGAGCAAATCGATCAGCCGCAGCAAGTCGTCGGGGGTCATGGCCGGGCCGGCCTTGACGCCGACCGGGTTGCCGACGCCGCGCAGGAATTCGACATGCGCGCCGTCGATGCGGCGCGTGCGCTCGCCGATCCACAGCATATGCGCCGAGACGTCGTACCAGTCGCCGCTGGTCGAATCGACCCGAGTCAGCGCCTGCTCGTAGTTCAGCAGCAGCGCCTCGTGCGAGGTGAAAAAGTCGGTCTCGCGAATCTGTGGCGTGGTCTGCGAGGTGACGCCGCAGGCGGCCATGAAGTCCAGTGACTCGGTCAACCGGTCGGCCAGGTCGCGGTAACGCTCCGCGGCCGGGCTGCCGGCGATGAAGCCCAGCGTCCACTGGTGGACCTTGTGCAGGTCGGCGTAGCCGCCCTGGGCGAAGGCGCGCAACAGGTTCAGCGTCGCCGCCGACTGGTTGTAGGCGCGCACCATGCGCTCGGGGTCGGGGATGCGCTCCTCGGGCGTGAAGTCCATGCCGTTGATCATGTCGCCGCGGTAGGACGGCAGCGACACGCCCTCGATGGTCTCCATCGGCGCCGAGCGCGGCTTGGCGAACTGCCCCGCCATGCGCCCCACCTTCACCACCGGCATGGCGGCGCCGAAGGTCAACACCACCGCCATCTGCAACAACACCCGAAAGGTGTCGCGGATGTTGTCGGGGTGGAATTCGGCGAAGCTCTCGGCGCAGTCGCCGCCCTGGAGCAGGAAGGCCCGGCCCTCGGCGATGGTCCCCAGCGCCGCCTGCAGCCGCCGGGCCTCGCCGGCGAACACCAGCGGCGGATAGTTCCGCAACTGCGTCTCCACCGCGCGCAGCCGCTCGGGCTCCGGGTAGTCCGGCACCTGCTCGATGGGCTTGCTTCTCCAGCTTTCCGGGGTCCAGGTCTCGGCCATCACGTCCTCTGCCGCCGCTGCCGGCGCTTCAGGTCAACAAGGAAAGCAGCGGTATACTGCACCGCACAGGATAACGCCAGCCGCGAGCGGATTCAAAACCTCGCCCCTTCGGTCGGCGGCACGGCTTCCCGCGCCCCGAACAGCAGGTCGAGGTAGTCGCGATACAGCCCAAGCTGCGTCGCCACCACCGCGGCCTCCTTGCGGGTGCGGGCGAGCACGAAGGCCCCTTCGAAGACCACCGTCAGCATGTCGGCCAGGTCGTCGGGGTCGGCGGGCAGGCGCGGGGGGTGGCGCTGCACGGCCTCGGCCAGCTTGGCGCCCAGCCGCCGCCGCCAGGCGTCCAGGGCGTCGGTGATGACGCGCAGGGTGCCCTCGTCGAACAACTGCGCCTGATAGCAATAGGAGGCGAACAGGCAGCCGGGGTGCTCGGCATCGAGGCCCAGCGCCTGCTCGCGCATCAGCCCGACGAAGATCAGAACCTGCTGCAACGGATCGCGGCTCAAGCCCTCGGCCCGCGCCAGCCCGTCCTCCAGATGGGCGCGGTCGGCCTCGGCGTAGCGCTCGACGATGGCGCGGGCGAGGTCGGCCTTGCTGGGGAAATGATGAAAGAACGTGCCTTTGGTGACGCCGGCGGCGGCGATGATCCGCTCGACCGAGGTGGCGGCGAAGCCCTGGTCGAGAATCAGCGTCTCGGCGGCGTCCATGATCGCGGTGCGGGTGCCGCGTCCGTCCCTGGGCATGGCGGGGAGCCCTTCTGCCGTGTTCCCCCACAGATAATTATACCGTCCGGTCGGTACAAGTATCACCTCCGGAACGGCCCTCCGACCAGCGCGCCGGCGCCTATGGCTTCGGGGACGTTGGTGGCGGCCGTGGCGCTCCTTTAATACCGACCAGTCGGTCTGGAACCCTAGGAGGATACGATGCCCGCTACGCAAGCCGCTGCCGCCACGCCCGCCGTCGACACCGCCCGCGCGGCGGCCTTCGAGGAACGCCTTGTCGGAACGCTGAACGCCGGCGCGCTGTGCGTCATGACGTCCATCGGCCATCGCACGGGGCTGTTTGACGTCATGGCGCGGATGCCGGCGGCCACCAGCGCCGACATCGCGGCGCGCGCCGGCCTGGAGGAACGTTATGTCCGCGAATGGCTGGGGGCGATGACCGTCGGCGATATCGTCGAGCACGACCCCGCCGCCGGCACCTTCCGCCTGCCGCCCGAGCACGCCGCCTGCCTCACGCGCGCCGCGGCGCCCAATAATCTTGCCGTCTTCGCCCAGTATGTGCCGCTGCTGGGATCGGTGGAGGACGACGTGGTGGCCTGCTTCCACGACGGCGGCGGCGTGCCCTATGAGCGCTATCCCCGCTTCCACGAGGTCATGGCCGAGGACAGCGGCCAGACGGTGCTGCCGGCGCTCTTCGACCACATCCTGCCGCTGGTGCCCGATGTCGTGGCGCGGCTGGAGCAGGGCATCGATGTCCTGGATGTCGGCTGCGGGCGCGGCAAGGCGTTGATGCTCATGGCGGCGCGTTATCCCAACAGCCGCTTCGTCGGCTACGACCTGTCCGAGGCCGCCACCGGCTGGGCAACCGAGCAGGCGGCGGCGCGGGGCCTGGGCAATGTCCGCTTCATCGCCCGCGATCTCAGCGACTTCGACACCTGGGCGACGCCGGAGTTCGATTTCGTCACCACCTTCGACGCCGTGCACGATCAGGCCCGCCCGGCGCGGGTGCTGCGCGGCATCCGCGCCTCGTTGCGGCCTGGCGGGGTCTATCTCGCCCAGGACATCAACGGTTCGGCGCATGTGCACAACAATCGCGAGCATCCCATCGGTACGCTGCTCTACACCGTCTCCTGCATGCACTGCATGACGGTGTCGCTGGCGCAGGGCGGCGACGGGCTGGGCGCGATGTGGGGGCGCGAGACCGCCGAGCGGATGTTCCGCGACGCCGGCTTCGGCGCCGTCGCGCCGCATGAACTCGCCCACGACATCCAGAACGTCTACTACGTCTGCCGGCCGTGATCCCAGGCCCGGCGGCGCCCCCGGCACCGCCGCCCGATGCGGCGGTGCCGGGCCGCCGATCAGGCGTCGCGGATGTCCTTCAGGAAGGCCTCGACCTTCTGGCGCAGGGCATCGGTGTTGCCGCGCAACTCGGCGGCGGCTTCGAAGACCATCTGCGCGCTGCGCCCGGTCTCGTCGGCGGCGCTGGAGACGCCCTGGATGTTCTCCGAGACCTGATCGGTGCCGGCGGCCGCCTCCTGCACGTTGCGGGCGATTTCCTGGGTCGCCGCGCCCTGTTCCTCCACCGCCGAGGCGATCGAGGTCGAAATCTCGTTCATGTCGCCGATGACGCGGGCGATATCGTCGATGGCCGTGACGGCGCTTTCCGTCTCCGCCTGCACGGCGGCGATCTGCCGCGAGATGTCCTCGGTGGCCTTGCCGGTCTGGGTGGCGAGGTTCTTGACCTCGTTGGCGACCACCGCGAAGCCCTTGCCGGCGTCGCCGGCGCGCGCCGCCTCGATGGTGGCGTTCAGGGCCAAGAGGTTGGTCTGCTCGGCGATGTCGGTGATCAGGGTGACCACCTCGCCGATGCGCTGCGCCGCCTCGGCGAGGCCGCGGATGGTCTGGTTGGTCTGGTCCGCCTTGGCGGTGGCCTCGCCGGCAATGCGTGACGACTGCGATACCTGCCGCGAAATCTCCTGGATCGACGACGACAGTTCCTCGGCCGCCGAGGCGACGGTCTGGACGTTGTTGGTGGCCTGTTCGGCGGCGGCGGCGACGTTGGTGGAGCGTTCGCTGGTCTCGCGGGCGCCGCCGCTAAGGGTCTCGGAGGCTTCGTGCAGGTGCTGGATCGACACGCTGACCGATTGCAGCAGCATCCGGGCGCTCTCGTCGAAGTCGCGGGCGAGCCCCTCCAGGCGCTGCTGGCGTTCGGCCTTGCGCTCCTGTTCGGCCTGCTGCTCGGCGGCCAGGCGGTCGCGTTCCCTGGCGTTGTTATGGAAGGTATCCAGCGCCCGCGCCAAAGCGCCGATCTCGTCCTCGCGCTCGGCGCCGGTGACGGTGATGGCGAGGTCGCCGTCGGCGAGCTTGAGCATTTGATCGGTGGTCGCCGCCAGGGGCCGGCTGATGCCGCGGCCGACGGCGGTGGCGAAGGAGCCCACCAGCAGCGCCACCACCAGCACGATGCCGCCGAAGATGGCGGCGCGATTCCAGAAGATGGCGTTGACGTCGTCGATATAGATGCCGGTGCCGACCACCCACCCCCAGGGCTCGAAGCCGGCGACATAGGAAATCTTCGCCACCGGCTCCTCGGCGCCGGGCTTGGGCCACATATACGGGACGAAACCGGCGCCGTCGGCGGCGACGACGCGATTGAACTCGCGGAAGATCGGCACCCCCTCGGGGTCCTTCAGGTCGGCGACGTTCTCGCCGATCAGCGATTCGGTGGGGTGGACCAGCACGACATGGTTCATGTCGTGGACCCAGAAGTAGTCGCCGTCCTGGTAGCGCAGCGGCCCGATGGCGGCCAGCGCGGCGCGCTTCGCCGCCTCTTCGCTGATGTCGCCGGCGCGCGCCCGGTCGTGATAGTGCCGGACAAGGCCGGTGGCGGTCTCGACCAGATTCTTGACCTTCTCCTCGCGGTCGGCCAGCAGCTCCTGGCGCAGTTCATACAGGCTGGCGGCGGTGATGGCCGCCATGCCCAGCACGAGGGCGACAGTGATCAGCCGCAGCTTCGCTGCGATGCGCATATCCTTGAACATCAACGGCATCCCCCAACCGACGCAAACCCCAGACGATCCGGGCCATGCGCGCTACCACTCATGACGCCGAGACTAATACCGCATTTGCGAAACCGCAATGCAGACCGGCGTTGGGGGCGGGGGCTATTCGGCCGCCGCCGGCAGGGGATCGGGGGCGCGCAGGCGGGCCATCAATTCCGCCTCGCGGGCCTTGGCGGCCGCGACATTCGCCGCCTTGATGTGGCCGAAGCCGCGCATGGACTGGGGCAGGGCGGCGATCTCGACGGCGAGGGCGTGGTTGTCGCGGCCGAGATGGGCCAGAACCTCTTCGACGGTAACCTCGTATTCGCCGATGAGGCGGCGTTCCATGCGCCGCTCGGCGGTGTGGCCGAAGGGATCCAGCCAGGTGCCGCGCAGGCGCCGCATCTTCGCCAGGTGACGGAGGGCCCGCATCAACCAGGGGCCGTAGGTGTTCTTGCGCAGATGGCCGGTGTCCGGGTCGCGCTTGGCCAGTAGCGGCGGCGCCAAGTGGAATTCCAGCCGTATCTCGCCCTCGAAGGATTCCTCCAGGGCCTTGGCGAAGCTGCCGTCGGTGTAGAGGCGGGCGACCTCGTATTCGTCCTTGTAGGCCATCAGCTTGAACAGCGAGCGGGCCACCGCCTCGGTCAGCGCGGTCAGGCCGGGGGTCTTGTCGGCCTCGGCGGCGCGGACGCGATCTACCAGCGCCCGATAGCGCCCGGCATAGGCGCGGTCCTGGTAGGCCTCCAGGAAGCGTTCGCGCCGGGTGATCGCCTCGTCAAGGCTTTGCGAGACCTTCTGGTCGTCGGGGATGGCCTCGGGCGGCAGGGCGCGCGCCCGCACCTCGTCGGGGCGCAGCGCCGCCCGACGGCCCCAGGTGAAGGCGTCCTTGTTGGCCTGCACCGCCACGGCGTTCAGTTCGATGGCGCGTTCGATGGCCGCGGCCGACAGCGGGATCAGGCCCTTCTGCCAGGCGAAGCCCAGCATGAAAAGATTAGTGGCGATGGAATCGCCCATCAGCGCCGTCGCCAGTCCGGTGCCGTCGACGAAGTCGGCGTCGCCGCCCGTCTGCTCCTCGATCAGGCGCCTCATGGCGTCGGCGGGGAAGAGGGCGTCGGGACTCTTGATGAACTGCGCCGTCGCCGTCTGGTGGTCGTTGATGACGGCGCGGGCGTGGCCCGCGCGCAGCTTGGCCAAAGCGTCGAAGCCCGCCGCCACCACCATGTCGCAGCCCAGCAGCAGCCGCGCCCCGCCGGCGGCGATGCGCGCGGCGTGCAGCGATTGGGGTTCGTCGGCGATGCGCACATGCGTCACCACGGCGCCGTTCTTCTGGGCCAGCCCGGTCTGGTCCAGCACGCTGACCCCCTTGCCCTCCAGATGCGCGGCCATGCCCAGCAGGGCGCCGATGGTGACGACGCCGGTGCCGCCGATACCGGTGATGACGATGCCATAGGGCTCGTGCGCCGTCGGCAGCGCCGGATCGGGCAGCGGGCCGAGTGCCAGGGGGGATGAATCGGTGCCGGAATGGCGCTTCGGCTTGCCGCCGTGCACCGTCACCAGGCTGGGGCAGAAGCCGTCCAGGCAGCGGGTGTCCTTGTTGCACGCCGACTGGTCGATCATGCGCTTGCGGCCGAACTCGGTCTCCACCGGCACCACGGCGACGCAGTTGGACTGCACGGCGCAGTCGCCGCAGCCCTCGCAGACCAGTTCGTTGATGAACACGCGCTTCGGCGGGTCGGGCATCAGGCCGCGCTTGCGCCGGCGCCGCTTTTCTGCGGCGCAGGTCTGGTCATAGACGAGGACGGTGACGCCCGGCACCTCGCGCAGGCTCTTCTGCACGCGCTCGAAGTCGCGGCGGTGATGGAGGTCGACCCCCGGCGCCAGCACGGCGGTGCCGCCGTATTTCTCGGGCTCGTCGCTGACGAGGACGATCTTCGCCACCCCCTCGGCGGCAAGCTGGTGGGTGATCTGCGGCACCGTCAGGGCGCCGTCCACCGGCTGGCCGCCGGTCATGGCGACGGCGTCGTTGTAGAGCAGCTTATAGGTGACATTCACTCCGGCGGCGACGGCGGCGCGGATGGCCAGGATGCCGGAATGGAAATAGGTGCCGTCGCCAAGATTGACATAGACATGCGCCGTGTCGGTGAACGGCGCCTGGCCGATCCAGGACGCGCCCTCGCCGCCCATATGGGTGAAGGTCTCGGTGCGGCGGTCCATCCAGGTGACCATGTAGTGGCAGCCGATTCCCGCCAACGCCCGGCTGCCCTCGGGGACGGTGGTCGAGGTGTTGTGCGGACAGCCGGCGCAGTAGTAGGGCACCCGCTGAAAGCCGTTCGAAAGGTCGGCCAGCGCCTTTTCCTTGCCGTCCAAAAAGGCCAAATGTTCGCGGATGCGCTCGGAGGTGAACCGGGGCTCCAGGCGCCGCGCGATGACGCGAGCTATACGGGCCGGGGTCAGCTCGCCGGCGGAGGGCAGGATCCACTCGCCGTTCTCGTCGAACTTGCCCACCACGCGCGGGCGGGCGTCGGCGTGCCAGTTGTAGAGCTGTTCCTTGAGCTGGTTCTCGATGACGGCGCGCTTCTCCTCGACGACTAGGATTTCCTCCAGCCCCTCGGCGAAGCGGCGGATGCCCTCGCGTTCCAGCGGCCAGCTCATGCCCACCTTGTAGACGGACAGGCCGATCTCGGCGGCGGTGGCTTCGTCGATGCCCAGGTCGTCGAGGGCCTGGCGCACGTCCAGATAGGCCTTGCCGGTGGTGACGATGCCGAAGCGCCGGCGCGGCCCGTCGATGACCGTGCGGTCGATGCCGTTGGCACGCGCGAAGGCCAGCGCGGCGTACAGCCGGTGGCGCATCAGGCGGTGTTCCTGCTCCAGCGGCCGGTCGGGCCAGCGGATGTGCAGACCGCCGGGCGGCATCTCGAAATCGGCCGGTTCCACCAGCGCCAGCCGCCCGGCGTCGACGATGGCCGTCCCCGAACTCTCTACCGTCTCCGAGATGGTCTTCATCGCCACCCAGCAGCCGGAATAGCGCGACAGCGCCCAGCCGAAGAGGCCGAAATCCAGCACTTCCTGAACGCCGGCCGGGTTGAGAACCGGCATCATGGCGTCCATGAAGGTGTATTCGCTCTGATGGACGGTGGTCGAGGACTTGGCGCCGTGATCGTCGCCGGCCAACATCAACACCCCGCCGTGGCGGGAGGTGCCGGCCATGTTGCCGTGCTTGAGGACGTCGGAGCTGCGGTCGACGCCGGGGCCCTTGGCATACCACATGGCGAAGACGCCATCGACGCGCGCCCCGGGAAACAGCGGCACCTGCTGCGTGCCCCAGACGGCGGTGGCGGCGAGATCCTCATTGACCCCCGGCTTGAAGACGATGTCGTGGCGGTCGAGGAAGCTCCGCGCGTGCCACAACTCCTTGTCGACGCCGCCCAGCGGCGAGCCGCGATAGCCGGAGACGAACCCGGCCGTCTTCAACCCCGCCGCCATGTCGCGCTGGCGTTGCAGCATGGGCAGGCGCACCAGCGCCTGGATGCCGGTAAGATACACGCGCCCGGAATCGAGCGCGTATTTGTCGTCGAGCGTAACCCAACTGGCGATGGTCATGGACGTGCCCTCCCGCCGGCGATGCGCGCCGGTCCTTTGCACCAAAGATGGGCCTCGTCGGGCGGGGGCTCAATCGTCCGGTCGTCGCCGGGCGCCAAAAAGCAAGGATGCGGCAGGCGCGGCGGTGGTCTGGGCAAGATCGTTTCGGGAAAGACCGGCGCCGCCGCAACGACCGTTCGGCGCTACCAGGAACGCACCCGGCCGCTGTCCAGATGCACGAAATTGCTGCGGCGGTAGGTGCCGACGCCGCCGGCGCGCAGGGACAGCGCCGCGCGGCTCACCGCCTCGACGTCGCGCCCCGGAACGCGGACGTCGATGGCCTTGCCCTCCATATGCAGGCTGCGCGTCGCCACCCCACGGCCCTGGGCGCGCAGGGCGGCGTTGGTCTGCGGCGAGCGATAGCCGGAGATGATCTGGAACGGTCCCGATGGCTCCAGCAAGAACTGCAGGCGGTTCAGGACGTCCAGCACCTTGGGGTCGATGGGATGCACCATGCCGTTGCGGTGGTCGCGCAGGAGGCGGTCGATCTCGGACAGCGGCTGGGCGAGGTATCGCCCGTGTTCCCAATACACGGTCTTGAGCGCTTCGCCGGTGTGCAGATTGTGCAGCCACAGCCGCCGCACCGGCCGGGGCGGCGGCACCAGGGCGGCGGCCGCCCGCGCGTCGGCCCCGACCCGGGCGGGGCCCCCGCCGGCGGCCACGAACGACCGCCGCGAAATCGGTTGGGGCATCGGCCGGCATTCCGCTGTCTGCCAAAGACTATGGCTTTGGTATTACCACCGCGGCTCAGGAGGCGGCAACGGGGAAGGCCGGGGCGGTTTTTCTACCGCTCCAGGGCGCGGAGGAGCAGGCCTTCGCGGTGATAGGGGTCGTCGTGGAAGCGCACGGTGCCGTCGTCGGCGACGCTGACCGGCATGTGGAAGGCGTAGACGGGCATCGGCCGCGGGGCGCGCAGGCGGCGGGTCTCGCCGCCGGCAATGGCCTCGGCGAGGCGAGCGGGGGTCCAGCCGTCCTCGCCCAGCAGCATCATTGCCAACGCCATCGGGTCTTCCAGGCGCACGCAACCGTGGCTGAAAGCGCGGCGGTCGAAGTCGAACTTGTCCTTCTCCGGCGTGTCGTGCAGGTAGATGGCGTTGCCGCCCGGCATCTCGAACTTGATGCGGCCCAGCGGGTTGTCGGGGCCCGGCGCCTGCCGCAGCCAGAAGGGGAAGTTGCCGGCCCCATAACGGCTCCAGTCGATCTCGGTGGCGTTTGCCAGATCGGGCGGGGCCTCGACGACGCGGATGTCGTTGGCGGCCAGAAAGCCGGGGTTTTCCTGGATGCGTGGCAGGTATTCGGCGACGGCGATGCTGCGGGGCAGCGTCCAGTCGGGGTTGAGGACGACCGCCGTGATCGCCTTGGTGAAGGCGGGCGTGGGGGCGGCCGGCGCGCCCACCACCACGCGCATGTCGAGGCGCGGCCGGTCGTCGTCATAGGCGGTCATGCGAAAGGCGGCGGTGTTCACCTCCACCCGCCGCGCCGGCAGCGGCGGCACCCAGCGCCAGCGTTCCATCGCCGCCTCGATGCGCCGGATGCGCCGCACCGCCGCATCGGGGTCGGCGGCGGCCTGGCGATGGGCGCGGGCGAGGGCGCCGCGCAGGCGCCGGTACTGGGCGTGCGGCGGCGGCAGCGCCAGCAGCGCCTCCACGAGGCCGCCGTCGGCGGCGGCGGCGGCGAGGTGCTCGGCGGCGTCGAACTCCGGGCGCGGCAGCGTCCACAGGGAATCGACCGCCGCGGGATCGACGCGGCCGAGGCGGAGGTGGCGCGCGTAGAGCAGGACGGCGTTGGTCAGCAACAGGTCGCGCCGGGCCCGGGCCTCCATCGCCGACATGCCCGCCGGGGGGCGGTACCGCATCGGGTAGGCGGCGGGATCGAGGCCCTCGCGTCCGGCCGCCTCCAGCACGCGGGCGACGTCGATGTCATCCCAAAGGGGGGCATGGCCGGTGGCGGCGTAGACGGTGCGCAGTGCGGGCAGGTCCAGATCGCTGCCGGCCACGGCCAGGGCGTCCCCCTCCAGCAGAACGCGGATCCACGGCCGCGGCGAGTCCACGGCGAGGGCGGCCGCCTGGCCGGCGGAGCCGACGGCGACGAGGACGATCAACAGGCGGAGGGCGCGTACCATGCCGCCGCATGTGGCGATATGCGCGCGCGACGCGAGGGCGAATTCGGCGACATGGCCCCATCGAACGGCGCAAGGCGGCGCGCGGCCGCGGCGTGCGGCCACCATATGACCTCAGAACAGTTGTCGTCACCGCGGGCGGCGGCGCATCGTTCCCTGGTTCGGCAGGAGGAGGACGCGTGGCAGACACGGCATTGAATGGCGGCGGCGCCATCGTCACCGGCGGCGCCCAGGGCATCGGGCGCGCCGTCACCGAGCGTCTGTTGGACGGCGGTATGCGGGTGCTGTTCCTGGACGCCGATTCCGAGGCGGTGCAGGAGGCGCGCGCCGAGCTGTCGACCCGTGGCGAGGCGCACGGCATGATCGTCGATATCGCCAAGGAGGGCGACGTCGCGGCCGCCGCCGCCGAGGCGGCGCGGCTGTTCGAGGGGGGCCTCGACGCCCTGGTCAACAATGCCGGCATCATGATCCGCAAGCCGCTGGCCGAGTTGTCGCCCAGCGAATGGCGGCGGGTGCTGGACGTCAATCTGACCGGCGCCTTCCTCTGTGCCCGCGCCTTCGCGCCGATGCTGGCGCGGCGCCGGGGCGCCATCGTCAACATCGCCTCGACCCGTGCGCGCATGTCCGAGCCGGACACCGAGGCCTATGCCGCCTCCAAGGGCGGTCTGGTGGCGCTGACCCACGCCCTGGCGGTCAGCCTGGGCCCCGAGGTGCGCGTCAATTGCGTCAGCCCCGGCTGGATCGACGTTTCCGCCTGGAAAAAGCGCGCCGTGGCGCGGCAGGAGGCGTTGAGCGACGAGGACCACCGCCAGCATCCCGCCGGCCGCGTCGGCAGGCCCGAGGACGTCGCCGCCCTGGTGGCCTGGTTGCTGGGCGCCGGGAGCGGCTTCATGACCGGCGCCGAGATCGTCCTCGACGGCGGCATGACCCGCAAGATGATCTATGCGTGAAGCGGTAAGGGAGGTGGCCGCCATGCCCCCTGTCATCGACTATTATTATTCGCTGATCTCGCCCTTCACCTATCTCGGGCACGCGCGGCTGCTCGACGTCGCGGCGCGGCACGGCGCGCGGGTGGTGCACAAACCGGTGCGGCTGCCGCAGGTGTTCGCGGAGACCGGCGGGGTGCCGGTGGCGCAACGCGCACCGCAGCGCCAAGCCTATCGGCTGGCGGAACTGGCGCGCTGGCGCGAGCATCTGGGGGTGCCGCTGGTGCTGCAGCCGGCGCACTTCCCCACCGACGAATCACTGGCGGCGCGCGTGGTGATCGCGGCACAGCGGGCCGGGCTGGTTTGTGACGACTTGGCGCTGGGCTTCCTGCGCGCCGTGTGGGCGGAGGAGCGCGACATTGCCGACCCCGGCACGGTGCGCGCGGTGGTCGAGGCCGCCGGCCTCGACCCCGAGCGCCTGCTGGCGGACGCGGCGAGGCCCGAGGCGCAGGCGGCCTGGGAGGACAACACCCGCGAGGCCATCGCCCGCGGCGTCTTCGGCGCCCCCACCTATGCCGTCGGCGACCGCTTGTTCTGGGGCCAGGACCGGCTGGACTTCGTCGAGCGCGCCTTGGCGGGCGGCACGGCGGCGTGACGCTGGGGCGCGCCTTGCGCGCGGCCGCCGCCGACGGCCGGCAGGTGGCGGCGCTGCTGGCGCTGGCGCTCGCCGCCGGGGCGCTGTGGGGTTTCGTCGAGCTTGCCGACATGGTCATCGAGGGCGAAACCCGGGCCGTCGACGAGCGCATCCTGCTGGCCTTGCGCAGCCCCGCCCAACCCGACGAGCTTCTGGGCCCGCAGTGGCTGGAGGAACTCGGCCGCGACGTCACCGCCCTGGGCGGCTGGGGCGTGCTGACCCTGCTGGTTCTGGCGGCCGGCGGCTACCTAGTGCTGAAAGGCAAGCCGCGAATGGCGGTTCTGCTGGTGTGCGGCGTGGCGCTCGGCCGCGTGCTGGGGGCGGTGCTGAAGCTGGGCATCGCCCGGCCGCGCCCGGACCTCGTTCCGCACGAGACCCAGGTCTATACCGCCAGCTTTCCCAGCGGCCATGCCATGATGGCGGCGGTCACCTATCTGACCCTGGCGGCGCTGCTGATGCGCGTCGAGAGAAGTCCGGCGATTCGGCTGTACCTGCTGGCGTTGGCGGCGATGGTGACATTCGGCGTCGGTGTCAGCCGCGTCTATCTGGGGGTGCACTGGCCCACCGACGTCGTCGCCGGCTGGGCGATCGGCTCCGGCTGGGCGTTGCTGTGGTGGGCGGTCGCCACCGTGCTCCAGGGGCGGGGCGTCGTTGAAGGCGACAATTCACCGGAATTGCGCTAAATCCCCCGAAATCGTGGAAATCGTGCCCCACGGCCTGTATCCTCGGCTGGCCAAGGGGGGCGCTGCGTCAGACAGCGGATGCCGGCAGGTCCGCATAGGACCGCGGAGTGCCGGGGAAGTATGCGTGCCGACGGTGTCGGCTGGGGATCGGGGTTCGGAGTCTTCAGAGTGAAGGCAAGGTCGGTCGCGAGGGTTGCGACGCGCAAGTACCTGATGGTGCTTGGGCTGATATTCGCCGGCTCGCTCGTCGCGTTCTGGGTTTTCGAGACCCTTCTCGACAGCCAGGTGTCGCACCAGGTGGTGAACGTCAGCGGCCGTCAGCGGATGCTGACGCACCGCACGGCGCTGTACGTTTCGTTGCTGGAAAGACCCGCTGACGCCGAGCACAAGGAGGAACTGAAGCGCGAGTTGCAGCGCACCCTCGACGAACTCGCCCAGACGCAGGAAACGCTGCGCCGCGAGGAGGCGCAGGTCTTCGGCTTCGAGGCGCTGCTGTACGGCACCGGCGAGCGCTATCGGCGTGAGTTGTCGCGCCTCGACTATGCCGTGCTCCGCTTCCTGGAGGACGCGCGCATGTTGCTGTACGGCAGCGACGTGCTGCCCGAGGCCGAGCGGGAGCGCATAGCCGAAAGCCTCATCGCCCGCGTCAGCGGCAGCCTCGCCGACGACCTGGAGCGCTTCGTCTCGGTCTACGAGGCGATCGGCCGCCAGCGGGTGGAGATGCTGCACATCTTCGCCGTGGTCGGCGAGGCCATCACCGTGCTGCTGCTGGTGATCGCCGGGGCCGGCGTCTTCCGGCCGCTGGTGCGCGACATCGGCAACCAGATCGCCGCGCAGCGACGCATCGAAACCTATTACCGCGCCATTCTCGACAATGTCGGCGACAGCGTCATCGCCTTCGACCGCGACATGAAGCTGCTGTACGTCAACGCCACCTTTGCCGCCCAGGCCGGCGCCAGCCGCGAGGAACTGGCGAACACGCCGGCGCTGGAGGTGCTGCCCGAGATCGCCCGCTTCGATGACCTGTTCGTCCGGCGGACGCGGCGCTTCGAGTTCGAGCGGCTGTTGCCCGACGGGCGCCAGCGCCACTTCGATGCCTCGGTCTATATCTTCGAGTTCGGCGGCGAGGTGCAGTGCATCGTCTCGCTGCGCGACATCACCGAGCGCAAGAACCTGGAAGACCGTCTGCGGCTGTTCTTCCACGGCATCGAGAACAGCCCGCTGTCCATCGTCATTACCGACACCGGCGGCGTCATCCAATATGCCAACCGCATGGCGGCCGTGACCTCGGGCTATGACCGCGACGAAATCGTCGGCTCGACCCCGCGCATCTTCCGCTCCGGCGAGACGCCGGCGGAACTGTACCAGGCGTTGTGGGCCAATTTGCGGGCGGGACGGTCGTGGTACGGCGAAATCCTCAACCGGCGCAAGAACGGCGAGTTGTATTGGGAATACGAGGCGATTTCGGCGCTGCGCAACGCGGACGGCGAAACCACCCATTTCCTCGCCATCAAGGAAGACGTCACCGAGAAGAAGAAGGCCGGGCAGGCGCTGGAGCAGGCGAAGCTGCAGGCGGAGGTCGCCAACCGGGCCAAGTCCGAATTCCTGGCCAATATGAGCCACGAACTGCGTACGCCCCTGAACGCGATCATCGGCTTCGCCGAAGTGATGAGCATGGAGCTGTTCGGGCCGCACGGTGCCGAGGAATACCGCGACTACAGCCGCAACATCCATGATTCGGCACGGCATCTGCTGGGCATCATCAACGAGATTCTCGACTACTCGAAGATCGAGGCCAACAAGGTGGCGCTGTTCGAGGAGTTCATCAGCCTCGGCGAGGTGCTGGACTCCGTCTGCGCCCTGCTCAAGACCCAGGCGGAGAACGCGGGGCTGACCCTGGTGCTGGGGCCGCATGTGGCGCAGTCGCGGCAGTTGACGCTGCATGTCGACGTCACCCGCCTCAAGCAGATCCTGCTCAACCTGGTGACCAACGGCATCAAGTTCACGCCCCAGGGCGGCACGGTGGAGATCGATTCGCGGATGCTGCCCGACGGCAGCCTCGATGTGCTGGTGCGCGACACCGGCATCGGCATGAAGCCCGAGGACATTCCGCGGGCGCTGGAACGCTTCGGTCAGGTCGACGCCACCCTGGCACGCAAGCATGAGGGCACCGGCCTGGGCCTGCCCATCGCCAGGGCGCTGGCCGAACTGCACGGCGGCACCCTGGCGCTGGCCAGCGTGGAAGGCGAGGGCACCACCGCCATCGTCCACCTGCCCGCCCGGCGCGTTTCCTTCGACCCCTCGGCGGTCCCGGCCACGGCGCCGAACAGCTAGGGCTTGATCCGCTCACACGCGGTCGCGCCCAGCCGCCGTTGAGGCGGCGGCCAAGCGAGCGGAGCGAGCGCCCGGCGAGGGCACAAAGACTCACCGCCGTTGAGGCGGCGGCCAAGCGAGCGGAGCCAGCGCCCGGCGGGTGAAGCGGGGTGAGTGGGGGCGTGAACCGCGGGCGCGTCAGCCCTGTTCGACGGGTGTGTCCTCGCGTTCGCCCCATTCCGCCCAGGAGCCGTCATAGACGGCGAACTGCCGGTGGCCGATCAGGTGCAGGCCCAGCGCCAGCACGCAGGCGGTGACGCCCGATCCGCATGAGGTCACGACGGGTTTGTCGAGATCGACCCCACCCTCGACGAAGGCGGCGGCGATCTCGTCGGCGGGGCGCATGGTGCGGGTGCGGGTATCGATCAGCTTGGCCAGCGGCACGTTGAAGCTGCCGGGGATGCGGCCGCGCTTCTTCACCGGCCAGAGTTCGGGTTCGGTGCCGGCGAAACGCCCCGGGGCGCGGGCGTCGGCTACCTGTTCGCGGCGGTTGTCGAGGTTTTCGAGAAGCTGTTCGGCGCTGCGCACCAGCGTGCGGTCGACGCGCGCCATGAAGTGGCGCTCGCGCGGCGGCGGCGGGATGTCGGCGGTCTCGCGCTGCTCGCGCAGCCATTTCGGAAAGCCGCCGTCCAGCACGGCCACGTCGTCATGCCCGAACAGGCGAAACATCCACCACACCCGCGCCGCGGCGCTGGAAAAGCCGGTGCCGTCATAGACGATGATCTTGTTGCCGCTGCCCAGGCCCAGCTTGCGCACCTTGGCGGAAAACTTCTCGGGGCTGGGCAGCATGTGCGGCCAGGGGGAGGCGTCGTCGGCGATGTCGTCGATGTCGAAGAACACCGCGCCGGGGATGTGCTCCGCGGCGTATTCCTGGCGCGCGTCACGGTTCTGGATCGGCAAATAATAGCTGGCATCGACGACGCGGACGTCCGGCGCGTCCAAATGCGCCGCCAGCCATTCGGTGCTGACCAGGGCGTCGGGATTGGCGTACTCCATCGACAGGCGATCCTCCTCCTAGTCCAGCCAGTCCGGCACGGGCAGATTGCGCTCGCGCAGGAAGGCGGGATTGAACAACTTGCTTTGATAGCGCTGACCGCCGTCGCACAACACGGTGACGATGGTATGGCCGGGGCCCATCTCCCGCGCCAGCTTGACGGCGCCCATGACGTTGATGGCGGTGGAGCCGCCCAGCACCAGCCCGTCCTCCTTGACCAGCCGGAACAGCAGCGGCAGGGCCTCCTCGTCGCTGATCTGAAAGGCGCGGTCGATGGGGGCGCCGTCGATGTTGCCGGTGATGCGCCCCTGGCCGATGCCTTCGGTGATCGAGGTTCCCTCGGCCTTCAGCTCGCCGTGGGTGAAATAGTGGTACAGCGCCGAGCCCCTGGGGTCCGACAGGGCCACCACCACCTTGGGGTTTCGCTCCTTCAGCGCCATCCCCACCCCCGACAGCGTGCCGCCGGTGCCGATGGCGCAGACGAAGCCGTCCACCCGCCCGCCGGTCTGTTCCCAGATCTCGGGGCCGGTGGTGGTGTAGTGGCCGTGGCGGTTGGCGAGGTTGTCCCACTGGTTGGCCCACAGGGCGCCGCAGGGCTCGCTCGCCGCCAGTTCCGCCGCCACCCGCTCCGACACCCGGACATAGTTGTTGGGGTCTTTGTAGGGCACCGCCGGAACCAGCCGCAGTTCCGCGCCGCACAGGCGCAGCATGTCCTGCTTCTCGCGGCTCTGCGTCTCGGGCATGACGATGACGGTGCGATAGCCAAGGGCGTTGCCCACCGTCGCCAGGCCGATGCCGGTGTTTCCGGCGGTGCCCTCGACGATGACGCCGCCCGGGCGCAGCAGGCCGCGCCGTTGGGCGTCGAGGATCATCGCCAGGGCGGCGCGGTCCTTGACCGAGCCGCCGGGATTGAGGAACTCCGCCTTGCCCAGGATGTCGCAGCCGGTCATCTCGGACGGCGTCTTGAGGCGAATGAGGGGGGTCCGCCCTATGGAGTCGATCAGTCCGTCGCGCACATCGGTCGTCATTGTCGCTTCGACCCTGCTGGGGATGGGGAGCGGCGAGGTTAGCCTTGCCCGGGGCGGCGATCAACCTGACCGGGCGTCGGACCACTCCCGGCGCAGCCGATCGCGTTGTAGGGCCAGCCACTGCAGCGCGATCAGCGCCGCCGCGTTGGCGATGCGCCCGTCCGTCGTCATGGCAAAGGCCTCGTCCGCCGGCACCACCCGCACGCGGATATCCTCGTGCTCTTCCGCCAGGCCGTGCAGGCCGCCGTCCAGCCCGGCGGTGTCGGCCTCGCCGCAATAGACGGCGCAGCTTTCCGAGGTGCCGCCGGGGCTGACGAGATAGGTGGTGACGGCCCGCAGACGGCCCAAGCGGCAGCCCGCCTCCTCCAGTGCCTCGCGCCGCGCCACCGCCTCCGGCGTTTCGCCGTCCTCGATGATCCCCGCCACAACCTCCAGCATCCAGGGCGCCCATCCGGCCGCCAGGGCGCCGATGCGGAACTGCTCGATGAGGACCACCGCGTCGCGCCGGGGATCATAGGGCAGCACGGCGACCGCGTGGCCGCGTTCGAACACCTCGCGCGTCATGACGCCCGTCCAGTCGCCGGCGAAGCGGCGATGGCGCAGCCGATAGCGACGGACGCGGAAATAGCCCTCGTAGGCGGCCCGCCGCTCCAGAATCTCGACGTCCCGTGTGTCCACGCCTCACCTCCCTGCCACCACCTCCTTTTCTGTAGCCGCCGACGGGCGCCGGCGGCAAGGCGTAAGGCTGTCCAAGCGCGGGCGCACATGATATGAGTCGCGCGGGGGATGCAAGCGATAGGGGGAGATGCATGTCGGCAGCCGGTTCCGGCCCTTCCCAGGAAGGACAGGACAGTTTCGATTGGCGGCCCGAACTCAGTGTCGGCGTGCCGGAGATCGACCGCGACCATCAGATACTGTTCGCCCTTGCCGCCCAGATGATCGAGAGCGGCGAGGGGTTCGAGGCGAGCGCGGTGGTGGGCAGCGTGCTCAACGCGCTGCTCGACTACACCGACTATCATTTCGCTCGCGAGGAGCGGATGCTGGAGGCGGTGGACTACCCGAACGCGGTCGCGCACAAGGCCCGGCACGACGACATGCGCCGGCGCGTGCTCGACTTCCAGGAGCGTTTCACGGCGGACCCGCAGTCGGTCGACGTCACCGGGCTGGCGGAATTCCTGCGCGACTGGCTGGTGGTCCACATCATGCGGGAGGACAAGGCCTATCAGCCGTATGTCGCGAACGACCCCCGTGCGGGCGCGGCGGCGGCATCCATCGGGGTCGAGTTCTTCATGGAGGGGGACGGCGCGGAGGGGGCGCCGAGTACGCGGAGCAACGATGAGTCTTGAAAATCTGCGCGTTCTCGTCATCGACGACAACGCCAATATGCGGCGCCTGATTCAGACCATCCTCACCAGCGTGAAGGTGGCTGCGGTTCGGGAGGCCGCCAACGGCGCCGAGGCGCTGGCCATGCTGGAGGCGGGCGAGAAGTTCGACCTCATGCTCGTGGACTATCTGATGGAGGGGGAAAACGGGATTGACTTCGTGCGCAAGGTGCGCCGCGATTTCTGCCCCGACCAGTTGTCCCTGCCCATCATCATCATCACCGGCTATTCCGAGTTGGTGAAGGTGGAGGAGGCACGCTCGGCGGGGGCCAACGACTTCATCGCCAAGCCCTTCACCACCCGCACCCTGATCCAGCGCATCGCCCGCATCGTCAGCACCCTGCGCGCCGCCCAGGGCGCCGGCATGGGCTAGGGGGCGCCATGGGCGGCGGGACGTCGAGCGAGCGGATCGACTTCCCCGGCGCCTTCGGCGCCACCCTGGCGGCGCGCCTCGACCGCCCCACCGGCACGCCGGTCGCCTACGCGCTGTTCGCGCACTGCTTCACCTGTTCAAAGGACGTCTTCGCCGCCGCGCGCATCAGCCGCGCCCTCGCCGAGCGCGGCGTCGCCGTGCTGCGCTTCGATTTCACCGGCCTGGGCAGCAGCGAGGGCGAGTTCGGCAACGCCGGTTTCTCCGCCAATGTTCAGGACTTGCTGGCCGCGGCCGACTTCCTGCGCAACCGGCATGGGGCGCCGGCGATGCTGTTGGGGCACAGCCTGGGCGGCGCGGCGGTGCTGGCGGCGGCCCCATCCATTCCCGAGGCGCGGGCGGTGGTGACCATCAACGCCCCTTGCGATCCCGCCCATGTCCTGGGCCTGATGAAGGCCGAGGCGCGGCAGGCGCTGCGCCGGGGCCGCGCCGAGGTGACGCTGGGCGGGCGCCTGTTCTCGATCACCCGCGAATTCGTCAAGGACACCCGTTCGCAGGCGTTGCTGGAGGGCGTGAAGAATCTACGCAAGGCGCTGCTGCTGTTTCACGCCCCGCGCGACGAGGTGGTGGGGGTCGAGGCGGCGGCAAGGCTGTTCGGGGCCGCCAAGCACCCGAAAAGCTTTGTCTCGCTTGACGACGCCGACCATCTGCTGACCCGTCGTGCCGATGCGGTGTATGTCGCCGACGTCGTCGCCGCCTGGGCGTCGCGTTATCTCGACGCCGCCTCGGCGCCGACGACGGCGGCGGCGGCGGCGAAACCGGGCGAGGTGCTGGTGCGCGAGACCGGCGAGGGCGCGTTCGCCCAGGCCCTCAGCATCGGGCGCCACACCCTTGCCGCCGACGAGCCGGTGGAAATGGGCGGCAATGACAGCGGCCCGACGCCCTATGACTACCTGCTGGCGGCGCTGGGCTCCTGCACCGCCATGACCATCCGCATGTACGCCCAGCGCAAGCGCCTGCCCCTGGAGCGCGTGGCGGTGCGGCTGTCGCATCGCAAGCTGCACGCCCGCGATTGCGCCGACTGCGAGACCGGCGAGGGGAAGATCGACGAAATCGTCCGCGAGGTTGACCTGGCCGGCCCCCTGGACGCCGACGCCCGCGCCCGTTTGCTGGAGATCGCCGACAAATGCCCGGTGCACCGGACCCTGCACGGCGAGGTCAAGGTGCGCACCCGCCTGGCCGAGTGAACAGGGCGATCAGCCCAGCAGGTTGCGGCGCTTGCGGTCGACCCGTTGCTCCATCTCGGCCATCAAGGGTTGCAGGCCGCCGGCGTTGCGGATGCGCGAGGCATAGTCCGAACGCTGGGTGATGGCCATGCTGGTGCCCTCGACGATCATGTCGACGATCTTGAAGCCGTCGTCGGTCTCGCGCAGGCGCCAGACGGCCGTCACCGGCGGCTCGTCGGGGCGCTGGATGATGCTTTCCACGAACCAGCCGGCCTCGCCGTCTGGCGCCACGCGGCCGGTCTCGACCGTTTCGCCGCTGTAGCCCTCGAAGCGTTCGGCCCAGGTCAGCACCGTCCACTCCGAGAACAATTCGATGAAGCGGCGCTGTTCATCCTCGCTCGCGCCGCGCCAATAGCGGCCCAGGACGAAACGCGAGATCTGGGGCAGCGCGAAGTGCTGCCGGAACAGGGCGTCGTATTGGTCCAGCCGCTGCGAAAGCGGCGTCGCCTGATCGGCCGCGATGGCGACGGCGTCGCCGGCGACCGTCTGGACGAAATTGCGGGCCGACTCGCTGTCGGCGGCCGCGGGCGGCGCCACGAGCAGCATCGGCAGCAGGGCAAGCGCGGCGAGGACGCGGCGGCGGTGTGGCATGGCATTCATCCGGGGTGGGCCCTTCGTTGGTCGTCAACGCTGCCCGGACGCGGGCGGAGGCATGTCCATGTCCATGTTCATGTCCATGTCGAAGTCCGGTGCCTCCAGCGTCTCCAGGGCCTCGAAGCCGGTGTCGTTGGCAATGGCGGCACGGCGCGACTGCCGGTAAAGGCTGCGCAGGGCCGCATAGGGGTCGAGCGAGCTTTCCTCGATGTCGGTCAGCGTGTCCAGCACCCGGTCGTACTCGTCCACGACCACGCCGCCGGCTCGCGCATACAACGCGCCATCGCGCCCGGTGTTCGCCGCCCAGCGGTTGGGAACGTCGGCGGCGGCGTCGGCGACGAACCCCGAGGCGTCGCGCAGATTGGATGGGCCGAGGATGGGCAGCACCAGATAAGGCCCGCTTCCCACCCCCCATACCGCCAGGGTCTGGCCGAAGTCTTCGTCATGGGCGGGAATACCCATCTCGGCGGCGGCGTCATGGCTGCCGAACAGGCCGACGGTGGTGTTGATGCCAAAGCGGGCGAAGGTCTCGGCGGCGCGGCCGAACTCTCCCTGCAACAGGTCGTTGGCAAACACCACCGGCGCCCGCAGATTGGCCAGGAAATCGGAAACCCGATTGCGGGCGTAGCCGGGCACCACGCCGCGATAGACCACCACCGTCGGCCCGATGAAAAGGGCGCGCATATCGGTGTTGAAGGCGTGGACTTGGCGGTTGATCGGCTCCAAGGGATCGGCGGCCGCCGCCGCGTCGTCCTCGGCGGCAGGCCCGGCCCAGGCCGCCGGCGCGGCGACAAGCAGCAGCGCGGCGAGACCGGCCAAAGGTGTCAGCGTAGCCCGTAGACGCATCGTGTCAGCCCTGAAGTTGACGCTCGACCACGACGCGCGGCCGACCTTTTGAATGGGTAGCATACGCAAATTGCTTTTGCCAGCCGGCTCCGGCGGGGGCGGCCATTTGGCACGGCTTCGGTATTGACGCACATAAACATGTCTTTATATGCTTGTGCGCATGAGCGTCGAAGCGAGCACCGATACCGTGTTGGCGGGCATTCGTGCCGCCGCCGAACCGACGCGCCTGCGGCTGCTGGCGCTGTGCTCGGCGGGCGAACTGACGGTGACCGAACTGACCGAGGTGCTGGGCCAAAGCCAGCCGCGGGTTTCACGTCACCTCAAGGTGCTGTGCGACGCCGGGCTTCTGGAGCGGTTCCGCGAGGGCGCCTGGGTGTTTTATCGCGCCGTGCGCGACGGCGCCGGGGCGCAATTGGTGCGGGCGGTGCTGGCGCTGCTGCCCGAGGCGGACGAGGCGATGGCCCTCGACCGCCGCCGCCTTGCCGAGGTGAAACGCGCCCGCGCCGAGGCGGCGGCGGCGTATTTCCGCGCCAACGCCGCCCGATGGAATTCCATCCGGTCCCTTTATGTCGACGAGGCCGAGGTCGAGGCCGCCGTCAGCCGGGCGGTGCTGGCGGCGCCGGTGCGCGATCTGCTCGACATCGGCACCGGCACCGGCCGAATGCTGGAAGTCCTGGGGCCGCGGGTGCGCAACGCCGTCGGCATCGACGCCTCGCGCGAGATGCTGGCGGTGGCGCGGGCGCATCTCGACCGCGCCGGGTGCGGCAACTGTTCGGTGCGTCAGGCAGACATGTACCGGCTGCCATTCGCCGACGCCACCTGGGACGCGGCGGTGCTGCATCAGGTTCTGCACTACGCCCACACCCCCGAGGCCGTCCTCGTCGAGGCGGCGCGGGTGTTGCGGCCGGGTGGGCGCCTGGTGGTGGTCGACTTCGCGCCCCACCATCTGGAATTTCTGCGCGACGAGCACAATCACCGCCGCCTGGGTTTCGGCGACGACGAAATGGCGGCGTGGTTCCGTCTGGCGGCGCTGGCGCCCGCGGCGCCAATGCGGTTGCCGGGCGATCCGCTGACGGTGGTGGTCTGGAGCGGACGCCGCGAGGCCAACAACGAGACAAGGGGAGAGGACGTTTGAGCGCAGATGCAAAGGCGCGCGCCTGCCGGCTGCCGGTGGCGGCGTTGGCGCCCACCGACATTCAGGTGTCGTTCGAATTCTTCCCGCCCAAGACGGAGAAGATGCAAGACACCCTGTGGAACAGCCTCAAGCGGCTGGAGCCGTTGGCGCCGAAATTTGTCTCGGTCACCTACGGCGCCGGCGGCACCACCCGCGAGCGCACCCACGATACCGTCGTGCGCATCCGTCGCGAGACCTCGATGGTTCCGGCGGCGCATCTGACCTGCGTCGGCGCCGGCCGCGACGACATCGATGCCGTGGCGCGGCGCTATTGGGAGGCGGGCATCCGCCATATCGTCGCCCTGCGCGGCGACCCGCCGGAGGGCATCGGCGAACGCTATGTGCCGCACCCCGGGGGCTATGCCTATGCCGGCGACCTGGTGGCGGGGCTTAAGCGCATCGCCGATTTCGAGATCTCGGTGGCCGCCTATCCCGAAACCCATCCCGAGGCCGCCAGCCCCGAGGCCGACATCGACAACCTGAAGCGCAAGATCGACGCTGGCGCCACCCGCGCCATCACGCAGTATTTCTTCGATGTCGATGCCTTCCGCCGTTTCATGGACCGCGTCGCCGCCGCCGGCATCACGGTGCCCATCGTCCCCGGCATCCTGCCGGTGACGAACTTCGCGCAGGTGGTGAGGTTCTCCAATATGTGCGGCGCCTCGGTCCCCGAGTGGATGGCGGAACTGTTCGCCGGCCTCGACGACGACCCCGAAACCCGCAAGCTGGTCGCCGCCACCGTCGCCGCCGAGCAATGCCGGGCCCTGGCCGCCGACGGGGTGCGGGAGTTCCACTTCTACACCCTGAACCGCGCCGATCTCACCTTCGCCATCTGCCATATCCTGGGCGTGCGGCCCAAAGCTGCCGAATAAGGGAAGCGATGACCGACATTCTCGACCATCTCCGCGACCGTGTTCTGCTCTGCGACGGCGGCATGGGATCGCTGGTGCAGGCGATGGACCTGACGCTGGACGACTTCGAGGGGCACGAGAACTGCACCGACGTGCTGACGCGCACGCGCCCGGACGTCATCCGCGAAATCCACCGCCGGTATTTCGAGGCCGGCGCCGACATGGTCGAGACCAACACGTTTGGGGCGTCGCCGGTGACCCTGGGGGAGTTCGGGCTCCAGGCCGAGGCGCACGCGCTGTCCCGGCGCGCGGCGGAATTGGCGCGCGAGGCGGCCGAGACCTTCAGCGACGGCCGCCGGCGCTATGTGCTGGGCGCGGTGGGGCCGGGCACCAAGCTGCCCAGCCTGGGGCATATCGAGTACGACGCGCTGGAGGAGGGCTTCGCGACGCAGTGTGCCGGCCTCATCGCCGGCGGCGCCGACGCCATCCTCATCGAGACCTGCCAGGATCCGTTGCAGGTCAAGGCCGCCGTCAACGGCGCCAAGAACGCCCGCGCTCGCGCCGGCACCGCGACGCCCATCTTCGTGCAGGTCACGGTCGAGACCACCGGCACCATGCTGGTGGGCGCCGACATCCAGGCCGCCTCGACGCTGATGCACGCCCTCGACGTGCCGTTGATGGGCCTGAACTGCGCCACCGGCCCGCAGGAGATGAGCGAGCACATCCGCTGGCTGGCGGCCAACTGGCCGGGGCTGATCTCGGTGCAGCCCAACGCCGGGCTGCCGGAACTGGTCGACGGCCAGACCGTCTATCCCCTGACGCCCGAGGAGATGGCCGCCTGGCACGAGCGTTTCATCACCGAGGACGGGGTCAATCTCGTCGGCTCCTGCTGCGGTTCCAGCCCCGAGCACACCGCCGCCATCGACGCCATGCTGCGCCGTCGCGGCGGCGGCGCCGCGCGTCCGGCGCCGGTGGCGCGGCGGCCGGTGTGGGTGCCCTCGGTGGCCTCGCTGTACAACCAGGTGGCGCTGCGCCAGGAAAACGCCTTCCTGTCCATCGGCGAGCGCTGCAACGCCAACGGCTCCAAGAAATTCCGCGAGCTTCAGGACGCCGAGGACTGGGACGGCATCGTGGCGATGGCCCGCGGGCAGGTGCGCGAGGGGAGCCACACCCTCGACGTCTGCACCGCCTTTGTCGGCCGCGACGAGGCGCGCGACATGCGGGCCGTGGTGGAGCGCCTGCGCGGTTCGGTGACGGCGCCGCTGGTGATCGATTCCACCGAGTTGCCGGTGCTGGAGGCGGCGCTGAAGCTCTATGGCGGCAAGCCGATCATCAACTCGATCAATTTCGAGAACGGCGAGGAGGAGGCGGCGAGGCGCCTGGAACTGGCGCGCAGGCACGGCGCCGCCGTCATCGCCCTGACCATCGACGAGGACGGCATGGCGAAGACGGCCGACCAGAAGGTGGCCATAGCCAAGCGCCTGTACGATTTTGCCGTCAACAAGCATGGCCTGCCGGCGTCGGACCTGCTGTTCGACCCGCTGACCTTCACCATCTGCACCGGCAACGACGACGACCGCCGCCTGGCGATCGAGACCCTGGACGCCATCGAGCGCATCGCCACGGAACTGCCCGACTGCCAGATCATCCTGGGCCTGTCGAACGTCTCGTTCGGGCTGAAGGCGGCGGCGCGGCATGTGCTCAATTCGGTGTTCCTCGACCACGCCGTGCGCCGGGGCATGACCGGGGCGATCGTGCATGTCTCGAAGATCAAGCCCCTGCACACCGTTCCCGAGGCGGAGGTCAAGGCCGCCGAGGATCTGATCTTCGACCGCCGCGCCGAGGGCCACGACCCCCTGCACGCCTTCATCCGCCTGTTCGAGGGCCGCACCGCCGCCGACGCCGCCCAAAAGCAGCGCCCGGCGACGGTGGAGGAGCGCCTGAAGCAGCGCATCGTCGACGGCGACCGGACCGGATTGGAGGACGACCTCGACGAGGCGCTGGCGACCTGGAAGCCGCTGGACATCATCAACGAACTGCTGCTGGGCGGCATGAAGGTGGTGGGCGAACTGTTCGGCGCCGGCAAGATGCAGCTTCCCTTCGTGCTGCAATCTGCCGAGACCATGAAGGCCGCCGTCGCCCATCTGGAGCCGCACATGGAGAAGGCCGACGGCCAAGAAAAGGGCACCATCGTCCTGGCGACGGTGAAGGGCGACGTCCACGACATCGGCAAGAACCTGGTGGACATCATCCTTACCAACAACGGCTACAAGGTGGTCAATCTGGGCATCAAGCAGCCGGTGGGCGCCATCATCCAGGCCGCCAAGGAGCACAAGGCCGACGCCGTGGGCATGTCGGGCCTGCTGGTGAAGTCCACCGTCGTCATGCGCGAGAACCTGGAGGAGATGACCCGCGAGGGCCTGGACCTGCCGGTGCTGCTGGGCGGCGCGGCGCTGACGCGGGCCTATGTCGAGGAGGACTGCGCCGCCGCCTATGGCGCCGGGCGGGTGGCCTATGCCCGCGACGCCTTCGACGGGCTGGACCTGATGGCGCGCGTGGCCGCGCGGGGCTTCGACGACTATCTGGCCGAACGCCGCGCGCAGCGCCTGGCGCGGCCCTCGTCGCGTAAAAAGCCGGGGGCCGCGCAGGCGGTGCCGCAGCGCCCCGTCGATTGGGACGAGGTGAAGACCCGGCGCGAGGAACTGCGCCGCCAGCACGACGTGCCGACGCCGCCGTTCTGGGGCGCCCGCCTCATCGAGGACGTGCCGCTGCGCAACGTGCTGCCCTATCTGAACGAGACCATGCTGTTCCAGTTCCACTGGGGCTATCGCAAGGCGGGGCGGTCGCTGGCCGAGTTCCGGGCCTGGGCGGCCAAGGAGTTGCGGCCCATCGTTACCGACATGCTCAAACGCTGCGAGGACGACGCCATCCTGCGGCCGCAGGCGGCCTACGGCTATTGGAAGGCGGCCAGCGACGGCGACACAGTCATCCTGTTCGACGAGGACGGCGAGACGCCGGTGGCGCGTTTCGCCTTCCCGCGCCAGGACAAGGAGGGCGGCCTGTGCATGGCTGATTTCTTCCGCGATGTCTCCACGGGCGAGCGCGACGTGGCGGGGTTGCAGGTGGTGACGATGGGTCGGCAGGCCTCGGAGGTGGCGCGGCAGTGGTTCGAGCAGGACCGCTACAAGGACTATCTCTACCTGCACGGCCTGTCGGTGGAGATGGCCGAGGCGCTGGCCGAATACGTCCACAAGCGCATCCGCGCCGAACTCGGCTTCGCCGCCGAGGACGCCCGCGACATCGACGCGCTGCTGAAGCAGAACTACCGCGGCTCGCGCTACAGCTTCGGCTACCCGGCCTGCCCCAACCTGGAGGACCAGAACCAGATCCTCGACCTGCTGGGCGCCGAGCGCATCGGCATCAGCCTCTCGGACGAGTACCAACTGGAACCGGAACAGAGCACCAGCGCCATCGTCGTGCTGCACCCGCAGGCGAAGTATTTCGGGGTGTAGGGGCCGCTGCGCAGGCCGTGAACCATCCGGCCGTCCCGCCGTTTTCTTCATGATGAAAGGCTTGCCGACCGCCGCCGTCGTGCTGGGGCTGTCGCTGGGCGGGTTCTTCGACGGCATAGTTCTGCATCAGGTGCTGCAATGGCATCACATGCTGAGGGCCGTCGATGATCCGGCGATCAGCGGCAATCTGGCTCTGAACATCACCGCCGACGGTTTCTTCCATGTCGCGACCTGGGTGCTGGCGGTGTTGGGAATCGTGCTGCTGTGGCGGGCGCGGGCGGAACTGGTGGCGCCGGGGTCGGGGCGGCGGCTGGCGGGCGGCATTCTGGCGGGGGCGGGGCTGTTCAACCTCGTCGAGGGCGTGATCGACCACCACCTGCTGGGCCTGCACCATGTCCGCACCGACGTCGACAACGTGTTGCTGTGGGATCTGGGCTTTCTGGCGGTGGGGGCGGTGCTGGTGGTGGTCGGGGTGCTGCTGGCGCTTTCGGCGCGCCGTCCGGCGTAGCGCCGCCTTGTTCCGGGACCGCGGCGGTGCCATGTCCGCCTCGTTGGGCTTGCGGGCCCTGCCACCCTGGGTTAATCGGAGTCCATGAGCGGCGACGACAACAGCAGGCTGCCCTCGCGGGGGTCGTCCCCGTCCGAGATCGAGGCGTTCCTGCGCCAAGCGGCGGCCGCCCCCCGGCCCACGGCGGGGCGCGGGCGGCTGCTGTTCGCCATCGACGCCACCGCCAGCCGCGAGCCAGCCTGGGACCGCGCCGCCAATATCCAGGCCGAGATGTTCCAGGAGGCGGCGGCGCTGGGCGGGCTGGAGATGCAGGTGGCCTATTACCGGGGGTTCGGCGAGTTCAAGGCCACCCCCTGGCTGACCGACGCCGACAAGCTGCTGCGCCTGATGCAGACGGTGCGCTGCCTCGCCGGGCAGACCCAGATCGAGCGCGTGTTGCGCCACGCCGTGCGCGAGGCCCGGGCGCGGCGGGTCAACGCCGTCGTCTTCGTCGGCGACTGCATGGAGGAGGAGGTCGACCGCCTTGCCGCCGCCGCCGGGGAACTTGGGGTGCTGAACACGCCGGTCTTCCTGTTCCACGAGGGCCACGACCCGGTGGCGGCCAACGCCTTCGGCCACATCGCGCGGCTGTCCGGCGGCGCCTGCCTGCGCTTTGATCCCTCCAGTCCGCAGCAGTTGCGCGACCTGCTGAAGGCCGTGGCGGTCTTCGCCGCCGGCGGGCGCCAGGCCCTGGCGGATTACTCCCGCAAGCGCGGCGGCGCCGTGCTGCGCCTGACCGACCAGATGAAGGGCCGCTAGGCCGTGGCGCAGCTTTTCCTCGGTGTCCTGGTCCTGGGGCTGTTCCTGTTCGCGGCGCGGTGGTTCGCACGCACCAATCCGGCGGCGCTGGCGCGGGGCACCAAATGGGCGGTGGTCACCCTGCTGCTGCTGCTGGCGGTGGCTCTGGTGGTCAGCGGCCGCGCCGGGTGGGCCGTCGCCGCCGTGGGCGCGGCGGTGCCCTGGATCATGCGGCTTCTGCACATGCGAGCGCTTTGGCGCAATGTCCGGGGCACCTGGGACCGGTTCAGCCGCCAGGGGCAGCCCTCGGGCGGGCAGACGTCGCGGGTCGAGGCGCGCTTCGTGCGCATGGAACTGGACCACGACAGTGGGCGCATGGACGGCGAGGTGCTGGCGGGGGCGCCCTGGGCGTTCCTGCCGTTCAGC
>JAWLGJ010000052.1:0-18925 GCA_041685145.1 Magnetospirillaceae bacterium | reverse complement strand
GCGGCCTGGAGCAGCTTGAGGATGATGTTCTCGACATCCTCGCCGACATAGCCGGCCTCGGTCAGGGTGGTGGCGTCGGCCATCGTGAACGGCACGTCGAGGATGCGCGCCAGCGTCTGCGCCAGCAGCGTCTTGCCGCAGCCGGTGGGGCCGACCAGCAGGATGTTGGACTTCGCCAGCTCGACTTCGCTGTTCTTGCCGCCCTGGCCCAAGCGCTTGTAATGATTGTGCACGGCCACGGCAAGCACGCGCTTGGCGTGCTTTTGGCCGATCACATAATCGTCCAGCACCGTGCAGATATCGCGCGGGGTGGGAACTCCATCGCGCGAGCGCACCAGATGCGTCTTGTGCTCCTCGCGGATGATGTCCATGCACAGCTCGACGCATTCATCGCAGATGAACACGGTCGGGCCGGCGATCAGCTTGCGCACCTCGTGCTGGCTCTTGCCGCAGAACGAGCAGTAAAGCGTGTTCTTGGAATCGCCGCTCGTGGTTTTGGTCATCGGCACTCCGTTTCGCGAAAACGCGGCCTTTGTCGAATCTTAGCCGCACTGGCGGCGGCCACACAACGACAAAAAGGGGCCCGCCCGCAACCTCGCCGCCCGCGGGGGCGGTGGGCGCGCCGGCGGCATCCCCTCTCCCGCCGCCGCCCCCCCTGGCGGGCGTCAGATCTCGCCGGCGTCGTCCGGCCGCGGGCGGTGCGTGACGACGTCGTCGATGAGGCCGAACTCCTTGGACTCTGTCGCCGTCATGAACTTGTCGCGCTCCACCGCCTGCTCGATCACCTCCAGCGGTTGCCCGGTGTGGTGGACATAGATGTTGTTCAGCCGCGCGCGCACCGCAAGAATCTCGCGCGCCTGAATCTCGATGTCGGTCGCCTGGCCCTGGGCCCCGCCGGAGGGCTGGTGGATCATGATGCGCGCGTTGGGCAGCGCAAAGCGCTTGTCCTTGGCCCCCGCCGCCAGCAGCAGCGAGCCCATCGACGCCGCCTGCCCGATGCAGACGGTGGCGACGTCGGGGCGGATATACTGCATGGTGTCATAGATCGCCAGCCCCGAGGTCACCACACCGCCGGGCGAGTTGATATAGAAGGCGATGTCCTTGGTGGGGTTCTCGGACTCCAGGTACAGCAACTGCGCGCACGCCAGGCTGGCGACCGCGTCGTGCACCGGCCCCACCAGGAAGATGATGCGTTCCTTGAGCAGCCGGGAATAGATGTCATAGGCCCGTTCGCCCCGGTTGGTCTGCTCGACCACCATCGGGACGAGGGTGTTCATGTAGACGTCGATCGGGTCTCTGTCCTTCATCGTCATCCCTTGTGCTTGGCGGCGGCGCCGCGACGGGCGCCTACGCCTCCTTCTTCGCCTTCGCGGCGCTCTTCTTCGCCGCGGCGGCCGGCTTGGCTTCCTTCTTGGCGTCGTCGCCCTTCTTGGCGTCGTCGCCCTTCTTGGTGGCGGCGGCGCGCTTGGTCTTGCCGCCGGCCTTCTTCTTGCCGCCCTCCGGCGCAGAGGTGCCGGCGGCGACCATCTCCTGAAGCTGCTCGGGGCTCACCTTCTTCTCGGCGACCGTGGCCAGTTCGAGCATGAAGTCGATGGTCTTGTCCTCGTAGACCGGCGCCCGCAGCGAATTGAGGGCGTCGGGGTTCTGCTGGTAGTACTGGAAAACCATCGCCTCCTGGCCGGGGAAGCGTTGAACCTCCTTCACCAGCGCCCGGTTGAGGTCGTCCTGCGTGACCTCGATATTGTTGCGCCGGCCCACCTCGGAAAGCAGCAATCCCAGGCGCACCCGCCGCTCGGCGATGGCCCGGTACTCCCGCTCCAGTTCCTCGTCGGACTTCTCGCTGTCCTCGGGGTCCAGGCGGCCCTGCTCCTTTTCCTGCTGAAGCTGTTTCCAGATCGCCTCGAACTCGGCGTCAACCATCCCTTGCGGAACGGGGAAATCGTGGTTCTCGGCCAGGATGTCAAGGAGCCGCCGCTTCACGATGTCGCGCGCCGCCTGTTCGTAATCGCGCTCGATCTCCTCGCGCACGGCCTTGCGCAGGGCGGCCAGGTCGTCCACCCCCAGCGTCTTGGCGAACTCGTCGTTGACCTCCACCGGCACCGGCTCGCGCAGTTCCTTGGCGGTGACGGTGAATTCCGCCTCGCGCCCACGCAGGGTTTCGGCGCCGTAGTCCTCGGGGAAGGTGACGGTGATGACCTTCTCCTCCTCCGGCTTCATGCCGACGATCTGCTCCTCGAAGCCGGGAATGAAGCGACCCTCGCCCAGCTTCAGCGACACATCGCTGCCCTTGCCGCCCTCGAATTCGACGCCGTCGACGCGGCCGACGAAGTCGATCACGATGACGTCGCCGTTCTTCGAGGCCCGCTTGCGCGCCACCGGCTTCGAATCCTCGCGGGAATCGGCGATGCGCTGCACGGCCTGCTCGACCTCGCTCTCCGGCACCTCGACCTTGGGGCGCTCGACACTGACCTTGGCCAGGTCCATCGGCTCGATCTCGGGCAGGGTTTCCAGCCCGATGGTGAATTCGAGATCCTTGCCCTCGTCAAAGGCGGTGATCTCGATCTTGGGCTGCATGGCGGGGCGCAGGCCGCGCTCGTCCAGCGTGCTCTGCGCCGTCTCGCTCACCGCCTTTTCCAGCACCTCGCCCATCACCGCCGAGCCGTACCGCTGGCGCAGCAGCTTCAGCGGCACCTTGCCGGGCCGGAAGCCGGGAATGCGCACCGACTCGCCAACCTCCTTCAGGCGGCTTTCGACGCGGGTCTCAATGTCCTGGGCGGGAACGACAACCTTTAACTCCCGCTTCAGCCCTTCGGCGTTGGTCTCGGTAACCTGCATGGAAATCTCTGGTCCGTGGATTATGGATGCCGTGTTTGATGTCGCGCCCGTCCGCCGGGTCGGCGTGTGGTGCGGGCGAGAGGACTTGAACCTCCAAGGCTTGCGCCGCGGGAACCTAAATCCCGTGTGTCTACCAGTTCCACCACGCCCGCAGCCGCAGCCGCCGGCGCCGGCCAAGCCGGGCGCCGGAGGGCCCGTTCTATAGCACAGTCACTCGCCGCGAAACAGGGCAAACCGTTACCCAATACGACGGAACGCCCCCGCCGCCCCGTGCCGCCCAATTCGCATTTCCAGGATCGCAAATAATCTGCATTTGCGTTATTTTTTATGCGGACGAAATCGAATGGGATTGGGGGTGGATGATGGGGATTCCTTCTGAACTGGAGGGGCGGCTGGCTTTTCTCGGCATCGATGACGCCGGACGCCAGTTGCTGCGCGAGTTCCGCACCGTGCTGACGCCGCAAATCGACGGCATTCTCGATCGCTTCTACGCCCATATCAAGGCAACGCCCGAGGTGGCGCGGCTGTTCGCGGGCGACGCCTCGATGCGCAACGCCCGCGACCTGCAGCGGCGGCATTGGCTGGACAACATCTTCACCGGCGAGTTCGGCGCCGGCTATGTCGAGCAGGCCCTGCAGATCGGCCGCGTCCACGAGAGGGTGGGGCTGGAGCCGCGCTGGTACCTGGCCGCCTACTCCCTGATTCTCAATGAACTGGTGGAGTTGGCGGTCGGCGCCTACCGCCGCCACCCCGCCAAGCTGGCAGCGATGATCGCGGCCATCAACAAGGCCGTGTTCCTGGACGCCGAGATCGCCGTGTCCACCTATATCCTGACCGCCCGCGAAACCGCCGCCCGGAAGCTGAACGAGCACGCTGACCGCTTCGAGGAGGACGTCAAGCGCATGGTCGAGGTGGTTGCCTCGGCGGCGACCGAGATGCAGTCGACCTCGGGCGCGATGGCCCAGACGGCCGAACGCGCCAGCGAGCAGGCTACCGCCGTCGCCGCCGCGGCGGAACAGGCCTCGTCGAACGTGCAGACGGTTGCCTCCGCCGCCGAGGAACTGAGCGCCTCCATCCACGAGATATCGCGCCAGGTGGGGCAGTCGACCGAGATTGCCGCCGCCGCGGTCGAAGAGGCGCGCTCGACCAACCAACTGGTGCAGGGTTTGGCGGAAAAAGCCACGCGCATCGGCGAGGTGGTAAAGCTCATCAGCGACATCGCCGCCCAGACCAACCTGCTGGCGTTGAACGCCACCATCGAGGCGGCGCGCGCCGGCGAGGCCGGCAAGGGCTTCGCCGTCGTCGCCAACGAGGTCAAGAGCCTCGCCAACCAGACCGCCAAGGCCACCGACGACATCTCCGCCCAGGTCAACGCCGTTCAGAGCGCCACCAACGACGCCGTCACCGCCATCGAGGGCATCACCACCACCATCGAACGCATGAGCGAAATCTCGGCCGCCATCGCCGCGGCGGTGGAGGAACAGGGCTCCGCCACCCAGGAGATCGCCCGCAACGTCCAGGAGGCCGCCGCCGGCACCGGCGAGGTCTCGCAACACATCACCTCGGTCACCCAGGCGGCGGGCGAAACCGGCCACGCCGCCGGCGACGTGCTGCAAGCGGCGGGGGAGTTGTCGCGGCAGTCGGAAAGTCTGAACGAACAGGTGGCGGCCTTCCTGCGCGACATCCGCGCCTCGACCGCCTGAGCGTTCAGCCGCCGGCGCCGTCCTCGCCGATATAGATGCCCAGCCCCCGCGCGACCTCAACCAGGGGATCGCGGGGGTCGAGGCAGCGGGCGCCGACGACCACCTCGCTCATCGGCACGTCGACCACGGCGCCGTTGCGCCACGCCACCAGGCGGTCGAACCGCCCCGCCGCCGCCAGGTCGACGGCACGGACCCCGAAAGCCGAGGCCAGCACCCGGTCGCGCATGGAGGGAATGCCGCCGCGCTGCACATGCCCCAGGACGGTGACGCGGGTTTCTGCCTGCACCATCGCGGCAAGCTTGGCCGACAGATACTGGCCGATGCCGCCATAGCGGGTCTCGCCGCCGGCCTGCACGGTGGTGGCGTTGTGCCCGGTCTCGGTCTTGACGCCCTCGGCCACCACGATGAGGCCGTGGTTGCGGCCATGCTCCTCGCGCACCCGCGCCAGGGCGCGCACCATGCCGTCCAGGGTATAAGGGATCTCCGGCACCAGGATGACGTCGGCGCCGCCGGCGATGCCGGACTGGAGGGCGATATGGCCGGCGTCTCGCCCCATCACCTCCAAGATCATCACCCGGTGATGGCTGGCGGCGGTGGGCTGCAGGCGGTCCAGCGCCTCGACGGCCACATCCAGGGCGGTCGAAAAACCGATGGCCGATTCGGTGCCGTGCACGTCGTTGTCGATGGTCTTTGGGATGCCCACCATCGGGATGTTTCCCTGCCGGCAAAGCCTGTGGAGGATGCGCATCGACCCGTCGCCGCCAATCACCACCAAGGCGTCGAGGCCCAACTCCCGCACCCCCTCGATGAAGTCCTGGGAACGGTCCTGCCGGCTGCCGTCGGGCATGGGATAGGCGAAGGGATCGCCCTTGTTGGTGGTCCCCAGCATGGTCCCGCCCATGCGCAGGATGTTGCCGGTGAACACGCGCAGATCGAAGGACTCGTATTCCAGCGGGCGCTTCATCAGGCCGAGCGTGCCGTCACGAATGCCGAACACCTGCCAGCCATAGGTCTGGACGGCGCGATGCACCACCGCGCGAATGGCGGCGTTCAGCCCGGCGCAGTCGCCACCGCTGGTCAGCAGTCCCAGGCGCTTCGTCATGGTGTGGTCCCTCCCCCGCGTCTCGCACCAGCCAGACAGATACGGCGGCCGAGCTTGATTTCCCATCCGCCAGCCATACCTTTTTGCGACCCCTTCTGCTAGTCTTCCGCGCTTGGCAACGGCTTGGTCGGTAACGGTCGATGATCGATGACGAAGGCGAGACCACCGCAGAGCTCCGTCAGCGGCTGGCGGCGTTGCGGCTCGAACACCGCGACCTCGACGACGTGATCGCGCATCTTGCCGGCGGTTCCGCTTTCGACCAGATCAAGCTTCAGCGGCTGAAGAAGCGCAAGCTGGTGCTGCGCGACCAGATCGCGCGCCTGGAAAGCCGCCTGCTGCCCGACATCATCGCCTGACCCCCGCCGACATCCGATACCAGCGCGTCATTCCCGCGCAGGCGGGAATCCAGGCGCCTCTCCGCCACGCGCTGTCGAGGCCGACGGCCGGGATCAACATGGACCCCCGCCTTCGCGGGGGTGACGAATCGGACTGTTGGCGGGGGTGACGGATAGTTTTCCGCCCGCTATTCCTCCCGCTCGACGGTCGCCGGCATTGGCGCCGCCTTGAGCAGGGTTTCGTCCGGCGCTTCGCGCGGGTCGATCTCCACCACGCGCCAGCTCAAGGACAGCGCGTGGGCGCCCCCCGCCCACCGGAACGGGCTCGCGGCCAGGCTTTCGGCGAGGCGCTCGGCCTTGGCGGCGGCGGCGGCGGCATCGGCCAGGGGCATGAGAATGGCGAAATCGTGCAGCCCCACATTGGCCAGCACGTCGCTTTGCCGCACATCCTCGCCCAGGCGCTCGGCGACGTGGCGCAGGGCCGCCTCGGCGGCGGGCAGGCCGTGATGCAGGCGCAGGCGCTCGATGCCGCCGACGTGGAGGCACAGCAGGGCCGCCGACATCTGCCCCTCGGCGATGCGCGGCAGAATCCGGCGGATGGCGTGGAACAGACCACGGCGGTTCTTGACGGGCAGGAAGGGGTGGGCCTCGACCTCGTCTTCCAGGCGCTCGATGCGTTCGTGCTGGTGGCGCGTCTCGTCGTGCAGGCGGTCGATCTCCGCCATCAGGTCCGCCAGCGCCGCCTGCACCGCCGGGGTCAGCTCGGCCTCGGGGATCCCATGCACGCTGGCGCGGTCATCGTAATCCTGGAACCCCGCCGGCCGCTCCTCGTCGCCGCCGTCGTTGCGGCGCTGGGGGCGCGGCCCGCCCTGTCCCGGCTCGCGCCGTTCGGCGAGGGCATCGGTGACTCCGGTGACCCGCGGCGTCGAAAGTTCGTCGGACATGGCATCTCCTCCGGGAAATGTCGCCGCCACTATACCACGACCGGGCGCACCGCTTGCATCGGACCGGCCGGTCCATATAATTGCGCCCTTTCCGCTGGACCGGGCGCGAGGGTGTGACAATGGCAGAGCCGGTGGTCGGGATCATCATGGGCAGCCAGTCCGACTGGCAGACCATGCGCCACGCCGCCGAGGTGCTGGCCGAACTGGGAGTCCCGCACGAGGTGCGGATTGTCTCGGCCCACCGCACGCCGCAGCGCCTCTACGACTATGCCCACGGCGCCCGCGAGCGCGGCCTGAAGGTCATCGTCGCCGGTGCCGGCGGCGCCGCGCATCTGCCGGGCATGACCGCCGCCATCACCCCGTTGCCCGTGCTGGGCGTGCCGGTGGAAAGCAAGACGCTCAAGGGCCTCGACAGCCTGCTGTCCATCGTGCAGATGCCGGGCGGAGTGCCGGTGGGCACGCTGGCCATTGGCACGGCCGGGGCCAAGAATGCGGGGCTGATGGCGGCGGCCATCATCGCCCTTGGCGACGAGGCCGTTGCCGGCGCGCTGGATGCCTGGCGCCGCCGCCAGACCGAAGCCGTGGCCGACGCCCCGGACGACCGTGACCCCTGATCCCCTTCCCCCCGGCAGCACCATCGGCATCATCGGCGGCGGCCAGCTTGGGCGCATGACCGCCATCGCCGCGGCGCGGCTGGGCTATCGCTGCCACGTCTATTGCCCCGACGACGACCCGCCGGCGGCGCATGTGGCGGCGGCCCGCACCCGCGCCGCCTATGACGACACCGCCGCATTGGCCGCGTTCGCGGGCGCCGTCGACGTCGTCACCTTCGAATTCGAGAACATCCCCGCCGCCAGCGTCGCGCTGCTGGCCGAGCGCGTGCCGGTGCGCCCCTCGGCGCGGGTGTTGGCGGTGGCGCAGGACCGCGTGCAGGAGAAACGCTTCTTCAACGACATCGGCGTCGCCACCGCCCCCTGGCGCGAGGTCCACGGGCCGGACGAACTGGCGCGCGCGGTCGCGGCCATCGGCACCCCGGCGGTCCTGAAGACGACGCGCCTGGGCTATGACGGCAAGGGCCAGGTGGCCATCGACGCCGACACCGACCTGGACGCCGCGTGGCGCGACATGGGCGGCCCGGTCGGCATCCTGGAAGGCTTCGTCGATTTCGAGCGCGAGGTGTCGGTGATCGTCGCCCGCGGCGTCGATGGCGCGGTGGCGACCTATGTGCCGGTGGAAAACATCCATGTCCGCCACATCCTCGACACCACCCTCGCCCCCGCCCGCCTGCCCGCCGCCGTCGCCGAGCGGGCGGTGGCGGTCGCCGACCGCGCGGCGCGCGAACTGGAGCTGGTGGGACTGCTGGCGGTGGAAATGTTCATCGCCCGCGACGGCGGCGTGCTGGTCAACGAGATGGCGCCGCGGCCGCACAATTCCGGCCACTGGACCATCGACGCCTGCTACACCGACCAGTTCGAGCAGTTGGTGCGAGCGGTCTGTGGCCTGCCGCTGGGCCTGCCCGAGCGCCACAGCGACGCCGAGATGAAGAACCTTATCGGCGCGGCGGCCGACGACTGGCCCGCCCTGCTGCGCGAGCCCGGCCTGCGCCTGCACCTTTACGGCAAGGCCGAGGCGCGCCCGGGCCGCAAGATGGGGCACGTCACCCGCCTTTATCCACGCGGCTCGCGCGCCTAGGATCCAGAGTCGGCCGCCACCCGAAGCGGCGGCGGAGTTGGGCCCGCAGGCGGGGAATGCGGCCGATGTCGGCAAGGCGCCGCTCCAGGAAAGCCCAGGTGTCCTCGGCCCCCGGCGAGGCGTCGTCCAGCCAGTAGAGCACGGTCGGCATCCAAACGGCGGCGAGGGTGGCGCGCTTGCTGTAGAAGCTGAAATCGGTGGCGGTGTCGCCCGCGGCGCGCCAGATGGCGTCGACGGTGCGCCAGGTGCTGCGGGCGGCGACGGGCGCGTTGGCCGACAGCGCCAGCAGGCCCAGCGCGCGCCGCACCGCCTCGCGGTGCTCGTTCCACGGCTCCAGCCGCAGTCGCACCGCCAGCGCCACACGCGCGCCGGTGCGCAGACCGGCCAGATCGCGCACCGCCATCTCGGCCAGCATCAGCCGGTCGGCCAGATCGGCGAAATGCTCCACCGCCTCGACGGCGCCGCCGGGAAACAGTTGGTCCGCCAGCGCCGCCTCCTGGCCGATCTCACGCGCGGCGCGGCGCAGGGTAGCGCGGCCCCAGCCATCGAAGGGGACATGCACCAGCGCCGCCCGCACGACGGCGTCGCGCATCTCGGGGCTAGTCTCCGTCGTCACCTTGCTCCGCACGCTCCTGCCCCTCCTCCACCGCCGCGGCGCGGCGCATTTCGTCGACAAAGCCGAAGCTGCCCATATCCGCCATGCGCATCGGATAAAGCACGCCGTCGAGGTGGTCGCATTCGTGCTGGACGACGCGGGCATGGAACCCCTCGGCCTCGCGTTCGATCGCCCGCCCCCGGATGTCGAAACCGCGATAGCGGACGCGGCGGTAACGCGGCACCGCGCCGGTGAGGCCCGGCACCGACAGGCAGGCCTCGAAGGCGGTGTCGAGTTCGTCGTCCAGCGGCTCGACCTCGGGGTTGACGAGCACCGTCAGTGGCACGCCGTCGCCGCCGCCGCGCGGCCCTGGCACCTGGAAAAGCACCACTCGCAAAGGGACATGGACTTGCGGCGCCGCCAGCCCGACGCCGCCGGCGTCCGCCATCGTCTCCCGCATGTCGAACGCCAGACGGGTGATTTCCGGGGCCGTGGGATCGGCCACCTCCTCGGCGCGGCGCCGCAGCACCGGATGCCCCATGCGCGCGATTTTCAAAATGGCCATGACTGCATTATGGGGACGCCCCCCGCCGCGGTAAAGGCAATCGCGCCGGGGGACGCGGCCGACGAAGCCCTCTTCACATCGTCCGGGGGCTGTGCTATGTAACCGCCGCTGGGCGACGGACTGCCGAAGCCCAAGGGTTTTTTGTGTACCCGAACTCTGAAGGAGGGGTGAGACAAGGTGCAGGTTCTCGTCCGTGACAACAATGTCGACCAGGCCCTCAAGGCGCTAAAAAAGAAGATGCAGCGCGAGGGCGTCTTCCGGGAGATGAAACTTCGCCGCAGCTACGAAAAACCGTCCGAGCGCCGCGCCCGCGAGCGCGCGGAGGCCATTCGGCGGGCGCGCAAGCTTGAGCGCAAGCGCCTGGAGCGCGAAGGCTTTTAAGCGCAACCGCGCCAGCGCCCCTGGAGCACGACGCCGCGGCACCCGCCGTGGCGTTTTTGCGTGGCCGCGCCGATGAAGTTCCGGCTGATATCGGCCTGGACCGGCGAGCATCACGACCCGGCGGTCGAGGAGGCGTTTCGCCGCAGCCGGCTGGAGGTGCGGCGGCGCCAAGCGCGCCATATCGTCCTTGCCGCCAGTATTGTCTTTTTCGCCTTCATCGTAAGCGATCTGGCCAACGAGGGCTGGACCGCCGCCGTCGCGGTCAAGTCCGCCTGCCGGCTGCTGGTGCTGGTGGCGGGGGTGGCCTTCTTCTTGGGCGGCGACCGTGCCGCCACCAGTGGCGCCCTCAATGCCTGGCTGGCCGGATGGCACGTCCTGATCGCAGCCGCCGCCACGGTGATCTTCGCCCTGACCGCCCCCTCGTCGGAGACCGCACGGGTGGCGGCGATCTTCATGGTGCTGGTGGCCTATCTGGCGGTGCCGCTGCCCTTCGTCCTCAAGACCGCGCTCACCGCCGGCGCCAGCGCGGCATTCGCCGCCGCGCTCTGGTTCCCGGCCGCGCCGGGCGTCGCCCTGGCCGAGTTTCTGGTCATGCTGGCGGCCGCGAATATATTCGGGGCGATCGCGGCGGCGGCCGGAAACCGGATGCAGCGCCAGCAGCATCAGGCGTGGCTGGCCGAACGGGCGGCGGCACGCGCGCAGGCGCGCAGCGATGAACTGCTCGACCGGCTGTTCGAATCCGCCCCGACGCCGCTGCTGATTTCCACCGTCGCCGACGGCAGCATTCTGCGCCTCAACCGCGCCGCCCTCGACCTCGCCGGCTGGGACTCGGGGCCGCCGCCGGGCCTGAGCACCGAGGATTTTTATGTCGACCCCGAGGCACGCTCGCGGCTCGTCGCCGCCCTCAGGGAGCAGCCCAGCCTCACCGGCTTCGAGACCCAGCTTCACCTTGATGATCGTGTCACGGACGTCCTGATCGGCGCCAGCCTCATCACCTATGGCGGCGAGGAATGCCTGATGTCGGGCGTCACCGACATCACGCCGCAGAAACGGCTGGAGGCGGAACTGCGCCGCATGGCGGTGACCGACCAGCTTACCGGCCTGTTCAACCGGCATTACTTCTTCATCGAGGGCGGCAAGGCGATCGAGCGAGCGCGCCGCTATGGCCGGCCGCTGGCGGTCTTGATGATGGACCTGGACCACTTCAAGGCCGTCAACGACACCCACGGCCATGAGGCCGGCGACGCCACCCTGCGCGTCTTTGCCGACCGCTGCCACGAGGTGCTGCGCGAGGCCGACACGATGGCGCGTTTCGGCGGCGAGGAGTTCGTGGTGCTGCTGCCGGAGACGAATCTTGCCGGGGCCGCCGTGCTGGCGGAACGGCTGCGGGCGGCGGTTGCGGCCGAACCCGTCCGTTACGAGAAGGTCGATGTGCCGATTACGGTGAGCGTCGGCGCGACGGCGGTGGCCACCGAGGCGGAGCGGCTCGACGATGCCGTGGCCCGTGCCGACCGCGCCCTGATGCGCGCCAAGCGCGCCGGCCGCAACCAAGTGGTGGTGGTCGATTTCGACGGATGAGGCGCGGCGCTGAGAAGGGTGCCGGCACCGCGGCGCCGGCCTCCCGTCACATCGCCTGCACGATCTCCTCGGTCATCTTCTTGGCGTCGCCGAACAGCATCATGGTGTTGTCGCGGAAGAACAACTCGTTCTCCACGCCGGCATAGCCCGACCCCAGCGAACGCTTGACGAACAGCACCGTCTTAGCCTTCTCGACGTCCAGCACCGGCATTCCGTAAATGGGGCTGGTCGTATCGGTCTTGGCCGCCGGATTGGTGACGTCGTTGGCGCCGATGACGAAGGCGACGTCGGCGGTGGTGAACTCGTGGTTTATTTCCTCCAGCTCGAACACCTCGTCATACGGCACGTTGGCCTCGGCCAGCAGCACGTTCATGTGGCCGGGCATCCGCCCCGCCACCGGATGAATGGCGTATTTGACCTCGACGCCCTCCTCCTTCAGCACGTCGGCCATCTCGCGCAGGGCGTGCTGCGCCTGCGCCACCGCCATGCCATAGCCGGGGATGATGATGACCTTGGAGGCGTTCTTCATGATGAAGGCGGCGTCGTCGGCCGAACCGGCCCGCACCGGACGGTCCGTTGCGCCGGGGCCGGCCGCCGTGGCCGTATCGCCGCCGAAGCCGCCAAGGATGACGTTGAAGATCGAGCGGTTCATGCCCTTGCACATGATGTAGGACAGAATCGCGCCCGACGAGCCCACCAGGGCGCCGGTGATGATCAGCAGCGTGTTGCCCAGGGTGAAGCCGATGCCCGCCGCCGCCCAGCCGGAATAGCTGTTCAGCATCGAGATCACCACCGGCATGTCGGCGCCGCCGATGGGGATGATCAGCGTCAGGCCCACGATCAGCGACAAGGCCACCAGCAGGAAGAAGGCGGTGTAGGATTCGGTGGCGGCGAACCAGACGATCAACAGCACCAGCGCCACCCCCAGCGCCGCGTTCATGGGGTGATGCATGGGCAGCAGGATGGGCTTGCCGCTCATGATGCCTTGCAGCTTGGCGAAGGCGATCACCGAACCGGTGAAGGTGACGGCGCCGATGGCGGTGCCCAGGCTCATCTCCACCAGGCTGGAGGCATAGATGCTGCCCACCTGCCCAATGCCGTAGGCGCTGGGATTGAACAGCGCCGCCCCGGCCACCAGCACCGCCGCCAGGCCCACCAGCGAGTGGAAGGCGGCGACAAGCTGCGGCAGCGCCGTCATCTGGATCTTGCGGGCGATGAGGGTGCCGATGGAGCCGCCGACCAGGATGCCGATGATGATCCAGGTGTAGGACACCACCTCGGGCGAAAAGATGGTGGTGATCACGGCGATGGCCATGCCGACCATGCCGTAGACGTTGCCGGCCCGCGCCGTTTCCGGCGAACTGAGCCCTCTCAGCGCCATGATGAAACAGATGGAGGCGACGAGATAGGCGAGTGCGGTGATGTTCTCGGCCACGGTCATCCCCCCTAGTGCTGCTTCTTTTTGTACATGCCCAACATGCGCTGGGTGACGATGAAGCCGCCGAAGATGTTGATCGAGGCCAGCGTCACCGCCAGAAAGCCCAACACCTTGGAGGCCGTGAAGCCGGCGGGACCGGCGGCGATGAGGGCGCCGACTACGATCACCGACGAAACGGCGTTGGTCACCGACATCAGCGGCGAATGCAGCGCCGGGGTCACCCGCCAGACGACGTAATAGCCCACGAACACCGCCAGGACGAAGACGGTGAGGAAGAACATGAAGGTGCTGGGGCCCTGCGCGGCCGCCTGGGCGGCGCCGGCCTCGGCGGCCTGGTTGGCCAACTGGCTGGCCTGGCGCGCCAGTTCGTCGGCGCCCGCGGCCAGTTTGGCGGCGCCCGCGGCGATCTCGTTCTGTGCCATTACTCCACTCCCTCCGAGGCGAAGGCGGGATGAACGGCCTTGCCGTCCCGGGTGAGGCAGGTGCCCTTGATGATCTCGTCGTCCCAGTCGATCTTCAGGGCCTTGCCCTCCTTGTCGTACTGCGCGGACAGGAAGTTCAGCAGGTTCTTGGCGTAGAGCATACTGGCGTCCGCCGCCAGCCGTCCGGGCACATTGGCGTGGCCGAGAATCTTGACCCCGTGCTTGGTCACGATCTTGCCGGGTTCGGACCCTTCGACATTGCCGCCCTGCTCCACCGCCAGATCGACGGCGATCGACCCCGGCGGCATGTCCTTGAGCATGGCGGCGGAAATCAGCACCGGCGCCCGGCGGCCGGGAATCAGCGCCGTGCAGATGGCGATGTCGGTCTTCTTCAGCGCCTCGTGCACCTTCTCGCGCTGCTTCTTCTTGTATTCGTCGGGCATTTCCTTGGCATAGCCGCCGGAGGTCTCGGCCTCCTTCTCCAACTCGGGATCGACCACCAGGAACTTGCCGCCCAGCGATTCCACCTGTTCCTTCACGGTGGGGCGCACGTCGGTGGCGGTGACCACGGCGCCCAGGCGCTTGGCGGTGGCGATGGCCTGCAGGCCGGCGACGCCGGCACCCAGCACCAGCACCTTCGCCGGGGGCACGGTGCCGGCGGCGGTCATCATCATCGGGAAGGCGCGGTTGAATTCCGCCGCCGCGTCGATAACGGCCTTGTAGCCCGCCAGATTGCTTTGCGACGACAGCACGTCCATGCTCTGCGCGCGGGTGATGCGCGGCATCATCTCCATCGCGAAGGCGGTGACGCCCGCGTCGGCATAGGCCTGGACCTGCTCGCGGTCCGACAGCGCCCACAGGGTGCCGACCAGGATGGCCCCCTTCTTGAGCAGCTTCAACTCGTCGGCGGCCTCGCCGGGCAGCATCGGGCGCTGCACCTTGAGCACGATGTCGGCGTCCTTGAGCGTCGCCGCGGCATCCTTGGCGATGGTCGCCCCGGCATCGGCGAAGGACTGGTCGGGAATGGAGGCGTTGGCGCCCGCCCCCTTCTCGACCACGACCTCGAAGCCCATGCCAACGAACTTCTTCACCGTCTCGGGCGAGGCGGCCACGCGCGTTTCCTTGTTGCGCCTTTCCTTTGGTATGGCGATGAGCATCGGTTACTCCCCTGCCGTCGCGCGCACATGATCTGCGCGCCGCACAAGATGCCGCGAGTGGAAGGATTTAACAAGGCGCCGGGGACAAAAAAGCGTTACCTCCGCTCGCATGGCGGCGACATCGCCCATAATCCTTGGTTCGTCGAGCCCCTGCGATACAATGCCCCCATGCATGGACGATCGATCGCGCTGCTGCCCTTGATGCTGGTGCTGTTGGCGGCGGCGCCCGCCACCGCCGAGGCCCCCGCCGACGAGAAGGTCATGGTCCGCTACGCCACCTATTGGGGCGGGTTGCACGCCGCCGATGTGGTGCTCGCGCTCAGCGAGCGAGACGGCCGCTATGAGGTGGTGATGGAAATCGGCAGCCGGGGCCTCATCGGCTGGCTCTTCGGGGTGTCGGCCGCCGCCCACAGCCACGGTGTGATGGACGCCGGGGCGCTGCATCCCCGCCTGTACCGCTATTACACCCGCGATGGCGACGGCGAGGAACTGACCGAGGTCAGCTTCGACCCGGCCACCACCACCGGCAGCGTCGTGCGGCGCACCCGCGACACGGCCCAGGCGGGGCGCGCCGGCGGCTGGCAGCAGGAAGAAATCCCCGACGTCGTCCCCCTGCCGCTGCGCACCGGCGCCTTCGATCCCTTGAGCTTGGTGCCGGTGCTGCGCCACGAGGTGGCGGCGGCCGTGGCCGAGGGGCGGGAAAGCCTCACGCTTCCCATCTATGACGGCAAGCGGCGCTTCGACGTCGTGGTGCGCATCCGGGGCCCCAGCAGCTACCGCCTCGACGGCCGCGAGATACCGACGCTCGAAATCACCATCGCGCCCGAGCCGCTGGCCGGGTTCTCGCGCAGCAAGGCGCGGCGGTGGGAGAATTACCTGATGACCATGCAACTGGACCGCTCCCACCTGATGCCGTTGCGGGTGCTGGTCGAGGGGCGCGGCCCCGCGACCGTCGTGCGCGCGCTCGATACCTGCGACGCCGGGGCCGGTTGCGATTTCACCCTCGATCCCCCCGCCCGCACCGCCCTTGGCGAATAGCCGCTGGCGGCGACCGCGAATTCTTCGTTGACGTGCCCCGGGCGCGGGCCTAGTGTCCGCGCGGGCCACGGCCCCCCAACGGGTCGCGTCCCTTCTGCAAGGGAGGGTTACAATATGACTGCATCCGTCAAACCGGCCACCCGGCCGGCCAATCCCAATTTTTCCTCCGGCCCCTGCGCCAAGCGTCCCGGATGGTCCCTTGAGGCCCTGTCCGGCGCCGCCCTGGGCCGTTCACACCGCGCCAAGATCGGCAAGCAGAAGCTGGCCGAGGTCATTCAGCGCTCGCGGGCGCTGCTGGGCATTCCCGACGATTGGCGTCTGGGCATCGTTCCCGCCTCGGACACCGGCGCCGTCGAAATGGCCCTGTGGTCGCTTCTGGGGGCGCGCGGCGTCGACATGCTGGCCTGGGAAAGCTTCGGCAAGGGCTGGGTCACCGACGTCACCAAGCAGTTGAAGCTGGACGACGTGCGCGTGTTCGAGGCCGAGTACGGCCGCCTGCCCGACCTGGGACAGGTCGACTGCGACCGCGACGTCGTGTTCACCTGGAACGGCACCACCTCGGGGGTGCGCGTGCCGGACGGCGATTGGATCAAGGCCGACCGCCAGGGGCTGACCATCTGCGACGCCACCTCGGCCGTCTTCGCGATGGACCTGCCGTGGGACAAGCTCGACGTCGTCACCTGGTCCTGGCAGAAGGTGCTGGGCGGCGAGGGCGCGCACGGCATGTTGGCGTTGTCCCCCCGCGCCGTCGAGCGGCTGGAGACGTTCGCGCCGCCGCGCCCGCTGCCGAAGATTTTCCGCATGACCAAGGGCGGCAAGCTCATCGAGGGCATCTTCAAGGGCGAGACCATCAACACCCCCTCAATGCTGGCGGTCGAGGACGCCCTGGACGCCCTGAAATGGGCCGAGGCCGTCGGCGGGCTGCCGGCGCTGATCCGCCGCTCGGAGGCCAACCTTGCCGCCGTCGCGGCGTGGGTCGAGGCCAGCGACTGGTGCGCCTTCCTCGCCGACGACGCCGCCAGCCGTTCCTGCACCTCGATCTGCCTGAAGATCGTCTCGCCGGCCTTCGAGCGCCTGAGCGCCGAGGACCGCGCCGCCTTCGCCAAGGCGATGGTCGCGGCCCTGGACAAGGAGGGCGCCGCCTTCGACCTCGGCGCCTACCGCGACGCCCCGCCCGGCCTGCGCATCTGGGGCGGCGCCACGGTGGAAACCGCCGACATCCAGGCCCTGCTGCCCTGGCTCGACTGGGCCTATGCCCAGGCGGAAGCCGAATTCACGGCGAAGGTCTAGCACTCGCGGCCATCGCTTCGAGACGCGCCCGGCGGCGGAGGCCGCGCGGCGTCCGTCTCGAAGCGCCCGGCCATGCAAACAAAGGAATTTTGCATTCATGCCCAAGGTACTTATCAGCGACAAGCTCAGCCCGCGCGCGGTGGAAATCTTCAAGCAGCGCGGCATCGAGGTGGACGTGAAGGTCGGGTTGAGCCCGGCGGAACTGCGCGACGTCATCGGCGCCTATGACGGCTTGGCCGTGCGCTCCGCCACCAAGGTCACCCGCGAGGCGCTGGAGGCGGCCGAGAACCTGAAGGTGGTGGGCCGCGCCGGCATCGGCGTCGACAACATCGACGTTTCCGCTGCCACCGCCCGCGGCGTCATCGTCATGAACACCCCCTTCGGCAACTCCATCACCACCGCCGAGCACGCCCTGGCGCTGATGTTCGCGCTGGCCCGCGACATCCCCGCCGCCAACGCCTCCACCCACGCCGGCAAGTGGGAGAAGTCGCGCTTCATGGGCGTGGAGCTGACCGGCAAGGTGCTGGGCATCATCGGCTGCGGCAATATCGGCGCCATCGTCGCCGACCGCGCGCTGGGCCTGAAGATGCGGGTGGTCGCCTATGATCCCTTCCTCAGCCACGAGCGCGCCGCCGATATCGGCGTCGAGAAGGTGGAGCTGGACGACCTGCTCGCCCGCGCCGACTTCATCACCCTGCACACGCCGCTGACCGACGCCACCCGCGGCATCATCGACGCCAAGGCCATCGCCAAGATGAGAAAGGGCGTACGCATCGTCAACTGCGCCCGCGGTGGCCTGGTGGTCGAGGAGGACGTCAAGGCGGCGCTGGAGGCCGGCCATGTGGCGGGGGCGGCGCTGGACGTCTTCGCCCAGGAGCCGGCGAAGGAGAATGGCCTTTTCGGCATGGAGAATGTTGTCTGCACCCCGCATCTGGGCGCCTCCACCACCGAGGCGCAGGAAAACGTCGCCATCCAGGTGGCGGAGCAGATGGCCGACTATCTGCTGACGGGCGCGGTCACCAACGCCCTCAACATGCCCTCGGTCACCGCCGAGGAGGCGCCGAAACTGCGCCCGTACATGAAGCTGGCCGAACAGCTCGGCAGCTTCGCCGGGCAACTGACCGAGCGCGCCTTGCAGAAGGTCGAGATCTTCTACGAGGGCGACGTCGCCGAACTGAACACCAAGCCGCTGACGCAGGTGATCCTCTCGGGCCTGCTCAAGCCGCTGATGGAAAGCGTCAACATGGTCAACGCGCCGGTGATCGCCCGCGAGCGCGACATCCATGTCTCCGAGACCAAGAACGTCGAATCGAGCGACTACCACACGCTGGTTCGTCTGCGCGTCACCACCGAGCGGCGCGGGCGCTGCGTTGCCGGCACCCTGTTCGGCGGCGACAAGCCGCGCATCGTCGAGGTCAACGAGATCCCCATCGAGGCCGAACTCGGCCCCCACGTCCTTTACGTCAACAACCAGGACAAGCCCGGATTCATCGGCGGGCTGGGCCTGGCGCTGGGCGAGGCGGGGCTGAACATCGCCACCTTCCACCTTGGCCGCGCCACCCCCGGCGGCGACGCCGTGGCGCTGGTGCAGGTGGACCAGCCGATCTCGGACGCGGTGCTCGACAAGGTGCAGGCCCTGCCGCAGGTGATGCAGGCCAAGGCATTGCGTTTCTAGGGCGCGATCCGCTCACACGCGGTCACGCTCCAGCCGCACATCGCCGCGACGCGGGGGCCGCCTTAGGGGCGGCCCCCGGCGTATTCCCCTACTGCGAATGGTCTTATTCCGTTACAGTGCCTCCTCCAACGGTAACGTTCGTTCGAGGGGGGGGGGACAGATGGCAGACGGAATT
>JAWLGJ010000051.1:0-19168 GCA_041685145.1 Magnetospirillaceae bacterium | reverse complement strand
AGACGTTGAAGGTGCCCGAGGCATCGCCGCCGGTGCCACAGGTGTCGACGGCGCCGGGCGGCGCCTCGATGGGGGCGGCCTTGGCGCGCAGGATGCGGGCGGCGCCGGTGATCTCCTCCACCGTCTCGCCGCGCACCCGCAGCGCCATCAGGAAGGCGCCGATCTGCGCCGGCGTGGCGTCGCCGTTCATGATGATCTCGAAGGCCGTGCCGGCCTGATCCTCACCCAGGCACTCGCCCTCGGCGACATGGGCGAGCAGTTCCTTCATGGTGCTCAGCGTCTTCATGCGGCGGCGTCGCGCTCCCGGCAGATGGTCAGGAAATTGCCCAGCAGGCGGTGGCCGTGCTCCGAGGCGATGCTCTCGGGGTGGAACTGCACGCCGTGCACGGGCAGGGTGGCGTGCCGCAGGCCCATGATGAGGCCGTCATCGCTCTCGGCGGTGACCTCCAGGCAGTGCGGCAGCGCCTCGCGCGCCACCACCAGCGAATGATAGCGCGTCGCCTGGAACGGCACGGGCAGGCCGGCGAAAAGCCCCGTGCCGCGGTGGCTGATGGCGCTGACCTTGCCGTGCATGGGCTCCGGCGCCCGCACCACGCGCCCCCCGAAGGCCTGGCCGATGGCCTGGTGGCCCAGGCACACCCCCAGGATCGGCACCCGGCCGGCGGCGGCGCGCACCAGATCGAGGCAGATGCCGGCGCGGTCGGGGTCGCAGGGCCCCGGCGAGAGGATGATGCCCTCGGGGGCGAGGGCCAGGGCCTCGGCCGCGCTCAGGGCGTCGTTGCGCCGCACCACCACCTCGGCGCCCAGCTCGCCGAAGTAATGCCAGAGGTTGTAGGTGAAGCTGTCATAGTTGTCGATGAGCAGGAACATGTCGGGCCGGGCCTTGCTGGCGAGGGGGGCAGAATGCAGCCGCCCCCGCCATGCGTCAAGGTCGGGCGCGGCGGGGCGTTACGGCCCAAGGATTGTCATCTGGTCATTCCTGTTCCCCTTCCAATGTATCCTGTATCGTCGGCGCGGTAGGGGTCAGGCATGGAGAGGGTTGTATGGCCGTCGGCCGCTGGCAGTTCTGGATCGATCGCGGCGGAACCTTCACCGACATCGTCGCCCGCCGTCCCGACGGCCGCATCGTCACCCGCAAGCTGCTGTCCGAGAACCCCGGCCAGTACGAGGACGCGGCGTTGCAGGGCATCCGCGAACTGGTGGGGGCGGCCGATGGCGGCCCCATTCCCGCCGAGGCGGTCGAGGCCGTCAAGATGGGCACGACGGTGGCGACCAACGCGCTGCTGGAGCGCAAGGGCGAGCCCACGGTACTGCTGATCACCGCCGGCTTCGGCGATGCCCTGCGCATCGGCTACCAGAACCGCCCCCGGCTGTTCGACCGTCATATCGTCCTGCCCGAGATGCTGTATGAGCGCGTGGTGGAGGTGCCGGAGCGCGTGGGCGCCGACGGGGCCGTGGTGCGGCCGCTGGACCTGGAGGCGGCGCGGCGGGGCCTGCGGGCGGCGCTGGAGGCCGGCATCCGCGCCGCCGCGGTGGTGTTCATGCACGGCTACCGCTATCCCGACCACGAGCGGCGGGTGGCGGAACTGGCGCGGGAGATGGGGTTCGCGCAGGTATCGGTGTCGCACCGGACCTCGCCGCTGATGAAACTGGTGTCGCGCGGCGATACGACGGTGGTGGACGCCTATCTGTCGCCCATCCTGCGCCGCTACGTCGATCGCGTCGCCGCCGAACTGGGCGGCGTGCGGCTGATGTTCATGCAGTCCAACGGCGGCCTGACCGACGCGCGGCTGTTCCAGGGCAAGGACGCCATCCTCTCCGGTCCCGCCGGTGGCGTCGTCGGCATGGCGCAGACGGCGCGCATGGGCGGTTTCCGGCGCCTCATCGGCTTCGACATGGGCGGCACCTCGACCGACGTCTCGCATTTCGACGGCGCCTATGAACGCACCTTCGATACCCAGGTGGCCGGCGTGCGCCTGCGGGCGCCGATGATGGAAATCCACACCGTCGCCGCCGGGGGCGGCTCGATCCTGCATTTCGACGGCCGGCGCCTGCGCGTCGGGCCCGATTCGGCCGGCGCCGACCCCGGCCCGGTGGCCTATCGCCGCGGCGGACCGCCGACGGTGACCGACTGCAACATCATGCTGGGCAAGGTGCAGCCGCGCTTCTTCCCGCATGTGTTCGGGCCACGGGCGGATCAGCCGCTGGACGAGGCGGCGGTGCGGCGGGCCTTCGTGGCGATGGCGGAGCGCATCAACGCCGCCACCGGCGAGCGGAAAAGCCCCGAGGAGATCGCCGAGGGTTTCCTGCGCATCGCCGTCGAGAACATGGCCAACGCCATCAAGACCATTTCGGTGCAGCGCGGCCACGACGTCACCCGCTATTGCCTGGTCTGCTTCGGCGGTGCCGGCGGGCAGCACGCCTGCCTGGTCGCCGACGCGCTGGGCATGAACACGGTCTTCATCCATCCCCATGCCGGGGTGCTGTCGGCCTATGGCATGGGGCTGGCCGACATCCGCGCCATGCGCGAGCAGGCGGTGGAGGCGCTCTTGGGCCCCGATGCCGTCGCCGAGGCCGACCGCCTGGCGGCGGCGCTGGAGGCCGAGGCCCGCGCCGAGTTGGACGCCCAGGGGGTGCCGCCGGAGCAGGTCGAGGTGCGGCGCCGGGCGCATGTGCGCTATGAGGGCACGGACAGCGCGCTGGTGGTCGGACTGGCGCCGCCGGAAGACATGGTGGCCGATTTCGCCGAACAGCATCGCCAGCAGTTCGGCTTCGTCATGCCCGAGCGCGGCCACGTCGTCGAGGCGGTGTCCGTGGAGGCGGTTGGGCATGTGCAGCGCGCCGAAGACCCGCCGATCGAGCCCGACCCCGGAGCGCCGCCGCCGAAGGCCCTGGACCGGGTGCGCCTGCACACCGCCGGCGCGTGGCACGAGGCGCCGGTGTTCGACCGCGCCCGCCTGCGGCCCGACGACTCCGTCGACGGCCCGGCCATTCTGGTGGAGACCAACGCCACCACCGTCGTCGAGCCCGGCTGGCGCGGCACGCTCACCCGCCGCGGCCATCTGGTGCTGGAGCGCGTGGCGCCGCGTCCGAGGCGCGAGGTGGTGGGCACCCGGGCCGACCCGGTGATGCTGGAAGTCTTCAACAACCTGTTCATGTCCATCGCCGAGCAGATGGGGGCGGTGCTGCAGAACACCGCCTATTCGGTGAACATCAAGGAGCGGCTGGATTTCTCCTGCGCCCTCTTCGACGCCAAGGGCAGCCTCATCGCGAACGCGCCGCACATCCCGGTGCATCTGGGCTCGATGTCCGAAAGCGTGCGTACCGTCATCGCCTCGCGCCAAGGCCGCATGGCTCCCGGCGATGTCTTCGTGCTCAACGCGCCCTACAACGGCGGCACCCATCTTCCCGACGTCACCGTCATCACGCCGGTTTTCGGCGGCGAGGCGGCCGCGCCGCTGTTTTATGTCGCCTCGCGCGGGCATCACGCCGACATCGGCGGGTGCACCCCCGGCTCGATGCCGCCCCACAGCCGCCGCATCGAGGAGGAGGGCGTGCTGCTGGACGACGTTCAGCTTGTCGCCGGCGGGCGGTTTCTGGAGGACGAGATCGCCCGCGCGCTGTTGTCGGGCCCCTGGCCGGTGCGCAACCTGCGCCAGAACATCGCCGACTTGAAGGCGCAGGTGGCCGCCAACGCCAAGGGGGCGCGGGAACTGGCCCGCATGGTCGAGCATTTCGGCCTTGATGTGGTCCGCGCCTATATGGGCCACGTCCAGGACAACGCCGAGGGCGCCGTGCGCGCCGTCATCGACAAGCTGAAGCCGGGGGCGTTCCGCTATGAGATGGACGACGGCGGCGTCATCGCCGTGCGCATCGACGTCGATCGCGCCCGCCGCGAGGCGGTCGTCGACTTCACCGGCACCTCGGGGCAGCATCCCGGCAATTTCAACGCCCCCAAGGCGGTGACCACGGCGGCGGTGCTGTATGTCTTCCGCACCCTGGTCGAGGACGAAATCCCCCTCAATGAAGGCTGCCTGAAGCCGCTGCGGCTGATCGTGCCCGAGGGCTGTATGCTCAATCCGCGCCACCCCGCCGCCGTGGTGGCCGGTAATGTCGAGACCTCGCAGGCGGTGGTGGACACGCTCTACGGCGCCCTGGGGGCGCTGGCGGCGGCGCAGGGGACCATGAACAACGTCACCTTCGGCAACCAGCGCCACCAGTATTACGAGACCATCTGCGGCGGCGCCGGCGCCGGGCCCGGCTTCGACGGCGCCAGCGCCGTGCACACCCATATGACCAACAGCCGCCTCACCGATCCCGAGGTGCTGGAATGGCGTTACCCGGTGCGGGTGGAGTCCTTCGCCGTCCGGCGCGGCTCGGGCGGCGCCGGGCGCTACCGGGGCGGCGACGGTGTGGTGCGGCGCATCCGCTTCCTGGAGCCGATGACCGCCGCCGTCCTCTCGGGGCATCGGCGGGTGCCGCCCTATGGCGCCGAGGGCGGGGCGCCGGGGGCGGTGGGCCGCAACGCCATCGAACGTGCCGAGGGCGGCACCGAGAATCTGCCCGGCACCGCCACCGTCGAGGTCGCCGACGGCGACGTTCTGATCATCGAGACCCCGGGCGGCGGCGGGTTCGGTCCGCCCCAATAGACAGCGAGGCAGATTTCATGATGATTCATCTTGTGGCCGAGGACGTCGACGAATTCGTCACCGTGGGCGGCGATGACGCCGACGTCACCGTCTATGACGCCCTGGCGCAGATTCCGCCGCGCCCCATCGAGGAACTCCTTCCCGACATCCGCGCCACCGGCAATCCGGTCCTGCGCACGGTGATGATGTATCACGCGGTGCTGTCCTACATCGACGACAAGTCCCTGTGGGAGGCCGAGAGCGTGGTCTTTCGCCTCGGCGACGGCCCCGACGGCTGGTCGGTGGAGGCGCGCTAGCGCCGTATCCGCGCTCTCCTCACGCAAATGTGCATTCTCGTTGCCCGCGTCCGTCGCCATCTCCAAGCGGTAGCCACAGTGGGACAGTGCGCGATGCGACGTTTGCTGACGGCCATTTTCACCGCCGCCACGCTGTCGGCCGGGGCCGCCCATGCCGCCGAGGAAGGCATGGCCGAGGCCATCTTTGCCGGCGGCTGCTTCTGGTGCATGGAGCCGCCCTTCGACGCCCTCGACGGGGTGGTGTCGACGACCTCGGGTTATACCGGTGGGTCGGTGCCGGACCCCAGCTATGAGCAGGTCTCCGGCGGCGGCACCGGCCATTACGAGGCGGTGCGGGTGGTCTACGATCCCCGCCGCGTCGGCTATGCCGAGCTGCTGGAGGTTTACTGGCCCAATGTCGACCCGCACGACGCCGGCGGGCAGTTCTGCGACCGAGGCGATCAATACCGCGCCGCCATATTCTGGCGCGACGCCGACCAGCGCCGCCTGGCCGAGGAGTCGAAGCGGCGGGTAACGGAAATGCTGGATGCGCCGGTGGTAACCGAAATCCTGCCGGCCGAGCGTTTCTGGGCGGCCGAGGACTACCACCAGGATTACTACCAGACCAACCCGCTGCGCTATAAAGTCTATCGCTATCTCTGCGGCCGCGACGCCCGCCTGGCCGAGGTCTGGGGCGACGCCCCGGCCCTGGCGTTGGCGGACTGACCTCTCTACCGGCCTTCGGAGTCGCTGGCGAGACAGCGCAGCCAGCGCAGCACCAGTTCGGCCATGCCCGCGTCTTCCAGGCCCTGGCGGTCCAGTGACTGCCAGGTGCCGAAGCGCAGGGCGTGGCCCAGCGTCGCCGCGATGCGGGGGTCGGGGGCGGCCAGCGGCAGCCCGGCCAGCAGGCCGTCGCGCACCTCGTCGAGATGGGCCTCGAACCGCGTCATCGGCGCCTGGAGGGCCGGCACGTCTTCGGCATCACGGTGGCTGACGGCCCACATCCGCTCGGTGCCGCGGTAATAGCGGTAAAAGGCCAGGAGGGCCGTGTGCAGGCGGGGCCAGGCGTCGGCCTCGTGCTGCCAGGCCTCTGGTTGCGGCGGCGGGTTCAGTTCCAGCCAGCGGGTCGTGCAGGCCTGGAACAGGGCCGTCTCGTCGGGGAAATGACGGTAGACCGTCAGCCGCTGAACGCCGGCGCGTTCGGCGATGGCGCTGATGGTGGCCTTGCGGGGGCCCAGTTCCTCGTGCAGCGCCATCGTCGCGGCGACGATTCGCTCCCGCGTGTGCTGCTGGCGCTCGGCGCGGCGCCGAAGGGTGTAGGTGCGCGTCTCCATTTCGATAAACATAACTGTTTATTTTGCCGTTGACAAGTCCGCCGCGCCGCGCGTAGCGTCGCGCCCACAGTGAACACGGATGTTTATCGAAAACGATGAAAGGAGGCCGTCATGTCCCCGACCATGTTGGAGCCGCACGCCGTGGCTCGCGACGTCGATATTCTTCCCTCCGTCCTGCCCGTGCCGGGGCTGGGGGTGCTGCCGGTCAATGCCTTCGTGCTGCGGGCCGCGCAACCGGTGCTGATCGACACCGGCCTGGCGGCGCTGCGTGACGACTTTCTGGCCGCGCTGGCGTCCGTCATCGACCCGGCCGATCTACGCTGGATCTGGCTGACCCACGCCGATTTCGACCACATCGGCAACCTGGCGCCGGTTCTGGCGGCGGCGCCACGGGCGCGGGTGGTGACGACGTTCCTCGGCATGGGCAAGATGATGCTGGCCGGACTGCCCGTCGACGGGGCGGAGCTTGTGGAGCCGGGCGAAAGCCTGGATGCCGGCGACCGCGCCTTGACCTGCGTGGCGCCCCCGGTCTTCGACGCCCCCGAGACCACGGCCGTTTTCGATACCCGCACCGGCGCCCTGTTCAGCGCCGACAGCTTCGGTGCCGTGACCGCCCAGCCGGAGTCGAACGCGGCGGCGCTGTCGCCCCAGGCACTGCGGGAAGGGCAGGTGACCTGGGCGCAGATCGACGCGCCCTGGCTGGGGATGGTCAGCGCCGGCGCCTTCCGCCGCCGTCTGGAGCAGGTGCGGGCGTTGGCGCCGGATGCCGTGCTCGGCGCCCACCTGCCGCCCGCCACGGGCATGGTCCAGGTGCTGTTGGAGAACCTCGCCGCGGCGCGGGAAGCGGCGAGCGCCACCCCGGCGGCGGCGTGAAGCGACACCGGGCGGCGGCGCTGCGGCGTCGCCGCCACAGGTGCCTTCCCGCGCGCCCGCCAAGCCTCTAGACTGGCGGCCTTCGCCATCCTTGGGGGGCTTTCCGTGCGTCTATCCTTCCTCGGCGCCGCCGGCACCGTCACCGGCTCGAAATACCTGCTGGAGACGGACGGCGCCCGCATCATGGTCGATTGCGGCCTGTTCCAGGGTTTCAAGCAACTGCGCCGGCGCAATTGGGCGCCGCTGCCGGTGGACCCCGCCGGCATCGACGCGGTGGTGCTGACCCACGCCCATATCGATCATTCCGGCTATATTCCGCTGTTGGTGCGCAACGGTTTTTCGGGGCCGGTGCTGTGCACCGAATCCACCCGCGACCTGTGCGGCGTGCTGCTGCCCGACAGCGGCTTCCTGCAGGAAAAGGACGCCGAGTTCGCCAACCGCCACGGCTTCTCCAAGCATCATCCGGCGCTGCCGCTTTATACCCGCGCCGACGCCGAACGCTGCCTGGCGAGCTTTCGGCCGCAGCCTTTCGACGACGAGCGGCCGCTGCCGGGCGGCGGGCGGGTGCGCTTCCGCCGCGCCGGGCACATCCTGGGCGCGGCCATCGTCGAGTTGCGGCTGGGTGGGCTGCGGCTGGTGTTCAGTGGCGATCTGGGGCGCGCGAACAGCGCCACCATGCATGATCCGGCGCCGGTGCGCGAGGCCGACGTCCTGGTGGTGGAGTCCACCTACGGCAACCGCCGCCACGTCGCCGGCGACCCCGAGGAGGCGCTGGCCGACGTCGTGACGCGCACGGCGGCGCGGGGCGGCACCGTTCTCATCCCCGCCTTCGCGGTCGGGCGCACGCAGTCGCTGCTCTATCACCTGTGGCGCCTGCGCCGGGCGGGCCGCATTCCGGCGATGCCGGTGCTGCTCGACAGCCCGATGGCCATCGAGGCCAGCACCATCTTCTGCAACCACGTCGCCGACCACCGGCTCAGCGCCGCCGATTGCCGCGCCATCGATGGCATGGTGCGCTATGTCCGGGACGCCGAGGAGTCGGCGGCGCTGAGCGGCAACACCATGCCCAAGATCCTGCTGTCGGCCAGCGGCATGGCCACCGGCGGCCGGGTGCTGCATCACCTCAAGAGCTTCGCGCCCGACCCGCGCAACACGATCGTCATCTCGGGCTTCCAGGCCGGCGGCACGCGCGGGGCGAGCATCGCCGAGGGCGCCGAGCGTGTGAAGATTCACGGCGGCTGGGTGCCCATTCGCGCCGAGGTGGCGCGCCTCGACATGCTTTCCGCCCATGCCGACGCCGACGAGATCATGGCGTGGCTGGGCCACTTCGCGGCGCCGCCCGCGCGGACCTTCGTCACCCACGGCGAGCCCGAGGCGGCGGACACGCTGCGCTTCCGCATCGAGAACGAGCTTGACTGGCGCGTCGACGTGCCCGAACACGGCGAGACGGTTGCCTTCGAGGCGTGAACGGACGGCGATGACCCTGCATCTCATCAAACTGGCGGTCGGTGTCGAGGACGTCGCGCATCTGCGGCGCATCCAGACGCGCCGCCGCCAGGAGCATGGCGAGGTTTTCCACCTCACGCGCATGGTGCCGGCGCGGGCGGCGGCGCTGCTGGACGGCGGGTCGATCTATTGGGTGTTGCGCGGTCTGGTCTCCGCGCGCCAGCGGCTTCTGGACATTCGCGCCGAGCTTGACGCGGAGGGCCGGCGCCGCTGCCGCCTGCTGCTCGACGCCGATCTGGTCGAGGTCGAGCGGCGCCCGCAGCGAGCCTTCCAGGGCTGGCGATACCTGGCCGCCGCCGACGCTCCGCCCGACCGCCGCGAATGGGCCGGCGCCGACGACGAGCCGCCGCCGGAAATGGCCGCCGAACTGCGCCGCCTGGGGCTGATCTAGCGCCGCGCCTGCGTTCAGACGGCTTCCTCGGCCTCCATGAGGCGCCCGCCGTCGATGTCGATGCTTTCGAAGCGTTCCGCGCGCAATCCTGTCGCGGGAACGCGGGGGTCAAGGCCCGCCTTCAGCTTCAGATGCGCCAGGAACCGGTCGGGGTCGGGGAGGGTGTTCCACACCGCCGGGAGGAACAGCGCCCGGTTTGCGCCGCCGGCGATGATCAGACCATCCACCCCCGGCCGCAGCGCCCGCAGCAGTTCCTCCTCGTCGGCGGCGGCGACGGGGCGGGGCGGGGTGAGAACGGCGACGGAGAAGGTTGTCGCCGGGGCCTCCCACGCCGCCAGTGGCGGAAAGCGCGGGTCACGGAAGGCGGCTCGGAAGGCGTTGTCGGCGATGTCCGCCGCCAACGGGCGCACCGCCCGCGGGCTGCCGATGCAGCCGCGCAATTCGCCGTCGGTCTTCAGGGTCACGAAGCTGGCGCCGGGGTGGGACAGCGGCGGCGGCAGGCGGTGGGCGGGCGGCATCCCCGCCGCATCGCCGCCGAGCCCGCCCCGGATCGATTCGCGGGCCAGGCGCCGGATGGCGTCGTCGTGGGCGCGAATCGCCGCCGCCTCGTCCTCGGTGGCGTTGACGGCGTCCTCGGTCTCGAAGAACGCCCAGGCGCCGTAGCCGACCACCGAGTCGCGCCGCCCGGCGGTGTCGCCGGAGTTGCGCAGGTCCAGGCGCTGCACCCGCAGGCCGCGCCGCGCCGCCAGCGTCAGCAGGCCGCGCAGCGGCATCCCGCCGCAGGCCTGGTCGGGGGCGATGCGGTCCGGCTCCAGCCTCTCGATGGCCCGCGCGGTGGCGGCGTCGAGTTGGCGGGCGCGGTCATAGTCCAGGAAATGGCTGAGATCGGAACTGATGACGATGGCGGTTTCAGGCCCGCCCCACAGTTCGTCCAGCACCGCGGCCACCGTGCCGGCGTCGGCGTCGCCGACCACCAGCGGCACGACGACGACCTCGCCCACCGCTCGCTGCAGGAAGGGCAAATGCACCTCCAGGCCGTGTTCGTCGACATGCGCCGCCTCCAGCAGGCCGACGCCGGGCAGGCGCCGCGCCCGCGCCACCGCCGCCCGGTCCACGGGCAGATTGCCCAGGGGGGTGGCGAGCGCATCGACATCGGTGGCGGCGATGCCCCGGAAGGGCACCCGGTGCGACGGACCGATCAGCACCACCCGCCGCAGCCGCCCCCGCGCCGGCGCCAGCCGCGCATAGGCGCTGGCCGCGACCGCCCCGGAATAGGGATAGCCGGCGTGCGGGGCTACGATCGCCTTCGGCACCGGCCCGTGCGCCGTCGCCGCCGCCGTCGCCAGCAGGTCGTCGACCGCCGCCCGCAGCCGCGCCGGCTGCTGGGGATAGAAGATGCCGGCCACCGCCGGCTGCCGCACCGCCATCTTGTTGCCTTCCTTCCCTCGGGCGCGCCCTTGCGCCCGGCCGCCAGGGCTGCCTATACCATTATCTATGGTAGATATGGCCGAAATGGAATTCCCCGTCGCGGTTCCGGCGCGGCATTGGCACGCGCTGGAAGACGGCCGGCTGCAATGCGACGTCTGTCCGCGCTTTTGCAAGCTGCACGATGGCCAGCGGGGGCTGTGCTTCGTGCGGGCCCGCGAGGGCGGGGCGATGGTGCTGACCACCTATGGCCGGTCCTCGGGCTTCTGCATCGACCCCATCGAGAAAAAGCCGCTCAACCACTTCCTGCCCGGCACGCCGGTGCTGTCCTTCGGCACCGCCGGCTGCAACCTCGCCTGCCGCTTCTGCCAGAACTGGGAAATCAGCAAGGCGCGCGAGGTCGATCGGCTCAACGACGCCGCCAGCCCCGAGACCATAGCCCGTGCCGCCGAGCGCCTGGGCGCCCGCGCCGTCGCCTTCACCTACAACGATCCGGTGATCTTCCTTGAATACGCCGTCGACGTCGCCAGGGCCTGCCGCGCGCGTGGCATCAAGACGGTGGCGGTCACCGCCGGTTACGTCGCCCCCGGCGCGCGCGAAGACTTCTTCGCCCATATGGACGCCGCCAATGTCGACCTGAAGGCCTTCAGCGAGGACTTCTACCGCCGTCTGTGCAGCGGCCATCTGGAACCGGTGCTGGAGACGCTGAAATACCTCAGGCGCGAAACGGCGGTCTGGGTCGAGATCACCACCTTGCTGATTCCGGGGGAGAACGATTCGGAGGCCGAGATCGACGCCATGTCGCGGTGGGTGGCGGGCGAACTGGGCCTGGATGTGCCGCTGCATTTCACCGCCTTCCATCCCGACTGGAGAATGGTCGAGACGCCGGCGACCCCGGCCGCCAGCCTGCGCCGGGCGCGGGCCATCGCGCGCGGCAATGGCCTCCGCCATGTCTACACCGGCAATGTCCGCGATCCCGAGGGCGCCAGCACCTGGTGCCACCAATGCGGCGCACTGCTGATCGAGCGCGACGGCTATGCGTTGGGCGCCTGGAAGCTGGATGCCGGGGGGCATTGCCGCCGCTGCGGCGCTTCGTGCGCGGGCGTCTTCGAGCCCCGCCCCGGCGCGTGGGGCCGGCGCTACCGCCCCGTGCGGCTGAGCGAGGCCGCCGGTTAGGCCGCCGACCAGGACGGCTCGCGCCAGCGGCCGGCGTCGGTCATCTCGTCGAGCAGGCCCGACAACAGATGCTGCACCCGCCGCGCCGCCGCCGAAAGCGGTCGGTCGGCGGCGTGGGCGAGGCCGACGGCGCGGCGGATCTCGGGGGCGATGGGCAGTGCCGCCAGGGCGCCGGCCTCGATCTCGGGTGCCGCCACCCGTCGCGACAGCACCGTGTAGCCGGCGCCGCGCCGCACCAGCGCCTTGATGTGTTCCAGCGCATCCATCTCCAGGGCGATGTTCAAGGGCCGGCGCTCGCGCGCCGCCACCGCCTCCATCTCCTCGCGCAGGCCGTGTGGGCGGCCGGGCAGGATCAACGGCAGGGCCGCCGCCGTCGCGAACGGAATCGTCCCGCTGCCGCCGCCCAGCACCGAATCCCCCGTCGGCGCCACCAGATGCAGGCTCTCGCTGGCCACCGGGCGCAGCGACAGGGCGGGCACCCCCTCGGCGTTGAAGACCAGGGCCATGTCGACGGTGCCGGCGCGCAGCCACTCCAGGGTATGGCCCGAGAGCCCCTCGACCACCCGCAGCCGCACCCGCGGCAGGCGCCGCCGCACCGCCAGCGCCAGGGGCACCGACAACGCCATGCCCAGCGAGGTGGGAATGCCCACGGTCACCGGCCCGGCCGGTTCGGCCTCGGCGCCGCGCAGGGCCTCGCCGACCGCCTCCATCTCGGCCAGCCAGTGGCGGGCGTGGCGGCACAGCCGCTCGCCGTGGTCGGTGACGGCGACCCCGCGCGAGGTGCGCAGCAGCAACACCACCCCCAACTCGTCCTCCAGCGCCCGCACCTGGTGGCTCAGGGCGGGCTGGGCGACGTTCAGGCGCTCCGCGGCGCGCCGAAAGGAACCTTCCTCCGCCACCGCCAGGAAATAGCGCAGCCGCCGCATGTCCATGAGCCGGTTTCCTTGTCGCCATGTAGGGGGTGATAGGATATTGATATCGCCGCGAACGCCAAACTGTTTTGGCATTCGCCATGCTGCGGCGCCACAATCGCGCCACCAAGCCAAGAAGGGAGGCGGACAGTGTTTCAGTGGGAAGATCCCCTGCTGCTCGACGAGGCGTTGAGCGAGGACGAGCGGCTTATCCGCGACACCGCGCGCGGCTATGCCCAGGACAAGCTGCAACCGCGGGTGCTGACGGCGAATCGCGAGGAGCGGTTCGACCGCGAGATCATGACCGAGATGGGCGAGTTGGGCCTGCTGGGCCCCACCATCCCGGAGGAATTCGGCGGCCCCGGCGTCAATCACGTCGCCTATGGCCTGATCGCCCGCGAGGTCGAGCGGGTCGATTCCGGCTATCGTTCGGCGATGAGCGTGCAGTCCAGCCTGATCATGCACCCCATCTACGCCTACGGCACCGACGAGCAGAAGAAGACCTGGCTGCCCCGGCTGGCCACCGGCGAACTGGTCGGCTGCTTCGGCCTCACCGAGCCCGACGCCGGCTCCGACCCGGCCTCGATGAAGACCCGCGCCAACAAGGTCGACGGCGGCTATGTGCTGACCGGGCAGAAGATGTGGATCACCAACAGCCCCATCGCCGACATCGCCGTGGTGTGGGCGAAGTCCGACGCCCATGACGGCAAGATCAAGGGCTTCGTGCTGGAGAAGGGCGCCAAGGGCCTGTCCTTCCCCAAGATCGAGGGTAAGATGAGCCTGCGCGCCTCGATCACCGGCGAGATCGTCATGGACGAGGTCTTCGTCCCCGAGGAGAACCTGCTGCCCGGCGCCGAGGGTCTGAAGGGGCCGTTCGGCTGCCTCAACAAGGCGCGCTACGGCATCGCCTGGGGCACGATGGGCGCCGCCGAGGCCTGCTGGCACGCCGCCCGCCAGTATACCCTGGACCGCAAGCAGTTCGGCCGCCCGCTGGCCGCCACCCAGCTTGTGCAGAAGAAGCTGGCCGACATGCAGACCGAGATTACCCTGGGCCTGCACGCCGCCCTGCGCCTGGGCCGGCTGATGGACGAGGGCCGGGCCGCGCCGGAGGCGATCAGCCTGATGAAGCGCAACAACTGCGGCAAGGCCCTGGACATCGCCCGCGTGGCGCGGGACATGCACGGCGGCAACGGCATCGCCGACGAGTTCCACGTCATCCGCCACATGGTCAATCTTGAGACGGTCAACACCTATGAGGGCACCCACGACGTGCACGCCCTCATCCTCGGCCGCGCCCAGACCGGCATACAGGCCTTCTCGGGCTGAGGCGATGGCGGCCCCGCTGGAGCATGTGCGGGTGCTGGACCTGTCGCGGGTGCTGGCTGGCCCCTGGGCCAGCCAGCTCCTCGCCGACCTGGGCGCCGAGGTCATCAAGGTCGAACGCCCCGGCGCCGGCGACGACACCCGCGGCTGGGGCCCGCCCTATCTGGCGGACACGCAGGAATCGGCCTATTTCCTCGCCGCCAATCGCGGCAAGAAGTCGGTCACCATCGACATGGCCCACCCCGAGGGCCAGGCGCTGATACGGGCGCTGGCGGCGCGCTCGGACGTGGTGCTGGAGAACTTCAAGGTCGGCGGGCTGAAGAAATACGGCCTCGACTACGAGTCGTTGAAGGCGGTGAAGCCCGACATCGTCTACTGCTCCATCACCGGCTTCGGGCAGGACGGCCCCTACGCCCACCGCGCCGGTTACGATTTTCTCATTCAGGCGATGGGCGGGCTGATGAGCCTGACCGGGCATCCCGACGGCGCCCCGGGCGGCGGGCCGATGAAGGTGGGGGTGGCGATCACCGACATCTTCACCGGGCTCTACGCCGCCAACGCCGTGCTCGCCGCCCTGGCGCGGCGCCAGCGCGACGGCGCCGGCTCCCACATCGACCTGTCGCTGCTCGATACCCAGGTGGCGGTGCTGGCGAATCAGGCGCTCAACTACCTCACCTCGGGCCGGGTGCCTGGGCGGCTCGGCAACGCCCATCCCAACATCGTGCCCTATCAGGCCTTCGCCACCGCCGACGGCCACATCATCATCGCGGTGGGCAACGACGGCCAGTTCCGCCGCTTTTGCGCCGTCGCCGGCCGCGCCGACCTCCCCGACGATCCCGCCTATGCCACCAATCGCGGTCGGGTGGAGAACCGCGCCCGGCTGGTGCCGCTGCTGGAGGATCTGGTGCGGACCCGCCCTTCGTCCTGGTGGCTGGCGGCGCTGGAGGAGGCGGGGGTGCCCTGCGGCCCCATCAACGACCTGGCGGCGGTGTTCGACGACGCCCAGGTGCGGCATCGCGGCTTGAGGACGACGTTGCCGCATCCGCGGGCGGGATCGGTGGACCTGGTGGCAAATCCCATTCGCTATGACGGCGTCCCGGCGATGAGCGCGACGCCGCCGCCGACCTTGGGCGAGCACAGCGAGGCGGTGCTGGCCGAGGTTCTGAACCTGCCGGCGGAGGAGATCGCCCGCCTGCGCGGCGCCGGCGTCGTCTGACGCCGGGGCGATTTCGGGGCTTGCGCCGGACGGCGGGCGCCGTACCCTTGAGCGGCCACGAGAACGCGGAGCCCGCCATGATGGATTGGAACAGGCTGCTGTCGCGCAAGCGGCTGGCCAAGCCGCCGGGCGACCCGCGTCTGCCCCACCGCAGCCCCTTCGAGATTGACGCCGACCGCATCACCTTCTCGACCTCGTTCCGGCGCCTGCAGGACAAGCAGCAGGTCTACGGCATCGGCGGTTCCGACTATGTGCGCTCGCGCCTGACGCATTCGCTGGAGGTCTCGCGGGTGGCGCGCTCGCTGGGGGCCTGGGTGGGGCGCGAGGTTCTGGCGCGCGGGGGCGCGGCCGCCATCGACGCCACCCCCTTCGACTTCGGTCAGGTGGCGGCGGCGGCGGCGCTGGCGCACGACCTGGGCACGCCCTGCTTCGCCCATTCCGGCGAGGACATCATCTCGGAATGGTTCCGGCACAGCGATCTGGGCCGCGACATCGCCGCCAGCCTGCCGCCCGAGGCCCGCGCCGAGGCCAGCCGCTTCGAGGGCAACGCCCAGGGCTTTCGCGTGCTGGCGCGGTTGCAGGGCTGGCGGGCGCAGGGCGGGTTGCAGCTTACCGTCGCCACCCTGGCCGCCTACACCAAGTATCCCTGGCGCCTGGCGGCCGGCAACGCCAACCCGCGCGCCGCGCGTGGCAAATACGGCATCTTCGCCAGCGAGGAAGCGCTCTTTGCCGAGGTGGCCGCCGAGGCGGGCTTGATCCCGGTGCGCGCGGGCCTGGAATGGTGCCGACATCCCCTGGCCTATCTCGTCGAGGCCGCCGACGACATCTGCTACCGCATCGTCGACATCGAGGACGCGGTGAAGATGAACCTGCTGAAATTCGACGAGGCCGAGGAACTGCTGGCGCCGCTGGCCGAGCCCATCGCGGCCGAATACGCCCCCATCGAGGACACCGGCCGCAAACTGATTTATCTGCGGGCGCGGGCCATCGACCGGCTGGTCAGCGACGCCGCCGCCGCCTTCCTCGACCATCACGACGCCATCATGGCGGGCGCCTATGTCGACGACCTGATCGCCTTCTCGGCGCAGCGCGACGGCCTGCGGCGCATCGAAGAGGTCAGCCAGTCGCGCATCTACAACCACGAGCGGCGCTACGAGACCGACATCATCGCCGGGCGCGCCATCTGGACGCTGCTCGACCACTACGGCCGCGCCCTGATCGAACGCGAGGCCGTCGGCGCCGGGGGGCGGCTGTCGCGCCGGGCCCGCAGCCTGATCGAGTGTATGCCCGACCCGGGCCGTATTCCTTATGATCGCGAGGGCTGGGTGCGGGCGCTGCTGGACTACGTCGCCGGCATGACGGACCGCTTCGCCATGCGCCAGGCCGATCTGGTGGGCGGCTGACGGGCGGTTGTCGCCGCGCGGACAATGGTTGTAATGTCCGCCCACCCATCCGCAGGCATGGACCGAGCATGAACTTTTTCCGTCATTTCCGCGACGAAGTCGCCGCCGCCGTCGCCCGTCTGGCCGCGGCGGGGCACGTCCCGGCCGGGCTGGACACCGCCAATCTGGCCGTCGAGCCGCCGCGCGACCCCGCGCATGGCGACATTGCCACCAACGCCGCGATGGTGCTGGCCAAGCCGGCGGGGATGAAGCCGCGCGACCTGGCGGCGCTGCTGGCCGAGGAACTGCGCGGCGTCGAGGCGGTGGCGGCCGCCGAGGTGGCGGGGCCGGGCTTCATCAATCTGCGCCTGGACGACGGCTTCTGGCGCGCGCGCCTGGCCGACGCGCTGCGCGCCGGCACCGCCTGGGGCGACTCCGACCGGGGCGCCGGCGAGAAGGTGAACGTGGAGTATGTCTCGGCCAATCCCACCGGGCCCATGCATGTCGGCCACGGGCGCGGCGCCGTCGTCGGCGACGCCCTGGCGGCGCTGCTGGAAAAGGGGGGCTACGACGTCACCCGCGAATACTACGTCAACGACGCCGGCGCGCAGGTGGACGTGCTGGCGCGCTCGGTGCATCTGCGTTACCGCGAGGCGCTGGGCGAGGACATCGGCACCATCCCCGAGGGCTTCTATCCCGGCGAATACCTCGTCCCCGTCGGCCGCGCGCTGGCCGAGCGCGAGGGCGACAAGTGGCAGGGGGCGCCGGAGGAGCAATGGCTGCCGGAGGTGCGTGCCTTCGCCATCGCCGCGATGATGGACCTCATCCGCGACGACCTCGCCGCGCTGGGCGTGCGTCATGACGTCTTCTCCTCCGAGCGCGAGTTGGTGGCGCGCGGCGAGGTCGAGGCGGTGCTGGACTATCTGGACGGACGCGGCCTCATCTATACCGGCGTGCTGGAGCCGCCGAAGGGCAAGCGCCCCGAGGATTGGGAGCCGCGCGAGCAGACGCTGTTCCGGGCGACCGATTTCGGCGACGACGTCGACCGGCCGCTGAGCAAGTCCGACGGCTCCTGGACCTATTTCGCCACCGACGTCGCCTATCACTACGACAAGTTCCGGCGCGGCTTCGGCACCATGATCGACGTCTGGGGCGCCGACCACGGCGGCTATGTCAAGCGGATGCAGGCGGCGGTGCGGGCGGTGACCGAAGGGCGCGGCGGCCTGGACGTCAAACTTTGCCAGATGGTCAATCTGATGAAGGGCGGCGAGCCGGTGCGCATGTCCAAGCGCGCCGGCACCTTCGTCACCCTGCGCGAGGTGGTCGACGAGGTCGGCAAGGATGTCGTGCGCTTCATCATGCTGACGCGCAAGAACGACGCCCACCTGGATTTCGACCTGGAGAAGGTGCTGGAGCAGTCGCGCGACAACCCGGTGTTCTATGTGCAATACGCCCACGCCCGCGCCCATTCTGTGCTGCGCCACGCCGCCGAAATGTTCCCCGACGCCGATCTGTCGCCCCGGTCGCTGGCGGCGGCGCCGCTGGCGCGGCTGTCCGACGAGGCGGAATTGAACCTGATGAAGGCCATCGCCGCCTGGCCGCGCCTGATCGAGAGCGCCGCCGAGGCCCATGAGCCGCACCGCGTCGCCTATTACCTCTACGACCTCGCCGGCGCCTTCCACGGCTTGTGGAACAAGGGCAAGGATGAGGCTAACCTGCGATTCCTGATCGCGGAGGACCGCGACCTGTCGCTGGCGCGGCTGGCGCTGGTGCGGGGGCTGGCGCTGGTGGTGGCCAGCGGCCTGGCGGTCTTCGGCGTCGAGCCGGTCGAGGAGATGCGGTGATGGCCCGCGCGCCACGGGACGAGGACGAGCACGACCTTCTGGACATCATCCCTGAAAAGGCCGCGCCGGGCGGCGGCGAGGGGGGCGACTGGCTGGGGACGCGGATGCGCCTGGCCCTGACCCTGCTGCTGGGCCTGACGGCCGTTGGCGCCACGGCGGTCACCGGATGGTACATCGTCTCGGGCGGCAGCGTCGAACAGCCGGTGCCGATCATCGTCGCCGAGGAGGGGCCGGTGAAGGAGCGCCCCGCCGATCCCGGCGGCATGGAAATTCCGCATCAGGACGTCAGCGTCTATGACCGCGTCGCCGGCGAGGCGGCCGTCAGGGAGGAGCGGGTGTTGCCGCCGCCCGAGGAACCGCTGGCGCCCCCGGCCGAGCCGTCGCGGTCGCCGCCGCCCACGGCCACGCCCGCCGCGCCCGCGGTAACGCGCGGCGAACTGCCCGATCTGCCGGCGGACGCCGAGCCGGCGCCGCCGACCACGCTGGCGGAGCGTGCCGAAAGCGCCCCTCCGGCGCCTGCCGCGCCGCCCGCCACGGATTCGCCGCCGCCGCCGCCGCCGGCGCCGAAGCCGGCGCCGCCGCCGGCGTCGGCCCCGGCCCCGGCCGCCGCGCCGCAGCCGCCGGGGGGCGTGCAGGTCCAGTTTGCCGCCCTGCGCAGCGAGGCGAAGGCGCAGCAGGCCTGGGTGCGGCTGCAGGAGGCGCACCCCGACCTGCTCGGCGGCCTCAAGCCGCACATCATCCGCGCCGATCTCGGCGACAAGGGCATCTTCTATCGCCTGCGCGCCGGGCCGCTGCAGGAGGCGGCCGCCGCCAAGCTGTGCCAGGCGCTGAAGCAGCGCGAGCAGGGGTGCCTCGTTGCCAAG